>NZ_JAHBOH010000001.1:2451107-3063884 GCF_018531375.1 Cellulomonas fulva | reverse complement strand
TCCACGCCCTTCGGGGCGAGAGGCTCCCAGCGAGAACACTGGGTCGATAGGCCGGATGTGGAAGGCAGGACTCAAGACTGCCGCAGCTGACCGGTACTAATCAGCCGACAACTTCACCACAATCATTTATCGCTACGCGTCCACTGTGCGGTTCCCGAGAAACGAACGGCAACCCGTTCGACAACTCGACAAAGTTACGGCGGTCATAGCGAAGGGGAAACGCCCGGTCCCATTCCGAACCCGGAAGCTAAGCCCTTCAGCGCCGATGGTACTGCACTCGCCAGGGTGTGGGAGAGTAGGACGCCGCCGGACACCATTCAGAAGAAGCCACCCCACACGGGGTGGCTTCTTCTGTTTCCCGGGAATGCCACGCCGGGTCATTGCCGACGGGCTCGGCGCCGTCGGCGCCTGACCGTGCGACGCTCGGTGCACGATCGCGTTCCCGCGTAAGCGGAGCCGGCGCTTGCCGCTTCACTCCGAACGACGTGACGCGGCAGCCGATGCGCGGCCAGTGACGACTCGTCAGTTGGGTCCCTGCGCGCGCCGAGGCACTTCTCGCGGTATGCGGGAACACCGTGGCACCTGCAGCGCTGTTCGCGGGGCCGCGGCGGGTGGAGCGCTGCTTGCGGGGACGGCGGCGGGTGCAGCCGCGTTCGCGAGGACCACGGCGGGTCGAGGGCTGCTGAAGAGGGCTGCTCGTGGGGCTGCTAGTGCGGACCATGGCGCGTGGAGAGTTGCCCCTGGGGCGCCTGGCGTACGACCGCGCTGCGCGTGAGGAAGGCCGCCACGTGCGTCGTCCGAGCGGTCGAGCAGCATGCGCGGTTCGCGCGGGTCGCTCCGCGGTGCGGCGGTGCGCGCGGTTGGGCGCGGTGGCGGGTGATGAGACCATGAGGGCCGAACGCGAGGAGATATACAGATGAAGAGTGACGACGACGGCCGAGGCCGTTCGCAGGGTGGCGGGTCCCGCGGATCCGGCTCGGCTCGTTCCGGATCGGGCTCGGGTGGGTCCGGGTCGCGTGGCGCGGGTGCCGGCCGCCAGAGCTGGCAGGGCGGGGCTGGTGCGGGCAGGGACGACCGGTCTGCTCGTGGCGACGCTCCCGGTGCGCGCGGGGGGCGGGCTGCTGGCTCGAGCTGGTCGTCGAGCTCGGGACGCGCGTCCTCCGGTACGGGTCGTCCCTCGTCCTCCGGCCGTCCCACCGGCGGCAGCCGACCCTCGGGTAACGGCCGTAGTAGCGGTAGCGGCGGTTCCGGACGCTCGTCGGGTGGCTATGACTCTTCGCGCGGCGGTACCTCGTCGGGTGGTGGCTATGGCTCGTCGCGTGGCGGGTCGTCCTCGGGTGGGTATGGCTCGTCGCGTGGCGGGTCGTCCTCGGGTGGGTACGGCGCTTCTCGTGGCGACACCTCGTCGCGCGGGTACGGCGCCTCGCGCGGCGGGAACGCCTCCCGCGGTGACTCCGAGTCCCGTGGCTATGGCGCGCCGCGTGGCGACGGCGGTGCACGTGCGGGTCGATCAGGCGCGCCCGATCGCGCGGGGGATGCGGGCCGCGCTCCTCGCACGGGCGCGTGGGGCGACCGTCGCTCCGCGTACGGTTCCGCGGGCGGTCGTGACGGCGGGCGTCCGGCGGGTTCGGACCGCGACCGCGACCGTGCGGGTGCGGGTGCGGGTCAGCGTGGCACGCGCGGCGACGACGCGCGTGGCGGCGGGCGTCCGCCGTCGGCGCGCGGCGGAGGACGCCCGGGCTGGGACTCGAGCCGTCAGGACGACCGTCCCGCGCCGTGGCGCGGTGACCGGGATGGCGGTGCGGACCGGCCCCGCGAGGCTCGCGGTCGTGACGCCCGAAGCCGTGACGACCGTGCCCGTGACGACCGCGCTCGTGATGACCGTGCTCGTGACGAGCGTGGTCGCGACGGTGGCGGGTCCGCTCCGGGTCGGGGCGGTGACCGGCGTCCGCAGGGTTCTGAGCGACCGGTCGGCGGGGGCTGGTCCGACGGACGCCGGACGAGCTCGAGCGGGTCGCGCTACGACCGTCCGGACTCCGGCCGGCCGGCCACGTCGCGGCCGTCGTCGCACGATCGAGGCTCCGGCCCGCGACCGTCCGGTACGCGTCCGTCGTCGGGCACGCGTCCCTCGTCGGACAGGTCCACCTGGGGCGACCGTCCGAGCGGGACGGGGCGCGGCTTCGACGACCGCTCGGACCGCGGGCGCGGCGCGGCCTGGGGCGATCGCGGCGGATCCGGGGACCGGCGCCGCACGGACGACCGGCAGGCGTCGAGCCGTCAGGCCGACGAGCGCCGGGCGAGCCGGCCGCCGCAGGACCAGCGCGTCGCCGGGCCAGAGATCCCGGAGGACGTGTCCTTCAGCGACCTCGACCGCGCCGCCCGGGCACCGCTGCGCACGCTCTCCAAGGAGAACGCGGGCCAGGTCGGGCGGCACCTCGTCATGGTCGGGCGGCTGATCGACACCGACCCCGAGCTCGCCTACGAGCACGCTCAGGCCGCGGTGCGGCGGGGCGGGCGCGTGGACGTCGTGCGCGAGGCCGCCGGGCTCGCGGCGTACCGGACCGGTCGCTACGCCGAGGCGCTGCGCGAGCTGCGCACGGTGCGTCGGCTCAACGGGTCCTCCGAGCACCTGGCGGTGATGGCCGACTGCGAGCGTGGGCTCGGCCGGCCGGAGCGTGCGATCGCACTGGCGCAGTCGCCGGAGGCGCAGACGCTGGCGGCCGAGGCCACCGTCGAGCTGGCGATCGTCGTGAGCGGCGCGCGCCTGGACCTCGGTGAGCCCGAGGCGGCTGTCGCGGCGCTCGCCGCGCCGTCGCTCCGGAAACTGACGGGCGTGATCGGGGTCCGGGTCGCGCAGGCTCGGTCCGCCGCGCTCGAGGCCGCGGGTCGCCCGGCCGACGCCGCGGCCGAGCTCGCGGGCTACTCCGCGGAGCAGCTCGCTGAGGCATCGGGTGAGGTGGACGACGAGGACGACGTCGTGGTCTTCGACGTTGAGGAGGAGCTCGACGAGCTCGACGGCGCGGACGCGGGGGGCGAGCCCACGAGCGACGACCTCGACGACCTCGATGACCTCCCGGTGGACGAGGAGGCGGCCGCCAGTCCGTCGGCCGACCAGGAGGACGACCGATGACGGACGCGCGCAGCGGTGCCGGCCTCGTCGCGTGCGACGTCCCGCTCGTGGAGCGGTACGACCTCGCCCTCGTCGACCTCGACGGCGTCGCCTACCGTGGGCACGAGCCGATCGACCACGCGTCGGACGGTCTCGTCGCGGCACGCGACCGAGGCATGCGACTCGTGTTCGTCACGAACAACGCGTCGCGCGAGCCCGAGCAGGTGGCGGACCAGCTGACGGGGCTCGCCATCCCGACGTCGCCCGACGAGGTCATGACGGCGGCGCAGGCGGCGGCCCAGCTGCTGCGGAGCCGGCTCAAGGCCGGCGAGCGCGTGCTCGTCGTCGGCGGGGCGGGGCTGCGGACGGCGGTGCGCGAGGCGGGGTACGTCGTGGTGGACAGCGCCGACGACGAGCCTGCCGCGGTCGCCCAGGGCTTCGCGCCCGAGGTGGGGTGGACCGAGCTGGCCGAGGCGGCGTACGCGATCGAGCGCGGGGCGTGGCACGTGGCCTCGAATCTCGACCTCAGCCTGCCGACCGCCCGCGGGTTCGCCCCGGGCAACGGCTCCCTCGTCGGCGCGGTCCGCGCGGCGACCGGTGTCACGCCGGACAGCGCGGGCAAGCCGTCGCCCACGATGTACCGCATGGCGGTCGAGCGCGCGGGTGCGCGCTCCGCGCTCGTGGTGGGCGACCGGCTGGACACGGACCTCGCGGGGGCGCGGTCGGGTGGGTTCGACGGCCTGCACGTGCTCACGGGCGTCAGCTCGGCCCGCGACGACGTGCTGGCGGCACCGGGCGAGCGTCCGCACTACGTCGGTGCGGACCTGCGGGCGCTGCTCGTGCCGCACGCGGCGCCGGAGCGCGCGGGCGACGGCTGGTGGCGCTGCGGGAGCGCATCGGCCCGCGTGGTCGACGGCGTGCTGGAGCTCGGGCGCGGCGGCGACGGCGGGCCGGACCACGAGCTGGACGAGGTCCGCGCGGCGTGCGCGGCGGCCTGGGCGGCCGTCGACGAGGGCGTGACCCTCGACGCGTCGAGCGTGCCCGAGCTGGCCGCGGGCGTCACCGCGGGGTGACCCCGCCGGGCGGCGGCCTGTGGAGGCTCCGCGCCCACGTGGGCGACGGCAGGTAGCGTGGGCCCGCGCGGCGCGGACGGCGGCGTGATCGATCGACCTGGCGACGGGAGGCGTGGTGAGCGACGACGAGCAGGCGTGGCCGGACGGCGGCGCCGTCGCCGACGGCGGGGGCTCGACCGGCGACGCGGCGGTGGACGAGGCGCTGCGGTCGCTCGCGGACCTCGACGCCGCACCCCTGGTCGAGCACGTCGCGGCCTTCGACGCGGTGCACGGAGCGCTCCAGGACCGTCTCGCCGAGGCGCAGGGCTGACGTGGCGGCGCGTCTCGACGCCGAGCTCGTCCGCCGGGGGCTCGCGCGGTCCCGCGGGCACGCGGGTGACCTTCTCGCCTCTGGCCGGGTGACGGTCGACGGCCATCCGGTCAGCCGCGCCGCGACGCAGGTCGAGGAGGCCACGAGCGTCACGGTGGCCACGGACGGCGACGACCCGGGGTACGCGTCCCGTGCCGGGCACAAGCTCGCCGGCGCCCTCGACGCGCTCCCCACGCTCGACGTGTCCGGACGGTCGTGCCTCGATGCGGGCGCGAGCACCGGCGGGTTCACCGACGTCCTGCTGCGCCGCGGTGCCCTGAGCGTGTGCGCGGTCGACGTCGGGCACGGCCAGATCATCGACAGGCTCCGGCACGACGAGCGCGTCGACGTCCGCGAGGGCGTCAACGTGCGCGAGCTGCGGGCCGGGGACGTCGAGCCCGCACCGACGCTCGTCGTGGCGGACCTCTCCTTCATCTCGCTCGGGCTCGTGCTGCCGGCGCTCGTGGCGGTCGCGGCGCCCGGGGCCGACCTGCTGCTCATGGTCAAGCCCCAGTTCGAGGTCGGGCGCGAGCGGCTGGGATCCGGCGGGGTGGTGCGCGAGCCCGCGCTGCGGGCCGAGGCCGTCGTGGCCGTCGCCGCGCAGGCCGCCGCCGACGGGCTGGGTGTGCAGGGGATCGTGCCGAGCCCGTTGCCGGGCCCGAGCGGCAACCTCGAGTACTTCCTCTGGCTGCGCGCCGCCGAGGACCCGCAGGTGCCGCGGGACGCCATCGTGGCGGTCGTGTCGGGCGCGACCGAGGGTGGTCCGCTGTGACGCGCCGCGCGCTCGTCGTGACGCACGGAGGCCGGGCCGAGGCGGTCGCCGCGACCGCCGAGGCGGTCCAGGGCCTCGTCGACGCCGGGTTCGAGCCCGTGCTGGCGACCGAGGACGCGACCGCGGTCGACCTGCCGGACTTCGAGGTGGCGGTGGTCCTGGGCGGTGACGGCACGATCCTGCGCGCCGCGGAGCTCACCCGCGAGACCGGGGTCCCGCTGCTCGGGGTCAACCTCGGGCACGTCGGGTTCCTCGCCGAGAGCGAGCGCGACGACGTCGGCGAGGCGGTGCGCCGGCTGACGGAGGGCGACTACACGGTCGAGGAGCGCGGGACGCTGGAGGTGCGCGTGCTGCATCCCGACGGGTCGGTGACGCGGGACTGGGCGCTCAACGAGGCCGCCCTGGAGAAGGGCGAGCGGTCCCGCATCCTGGAGGTCGCGGTCGAGGTGGACGGGCACCCCCTGTCGAGCTTCGGCTGCGACGGCGTCGTGGCCGCGACCGCGACGGGCTCGACCGCGCACGCGTTCTCGGCCGGAGGCCCCGTGGTCTGGCCCGACGTCGACGGCATGATCCTGGTCCCCGTCTCCGCGCACGCGCTGTTCGCGCGCCCGCTCGTCGTCGGCCCGCGCAGCAGGCTCGCGCTGGAGGTGCTCGACCGGTCGCCCGCGGCCGGCCTGCTCACGTGCGACGGGCGCCGTCGTCAGGAGGTGCCGCAGGGCTCGCGGCTGGAGGTGACCCGCAGCGACGTGCCCGTCCGCCTCGCCCGGCTGACTCCCGCGCCCTTCACGACGCGGCTGGTGAACAAGTTCGGTCTGCCCGTCGAGGGCTGGCGCGGACGCCAGCACGGGGGCTCGAGCCGTCCGGCCGACGGCGCCACGAGCGAGGTCGACCGAGCGGACGGACCCGACCACGGCGGACCAGGGACGGAGGCGCCCAGGTGATCGAGGAGATCCGCATCGCGGACCTGGGCGTCATCGGGTCCGCGCAGGTCGCGCTCGGTGCGGGGCTGACGGTCCTGACCGGGGAGACCGGGGCGGGCAAGACCATGGTGCTGACCGCGTTGTCGCTCCTGCTGGGCGGCAAGGCCGACCCGGCGACGGTGCGCACCGGCGCGCCGGGCGCGTCGGTTGAGGGCCGCGTGGTGCTCGCGCCGGGGCACGCCGCCCTCGAGCGCGCCTCGGACGCCGGCGGCGCGGTCGACGACGACGGGAGCCTGCTGCTGGTGCGGACGGTCAGCGCCGGCGGGGACGCCGGCTCGGGTCGCTCGCGCGCGTTCGTCGGCGGTCGGTCGGTGCCGCAGGCGGTCCTGGCCGAGCTGGCCGAGTCCCTGGTCACCGTGCACGGGCAGGCGGACCAGGCGAGGCTGCGCTCCGCGGCGCACCAGCGCGCCGCGCTCGACGAGTTCGCCGGACCCGAGCACGCGGCGACCCTCGCGGCCTACCGCGACGCGTGGACGACGCGCACGCGCGTCCGCGCCCAGCTCGACGAGCTGGTCGAGCGGGCGCAGGACCGTGCCCGCGAGTCGGAGCTGCTGCGCCTCGGGCTGGCCGAGGTGGAGCGCGTCGACCCGCAGCCCGGCGAGGACGTCGACCTGCTGGCCGAGGAGCAGCGCCTCGCGCACACCGAGGACCTGCGGCTCGCCGCCGTCGAGGCGCACGGCGCGCTGGTCGGCGACCCGGACTCGGCGAGCGGCGCGGTGAGCGCGGTCGAGCTGGTCGACCAGGCGCGGCGCGCGCTCGAGCACGTCGCGGCGCACGACGCGGCACTCGCGGGCCTCGCCGGCCGCGTCGGTGAGGCCGGCTACCTCCTGGCGGACGTCGCGACCGAGCTCGCCGCGTACACCGAGGACCTGCAGGCGGACCCGCGTCGGCTCGAGGTCGTCAACCAGCGGCGGGCCGAGCTCGCCACGCTGACGCGGGCCTACGGCTCGGACGTCGCGGAGGTGCTCGAGTGGGCGCGGACCGCCGGGCTGCGGCTGCTGGACCTCGAGGGCGGGGACCAGCGGATCGCCGAGCTGCGCGAGCAGCTGCGCGGCCTCGACGAGACCGTCACGGCGGCGGCCGCGACGCTGAGCGCGACGCGGTCGCAGGCGGCGGAGCGACTGGCTGCGGCCGTGACCGCCGAGCTCGCCGGTCTGGCGATGGGCGGCGCGCGGCTCGAGGTCGAGGTCCGGCCCGCGGCCGAGCCCGGCGCGTGGGGGGCCGACGAGGTCGAGATGCTGCTGGTGCCGCACGCGGGAGCCCCCGCGCGGCCGCTCGGCAAGGGCGCCTCGGGCGGTGAGCTCTCGCGCGTGATGCTCGCGCTGGAGGTCTCGCTCGCGCAGGGTGCGGGGGAGGACCGGCCCGGGACGTTCGTGTTCGACGAGGTCGACGCGGGCGTCGGCGGGCGCGCGGCTGTCGAGGTCGGCCGGCGGCTCGCCGCGCTCGCGCGGGACGCGCAGGTGGTCGTCGTCACCCACCTCGCCCAGGTCGCGGCGTTCGCCGACCATCACCTCGTCGTGAGCAAGTCGACCCAGGCGGGCGTCGACGTCGTGACGGCGTCGGACGTGAGGTCGGTCACGGGCGACGAGCGCGTACGCGAGCTCGCCCGCATGCTCTCGGGGCAGGAGGAGTCGGACGCGGCGCGCACGCACGCCGCAGAGCTGCTCGAGCTGTCCGGCGTGGGACGATGACCCACGATGAGATCCACTCTGCGTCGCCGTCGACCGTCCGCGCCTGAACCCGGCGTGGGCGGTCCCGCCCGTGTCGACCGCCGGACCAAGTCCCTGACGAAGCGGCTGCGCCCCGGCGAGATCGCCGTCATCGACCACGAGGACCTCGACCGGGTCTCCGCGGAGGCGCTCGTCGCGTGCCAGCCGTCCGCGGTGCTCAACGCGGCGCTGTCCACCTCGGGGCGCTACCCGAACCTCGGTCCGGAGATCCTCGTCGGCGCGGGGATCCCCCTCGTCGACGACCTCGGTCCGGATGTCATGTCGCTCACCGAGGGGCACACCGTGCGGGTGCTCGACGGCGCGGTCTACGACGGCGACACGCTCGTCGCCGAGGGCGTCGAGCAGACCGAGGCCTCCGTCGCGCTCGCGATGGAAGAGGCGCGTGCGGGGCTCTCGGTGCAGCTCGAGTCGTTCGCCGCGAACACGATGGACTACCTGCGGCGCGAGCGCGACCTCCTGCTCGACGGCGTCGGTGTGCCGGACATCGACACCGTCATCGACGGCCGCCAGGTGCTCATCGTCGTCCGGGGGTACCACTACAAGGAAGACCTCGTCACGCTGCGGCCCTACATCCGCGAGTACCGGCCCGTCCTCATCGGCGTCGACGGCGGGGCGGACGCGATCCTCGACGCCGGCTGGCGCCCGGACATGATCGTCGGCGACATGGACTCGGTCTCGGACCGGGCGCTGACCTGCGGCGCCGAGATCGTCGTGCACGCCTACCGCGACGGCCGCGCCCCCGGCCTGTCCCGCGTGGAGCAGCTCGGCGTGCCGCACGTCGTCTTCCCGGCGACCGGCACCAGCGAGGACGTCGCCATGCTGCTCGCGGACGACAAGGGCGCGGAGCTGATCGTCGCGGTCGGCACGCACGCGACGCTCGTCGAGTTCCTCGACAAGGGCCGCTCGGGCATGGCCAGCACGTTCCTCACCCGGCTCCGCGTCGGCAGCAAGCTGGTCGACGCCAAGGGCGTCTCGCGGCTGTACCGCCAGCGGATCTCCAACCTCCAGCTCGTCCTGCTCGTCTTGGCCGGCTTGCTCGCACTCGGCGTCGCGCTCGCGTCGACCGCCGCGGGGCAGACGTTCTTCGGCCTGACCGGCGCGCGCCTCGACGACCTCACCTCGTGGGTGTCCGGCCTCTTCGGAGGCGGCTCGTGACCACCCACCACGTCACCGGAGAGACCACCTCGTGATCGACTTCCGTTACCACCTCGTCTCCCTGATCTCGGTCTTCCTCGCGCTCGCCGTCGGCATCGCGCTCGGCGCCGGTCCCCTGAAGGAGACCATCGGCGACACGCTCACCGGCCAGGTGGAGCAGCTGCGCACCGAGAAGGACGAGCTACGGGCGCAGCTCGAGGACGCGAACGGCGGCCTCGACGACGCCCGCACCTACATCGACGCCGCCGGCGAGCGCCTGCTCGGCGGGACGCTGCAGGACCGCCGGGTGGCCGTCGTCGTCCTCGGCGCCGTCGAGGAGGACGAGCGCACCGCGATCGACGACCGCCTCGCGCAGGCGGGCGCCGACGTCACGGCGCACGCGACGCTCACCGACGCGTGGTTCGACCCGGACCTGCGCTCGTTCCGCAGCCAGCTGGCGAGCCTCCTCGCCGAGGACGTCGCGGAGCCGCCCGCGGCGGACGCGACGCTCGACGAGCAGCTCGCGCAGACGCTCGTCGACGGGCTCACGGGGACCGACCCCGCCTCACCCGATGCTCTGACGGCCGACGCGGCGAACATCCTGGCGATCCTCTCCGAGGGCGACAACCCGCTGATCTCGCTGGCCGACCCGGTCGAGACCGGGGCGGACGCGATCGTGGTCGTCGCGGTGCCCAGCCCGCCGGCGGAGGAGAGCACGACGCCCACGCCGGCCGCGGACGCGAGCCTGCAGGAGGCACAGCTGGCGGTGCTCGAGGCCGCGCAGGACGGTTCCGAGGGCGCCGTGCTGGCGGACGGTCCGCGCGGCGAGGGTGCGTTGGTCGACGCCGTCCTCGCCGACGACGCGCTCGCCGCCGCGCTGACGACCGTCTCTGACGCGGACCGCGTGAGCGGCCAGGTGAACGTGCCGCTCGCGCTCGCCGCACGGATCGGCGGCAAGAACGGCCACTACGGCACGAGCGACGCGGAGACGCCCATCCCGCCCGCGGTCGAGCTGGCTCCCGTCGACCGCACGCCGGTGGTCGTGGACCCGGAGACGACGGGCGGGACGTCCGCCGACCCGACGGGTGAGCCCACGACGGAGGAGACGAGCGGGGCGGGCGGATGAGCGTGCTGCGCCGCCTCGGCGCGGCCTCGGTCGCCCGCACCGCCACCGCGCTCGCGCGGGCCGCGTTCGAGGAGAGCGCGCCCGGCGGTCAGGAGCGGTGGCTGCGCACCAACCACCGGGGCGAGTCCGTGAGCATGCTCGAGGGGCCCGCGGTCGCGATCGGTGTCCTCGCCGGCGCCGTCGTCTCGGCCCCCGACGCCCGGAGCGCCACGTCCGTCGCGCTCGCGACGGCGGCCGGCGCCGGGTTCGGGATCGCCGACGACCTCGGCGAGGACCCGGAGGACCGCCGTAAGGGCCTGCGCGGCCACCTGGGCGCGCTCGCGCAGGGCCGCGTGACGACGGGCGGGCTGAAGGTGCTCGGGATCAGCACCGGCGCGCTGCTCGCCGCGGCGGTCGCGACCCCGGCGCGGGGGACCGACGGCGCCCGCCGGAACCTGGTCGGCTGGGCCGCGGACGTCGCGACGTCCGGCGCGCTCATCGCCGCCACCGCCAACCTCGTCAACCTCCTCGATCTGCGGCCCGGGCGCGCGCTCAAGGCGACGTCCATCGCGGCCGCCCCGCTCGCGTTCGCGCCGGGTGCCGGAGGCGTCGCGGCCAGCGCGCTGCTCGGTGCCGGCGCCGCCGCCGCGGACCAGGACCTCGCGGAGACGGACATGCTCGGCGACGGCGGCGCGAACGCGCTCGGTGCGGCGCTGGGTGCGGCGCTGGTCCTCTCCGCGCCCCGCCCTGTCCGGCTCGGCGCCCTGGCCGCGGCGATCGGACTCACGGTGGCGAGCGAGAAGGTCAGCTTCACCGCCGTCATCGAGTCCACGCCGGTGCTGCGGGACATCGACCGCTGGGGCCGTCGGCCGGTGCACGCGCCGTCGCGGCCGCCCCGGGGGTGAGCCCGCAGGTCCGCCGCGCGCTCGGCGGGCTCGCCGGAGCGGCGGCGATGATCGCCGCCGTCACGGTCCTCGCCCGGCTGCTCGGGTTCGGGCGGTGGCTCCTGCAGGCCAACCAGGTCGGGCCGGACGCGATCGGCGACGCGTACAACTGGGCGAACCTGCTGCCCAACGTCCTGTTCGAGGTGGCCGCCGGCGGCGCACTCGCCGGCGCGCTGATCCCGCTGCTCGCCGGCCCGATCGCGCGCGGGGACCGGCGCGACGTCGAGCGCACCGCGTCCGGCGCTCTCGGGTGGACGCTCCTGGTGCTGGTCCCGCTCGCGCTGCTGCTCGCGGCGTGCGCGGACCCCGTGGCGCACTGGCTCGCGCGCAGCGACGAGCAGGTCGAGCTCGTCCGGTTCTTCGTCCTCGTGTTCGCGGTGCAGGTGCCGATGTACGGCGTCGCGGTCCTGCTGTACGCGGTGCTGCAGGCGCACAAGCGGTTCTTCTGGCCGGCGTTCGCCCCCGTGATGTCCTCGCTCGTCGTCATGGCCACCTACCTTGTCTACGGGTCGCTGGCGCACGGCGAGCGCGCCGACCCGTCCCGGCTCGACGCAGGTGCGCTCGAGGTGCTGGCCTGGGGGACGACGCTGGGCGTCGCGGCGATGTGCTTGCCGATGTTCGTGCCGGTGCACCGCCTGGGCGTCCGGCTGCGGCCCTCGCTGCGGTTCCCGCCCGGGGTCGGCGCGCGGCTGCGGTCGCTCGCCCTCGCGGGGGTCGGTTCGGTCGCCGCACAACAGCTCGCGCTGCTCGTCGTGATGGCCGTGACGTCGTGGCGCCAGTACGCCGACGACGGCACCTTCTCCCGCTTCCTGTACACCCAGCAGGTCTACCTGCTGCCCTATGCCGTGCTCGTCGTGCCGCTCGCGACCTCGACGTTCCCCCGGATCGCCGCCCGGGCCGCGGCGGGCGACCGGGCCGGGTTCGCGCGCATGGCGGCGACGACGACGCGCGGCGTGCTCACCGCCGCCGCGGTCGGGGTCGCGGCCGTCGTCGCCGCGGCGTCGGCGATCGCGACCGTGTTCTCGGTGATCGCCAAGGACCCGGTGGTGGCGGTCGAGATGGGCCGCGCGCTGACCTGGATGATGCCGGGGCTGGCGGGTTTCGCGGTGCTGTTCCACGCCTCCCGCTCGCTCTACGCGCTCGAGCGCGGCCGGTCGGCCGTGACGGCGAACGTCGTGGGCTGGGGCGTGTTCGCCGTGGCGGTCGTCGTCCTGGTCCGTGCGGGCGTGCCCGGCTCGGGCGCGGTCGTGGCGATCGGCGCGGCCAGCACCGTCGGGATGGTCGCGGGCGGCGCGCTCGCGCTCGCACTGCTACGGCGGGCCGGCGGCCCCGGGTCGCTCGAGGGGCTGACGCGCACGGCCGCGGTGCTCCTGGTGGGCGTCGTGGTGGGCGCGGTCGTGGGGCGCTGGGTCGCGGACGCGGTGCAGGACGTCGCCGGAGGCGGCGCCTGGACGGCGATCGGCGCGGGCGCCGGCGGCGCGGTCGTCGCGCTCGCGCTCGTCGCAGGCTGCGTCGCCGTCGCGGACCGGCGGACCGTCACCGAGGTCCTGCGGGTCGAGCGCACGCCCGCACCGGAGCCCGACGAGCCCGCGGTGCCGCTCGACGTCCCGGGCGACTGACGAGCGTGTCCCGACTCACCCGGCCGGCCGGAGGCAAACCGCTCCGGTTCGGGTACGGTGGAACCCCGTGACAGAGCGCGCGCACCGACTCCCCGGGCGGTCGGACCATCTGACCCGGCACATCTTCGTCACCGGGGGGGTTGCGTCCTCGCTCGGCAAGGGTCTGACGGCGAGCAGCCTCGGCCGGCTCCTTCGCTCCCGTGGCCTGAGGGTCACGATGCAGAAGCTCGACCCGTACATCAACGTCGACCCCGGCACGATGAACCCGTTCCAGCACGGCGAGGTCTTCGTGACCGACGACGGTGCCGAGACGGACCTCGACGTCGGGCACTACGAGCGGTTCCTCGACGTGAACCTCGTCGGCTCCGCGAACGTCACGACCGGCCAGGTGTACTCGCAGGTCATCGCCAAGGAGCGGCGTGGCGAGTACCTCGGCGACACGGTCCAGGTGATCCCGCACATCACGGACGAGATCAAGGCCCGCATGCGGTCGCAGGCCAGCGACGACGTCGATCTGATCATCACCGAGATCGGCGGCACGGTCGGCGACATCGAGTCGCTGCCGTTCCTCGAGGCCGCCCGCCAGGTCCGGCACGACCTGGGCCGCGACAGCGTCTTCTTCCTGCACGTCTCGCTGCTGCCGTACATCGGCCCCTCCGGCGAGCTCAAGACGAAGCCGACGCAGCACTCCGTCGCGGCGCTGCGCAGCATCGGCATCCAGCCCGACGCGATCGTGCTGCGTGCCGACCGTGACGTCCCGGACAGCATCAAGCGCAAGATTGCGGCGTTCTGCGACGTGGACACCGAGGGCGTCGTCACCGCGAAGGACGCGCCGAGCATCTACGACATCCCGCGCGTGCTGCACGCCGAGGGCCTGGACGCCTACGCCGTCCAGCGCCTCGGCCTGCCGTTCCGCGACGTGGACTGGAGCGGGTGGGACGAGTTGCTCAAGCGCGTGCACGAGCCCGCCCACCGGGTCGAGATCGCGCTCGTCGGCAAGTACATCGACCTGCCCGACGCGTACCTGTCGGTCACGGAGGCGCTGCGGGCCGGTGGCTTCCACCACGACGCGAAGGTGGTCATCCGCTGGGTCACCTCCGACGACTGCCAGACCTCCGAGGGCGCGCGCGGCGCGCTCGAGGGCGTCGACGCGGTCCTGGTGCCCGGCGGCTTCGGCGTGCGCGGCATCGAGGGCAAGCTGGGCGCGCTGCGGTGGGCGCGCGAGAACCGCGTCCCGACGCTGGGCATCTGCCTCGGCCTGCAGTGCATGGTCATCGAGTACGCCCGCACGGTCCTGGGCCTCGAGGGCGCGTCGTCGTCCGAGTTCGACGACAACCCCGCGCACCCGGTGATCGCGACGATGGCCGAGCAGCTCGCGATCGTGGGCGGCGACGGGGACATGGGTGGCACGATGCGCCTCGGGTCCTACGAGGCCGTGCTGGCCCCCGGCTCGGTCATCGCCGAGGCGTACGGCTCCTCGCGCATCACCGAGCGCCACCGGCACCGGTACGAGGTCAACAACGCGTACCGCGAGGCGCTCGAGGAGGCCGGCCTGGTGATCTCCGGGGTCTCCCCGGACACGTCGCTCGTCGAGTTCGTCGAGCTGCCGCGAGACGTGCACCCGTACTACGTGTCCACGCAGGCGCACCCGGAGTTCAAGTCGCGCCCGAACCGGGCGCACCCGCTGTTCGCCGGCCTGGTCGGAGCGGCGCTCGCCCAGCAGGACGAGAGCTGAGCGTGCCGGACGACGAGGTGCGGGACGTCCCGCGCGCGCACGAGGTGCTCGAGCACGAGCTCGTGTACCGCGGGCGCGTCTGGGACCTCGCGCGGGACGTCGTGGACCTGGGTGACTCACAGGTGGTGCGCGAGTACGTGGCGCACACGGGTGCGGTCGCCGTGATCGCGCTGGACGACGACGACCGCGTGCTGCTGCTCTCGCAGTACCGGCACCCTGCGCGGCACGTCCTGTGGGAGCCGCCGGCCGGCCTGCGGGACGTGGAGGGCGAGGACCCGGTCACGACCGCGGCCCGGGAGCTCGCCGAGGAGGCCGACCTGGTCGCCGGACGCTGGTGGCGGCTCGTCGAGTTCTTCACCACTCCCGGCGGGTCCACCGAGCGCATCACGGTGTTCCTGGCCCGCGACCTCACGCCCGTGGCGGAGCACGACCGCTTCGACCGCACCGACGAGGAGGCCACGATGGTGCCCGTCTGGGTGCCGCTGGACGAGGCCCTCGCCGGCGTGCTCGGCGGGCGGTTCGCGAGCCCCACGACGACCATCGGCGTCCTCGCCGCGGCCGCCGCCCGGGCGGACGGCTGGGCGAGCCTGGTGCCCGTCGACCCCGCAAGCGCGACCGAGGGCTGACACGCACGTCGCCGAGCGAGGCCCGACACCGGACGGTGTCGGGCCTCGCGTCGCGGAGCCGGTGATCGGCTCAGCGGCTGGTGCTGCGGCGGTACTGCGCGTTCGCGACCGGGATGAAGACCAGCAGGATCAGCACCGTCCACAGGAGCGTGTAGAGCTCGGCGTGCTGCAGCGGCCAGGACGCGGGCTCCGGCACCCCGGGCGGGATGTTGCCGAACAGGTCCCGGGACGCCTGGGTGACCGCGGAGACCGGGTTCCACTCCGCGAACGTCTGCAGCGGTCCGGGCAGCGACTCGAGCGGCACGAACGTGTTCGCGACGAAGGTGAGCGGGAAGATCACGATGAACGTCGCGTTGTTGAACACCTCGACGCTGGGCACCAGCATCCCGAGCCACGCCATCATCCAGGAGATCGCGTAGGCGAAGAGGATGAGCAGCAGGAAGCCGAGCGCGGCCTCGCCCACCGAGCTGTGGATCGCCCAGCCGACCAGGAGCCCCGTGAGCGACATCACGACCAGGACGATCACGTTGTTGACCACGTCGGAGAGCGTCCGACCCGTGAGCACGGCGGAGGGCGCCATGGGCAGCGACCGGAAGCGGTCGATGATGCCCTTCTTGACGTCCTCGGCCAGCCCGGCCCCGGTGATCGTGGCACCGAAGATGACCGTCTGGGCGAAGATGCCGGCCATGAGGAACTCGCGGTAGGCGTCCGGGTCGGTGCCGCCCGGCACGTCGATCGCGCCGCCGAAGACGTAGGCGAACAGCAGCACGAACATGATCGGCGAGAGCGTCGTGAAGACCAGCAGGTCCGGCACGCGCTTGATCTTGATGATGTTGCGCCGCGCGATGACGTGCGCGTCGCTCAGGACGGTCGGGACGGCCATCACGCACCTCCGTGCGTCGTCGTGGGCTCGGGGTCGCCGTCCTCGACGGAGCGCCCGGTGAGGGTGAGGAACACGTCGTCGAGCGTCGGGCGGCGCAGACCGACGTCGTCGAGCTCGATGCCGGCCTCGTCGAGCGTGCGCAGCGCCGTGGTGAGCGTCTGGGCCCCGCCGGTGACCGGCATGGTCAGGGAGCGCCGGGGCTCGTCGACAGACGCCTGCCCGACGCCCAGCGGCTCGAGGAGCTCGCGGGTGCGCTCGACCTGCGCCGCGTCGTGCACCGTGAGCTCCAGGCGCTCGCCACCGACCTGCAGCTTGAGCTGGTCGGCCGTGCCCTGCGCGATCACGCGACCGCGGTCGATGACCACGATCTCGTCCGCGAGGGCGTCCGCCTCCTCGAGGTACTGCGTGGTGAGCAGGAGCGTGGTCCCGCCGGCGACGAGCGTGCTGATGACCTCCCACATCTCGTTGCGGCCGCGTGGGTCCAGCCCGGTGGTCGGCTCGTCGAGGAAGATCACGGGCGGGTCCGCCACGAGCGCGCCGGCGAGGTCCAGCCGCCGCCGCATGCCGCCCGAGTAGGTCCGCGACGGCCGGTCCGCGGCGTCCTCGAGGCGGAAGGCGGCGAGCAGCTCGCGCGCCCGTTCCCGGGCCCGCTGCCGGCCCAGGTGGTAGAGACGGCCGATCATCTCGAGGTTCTCGTACCCCGTGAGGTACTCGTCGACCGCGGCGTACTGGCCCGACAGGCCGATGCGACGCCGCACCTCGCGTGGGCGCTTGGCCACGTCGATCCCGGCGATCGTCGCGGTCCCCTCGTCGGGCTTGAGCAGGGTCGTCAGGATCCGGACCGCGGTCGTCTTCCCGGCGCCGTTGGGGCCCAGGAGACCGAGCACCGTGCCGGTCGGCACGGTGAGGTCGACACCGTCGAGCGCGACGACGTCCTTGTACCGCTTGACGAGGCCGCGCGCGCTGATCGCGGGCGGGGCGCCGTCGGCGTCTGAGGTGGAGCGGGGCTGGCTCATGGGAAGACCGTAGGTGTGACCACCGACACAGTCACCCCCGAATCGTCCCGCCGCCCGCGTCGCGGCGGGACGAGGCGGCGCGGAGGCTCAGGCCGGGGTCGTCGCCGGGGCCGCCGGGGCCGTCGGGACCGCCGGCGCCGCCTCGTCGCGCCGACGCCCGCACAGCCACACCCGCGTGGTGCCGGCCGTGAGCAGCGCGGCGCCCACGAGGTGGAGGTTGACCAGGGCCACCGGCAGGCCGGTGGCCGTCTGGACGTACCCGATCGAGCCCTGCAGCACGGTGAGCGCCACGAGGACCAGCGCCGCGCGGTGCGTCCGTGCAGCGTCCGGCCGCCCCGCTGCGGCCCGCGTCCGCCAGACGACGACGAGCAGCACGGCGGCGAACGCCCACACCGCGGCGGCGTGGATCTTCGTCATGAGCAGCGGGTCGACCGCGAGCCGGTAGCCGACCTCGTCGTCCCCCGAGTGCGGTCCGGCGCCGGTCGTCAGGGTGCCGAGCACCAGCACGACGACGAGGAGGACGGCGAGGACGTGGGTCAGCGCCCGCGTCGCGCCGTCGAGCAGGGCGACCGGGGGACCGTCGCCCTCGCGGTCCCGGTGCACCAGGACGAGCGAGAGCGCCACGAGCGCCATCGAGATGAGGAAGTGCAGCGAGACCAGGATCGGCGGCAGCTCGAGCAGCACCAGGACGCCACCGATCAGTGCCTGCGCCGCGACGCCGCCCAGGGGCGCCCAGCCGAGCAGCCGGAACGAGCGGGCGCGCGTCCGGTCGCGCCACACGACGTAGGCGACCGCGATCGCGACGAACCCGAGCACGAACGTCATGAGCCGGTTCCCGAACTCGACGAACGGGTGGTACGTCACGGCCGCGTGGAACTGGGGGACGAAGCTGCCGGGCTCGCACTGCGGCCACGTCGAGCAGCCCAGGCCCGAGCCGGTGAGCCGCACCGCGCCGCCCGTGCCGACGATCCCGATCTGCCCGACGAGGTTCGCGACGAGCACGGCGTACCGGTGGTCGACGAGCCAGGCGAGCAGAGCGCGCCACACCCGGACGACGAGGTCCACGACGCGCGCTCGTCCGCGCCGGGGCTCCTCCGGCGTCGGGGTGGCGGGGCTCGTCGGGGTCGCCGGAGTCGCCGGGGTGGTGGGGAGCTGCGCGGTCACGGCGTCCAGCCTAAGCGGCCTGCGCGGCGCGTCAGTGCCAGCGGAACAGCCGGGCGGCGCCCCAGCCGAGCGCGGCCGCCCAGCCGACGAGCACGACGACGGACCACGCCGGCAGCGACCCCTGCTGGAGCGCGCCGCGCATCGCCTCGCCCAGCGCGCCGGACGGCAGCAGGACCGCGAGGTGCTGGAGCGCGCCGGGCAGGCGCTCGGCGGGCACCACGACCCCGCCGGCGACGGCGAGCAGGAGCAGCGCGAGGTTCGCGACCGCGAGCACGGCCTCGGCGCGCAGCGTGCCCGCGACCAGCAGCGCCAGCGACGTGAACGCCGCGGTGCCGAGGACGACGGCGACCAGCGCGAGGGCCACGCCGGCCGGGTCCGGGCGCCAGCCCAGCAGCACGGCGGTCAGGCCGATGACCGCGATCTGCACGACCTCCACCACCAGGACCCCGAGCACCTTGCCGGCGAGCAGGCCACCCCGGCCGAGGGGCGTGGTCGACAGCAGGCGCAGCACCCCGTTGCGTCGGTCGAACGCCGACGCGATCGCCTGCGACGTGAACGACGACGTCATGACGGCCAGGGCGAGGATCCCGGGCGCGAAGAAGTCGATGCGGCTGAGACGGCCGGTGTCGACGTCGAGCGCGTCCACCTGGACCAGCCCGACGAGCGCGAGGACGGGGACCACGACCGTCACCAGGAGCTGCTCGCCGTTGCGCAGGATCGCGCGGGCCTCGAACGCGGTCTGCGCCAGCACGCGCTGCCGCGCCGGCGCGGGTCCCGCGTGCGGGCGCGGGGTCGGTGCGGCGGTCATCGCAGCTGCCTCCCGGTCAGGTCGAGGAACACGTCCTCGAGCGTCCGTCGTCCCACCGTGACCCGCGTCGCGAGGACGTCCTGCGCGGCGAGCCACGCGGTCAGGTCCGCGACCGTCGCGGGCCCGACCTGGCCGACGACGGTGTAGCTGCCCGCCTCCGCCTCGGTGACCGCCGGCGCGCCGGCCGCCGTGGCCAGCGCGGCGGCCATCGCGCCGGTGTCGAGGCCCGGCGTCGCGTCGAGCCGCAGCGTGCGGTCGTCGGCCGAGGAGACGAGGTCGCGCACCGTGCCCTGCGCGATGACGCGGCCGTGGTCGACGACGACCACGTGGTCCGCGAGGTCCTCCGCCTCGTCCATCAGGTGCGTCGTCAGCACCACCGCCACGCCCTCGTCGCGCAGCTCGCGGACGAGCTCCCACACGGCGTGCCGGGACTGCGGGTCCATGCCGGCGCTCGGCTCGTCCAGGAAGGCCACCTCGGGCCGTCCGACGACCGCGGCCGCGAGGGCCAGCCGCTGCCGCTGGCCGCCGGAGAGCCGGCGCACGGTGGTGCGCGCGAACGAGGTCAGCCCGAGCCGCTCGCCGAGCTCGTCGAGAGGCCGCGGGTCCGCGTACATGCGGGCGACGTGCTCGAGCATCTGCGCGGCGGGCACGCCCGTGGGCAGGCCGCCGTCCTGCAGCATCACGCCGACGCGCGGTCGGAGCGCGTGCGCGTCCTCGAGCGGGTCCAGGCCCAGGACGCGCGCCGTGCCGCCGTCGGGCCGTCGCAGCCCCTCGCAGCACTCGATCGTCGTGGTCTTGCCCGCACCGTTCGGCCCCAGCACGGCCGTCACCTCGCCGCGCCGCGCGACCAGGTCCAGACCGTCGACCACCGCGCGCTCGTCGTACCTCTTGACGAGGCCGACGACCTCGACGGCGGGGGAGTCGGACGGGGAGGCGGGCACGGACGACGAGTCTAGGTGCCCCGGCACCACCGGACGGGGTCCGGACCGGCGCTGACGTGAGCGAGGTCACGCGCGCCGGGCGCCGACGCGAAGGCATGCCTTGCTTGCGCGGAACGATTTTGGCAACAAGCATGTTGTCGATATCGCAGGCGGTCGGGCGACGCAGGTCGTCCGGCGTGCCGCAGCTGCATCTGGACGGCCTTCCCCCGGGGCCGGCACGCCGGCCGGCCGGCGTCCGCCGCTCCGGGCCGCCGTCCTCGAGCGCACGTGGGAGGTGGCATGAGCACGACGAGGAGCGGTCCCGTCCTCGAGGCGGGCGCGCACGCCGCCGTCCCGGCGGTGCCCGCCGCGGTCGCTCGCGAGGGCGACCCGAGCGACGCCGGCACCCGGCAGCGCGTGCTCCAGCTCGTCGCGAGCGAGGGCCCGATCGCCGCGGCCGAGCTCGCGGCACGCCTCGACCTGACGCCCGCGGCCATCCGCCGGCACCTCGGCGTCCTCGAGAGCACCGACCAGATCGCCGTCCACGAGGGCGCGGGGGCAGGCCCGGCACGCCGCGGCCGCCCGGCTCGTCGTTACGTCGCGACCGCGACCGGCCAGTCCGCGCTCACGCACCGGTACGCCGAGATCGCCACGCAGGCGTTGCGTTTCCTGTCCGACACCGCGGGCGCCGCGGCCGTCGAGGGCTTCGCCGAGCAGCGCGTGGCGGAGCTCGAGCACCGGCTCGCCGAGCGGCTCGTCGGGACCTCCGACGAGGACGTGACCACGCGGGTGGAGGCGCTCGCGGACGCCCTGTCGGCGGACGGCTACGCGGCGACCGCCCGGACGGTGCCCGGCCTGCACGCCGTGCAGCTGTGCCAGGGTCACTGCCCGGTCCAGGACGTCGCGCACGAGTTCCCGCAGCTGTGCGACGCCGAGGCGCGCGCGTTCTCGCGCCTGCTCGGCGTCCACGTGCAGCGGCTGGCCACGCTGGCCGGCGGCGGCCACGTCTGCACCACCAACATCCCCGTCGCCCTCGCGGCGACCCGCCCGTCGGACGCCACCACGACCTCACCGAACCCCCCTGTGCTCGCACCGGAAGGAACGAACGCATGAGTGCACCCACGCAGGACCCGGCCCAGCCGATGACGCAGGACGAGGCGATCGCCTCGATCGGCAGCTACAACTACGGCTGGCACGACACGGACACCGCGGGCGCCACGGCGCGGCGCGGGCTGTCCGAGGACGTCGTGCGCGAGATCTCCCGGCTCAAGAACGAGCCGGAGTGGATGCTCAAGACGCGCCTGAAGTCGCTGCGCATGTTCGACAAGAAGCCGATGCCCTGGTGGGGCGCGGACCTGTCGGGCATCGACTTCGACAACATCAAGTACTTCGTGCGCTCGACCGAGAAGCAGGCGGCGAGCTGGGAGGACCTCCCCGAGGACATCCGCAACACGTACGACCGGCTCGGCATCCCGGAGGCGGAGAAGCAGCGCCTCGTCGCGGGGGTCGCCGCGCAGTACGAGTCCGAGGTCGTCTACCACCAGATCCAGGAGTCGCTCGAGGAGCAGGGCGTCATCTTCCTCGACACCGACACCGGCCTGCGCGAGCACCCGGAGATCTTCGAGCAGTACTTCGGCTCGGTCATCCCGCCCGGTGACAACAAGTTCGCGTCGCTCAACACGGCCGTGTGGTCCGGCGGCTCGTTCGTCTACGTCCCGCCGGGCGTGCACGTCGAGATCCCGCTGCAGGCGTACTTCCGCATCAACACCGAGAACATGGGCCAGTTCGAGCGGACGCTGATCATCGCGGACGAGGGCTCGTACGTGCACTACGTCGAGGGCTGCACCGCGCCGGTGTACTCGTCGGACTCGCTGCACAGCGCGGTCGTCGAGATCATCGTGAAGAAGAACGCGCGGGTGCGGTACACGACGATCCAGAACTGGTCGAACAACGTGTACAACCTCGTGACCAAGCGGGCGACCGCGGCCGAGGGCGCGACCATGGAGTGGGTCGACGGCAACATCGGCTCCAAGGTCACCATGAAGTACCCGGCGATCTACCTCATGGGCGAGCACGCGCGCGGCGAGACGCTGTCGATCGCGTTCGCGGGCGAGGGCCAGCACCAGGACGCCGGCTCGAAGATGGTGCACGCGGCGCCGCACACCTCGTCGTCGATCGTCTCCAAGTCCGTCGCGCGCGGCGGTGGCCGCACGTCCTACCGCGGCCTGGTGCAGATCCTCGAGGGCGCGAGCCACTCGGCGAGCAACGTCCTGTGCGACGCGCTGCTGGTCGACCAGATCTCCCGCTCCGACACGTACCCGTACGTCGACGTCCGCGAGGACGACGTGTCGATGGGCCACGAGGCGACCGTGTCGCGCGTGAGCGAGGACCAGCTGTTCTACCTGATGTCCCGAGGCATGCCGGAGACGGAGGCCATGGCGATGATCGTGCGCGGGTTCGTCGAGCCCATCGCGCGGGAGCTGCCCATGGAGTACGCGCTCGAGCTCAACCGCCTCATCGAGCTGCAGATGGAAGGGGCCGTCGGCTGATGACGACCACCACGAACGAGCCGGCCGCGGCCGGCCTGTCCACCGACCACTCGCGCGCCGTCGCGGACGGCGCCCACACGCACGGCGTGGGTGTGCCCGAGGCGTCCCGCGCGGAGCGCCTGACCTCGTTCGAGGTCGGCGACTTCGCGGTGCCGACCGGTCGCGAGGAGGAGTGGCGGTTCGCGCCCGTCGACAAGCTCGCACCGCTGTTCGCGGCGAGCACGGACGGCGTCCTGGACGGGCACGGCGTGCTCACCACGGTCGTCGAGTCGCCCGAGGTCGGTGTCGAGATCGTGGACCGCGGGGACGCGCGGCTCGGGGTCGTCGGCAAGCCGGGCGACCGGACCGCGGCCGTCGCGTGGGCGTCCGCGCAGCGCGCGACGCTGGTGACCGTGCCGCGGGAGGCCGTGGCGTCGAAGGTCACCTCCATCCGCGTCGAGGGCGTCGAGGGCGCCGGCACGCACGAGGCGCCGCTGGTCCCGACCGCCGCGCACCTGGTCGTGCGCGCCGAGGCCATGTCGCAGGGCACGGTCGTGATCGACCACATCGGGCACGCGGCGCTCACCGAGACGGTCGAGATCGTCGCCGAGGACGGCGCGCACCTGACCGTCGTGTCGGTGCACGACTGGGCCGACGGCTCGGTGCACGCCGCGTCGCACCGCCTCAAGGTCGGCCGCGACGCGACCGTCAAGCACATCGTCGTGACGCTCGGCGGCGACGTCGTCCGGGTCACGCCCGACGCGGAGTTCGCCGGCGAGGGCGGCTCGGTCACCATGCTCGGCCTGTACTTCGCGGACTCCGCCCAGCACCAGGAGCACCGCCTGTTCGTCGACCACGCCGTCCCGAGCTGCGTGAGCCGCGTGACCTACAAGGGCGCGCTGCAGGGCGAGGGCGCGCACACCGTGTGGGTCGGCGACGTGCTGATCCGGGCGGAGGCCGAGGGGACCGACACCTACGAGCTCAACCGCAACCTGGTCCTCACCGACGGCGCGCGCGCCGACTCGGTGCCGAACCTGGAGATCGAGACCGGCCTGATCGAGGGCGCGGGCCACGCGTCCGCGACGGGTCGGTTCGACGACGAGCAGCTGTTCTACCTGCGTGCGCGCGGCATCCCCGAGCCCGACGCGCGCCGGCTCGTCGTGCGCGGCTTCTTCGCGGAGCTGGTGCACGAGATCGGCGTGCCCGAGGTCGAGGAGCGGCTGCTGGCCGCGATCGAGGCCGAGCTCGAGGAGTCGATGTCCGTGCTCGACCAGGTCGGCGACCGCCCGACCGTCGAGGGCGCGCAGGCGGGTGCCGCCGTCCCCGAGGCGACTGCATGAGCGCACAGCTGGCCTGCTACGCGTCCGACGTCCCGACGGGCGGCACGCTGCGCGTCGAGCTCGAGGGCGAGGCGGGCCCGGTCGAGGTCGCGATGGTGCGCGACGAGGCCGGCGAGCTGCACGCCATCAGCGACGTGTGCTCGCACGGCGCCGTCTCGCTGTCCGACGGCGAGGTGGAGGACTGCACGATCGAGTGCTGGCTGCACGGCTCGCGGTTCGACCTGCGCTCCGGCAAGCCGCTCGGCCCGCCCGCCGTCACCCCCGTCCCCGTCTACCCCGTGACCGTCGACGGCGAGCGTGTGCTCGTCGACGTCGACGCCCCGCTCTGAAGCACCTCGAGGAGAACCGCATGACCACCCTGGAGATCCGCGACCTGCACGTCAGCGTCGAGACCAAGGAGGGCCCCAAGCCCATCCTGCGCGGTGTCGACCTGACCGTGAACAGCGGCGAGACGCACGCCATCATGGGCCCCAACGGCTCGGGCAAGTCGACGCTCGCGTACTCGCTCGCCGGCCACCCGAAGTACCAGATCACGAGCGGCACCGTGCTGCTCGACGGCGAGGACGTCCTGGAGATGTCCGTCGACGAGCGCGCCCGCGCCGGCATGTTCCTGGCGATGCAGTACCCCGTCGAGGTGCCGGGCGTCTCGGTGTCGAACTTCCTGCGCACGGCCAAGACCGCGATCGACGGCGAGGCCCCCGCGCTGCGCACGTGGGTCAAGGACGTCAAGACGGCCATGGAGGACCTGCGCATGGACTCCGCGTTCGCCGAGCGCTCGGTGAACGAGGGCTTCTCGGGCGGCGAGAAGAAGCGCCACGAGATCCTGCAGATGGAGCTGCTCAAGCCGCGCATCGCGATCCTCGACGAGACCGACTCGGGCCTCGACGTCGACGCGCTGCGCATCGTGTCCGAAGGCGTCAACCGCGTCCGCTCGAACACGGACGTCGGCGTGCTACTCATCACGCACTACACGCGCATCCTGCGCTACATCCAGCCGGACTTCGTGCACGTCTTCGTCGACGGCCGGATCGCCGAGGAGGGCGGCCCCGAGCTGGCCGAGCGCCTCGAGAACGAGGGCTACGACCGCTTCCTGGTCGGGGCCTGATCCACACGCAACCGACGCCCGGCGGGACCGGCGGCCGACACCTCGTCGTCGCCGTCCCGCCCGGGCGGTCCCTGATCGGGGGTCGAAGGTGAGCACCACACTCGAGGCCGCGGAGCTCGCGGCCGTGCGGGCGGACTTCCCGCTGCTCGAGCGCACGCTGCGCGACGGCCGCCCGCTGGTCTACCTCGACTCGGGCGCGACGTCCCAGAAGCCGGACGTCGTGCTCGACGCCGAGCAGGACTTCTACCTGCAGCGCAACGCCGCGGTGCACCGTGGTGCGCACCAGCTCGCGGAGGAGGCGACCGAGGCGTTTGAGGACGCCCGGGCGCGCGTCGCGTCGTTCGTGGGCGTCTCGCCGGGCGAGCTCGTCTGGACGACGAACGCGACCGCGGGGATCAACCTCGTCGCGTACGCGCTGTCCAACGCGACGGCCGGGCGCGGGGGAGCGGCGGCCCGCCGGTTCGCGCTGGCGCCGGGCGACGAGATCGTCGTGACCGAGGCCGAGCACCACGCGAACCTGGTCCCGTGGCAGGAGCTGGCTGCGCGCACCGGGGCGACGCTGCGGTGGATCGGCGTGGACGACGACGGCCGGCTGCGCACCGACGAGCTCACGAGCGTCGTGACCGACCGCACGCGGGTGCTGGCCTTCACCCACGCGTCGAACGTGACGGGCGCGGTGACCGACGTCGCGGCGTTCGTCGCCCGGGCGCGCGAGGTCGGCGCGCTCACGGTGCTCGACGCGTGCCAGTCCGTGCCGCACCTCCCGGTGGACCTGTCGGCGCTCGGCGTCGACTTCGCGGCGTTCTCCGGGCACAAGATGCTCGCGCCGACGGGTGTCGGTGCGCTGTACGGGCGGCGCGAGCTGCTCGAGGCGATGCCGCCCGTCACCACGGGGGGCTCGATGGTCGAGGTCGTCACGATGGCCGAGACCACGTACGCGCCGCCGCCCCAGCGGTTCGAGGCCGGCACGCAGATGGTGTCGCAGGCCGTGGCGATGGGCGCGGCCGCGACCTACCTCGCCGACCTCGGCATGGACGCGGTCGCGGCGCACGAGCACCACCTGGCCGGTCTGCTGCTCGACGCGGTCGCCTCGGTGCCCGGCGTGCGCGTGATCGGCCCCACCGACACGCGCGACCGGCTCGCCGCCGTGTCCTTCGTCGTCGACGGCGTGCACGCGCACGACGTCGGGCAGGTGCTGGACGACGCGGGCGTCGCGGTGCGGGTGGGCCACCACTGCGCGCAGCCGCTGCACCGCCGGTTCGGCGTCGCCGCGACCGCGCGCGCCAGCGCCGCGGTGTACACCACGGACGAGGAGATCGAGGTCTTCCGGGAAGCACTGACGGGGGTCCGCGCGTTCTTCGGACTGGGGAACGAGCGCGAGGGAGTCGCATGAGCAGCTCGATGGAGCAGCTGTACCAGCAGGTCATCCTGGACCACGCCAAGCACCCGCACGGCCGCGGGCTGGGCGCCGCGGAGGTGCCCGGGCGCACCGGCGAGTCGCACCAGGTCAACCCGACGTGCGGCGACGAGGTGACGCTCCAGGTCGACGTCGACGACGCGGGCGTGGTGCGTGGGCTGCGGTGGGAGGGTCAGGGCTGCTCGATCTCGCAGGCCTCCGTCTCGGTGCTGCACGACCTCGTGATCGACCAGCCGCTGCCGACCGTGGACGGGCTCGGTGCCTCGTTCCGCGAGCTCATGCAGTCCAAGGGCCAGGGGCTGTCCGACGAGGACGCCGAGGAGGCGCTGGGCGACGCCGCGGCCTTCACCGGCGTCGGCAAGTACTCCGCACGCGTCAAGTGCGCCCTGCTCGGCTGGGTCGCCCTGAACGACGCCCTGATCAAGACCGGATCCCGGGAGGACGCATGACCACGCCCACCACACCACCCTCGGCCGGGACGCCGTCGATGTCCCCGTCGACCGTCGCCGACGTCGAGGAGGCCATGCGCGACGTCATCGACCCCGAGCTCGGGATCAACGTCGTCGACCTCGGCCTCGTCTACGGGATCGCGCTCGAGCAGAACACGGCCGTGATCGACATGACGCTCACGTCCGCGGCCTGCCCGCTGACGGACGTCATCGAGGACCAGTCCGCGCAGGCGCTCGACGGGATCGTCGACGGCTTCCGGATCAACTGGGTCTGGATGCCGCCGTGGGGCCCCGAGAAGATCACGTCGGACGGCCGCGAGCAGATGCGCGCCCTCGGCTTCAACATCTGACAGGAGGCCGCGGCGCTCGGCCCGAGGCCGGGCGCCGCCAAGGCGCGCGTGGCAGTCCCCGAACTCGGCGACCCGCCTCAACTCGTCCGGTGGCGCCTGTCCCGCAGGTGCAGATGCGAGAACGCCGCCGCGAAGGCCGCCGTGGCGGCGGCAATGCACCACAGCACGGCAATGACGACGGTGTCACCGTCGGGTGCGACGAGCGTGAGCCCCCACACGCAGGCCCCTGTCATGGCCCAGAAGGTGACAGGCACGGCGAGCGGCACGGGCTGACTCTTCGGGTTCGCCTCCCATCGGGCGGCGGAAGCTGGCGAGAGGACCTTCCAGACCGTGAACGGCACGGCGAACACGGTCAGGATGCCGATGCATGCGAGGACATATCCAAGAACGCCGAGGAGCCCGTCGTCTGGCAGCCGCCAGGCGGCCCAGATCAGCACAGCCGGGACCAGCACGGTGATCGCGAGCTGGGCTAGCGCCTCGCGGCGGTCGTCGTCCACGGGCAGATGCTAGTGCCTGGGAGTTCGCTGGTACGTCGGGGGTGACCGTCAGCCTCGCTTGGGCTTGGCCGTGCGGAGGCGCAGCGACCGGCTCTGACCGTCCTCGCGGAGCTCGACCTGGCTGTTGCGGGACCTCACGAAGTCGGTGAACGTCGCGAACCCGAGCGCCGCCTCGTTGTACTGCGGGTTGAGCCGCTTCATCTGCTGCTTGACCGCGGACGCCTGGCTCCAGCCGTCGGCGTCCTTCCCGACGAGGCCGAGCGCCTTGACCAGCAGCCGGGTCGCGCCCGGTCCGCCGATCGGCTGTCCGGTCGCGGCGGCCGGGGCGTCGGGAGCGGTGACCGGCTCGTCCCGCCTCGGCGCGGCGGCGGGCTGCTCGCTGGGCTGACCCGCTGCCGACTTCTCCGGGCGCTGCGCGTCCGCCGGCGCCTCGGCGTCGTCGAGGTCGTCGTCGTCGGGCTGGGCGACCTCGTCGTAGTATTCGAACTCGTCGCACGCGGAGATGAGCGCCCGGCTGGTGCCGCCCGGCACGCCGATGCCGACCACGACGCGGCCGAGCCGCTTGCAGCGCTGCGCGAGCGCGATGTAGTCGGAGTCGCCCGCCACGATGACGACGTGGCTCACGTCGGCGAGCCGGAAGAGGTCTTCGAGCACGTCGACCGCGAGGCGGATGTCCGCACCGTTCTTGGTCCCCGAGGCGGGGAAGAGCTGGGTGAGGTCGATCGCGCGCTCGACGAGCTGGCGGCGGTAGGCCGCGTTCGCGGGCACGGACCAGTCGGCGTACGCGCGCGTGACGGCCAGGGTGCCGAACGACGAGGCGAAGTCGAGGAGCGCGCTCACGTCGACGCGGGCCGCCTCGAGGCGGGCGGTCACGTCCGGTCGGGCGTCGCGGGCGTTGTCCCGCCGCCACGCGCCGTCGCCGTGCACCTGGTCGTAGCGCGAGATGACGATGTTGTCGAAGTCGATGTACACGCCCACGCGGGCGTCGTCCTCGGAGGTCGGCATCCGGTCAGTCTGCCTCAGAGGTCGTCCGCGGCGAACGTGTCGCACGCCGCGAGGTTGCCCTGCTCGTAGCCGACGGTGAACCACTTCTGGCGCTGCGCGCTCGAGCCGTGCGTCCACGAGTCGGAGTCGACGCCGCCGGACTGCGCCTGGATGTGGTCGTCGCCGACGGCCGCGGCCGCGTCGAGCGCCTGGGCCAGCTCGGCCTTCGACGGCGGCTCGAGGTAGGCGACGCCCGTGTCGGGGTCCTTCGTCGTCGCGGCGTGGCCCACCCACAGCCCGGCGTAGCAGTCGGCCTGCAGCTCGACGCGGACCGAGTCGGAGTCGGCGCCGGTGCCGGACCGGTCGGCCTCGTCGAACACCCCGGTGGCGTGCTGGACGTGGTGCCCGTACTCGTGGGCCACCACGTACATCTCCGCGAGCGGTCCGCCCTCCGCGCCGAACTGGCTGCTCAGCTGGTCGAAGAAGCCCAGGTCGAGGTAGATCGTCTGGTCCGGCGGGCAGTAGAAGGGGCCGGTCGCGGCGCTGGCCTGGCCGCACTGCGTGCTGGTGGCGGACTCGAAGCTCACGACCTCGGGGATGTCGCTGCGCGCGTCGCTCAGCGTGGTCGACCAGTAGGTGTCGAGCGAGTCGATCGTCGCCGAGAGCCGGCACTCGCGGTCGCTGTTGGCCTGATCGGCGGTGCACTCGCCGACCGTGCCCTCCTGCTGGCCGGCACCGCCGCCGCCGTCACCGAGGAACGAGGAGACGTCGCCGCCGCCCAGCAGCGCGACCGCCAGGACGATCAGCAGCCCCAGGCCACCGACGCCGCCACCGATGGCGACACCGCGACCGCCGCCGCGCCGCGTGCGCACACGTCCGCCGCCGTAGCTGCCACCCTCCTGGAACGTCACGCGAGGGACGCTAGTCCAGCGCGGCCGTCTCGGCGCGGCGACCGGTGCCGCCCTCGCCCAGTCCCCGCGCCGCCAGCGCCTCTCCCGTGGCCCGGGCGTGCCCGACCATCCGCACGGCGGCGGGCACGACGACCGCGCGCGGCGACCGCTCGAGGCCGCGGGCCCGAGCGGCGTCGCGCGACGCGAGGGTGGCGTGCACCAGGACCGGGACGGAGCGCAGCAGGAGGCTCACCGCGAGGGCCACGGTCTCGGGCGCGATGCCGACGTGGCGCAGCGGCCGGGCGGCACGCTCGAGCGTCGCGAGGAGCTCGTCGGCGCGGGTGGTCGCGGTGACGACGGTGGCGAGCAGCACGAGCGCGAGCAGCCCGGCGGCGGTCTCGACGCCGACCTCCCAGCCGCGCGCCCAGGTCTGGTACCCGCCGACGACGAGCGCGACGACCGCGGTGCCGGCGAGACCGCGGCGCGTGCGGTGCCAGGCGAGCCGGGCGACGGCGTGCGCGACCACCGCGAGCGCGAGCACCAGGAGCGAGCTCGCCGGCCCGCGCAGGACGACGACCGCCAGGCCGGCCAGCGCGAGGCTGACGAGCTTGGCCGCCGTGGGCGCGCGGTGCAGCACCGACGTGCCCGGCTGGTGCAGTCCCAGCGGCCCGGTCCAGGCGGCACGCAGCGGGCGTCCGACGGGTGCCGGGTGGGGTTCGGCGCGCTCGCCGCCGGTCACCCGCGCGCGCCCGTCGTCATGAGCGCGCGGTAGGCGGCGACCGCCTCGTGGGGGTCGCCGTCGTGCACCACGCGGCCGTCGTCGACGACGAGCACGCGGTCCGCCCGCAGCGCGACGTCGAGGTCGTGCGTCACGACGACGACCTGCTGCGACAGGGCGGCGAGCAGGTCGTCGACGACGGTGCGCCAGCGCAGGTCGAGCAGCGTCGTCGGCTCGTCGCAGACCAGGACCTCGGGAGCCGACGCGAGCACCGAGGTGAGCGCGAGGAGCTGACGCTGGCCGCCGGACAGCGCGTGCACGGGCAGGTCGGCCCGGTCGGCCAGGCCGACGCGCGCGAGCGCGGCGCGGGCCCGGCGCTCGCGCTCGTCGGCGTCGGGAACCGTGCGCCGCAGCGAGAGCGCGACGTCCTCGACGGGGGTCGGCATGACGAGCTGCGCGTCCGGGTCGGTGAAGACGAAGCCGACCCGGCGGCGCACGGCCGGGCCGTCCCTGCGCGTGTCGAGGCCGTCGACGTGCACGGACCCGGCCGCCGGCAGGACCAGGCCGTTGAGCAGCCGCGCGAGCGTCGACTTGCCGGAGCCGTTGGCGCCGACGACCGCGACGCGGCGCTCGGTGAGGGTCGACGAGACCGGCCCGAGCAGGCGCGTCACGGTGTCCGGGCCGCCCGCGGGATCGGGCGTCCAGGCCGTGACGAGCGCGTCGCGCAGCTCGATCATCAGCGGCGCCGGCGCAGCAGGTCGGGGTAGTGCGCGAAGACCGCGAGCGCGACCGCGGCCGCGAGCAGGTTCTTGACCGTGTCGCCCGGGAAGTACACCGCGCCCGCGGCGAACGCCTCCTGCGCCGAGAGGTTCGCGTTGAGCGCGATCCCTGCGATGCCCAGCGGGTGGATGGTCAGCGCGCTCGCGGTCAGTCCGCTCGCGACGAGCACCAGGTAGCGGGCGCCGCCGGTCGCGTGGCGGGCGCCGTTGGCGAGGAGCCCGGCGAGCGCCGCGCCGAGCGGGAACGCCACGAGGTAGCCCGCGCTCGCGCCGGCCAGGACACCGAGCCCGCCCGAGCCGTTGGCGAACACCGGCACGCCCGCGAGGCCGACGGCGAGGTAGAGCAGCGCCGCCAGGCCGCCGCGCCGCCAGCCCAGCACCAGCCCCGCGAGGACCACCGCGAACGTCTGCAGCGTGATCGGCACCCCGACCCCCGTCGGGATGCCGGGGACCAGCGCGCTGGCCGCGATGAACGCGGCGAACACGCTCACGAGCGCCAGGTCGGTCGCGACCGGGTGGGCCCGCTCCGCGGGCGGGGGAAGCGGCCGCCCGTGCGTCGTCGTGGCCGAGGAGGTGCCGTCCGAGGAGGTGCCGTCGTTCAAGGTGCGGTCCGACGACGGGGCGTCGGCGGCCGGCGGCTGGGTCAGGGTGTCGTGCTCGCGTGCGTCGGCCACGGGTGTTCTCCCTCGGGTCGTGTGCTCGGTTGCTCGTCGTGCGCGCGCTCGTCGTGCGGGAGGAGCCGGCGGGAGAGCGCTGCCGGACGACGTCGGCAGGTAGTGACGCTAGCGGTCGTTAGGATTGACGGCGCCTGTGCGCCCGCCCAAGACGGGCGCCGGCTTCTCGGAGGAAACCACCACGTGATCACTGCCCAAGGCGTCGGCCTGCGCATCGGCGCCCGCGAGCTCCTCGCCGAGACCTCGTTCCGCATCGCCGCCGGCGACCGGATCGGGCTCGTCGGCCGCAACGGCGCCGGCAAGACGACGCTGACCAAGACGCTCTCGGGCCAGACCCAGCCGACCAGCGGCACGATCAGCCGCTCGGGCGAGGTGGGCTACCTGCCGCAGGACCCCGCGTCGGGGGACCTGACGGTGCTCGCGCTGGACCGGGTGCTCTCGGCCCGTGGGCTCGACGAGATCGTCCGCGCGATGCGCGCCACCGAGGTGCTGATGGCGAGCACGGACGACGCGGAGCGCGAGAAGGCGATGGCGCGCTACTCCCGGCTGGAGGCGCGCTTCACGGCCGCAGGCGGCTACGCGGCGGAGTCCGAGGCGCACCGCATCACCGCGAACCTGGGCCTCGACGACCGCGTGCTGGGCCAGGAGCTCGGCACGCTCTCGGGTGGCCAGCGCCGCCGGGTCGAGCTCGCGCGGATCCTGTTCTCGGGCGTGGACACCCTGCTGCTGGACGAGCCGACGAACCACCTCGACGCGGACTCGATCGCCTGGCTGCGCGACTACCTGCGCTCGTACTCGGGCGGGTTCGTGGTCATCTCCCACGACGTCGAGCTGCTGCGCGCCACGGTGAACAAGGTCTTCCACCTGGACGCCAACCGCGCGGCGCTGGACCAGTACAACCTGGGTTGGGACGCGTACCTGCTGCAGCGCGAGACGGACGAGAAGCGCCGGCGCCGCGAGCGGGCCAACGCCGAGAAGAAGGCCTCGGCGCTCCTGGCGCAGGCGGACAAGATGCGCGCGAAGGCGACCAAGGCCGTCGCGGCGCAGAACATGGCGCGGCGTGCCGAGAAGATGCTGTCGGGGCTCGAGGAGGCCCGGGTCAGCGACAAGGTCGCGCGCCTGCGGTTCCCGGACCCGGCGCCGTGCGGGCGCACGCCCATCACGGCGTCCGACCTGTCGAAGTCCTATGGCTCGCAGGAGGTCTTCACCGGGGTCGACCTGGCGATCGACCGGGGCTCGAAGGTCGTCGTGCTGGGGCTCAACGGCGCGGGCAAGACGACGCTGCTGCGGCTGCTGTCCGGCCTCGAGAAGCCCGACACGGGCGAGGTGCACGCCGGGCACGGCCTCAAGCTCGGCTACTACGCGCAGGAGCACGAGACGCTCGACCTGGACCGCACGGTCGTCGAGAACCTGCGCTCGGCCGCGCCGGACCTCACCGACACGCAGGTGCGCTCGGTGCTCGGCTCGTTCCTCTTCTCGGGCGACGACGCGGACAAGCCGGCGCGCGTGCTCTCCGGTGGCGAGAAGACGCGCCTCGCGCTCGCCGCCCTCGTCGTGTCCGCCGCGAACGTGCTGCTGCTCGACGAGCCGACGAACAACCTGGACCCGGCCAGCCGCGAGGAGATCCTGGCGGCGCTGCGCGGCTACCAGGGCGCCGTCGTCCTGGTGAGCCACGACGAGGGCGCCGTCGCGGCGCTCGACCCCGAGCGCGTGCTGCTCCTGCCGGACGGCGACGAGGACCTCTGGAACGCGGACTACCTGGACCTCATCACGCTCGCCTGAGCGGGCGCGGCTAGCGGTCGGGCGGCGTGCCGAGCTGGGCCTCGATGAGCGCGTCCTCCTCGGCCTCCGCGCGGCCCTCCTTGCGCCGGCGCCGTGGGGCGGGGGAGACGGGCGTGTCCGCCGGCTCGTCGGGCCGGGGCGCGGCGTGCGGCAGGACGAGGGGTCCGTCGCGCTCCTCGACGACCTCGCGGCGGGCGAGCCAGCAGAAGCCCAGGAGCGCGCCGAGCGAGAACACCCACCACTGGAACGCGTAGGACAGGTGCGATCCCGGGTCGAGGTCGGGCGGCGGGAGCGCGCCCGGGACCTGCGCGGGTGCCGGGTCCTCGGACACCCGCTGGCCGTACAGGCCGGTGTACAGCGCACCGGGGACCGCGGCGTCGGCCGCGGTGAGGACCTGGCCGGGCGCGAGGGCGTGCACCCAGCCGTCGCCGGGCGCGCGGCTCGAGGGGTTCTCGGCCGTCCGCAGCCGCACGACGAGCGTGATCTGGCCGGCGGGTGCCGCGGGGACCTCGACGCTCTCGCTCGCGTCCTCGCCGGTGGGGACCCAGCCGCGGTCGACCACCAGGACGTCCTGGGTGCCGGCCACGACGAACGGGACGACGACGTGGTACGCCGGGTTGCCGTCGACCGGCCGGTTGCGCAGCAGCACCGTCGCGTCGAGGTAGTGCCCGGTGACCGTGACGGGGCGCCACTGCTCGTCGTCGGGGAGCGCGTCCGCGGGGCCGTCGACCACCTGGTCGAGCGGCACGGGATCGGCGTCGTAGTTGGACTCCGCGATCGCGATCTGGGCGTCGCGCCACTCGTGCCGGTGCCACTGCCAACGACCGAGGAACACGCACACGGTCGCGACGACGACGCCGACCAGCACGAGCCCGACGGCACGCCGCCGCGCGGGGGTGAGCGTCATGCGGTGCTCGCGGGCGGGCTCGTCGGGCGGTGCACGGGGTCGGTCACGGTGCCGTGGCGCCGGCGTCGAGCTCGTCGACGGGCACGGTGTCGCGCAGGAAGCCGCGCACGTCGAGGAACTGGGTGAGGTGCTCGCGGTGGTCGTCGCACGCGAGCCACACCTTGCGCCGCTCGGCCGTGTGCAGCTTCGGGTTGTTCCACAGGAGCGCCCACGCGGCGTCGGCGCGGCAGCCGCGCGCCGAGCAGACGGCCTCGTCGACCGGGTCCGGCGCGAACAGGCTCACCGGCCACCGCCCAGCTCGTCGTGCCGGGGCCCGCCGCCGATCATCCGCGGGTCGACGAACGGCTCGGGCTCGTCGCGGCGCTCCCGGCCGGCGTTCGCGAAGATGACGGCGACGTACGGCAGCACGACGGCGGCCACGATGAGCACCAGCGACAGCCACAGCGGCGCGTGCGACCACGTCACGACGGCCACCAGGAAGCAGACCACACGGATCCCCATCTGGATCAGGTACCGCTGCTGGCGCCGCGCCACGTCGACGGCGAGGGGCTCGGGCGCCGCGGTGATGCGGTGCACCTCGGGCTCGCGGCGTGTGCTCACCGTTCGATCGTAAGTCCGATCGTCGGTGCCGGGGTGCCCGGGACGGCGTCGCGCGCGGGGTCGCGCGCACGGCGACGCCCCGCGCGTGGCGGACGTCACGCCGCCGGCCGGCCACTTGTGCGCGTCCCACAACCGTCCGGCCGCAACCTGTGCCGCGCCGGTGCCCCGACGAGCACGTCGCCTCGGCTAGCGTCGTGTCCCGTGCCTGAGACTTCCGACAAGACGACCGCCGACGCGACGACCGGCCCGGCGGCTCCCGAGCCCCGCGTCGTCCTGGTGACCGGGGCGAACCGCGGCATCGGCCGGGCGATCGCCGAGCGCTTCGTCGCCGCGGGCGACCGGGTCGCGACGATCTACCGCTCCGGCGACCTCCCGGACGGCGTGCACGGGTTCGTCGCCGACGTGCGCGACACGGCGTCGGTCGACGCGGCGTTCACGGCGGTCGAGGCCGAGCTCGGCCCGGTCGAGGTGCTCGTCGCGAACGCCGGCGTGACGCGAGACCAGCTCCTCATGCGGATGTCCGACGAGGAGTTCGACGAGGTCCTGGACGTCAACCTCAAGGGCGCGTTCCGCTGCGTGCGGCGCGCGAGCAAGGGCATGATCCGGATGCGCCGGGGCCGGATCGTGCTGATCTCGTCCGTGGTCGGCCTCTACGGCGGTCCGGGCCAGGTCAACTACGCGGCGTCGAAGGCCGCGCTGGTCGGCATGGCCCGCTCGATCACGCGCGAGCTCGGCGGCCGGGGCATCACCGCCAACGTGGTCGCGCCCGGCTTCATCGACACCGACATGACGCGCGCGCTGCCCGAGGCGACGCAGACCTCCTACAAGGCCGCCATCCCCGCGGGCCGGTTCGCGCAGCCCGACGAGGTCGCGGCGGCGGTCGAGTTCCTCGCGTCGCCCGCCGCGGGCTACGTCTCCGGCGCGGTGCTGCCGGTCGACGGCGGCCTCGGCATGGGCCACTGACCTCCCCTCACCAGCACTCCAGGAAGAGAGACCGGCCATGGGCCTGCTCACCGGCAAGAAGCTCCTGATCACCGGCGTCCTGACGGACGGCTCGATCGCGTTCCACGTCGCCCGCCTCGCGCAGGAGGAGGGCGCCGAGGTGGTGCTCACCTCGTTCGGGCGCCAGTTCCGCCTGACCCAGGTGATCGCGCGGCGGCTGCCGGTCGAGGCACCGGTCGTCCAGCTCGACGTGACCGACGCCGACGACCTCGCGGCGCTCGCGGGCCGCGTCCGCGAGGCCGGTCTCGACCACCTCGACGGGGTGGTGCACTCCATCGGCTTCGCGCCGCAGTCCGTCATGGGCGGCAACTTCCTGGCGGGGGAGTGGGCCGACGTCGCCACGGCGCTCGAGGTCTCGGCGTACTCGCTCAAGTCCCTCGCGGTCGCGGCCCAGCCGCTGCTCACCGGGGGCGGGTCGATCGTCGGCCTGACGTTCGACGCCAAGTTCGCGTGGCCGGTCTACGACTGGATGGGCGTGGCCAAGGCCGCGTTCGAGTCGACGTCGCGCTACCTGGCGCGCGACCTCGGCTCGTCGGGCGTGCGCGTGAACCTGGTCTCCGCCGGCCCGATCCGCACCACCGCCGCCAAGTCCATCCCGGGCTTCGAGGCGATGGAGGCGAACTGGAGCACGCGCGCCCCGCTGGGCTGGGACGTCACCGACCCCGAGCCCACCGCGCGCGCGGTCGCGGCCCTGCTCTCCGACTGGTTCCCGGCGACCACCGGCGAGATCGTGCACGTCGACGGCGGCGTGCACGCGATGGGGCAGTGACCCGCGCCTGACCGTCACCGCCCGGGCACGGGCGTGAGGGCTCCTCGAACCGGTCACATGCGCGGGCGCCCTGCCGATGGGCAGGACGTCCGCGCAGGATCGACCAGGGGGAGTGCCATGGACGTGCGGCCGCAGGACGCGGCGGAGCTCGTGGAGCGGGCCGCGCGTGCGCTGTTCGAGCGCCGCTCGGCGCACACCGGGCTGCGCTTCGACGCGCTGCCCGTGTGGGCGCAGTGGGTCCGGGAGAGCTACCTCGCCGACGCGCACGCGGCGCTCACCGCCGCGGGCGTCCTGGCACCGCCCGCGGGCGACGAGCGCGTGGGCGACCGGTACGAGCGGCTCGCGCAGGCGTCCGTGCAGACCGCCGGGGCGGTCGCGACGAGCCCGGCGACCGGAGGTGGGGAGCGTGGTCGCCGCGCGGCGCCGGCCCACCCGCTCGCGTCCGCGCCGATGGTCGGTGCCGGCGCCGAGGTGCTGCTCCTGACCCCCGACGACGTCGACGCGCTCGGCCGGACCGGCATCGTGAGCTCGCTCCACTGGGCGCCGGGCGCGCACGCGCGCTGACGCTGCCCGCGGGACGTTGGTGCCGCCGCGGGTCAGATGGCACGCTGGGCGCGTGACGACCCGACGTCTGGTCCTGCTGCGGCACGCCAAGGCCGAGCACCCCGACGGCATGCCCGACCACGACCGCCCGCTCGCGCTCGCCGGCCGCCGGCAGTGCGGGCGCGTGGGCGCGGCGCTCGCCGCGGAGGGGGTCACGCCCGACCTCGTGTGGTGCTCGTCGAGCGTCCGCACCCGCCAGACGTGGGACCTGGTGCGCCAGGCGGCAGGCCTCGAGCCGCCGGTGCGCTACCTCGACGACGTCTACGAGGCCGGGGTGCGCTCGCTGATCGCGCTCCTGGCGACCGCGCCCGACGAGGTGGGCACGCTCGTCGTCGTCGGGCACGAGCCCACCATGTCCCACGCCGCCGCCACCATCGCCGGCCCCGGCTCCGACGAGGGCGCCGTCGCGCGCGTGCAGGTCGGAGTGCCCACGGCCTCGTGGTCGTGGCTCGAGCTCGACGGGCCGTGGGCCGGGGTCGCGCCGCGCACGGGTCGGCTGCTGCGGCTGGTCACACCGGACTGACCGGGGCGCGTCAGGCCGCGAACGGGGGCAGCGCGAGCGCCTCGTCGAGCCGCGAGCCGAGCACGGCGTCCGCCTGCGCGGCGACCACGGGCTTGGCGTTGAACGCGATGCCGAACCCTGCGGCGGTCAGCATGTCGAGGTCGTTGGCGCCGTCCCCGATCGCGACCGCCCGCGCGACGTCGACGCCCACGGCGCCGGCGTAGTCCCGCAGCGCGACGGCCTTGGCCGCGCGGTCCACGACGGGACCCGTGACGCGGCCGGTGAGCCGCCCGTCCGCCACCTCGAGCGCGTTGGCGCGGAACAGCGTGATCCCCAGCGACGCGGCGAGCGGCCCGACGAGCTCCACGAAGCCACCCGAGACCAGGCCGACGGCCCAGCCGCGCTCCTGGACCGCGGCGACGAGCTCGCGCGCGCCGGGGGAGAGCTCGATGGCCGCCAGGACCTCGTCGAGCACGCTCGTCGGCAGCCCGGCGAGCGTCGCGACGCGCTCGTGGAGCGACGCCGCGAAGTCGAGCTCGCCGCGCATGGCACGCTCGGTGATCTCGGTGACCAGCGCGCGGGACCCCGCGTGGTCCGCGAGCATCTCGATCACCTCGCCCGTGATGAGCGTGGAGTCGACGTCCATCACGAGCAGGCCGGCGGCGGGGGTGCGGGTCACGGCAGGAGGGTAGTGGGACCGGAGCCCGGCCGTCCGCGCTGCCCGGTCGGTGGCGGATGGTCGATCGGTCGAGACCGTCAGTCGGTGATGATCGAGCCCTTGGGCACCACGGTGATGCCGGAGTCCGTGACGGTGAAGCCGCGCGCCCGGTCGTGCTCGTGGTCCAGGCCGATCCGCGCGCGCTCGGGCACGATCACGTTCTTGTCGAGGATGGCGCGGTGCACCTGCGCGTACCTGCTGACCTGCACGCCGTCCATGAGGACGGAGTCGGTCACCTGCGCCCACGAGTGCAGGCGGATCCCGGGGGACAGGACGGAGCCGGAGACGGTGGCACCCGAGACGACGACGCCCGGCGACACGATCGAGTCCGCCGCGTGGCCCAGGCGACCGGCGCCCGCGTGGACGAACTTGGCCGGCGGCAGGCCGGTGTACCCGGTGTGCAGCGGCCAGTCGTCGTTGTAGAGGTTGAAGACCGGCTCGACCGCGATGAGGTCGATGTTCGCCTCGTAGAACGCGTCGATCGTCCCGACGTCCCGCCAGTAGTCCCGGTCGCGGGGGGTCGAGCCGGGGATGTCGTTGCGGATGAAGTCGTAGACGCCGGCCGTGCCGCGCTCGACGAACGCGGGGACGATGTCGCCGCCCATGTCGTGCCGGCTGTTGACGTTCTGCGCGTCCTCGGTGACCGCGCGGATGAGCGCGTCCGCGTTCATCACGTAGTTGCCCATGGACGCGAGCACCTCGCCCGGGGAGTCCGGCAGCCCCACGGGGTCCGACGGCTTCTCGCGGAACGCGGCGATGCGGGTCGGGTCCTTCGGGTCGGTCTCGATGACGCCGAACTGGTCCGCCTCGCCGATGGGCTGGCGGATCCCTGCGACGGTCAGCTCGGCGCCCGACTCGATGTGGGCGTCGACCATCTGGGAGAAGTCCATGCGGTAGACGTGGTCGGCGCCGACCACGACGACGATGTCGGGGCGCTCGTCGTCGATGATGTTCAGGCACTGGTAGATCGCGTCCGCGGAGCCCAGGTACCAGTGCTTGCCGACGCGCTGCTGCGCGGGGACGGCGGCCACGTAGTTGCCGAGCAGGGCCGACATGCGCCACGTCTTCGAGACGTGCCGGTCCAGGCTGTGCGACTTGTACTGCGTCAGCACGATCACGTGCAGGTAGTGCGAGTTGATGACGTTCGACAGCGCGAAGTCGACCAACCGGTAGATGCCGCCGAAGGGCACGGCGGGCTTGGCCCGGTGCGCCGTGAGCGGCATGAGTCGCTTGCCCTCGCCACCTGCGAGGACGATGGCCAGGACGCGCGGTGTTGCCATGCCCCCGACCCTAGGCCCCCGCGCGGTCGTCGGCGAGGCATGGCCCGGGCGACGCGCTAGCGTGTCGCGCAGCGGGCCGGGCACCGGTCCGCGCGTCCGTCCGACCAGCGCAGCCCGGCATCCCCGCGCCGGGTCGCCGCAGCACCCAGGAGGCAACGCCGTGCGAGTGGACCTGCTCACGCGCGAGTACCCGCCGCACGTCTACGGCGGGGCCGGGGTGCACGTCGCGGAGCTGGCCGCGGTGCTCCGGCGCACGATCGACGTCCGGGTGCACTGCTTCGAGGGCCCCCGCGACGAGCCGGCGTCGGCCGGCGTCCGCGGCTACGACGTGCCCGCCGGGCTCGCCGGCACCAACGCCGCGCTGCAGACCCTCGGCGTCGACCTCGAGATCGTCGGCGGCGTCGGCGAGGTCGGACCCGACGGCGCGCGCAGCGACCTCGTCCACTCGCACACCTGGTACGCCAACCTGGCCGGTCACGTCGCGAGCCTCCTGCACGGGGTCCCGCACGTCCTGACCGCGCACAGCCTGGAGCCGCTGCGCCCCTGGAAGGCCGAGCAGCTCGGCGGCGGCTACGCCGTCTCGAGCTGGGTCGAGAGGACGGCGTACGAGGCCGCGGCGGGGGTGATCGCGGTCTCGGGCGGCATGCGCGACGACATCCTGCGCAGCTACCCCGCGGTGGACCCGGCACGCGTCCACGTCGTGCACAACGGCATCGACCTCGAGGGCTGGCGTCGTCCGACGAGCCCCGCGGACGCGGCCGCCGCCGAGGCCACGGTCCGTGAGCTCGGGATCGACCCCACGCGTCCCGCGGTCGTCTTCGTCGGACGGATCACGCGCCAGAAGGGCCTGCCGTACCTGCTGCGCGCCGCGGAGCGGCTCCCGGCGGACGTGCAGCTCGTGCTGTGCGCGGGGGCGCCCGACACCCCCGAGATCGCGGCGGAGGTCGCCGGGCTCGTGGCCGACCTGCGCGAGCGCCGCTCGGGTGTGGTCTGGATCGAGCAGATGCTGCCCCGGCCGGACCTGGTGGCGGTGCTCGCGGCCTCGACCGTGTTCGTCTGCCCGTCGGTGTACGAGCCGCTCGGCATCGTCAACCTCGAGGCCATGGCGGTCGGGCTGCCCGTCGTCGGGACGGCGACCGGCGGGATCCCGGAGGTCGTCGACGACGGCGTCACGGGCTGGCTGGTGCCGATCGACCAGGTGCAGGACGGCACGGGCACGCCGCGCGACCCCGAGCGGTTCGTCGCCGACCTGGCGGCGGCGCTGACGGACGCGGTGTCCGACGAGGCGCGTGCGGCCGCGTGGGGTGCGGCGGCCCGGCGGCGGGTCGAGGAGCACTTCTCCTGGGACGCGGTCGCCGAGCAGACGGTCGAGGTCTACCGCCGCGTGCTGGGCTGATCGCGCGGCCCGTCGAGCGGTCCCCGGACCGGCCCGGCCAGCGTCGCGGCGGCGAGCGCGCGCCGCGCGAGGCGGTCGACGTCGTGCAGCGCGGCGGTGCGCTGGTCGGCCTGCCAGACGGTGAGCGCGCCGCCGTGGTCGAGCGTCGCGACGTCGACGATCGCCAGCAGGCGGGCCGCGCTCGCGAGCACGCGCGCGCGGCGGCCGTCGAGGCGGTCGGGCAGGCGCCACGTCGGCAGCGCGGCGTCGCGCAGCGCGATGACCCGCGCCGCGTGCTCGTCGTCCCAGTGCGCGACGTCCAGACGCACCAGCGCGTCGGTGACCTGCACGAGACCCTGGCGCAGCGCCCGGTCGGCGTCCTCCAGCGAGCCGAGCGACTGCACGCCCACCCGCCAGTCGGGGACCTCGTGCACCCGCCACGTGACGAGGTGCCCGGGCTCCAGGTCGCTGCCGAAGGACGTGACCTCCGGGACCGCGGCGAGGAACCGCGACCCCGTGCGCAGCAGCACCACCTCACCCGCGGCGAGCGCGTCGGCGGAGACGTCCGCCGGCACGCCCACGACGTCGCCGGGCGCGGGGAGCAGCGCGACGACGTCGAGGTCGGGCGCCGACCAGCCGGCGAGCGCGTCGGACAGCGCGGCGGTCGAGCCGAGCGGGTCGTCGCCCGCGTCGGTGACGCCGTGCGGCTCGTCGTCCGCCTGCACGGCGCGCACCGCGGCCGGACCGGTGTCGCCCGTGGCGAGCCACAGCGCGAGGACGGTCGACCGGGTCAGGTCCAGGGGTTCGGCCATCCGCCCACCGTACGTCGGGGCGTCCTGCCCACGGGTGCGGAGCCGACGTGCCGGGCGCCGTGCGTCGCGTCACGGCGGTGCGGGCCCGTCCCGCTGCGACGGCCGGTTAGGGTCGTGCCCATGACCGACGTGCTCGACCTGCAGGCCGTGACGATCCGCCGGGGGACGACGACCATCCTCGACCAGGTGACGTGGCGGATCGGGGAGGGCGAGCGGTGGGTGGTGCTGGGCCGCAACGGCGCCGGCAAGACCACGCTCCTGCAGGTCGCCTCGGGCGGCATGCACCCGACGAGCGGGACGGCCGACCTGCTGGGCAGCCGGCTCGGCCGCGTCGACGTGTTCGAGCTGCGCCCCCGGATCGGGCTGTCGAGCGCCGCGCTCGCGGACCGCATCCCGTCGGGCGAGACCGTCCACGACGTCGTGCTCACCGCCGCCTACGGCGTGACGGGGCGGTGGCGGGAGTCGTACGAGGAGCTCGACGAGGCGCGCGCGACCGACCTGCTGCGGGCGTTCGGCGTGGCGCACCTCGCCGAGCGGTACTTCGGCACGCTGAGCGAGGGCGAGCGCAAGCGCGTGCAGATCGCGCGGGCGCTGATGTCCGACCCCGAGCTGCTGCTGCTGGACGAGCCGGCGGCCGGGCTGGACCTCGGGGGGCGCGAGGAGCTGGTGCAGGCCCTGGCCGAGCTCGCGGGCGACCCGCGCTCGCCCGTCCTGGTGCTCGTGACGCACCACGTCGAGGAGATCCCGCCGGGCTTCACGCACCTGCTGCTGCTGCGCGACGGGCGGGTGCACGCCGCCGGGCCCCTGGAGGAGGTGCTCACCGCCGAGCAGCTCTCCGGCGCGTTCGGCCTGCCTCTGGCGCTCGACCGGCACGCCGGCCGCTGGGCGGCGCGGGCGGTCCCGGCCACCGCCTGACCCGGTCGGGGGAGCTCGGCCCGGCGGCCTGTGGACGACGGCCCACGAGAACGTCAAGGACAGGCATAGGATCGGTACCAGCTTCGTGACACGAGGAGGGGTGCCGACATGGGTTGGCTCTGGTGGGTCGGCGCAGCGCTGGTGCTGGGCATCCTGGAGATGCTCTCGCTCGACCTGGTCCTGATCATGCTCGCCGGCGGCGCCCTCGCGGGCGCGGCGGCGTACGGGCTGGGCGCGCCGGTGTGGGCGCAGTTCCTGGTCGCCGCGGTGACCGCGGTGATCCTGCTGGCGACGCTGCGGCCCTGGCTCTTGCGCCGGCTGCGGGTGCGCGAGCCGCTCGTGGAGACCAACTCCGCGGCGCTCGTCGGCCGCGGTGCCGTGGTCGTCTCCACCGTCACGGTGGACAACGGTCGCGTGAAGCTCGGCGGCGAGGTGTGGAGCGCTCGCACGGCCGCGGGCGACGCCCTGCCGCCGGGCACCGAGGTGACCGTCGACCGCATCGACGGCGCCACGGCCGTCGTCGTCCCGAAGCTCTCGTGACCGTCCGCGCGGACCGTCGTCGAGCCTGACCGAGCCCGTCCCGGACCCTTGGAGGTCACATGACCGAGGACACCACGAACGTCGGACAGATCGCCCTGATCGTCGTCCTGGCGCTCGTCCTCCTGTTCGTCGTCATCGCGCTGTTCCGCGCGGTACGGATCGTCCCGCAGACCGTCGCGATCATCGTGGAGCGGCTCGGCCGCTACTCGCGCACCCTCGACGCCGGCCTGCACCTGCTCATCCCGTTCGTCGACCGCGTGCGCGCGGGCGTCGACCTGCGCGAGCAGGTCGTCTCCTTCCCGCCGCAGCCCGTGATCACGTCGGACAACCTCGTCGTGAGCATCGACACCGTCATCTACTTCCAGGTGACGGACCCCAAGTCGGCGGTGTACGAGATCGCGAACTACATCACCGGCATCGAGCAGCTCACCGTCACCACGCTCCGTAACGTCATCGGGTCGATGGACCTCGAGCAGACGCTGACCAGCCGTGACCAGATCAACGGCCAGCTGCGCGGCGTCCTCGACGAGGCCACCGGCAAGTGGGGGATCCGCGTCAACCGCGTCGAGCTCAAGGCGATCGACCCGCCCGCCTCGGTGCAGGGCTCGATGGAGCAGCAGATGCGTGCCGAGCGGGACCGTCGCGCGGCGATCCTGACCGCCGAGGGCGTCAAGCAGTCGGCGATCCTGACCGCCGAGGGCGAGAAGCAGTCGGCGATCCTGCGGGCCGAGGGCGAGGCCCAGTCCGCGATCCTGCGGGCCGAGGGCGAGGCGCGCGCGATCCTGCAGGTGTTCGACGCGGTGCACCGCGGGGACGCGGACCCCAAGCTGCTCGCGTACCAGTACCTCCAGACCCTGCCGAAGATCGCGGCGTACCCGTCGAACAAGATGTGGTTCCTGCCGTCCGAGCTCACCGGCGCCCTGGGCCAGATGACCAAGGGGTTCGGTGGGTTCGGTGGGCCCGAGGACTCGGGGAGCGGCCGCCCGGCCGGCACGTCGCCGCTCGCGGGCGACGACCTGCCGCCCGTCGCGCTGACCGACCCGGCCGAGGCGCTCGCCGAGGCGAAGCGCGAGTCGGCGGCGGCGACGGCCGACGCGACCTCGGCCGGCAACCTGTCGGGTCGTCCGTTCGACCCGGCAGCCGAGCTGGGGCAGCGGCCCGGCGGTGCCGCGGTCCCGCCGCGCGGGGCCGACGTGCCGCCTCCGCCCGCACCCTCGGGCCACGAGCCCGAGCAGGGCGGCACGCTCGCCTGACGCACCGCGTCCGGCTCGAGGGCCCCGACCGCGGCGACGCGGCCGGGGCCCTCGCGCGTCGGGGGACGTTCGGTCGGGGGAGCTCCGCGGGTCCGCCCCGGCGGATCTTGCGGAGTGAGTGCTCACTCATTTAGTGTGCCGATCATGGTCGACCGTTCCCGCAGGGCCGCCCCGCTGCCGCCCGAGGAGCGCCGGGCCGCGATCCTCCGGGCCGTGCGCGGCGTGGTGCTCGAGCGCGGCGCGGGCGTCACGACGAGGGAGCTCGCGCAGGCAGCCGGAGTCGCCGAGGGCACGCTGTTCCGCGTCTTCGAGGACAAGAACGCGCTCGTGCGCGCCACGGTGCTCGCCGCGGTGGACCCCGCCGCCGACGTGCCGATCCTCGCCGCGGTCGGCGTCGGCACGCCGCTCGAGGAGCGCGTGCGCGCCGTCCTCGACATCGGGCTCGACCGCATGGGGCACGTCATGCAGTGGATGGGCATCCTGCACGAGGTCGCGCGCGCGGCGGGGGAGCCGGCCGGCCGCGACGCGCATATGGGGTTGCGCGAGCACCTGGATCGGCAGGAACGTGGGCAGCGTGCCGTACGGGACGCGATCGCGGAGCTCCTGGCCCCGGACGCCGACCGGTTCGCGCACCCTGTCGAGGTGGTCGTGGACCTCCTGTCGCTCACGGTCGGCGGGCTCGCCATGTCGCTGATCGACGCGCGGCGCCGGGGCGTCGAGCCCGTGGTGCCGCCGCTCGACGTCGTCGTCGCTCACTTCCTGCACGGGGCGCTCGCCCCCGCTGCTCCGTCCGGCCGGCCCGAGGGGGACCACTGATGCTCGTCCGACTCCTGAAGGAGCACCTGCGGCCCTACGCCGCCGCCGTGACGGCGGTCGTGGTGCTCCAGCTGGTGCAGACGCTCGCGACGCTCTACCTGCCGAGCCTGAACGCCCGGATCATCGACGACGGCGTGGTGCAGGGCGACACCGACGAGATCCTGCGCCTGGGCGGCGTCATGCTCTCGATCAGCCTGCTGCAGGTCGTCTGCGCGGTCGCCGCGGTCTGGTTCGGCGCCAAGGCGGCCATGGGGTTCGGCCGGGACGTGCGGGCCCGCCTGTTCCGCACGGTGCAGGGCTTCTCGGCGCGGGAGATGGGTCAGTTCGGGGCGCCGACGCTGATCACGCGCACGACGAACGACGTCCAGCAGGTCCAGATGGTCGTGCTCATGACGTTCACGTTCGTGATCATGGCCCCGATCATGCTCGTCGGCGGCGTCGTGATGGCGCTGCAGGAGGACCCCGGCCTCTCGCTCATCCTCCTGGTCGCCGTCCCGGCGCTCGCGATCGTGATCGGGCTGGTCGTGTCCCGGATGATCCCGTACTTCCGCGTCATGCAGACGCGGATCGACGCGATCAACCGCGTGATGCGCGAGCAGATCACCGGCATCCGCGTGGTGCGCGCCTTCGTCCGCGAGCAGCAGGAGACCCGGCGGTTCGACGAGGCGAACCAGGCGCTGTTCCTCACCTCGCTGCGCACCGGACAGCTGATGGCGCTGATGTTCCCCGCGGTCATGCTGGTGCTCAACCTGACCAGCACAGGCGTCATCTGGTTCGGCGGGCACCGCGTCGACTCCGGTGCGATGCAGATCGGCCAGCTCACGGCGTTCCTGTCCTACATCGCCTACATCCTCATGGCCGTGATGATGAGCACGATGATGTTCGTGCTGTTCCCACGCGCGATCGTCGCGGCCGGGCGCATCGGCGAGGTGGTCGACACCCCGACGAGCGTGCTCCCGCCGGTCGCGCCGGTGCCGCTCCCGGAGGACGCCGCCGCTCGGGGTCACCTCGAGCTGCGGGACGTCGAGTTCCGGTACCCGGGTGCGGAGAAGCCGGTGCTCCAGCACGTCGACCTGGTCGCCGAGCCGGGGCGGACCACGGCGATCATCGGCTCGACCGGCTCCGGCAAGACCACGCTCGTGGACCTGGTGCCGCGGCTGTACGACGTCACCGACGGCGCGGTGCTGATCGGCGGCGTGGACGTGCGCGACATCGACCCCCTCGAGCTCGGCGCGCAGATCGGCCTGGTGCCCCAGAAGCCGTACCTGTTCGCGGGGACGGTGCGCTCGAACCTGGAGTACGGGATGCCCGGCGCCCCCGAGGAGGAGCTGTGGCGGGCGCTCGAGATCGCCCAGGCGCGCTCCTTCGTCGAGAAGATGCCCGGCGGGCTGGACGCGCCGATCGCCCAGGGCGGCACCAACGTCTCGGGCGGGCAGCGCCAACGCCTCGCGATCGCCCGGGCGCTGGTCCGACGACCACGGATCTACCTGTTCGACGACTCGTTCTCGGCGCTCGACTACGCCACCGACGCGGCGCTGCGCGCGGCGCTCGTGCCCGAGACGCGCGACGCGGCTGTGCTCGTCGTCGCCCAGCGGGTGGCCACCATCCGGCACGCCGACGTGATCGTGGTGCTCGAGGACGGGCAGGTGGTCGGGCGCGGCACGCACGCCGAGCTGCTCGCGACCAACGAGACGTACCAGGAGATCGTCTACTCGCAGATCAGCGAGGAGGAGGCCGCATGAGCGCCGAGCGCACCGCACCGGCTCGGCCGCCGGCCGGCCGGCCCCACGGCGGCCCGATGGGCTCCATGGGCATGCCGGGGGAGAAGTCGTCGAACTTCCGGGCCTCCGGGGCCCGGTTCCTCCGCGAGCTGCGGCCCGAGCGGGTCCGGATGATCGTGATCGTCGTGCTCGGCGTCGCGTCCGTGGTGCTGGCGGTCGTCGGCCCGAAGCTGCTGGGCAACGCCACGAACGTGCTGTTCGAGGGCATCGTCGGCAAGGTGGTCGGCCAGATCCCGGGCGTCACGACCCAGGAGCAGGCCGAGGCCGCCCTGCGCGCGGACGGCCAGGACCAGTGGGCGGACATGCTCTCGGGCATGGACGTGGTCCCCGGGGCGGGGGTCGACTTCGACCGGCTGGGCCAGATCCTGCTCGTCGTCGTGCTGGTGTACGTGGGCTCGTTCCTGTTCGGGTGGGCACAGGGCCGGATGACGGCAGGGGTGGTGCAGCGCTCGGTGCTGCGGCTGCGCGCCGACGTCGAGGCCAAGCTGCACCGGGTGCCGCTGAGCTACCTCGACAAGCAGGCGCGCGGCGAGCTGCTGTCCCGCGTGACGAACGACATCGACAACGTGGCCCAGACGCTGCAGCAGACGCTCAGCCAGGTCATCACCTCGGTGCTGACCGTGGTCGGCGTCCTCGCGATGATGTTCTGGATCTCGCCGCTGCTCGCGTTCGTCGCGCTCGTCACGGTGCCGCTGTCGATGCTCGTCGCCGCGCTGATCGCCAAGCGGTCCAAGCCGCGGTTCATCGACCAGTGGGCGCACACGGGGAGCCTGAACGCCCACATCGAGGAGATGTTCACCGGGCACACGCTCGTGACGGTCTTCGGCCGCCAGGCGCAGGCCCAGCAGGTGTTCGACGAGCGCAACGAGCAGCTCTACGACGCGAGCTACCGGGCGCAGTTCATCTCCGGCACCATCCAGCCGTCGCTGGGCTTCCTGTCGAACCTCAACTACGTCATCGTCGCGGTGGTCGGCGGTCTGCGCGTGGCGTCGGGCACCATGAGCCTCGGTGACGTGCAGGCGTTCATCCAGTACAGCCGCCAGTTCACCCAGCCGATCACGCAGATCGCCAGCATGGCGAACCTGCTGCAGTCGGGTGTCGCGTCCGTCGAGCGGGTCTTCGAGCTGCTCGACGCACCGGAGCAGGAGCCGGACCCGCAGCCCGCCGAGCGGCTGGCGCTGCCGGTGCGCGGCCGGGTCGCGTTCGAGCACGTCGCGTTCTCCTACGCGCCCGACGAGCCGCTGATCGAGGACCTGTCGCTGACCGCGCACCCGGGGGAGACGATCGCGATCGTCGGGCCCACGGGCGCGGGCAAGACGACGCTGGTCAACCTGCTCATGCGGTTCTACGAGGTCGACGGCGGGCGCATCACGCTCGACGGCGTCGACGTACGCCGGCTCACGCGGGACGACCTGCGCAGCCGCATGGGCATGGTGCTGCAGGACACCTGGCTGATCGGCGGCACGATCGAGGAGAACATCGCCTACGGCGTCGACGGGGCCACGCACGAGCAGGTGGTCGCGGCGGCGGAGGCGACGTACGTCGACCGGTTCGTCCGCACCCTCCCGGACGGCTACGCGACCGTCATCGACGACGAGGGCTCGGGGGTCTCCGCGGGCGAGAAGCAGCTGCTGACGATCGCTCGCGCGTTCCTCGCGGACCCGACCATCCTCATCCTCGACGAGGCCACCTCCTCGGTGGACACCCGCACGGAGCTGCTGGTGCAGAAGGCGATGAACGCCCTGCGCGTCGGGCGCACGTCCTTCGTCATCGCGCACCGCCTGTCCACCATCCGCGACGCCAGCTCCATCCTGGTGATGGAGCACGGCTCCATCGTGGAGCAGGGGACGCACGACGAGCTGCTCGCCGCGGACGGCGCGTACGCGCGCCTGTACCAGAGCCAGTTCGCGGCGGCGGCCACCGAGGACGTCTGAGCCTGGTCGCTCCCGGCCGCAGGTCCGACCACCGTGCCCTGAACCGTTTCGGGGGTTGTCCCGCAACCCGATCGGCTCCGACGGTGGTCGGACCGCGTCTGCACGTCCCGCAGCGTGGCGGGGCAGGTGCGCAGGCGCTCGACTCCAGGAGGAACCATGCGACCTTCCGACCGACCGGACGAGCAGCGCGGCGTGCGAGGGCGCCTGCGCCGCGCGGCCGTCGCGCTCCCGCTGGCCGCCGCGACCGTCCTCGGCGCCGCGACGCTCGTCGCGCCCGGGGCCAGCGCGCACGGGACGGTGACCTACCCCGAGACCCGCTCCTACGGCTGCTGGGAGCGCTGGGGCGACGACCACCTCAACCCGGAGATGGCCACGCTCGACCCGATGTGCTGGCAGGCGTTCCAGGACAACCCCAACGCGATGTGGAACTGGAACGGGCTGCTGCGCGACGGGGTGGGCGGACGCTACGAGGAGGTGGTCCCGAACGGGCAGCTCTGCAGCGGGGGGCTCACCGAGAACGGCCGGTACCGGTCGCTCGACACCCCGGGCGCGTGGACCATGACCGACGTGCCGAACAGCTTCACGCTCACGCTCACGGACGGGGCGAAGCACGGCGCCGACTTCCTGCGCGTCTACGTCAGCAAGCCCGGCTTCGACCCGACCACCGAGGCCCTCGGCTGGGACGACCTCGACCTGGTGAAGACGACCGGCAGCTACCCGACGACGGGTCTGTACGAGACGGACGTCGACCTGCCCGGGCGCAGCGGCCGCGCCGTGGTCTTCACGCTGTGGAAGGCGAGCCACTCCGACCAGTCCTACTACCTGTGCTCCGACGTGAACATCGGCGGCGACGGCACCGAGCCGACGACGGAGCCGACGACGGAGCCGACGACCGAGCCGACCATCGAGCCGACCATCGAGCCGACGCAGGAGCCGACGACCGAGCCGACGACGGAGCCGACGACCGAGCCGACGCAGGAGCCGACGACAGGCCCGCCCGGTGCCTGCACGGCGACGGTCAAGGTCAACAGCACGTGGCCGGGCGGGTTCATCGCCGACGTCGCCGTGAAGGCCGGCTCCGCGCCGCTCACGGGCTGGAAGGTGCAGGTCGCGGGAGCGTCGATCAGCCAGGCGTGGAACGGCACGTTGTCCGGGACGAGCACCATCAGCTCGGCGGCGTGGAACGGCTCGCTCGCGGCCGGCGCGACCGCGACGGCCGGCTTCATCGGCACCGGTTCCCCAGGGGCGTTGACGGCGACCTGCAGCGCGGCCTGACGCCGCGCCGGACGGGTCTGCGCGCGGCCCGTCGGCCGCGACGACGAGCGGGAGCACCAGCGTGCTCCCGCTCGTCGTGCGCCCCGCCGCGGTGCCGGACCGCGGGAGCGAGCCGGGCCGCGGTGCCGCTCGGACGGCGAGGGTGCCGGCGCCACCGGGAGATGGCGCACGGGGGTGCGGCGTCGATAGGTTCGCCCCGACGGCGGTCGACGGGGCCGGCGGACGCACGACGGGGGTGTGCGGTGCGAGCGATCCGTGGCCGGCGCGGGGGTCCCGCGTGCCGTACCCATGACGACGAGCGCGCCGGGGAGACGCTCGGTCCCGACGTCCTCGAGCTGCGCGTGCACGGCGTCGCCAACACCCCGCCGGCGCAGATGCTCGACCTCCTCCCGGGTGAGGTGGAGCAGGTGGACGGCGACGACCTGGGCAGCTTCTGGGCCCCGACGCCCGCCGCCGCGGCCGCGGCCCGACCACCGGGGGACTGCCGGTCAGCCCCGGCGGGAGTGCGTCGGGAGGCGTACTCCTGGGGTGCGATGGCCCGCTTCTCGACGGTGCCCGGTCTCGGCCGGGTGAGCGGGACGATCGCCGGCCTGGTCCGCGCGCTGTGGGTGCTGATCATCCCGTTCGGCCTGGTCAACGTCGCCTACTGGGCGCGGGACGCCGACGAGCCCGCGGGCCGCCGGTCGTCCGCGGCGGGCGGGCTGGTGCGCCTGTTCGGGCTCACCCTGACGCTGCTGTGGGTCGCGTCCGTGGCCACCGTGCTGCTCGGCGTGGTCGGCACGCAGTGCTACGGGCCGCGGGAGCAGGTCCCCCTGCCCGGAGGCGGCACGGTCGACTACGTCCTGACGTGCTCGGCGCTGCCCGGCTGGGCGGACGCGGCCGCGCGCTGGGGGGTCGGGGGACGGACCGCGGCGCTCGCGGCCGTGGTGGCCGTAGCGGTGCTGGTGCTCGCGGCCGTCGGCTCGACCGGACGGCTGCGGTACGAGCGGCGGATGTCGGCCGCCAAGGCGCGCGGTCTCGCCGACGCCGCCGCCCGCGGGACCGACGTCTGGCCGGCGCTGGCGCGGCCCGGCTTCTGGACGCACGCCCGGCGGTCGGCCGCGCAGTGGTGCCAGCACCTCGCCGCGGCGTACGCGCTGCTCGCCGGCCTCCTGGCGTGGCACTTCCTCTACCGTGACGTCCCGGCGTGCGCGCGAGCCACGGGCTTCGCGGACCGGGGCTGCCTCGACCCGGGTACGTGGGGGAGCGGCAAGGGCGGGTGGGCCCTGCTCGTCGGGGCGAGCACGGTCCTGCTGCTCCTCGCGGCGTGGCGCGTCGCGCGGCTGCGCGTCGACCCGCTGCCACACGGCGCGCCGGGCGTCCTCCCGGACGCGCACGCCACGCGCGGACCGGACGTCGCGCTGCTCGTCGGGTCCCTCGTCGTGCTCGTCTGCGCCCTCGTCGCGGTCGCGCGGTCCGGGGACCGCCCGCTCGGCGCGGTCGGTCCGGAGCCGTTCCTCGGCCTGGTGGCGCTGCCGCGCATCCTGGTCGCGGTCATGGTGCTGCTCGCGGTCGTCGCGGTCGGTGTCCGCGCCCGGGTGGCCGCCCGGCTCTGGGCGCCGCTGGTCGTGACGACGCTGGCGGCCGCCCTGGTCGCGGTGGTCTGGGCGGACGCGGCCGTGGCCGCTCGCGCGGTGGCGGGTGCGGCGCTCGCCGCGCTCGTCGTGCTGGTCGCCGTCGCGAGCCGCACGCGCGACGGCCGGCGGCGTGAGGGGTGGGGCGGCCGCGGCCCGGCCGTGCTGCTGTGCCTCGCGGGCGGCACGGCGATGGTGCTGAGCGCGGCCGCGGTGCTCGGCGCCGTGGCCTGGCTCGAGGCGCCCGGCGCGGCCGAGAACGTCCGGACGCCCGCGGCCGTGACCGACGTGCTCGACGAGGCGAGCGCGGCGGACCCGTTGCGCGACGCGGTGACCGTCCACGTGCCGCAGGCGGCCGAGCTCGCGACGCCGGCCGGGTACCTGCAGTTCGCGGTCGCGAGCGTCGCGGTGCTGCTGCTGCTGGGCGCCGCGGTCCTGGTGCTCCTGGCGCGGATGGCGGCGACCCGGCGTCGCACGCCGCCGGTGCTGCCCGGTGACCCGCCGCCGCCCGCGCCGCGGGACGCGCAGGAGGCGGCGGTCCAGCGCGGACGCCGGCACGCCGCCGTCGCGCACCGGGCGGAGCCCGTCGTCGGGCTGCTCGCGGCCCTCTCGTTCGGCGCGCTCGTCGCCGCCCTGGTGCTGCCCGACCCCCGGCAGACGTTCGGCGGACCGGCCGGGGAGGTGTGGCGGATCGGCGTGCAGTGGGCGGACCGCGCGGTGGTCACGGTGCTCGGGCTCGTCGTCGTCAGCGTGGTGCTCGCCGGCTCCAAGCGGTCGCTCGCCCGGCCCTGGGGGCTGCTGTGGGACCTCATGTGCTTCCTGCCGCGCGCGGCCCACCCGTTCGCCCCGCCCTGCTACGCCGAGCGCGTGGTCCCCGAGCTGCGGGCGCGCGTCGACGCGTGGCTCGGTGACTACGGCACCCCGCTGCCCGGCGGCCCCGCGCAGCGCGAGCGGCGCCGCGTCGTGCTGTCCGCGCACAGCCTGGGCGGCGCGGTGGCCGTCGCGGCGCTGCTGGCGCGGTGGGACGGCACCACGGGCCCGCACGACCACCGCGTCGCGCTGCTGACCTACGGCACGCAGCTGCGCTCGTACTTCGGACGCTTCTTCCCCGAGCTGCTCGGTCCGGTCGCCCTCGGCACGAGGCCAATCCGCGGGCCGCGCCTGTGGGCGGTCGACCCCTGGGACCGGGCGGTCCCCGCCGCGCCCGACCGGCTCGGGACCACGCTCGTGGAGTCGTTGACCGGACCGGCGGACGGTGCGGCCGGAGACCGGACCACGACGAGCACCACGGCGAGCACCACGGCGAGCACCACGACGAGCACCCGGTGGCGGAGCCTGTGGCGGCGCACGGACTTCATCGGTTTCCCGGTCGACGGGTACCGCGGGGGCGTCATCGACACGCCGGCCACCGAGGTCGACCCCGAGGCGTACCTCCTGACCGTGGCGTCGCACAGCGGCTACCCGCGCACCCCGCAGTACGCCGAGGAGCTCGGGGCGCTGGTCGCCACGCTCCGCGCGGCGCGGCCCGGCTGACGCCCGGCCGACGCCGGCGTCGGCGCGGTGGTCGGCGTCCGGACCGCTGTCCGGGCGGTCGTCCGGGCCGGCGCCGTCCGGGACCTCGGACGGTCCGGCCGGCGTCCGGCGGCACGTATCCTCGCCGGGTGCGGCGCGACCGGCTGACCTGGACCTTCTACGGGTGCTTCGTGGTCTGGGGCTGGTTCCTCTACAGCTTCAACCCGAGCGTCCCCCTGCTCGCCGAGGAGCTCGGGATCTCCTCGGCGCAGGCCGGCCTGCACGGGACGGCGATGGCGGCGGGCGCCGTCGCGGCGAGCGGTGTCACGCCGCGGCTCGTCGCCGCCCGCGGCCGCCGACCCGCTCTGCTCGTCGCGTTGGCCCTCGTGGCGGTCGGCACCGCCGCGCTCGTGCTGGCGCCGACGCTCGTCGTGAGCCTGACGGCCATGCTGGTGCTCGCGTTCGGCGGCAACATTGCGATCAGCAGCGCCCAGCCCGGGCTCGCGCTGCACCACGGACCCGCCGCGTCCGCGGCCGTGACCGAGGCGAACGGCGTCGGGTCGAGCGTCGGGCTCGTCGGGCCGCTCGCCGTGGGCGCGTGCGTGGCGGTCGGCTGGGGGTGGCGCCCCGCGGTGGCCGTGACGATCGTGCTCGTCGTGCTGACCGCGTGGCTGACGGCGCGCAGCCCGGTCGGCGGGGCGATGTCCCCGCCCACCGGCGCGCCCGCGGAGGCCTCGGGTCCCGCGGACGCCCCGGGTCCCACAGGCGACTCCGGTCCCGTGGACGACGCCGGTCCCGTGGTCGGCCCCCGCCCCGCGGCGCTGCCCGCCGACGAGCCCGACGACCGGCTGTCTGCTGTCGAGCCGGTCGTCGAGCCCGTCGTCGAGCCCGTGGTCGGGTCGATCGAGGCGCTCGCGGTCGCGGTCGTCGACCCGGCGCCGCACGACGAGCCCGACGCGCGGACCGCCCGCCACCGCACGACGCTGCCCGGCTGGTGCTTCCTGGTCGCCGTGGTCGCGGCACTCGCGCTCGAGAACGCCACGACCTACTGGTCCACCGACCTGGTGCGGGAGCAGACCGGCGCCGGCGCGGGTATCGCGACGGCCACCACCGCCGGCCTCCTGATCGGCATGTCGGGCATCCGGTTCGTCGTCGGCCCGCTTTCCCTGCGCGTGCGGCCGGAGCTGCTCCTCGCCGCGTCGTTCGCGGTCGCGGTCGTCGGCTGGGCCGTCCTGTGGACCGCGACCGACCCGGCGGTCGCGGTCGTGGGGCTCGTCGTCGCCGGGATCGGGTACGGGGCCCAGTACCCCCTGTCGATCTCGTTGCTCCTGGCCACCGCGCCGGAGGCCCAGGACGTCGCGCAGTCGCGGGCGACGCTCGCGGGCGGCCTCGCCATCGGCGTCGCGCCGTTCCTGCTCGGGGCGCTCGCGGACTCGCTCGGCATGCACACGGCCTTCCTCGTCGTGCCCGTCGCGGCGGTCCTGGGCGGGCTCGCGGCGCTCGCGGGAGGACGCGCCCTCCGGGCTGGTCGAGCAGCGTGATCGACCAGCGCGTCGGTTGACCAGCGCGTCGGTCGAGGCAGCGCGTCGGTCGGGGCAGCGGGTCGGTTAACGTATCGGTGCACCGACCGAAAACGAGGAGCCGCATGCCACCCGTCGCGCCCGCCCCCGCCCACCGCACGGCCGAGACGGTGGTGACGGTCCTGGGCACCGACGGCCGGCCGCTCGTCGACGCCGACGTGACCGTCGCGCAGCGTCGGCACGATCTCGCGTTCGGCTGCACGGGGTTCGACTTCGTCGCCCTGGCGAACGGCGAGGCCGGCGGCGGGCCGGACTCGACCTTCGGCGGCGCTCCGGCGGAGCAGGCCGCCGACCTGGCCGAGCTGTGGCTGGACCTCTTCGACACCGCGACGCTGCCGTTCTACTGGCGCGGGTTCGAGCCCGAGCCCGGCCGGCCGGACACCGCGCGGCTGCGCGCCGCGGCGCGGTGGTTCGACGAGCGCGGGGTACGCGTCAAGGGGCACCCGCTCATGTGGCACACCCTGGCGCCGCGGTGGCTTCTGGACCGGCCGACCGACGAGGTCGAGCGGCTGCAGCGGGCGCGGATCACGCGTGAGGTGGGGGACCTCGCCGGCCTGGTGGACACGTGGGACGCGATCAACGAGGTCGTGATCATGCCGGTCTTCACCGCCGAGGAGAACGCGATCAGCCGCCTCGCGTGGGAGAAGGGCCGGCTGCACGTCATCCGGCTCGCGTTCGAGACGGCGCGCGCCGCGAACCCGCGCGCGACGCTGCTGCTGAACGACTTCGACATGTCCACGGCGTACGAGTGCCTCGTCGAGGCGGTGCTCGAGGCCGGCATCCAGGTGGACGGGCTGGGCCTGCAGAGCCACATGCACCAGGGCTGGTGGGGTGAGGAGAAGACCCACCGCGTGCTCGAGCGGTTCTCCCGGTTCGGCCTGCCGCTGCACTTCACCGAGACCACGCTCGTGTCCGGCGAGCTCATGCCGCGCGAGATCGTCGACCTCAACGACTACCGCGTCGCGTCGTGGCCGTCGACACCGGAGGGCGAGGCGCGCCAGGCCGAGGAGCTCGCGCGCCACTGCACGCTCCTGGCCGAGCACCCGGCCGTGCGCTCGATGACGTACTGGGGCCTGGCCGACGAGGGCGCCTGGCTGGGTGCGCCCGCGGGCCTGGTGCGCGCCGACGGCACGCCGAAGCCCGCGTACCACGCCATGCGCGACCTGGTCCGAGGCGCCTGGTGGTACGCGCCGACGACGCTGCGCACGGACGGGTCCGGCCGCGTGGTCGTGTCCGGCTGGCGCGGCGACTACGAGGTGCGGGCCGGGGACCAGGTCGCGCCGTTCGTCGTCGGCGGTGCCGCGGCGACCGCGCGGCTGTCCGGCGAGCTCGTCCGGGCGGGGTCCGTCGGCCTGGGATGATGGCCCGCGTGCCGCGCCTCGACCTGCAGAACGTCACGGACCCGTCCGACGAGCGGCTCGCCGACTACGTGTCGCTGACCGACGTCGCGCTCCGCTCGCGCCACGAGCCCGAGAAGGGCCTCTACATCGCGGAGAGCTCGACGGTGCTGGGCCGGGCGCTCCGCGCCGGCCACCGGCCGCGGTCGGTGCTGCTCGCGCCGCGCTGGGTGCCGGACCTCGAGCGGATGGTCGCGGAGGTCTGGCCCGACGAGACCGCGTCCGACGAGCCCGCGGTCCCGGTCTACGTCGCCGACGAGCCGGTGCTCGAGGCGATCACGGGGTTCCACGTGCACCGGGGCGCGCTCGCCGCGATGCACCGCCCGGCGCTGCCCGCGCTCGCCGACGTCCTGGCCGGCGCGCGCCGCGTCGCGGTGCTCGAGGACGTCGTGGACCACACCAACGTGGGAGCGGCGTTCCGGTCCGCCGCGGCGCTCGGCGTCGACGCCGTGCTCGTCACGCCGAGGTGCGCGGACCCGCTCTACCGTCGGTCGGTGCGCGTGTCGATGGGCACCGTCTTCCAGGTGCCGTGGACGCGCGTCGACCCGTGGCCCGGTGGGGTCGAGGCGCTGCGCGGGGCGGGCTTCGTGACCGCGGCGCTCGCGCTGTCCGACGAGGCGATCACGCTCGACGAGCTCGTGGCGGACCCGCCCGAGCGCCTCGCGCTGGTCCTCGGCGCCGAGGGCCACGGCCTCAAGGCGACGACGGTGGCGGCGTGCGACCTCGTCGTGCGCATCCCGATGGCGGGCGGGGTCGACTCGCTCAACGTCGCCGCCGCCGCGGCGGTCGCGTTCTGGGCGACGCGGGCCTGACGGGCGCGTCCGCGCCAGGCCGGCGGCGTGTGCCGGCGGCATGTGCCGGCGGCTGGTCGGCGTTAGTCCCAGAACTGCGGCAGGTCGTCGTCGAGGGCGCGGCTGGCGGCGAGGAACGTGGTGACGAGGTCGCACGGGGCGTCGGCGCGGTCGAGCGGGCGGACGTCGGTGTCCGGGGTGGCGAGGAGCGTGTCCATGCCCTGATCGTCGGCGGGGACGGGTGCCGGATGACGGGACGTCCGTCCCGATTCGGGCGGTGGGCGGAGCCGGTTCCGCACCGGTCCCGGCCGCACGTCAAGCGTCCGTCATGGATGCCCCATCGCACGGTCCGTGTCGGTCGGGATCAGGTCAAGCACCGGTCGCGAGGCCGTCGACCACCTCGGCGCCGGGCAGGCGGGCCAGCAGCGCACCCGGCAGGGCGATCTTCGAGCGACGCAGCCCGCTGCCGATGACGACCAGGTCGCCGGCCTCGTCGGGCACCGTGACGCGTGCGTCCACCAGGACGCGGTAGCCCTCCGGCAGCCCGACGGGCGTGATGCCGCCGTACTCCATGCCGGACTCGGCCGTCGCACGGTCCATCGGGAGGAACGAGGCCTTGCGCACGTCCAGCAGGCGCTTGACGGTGTTGTTGACGTCGGCGCGCGTCGTCGCCCGGACCACCGCGGCGGCCACCCGCTCGGCACCGTCCCGGCGGCCCGCGACCAGGACGCAGTTCGCCGACGCCGACGGCGGCAGCGCGTACGCCTCCGTGAGCGCGGCGGTGTCGGCCAGGTCCGGGTCGATGCTCGCGACGAGCACGCTCGTCGCGACCGGCTCGTCGTGCTCCGCCCACGCGGTCAGCGCGCGTGCGGTGCTCGGTGCCACCAGGTCGAGGTGCGCGAGCGCGGGCTCCCAGGTCAGCGTCCCCAAGATCATCCCGGCACCCTACCGACCGGCCCCACGGCGCCCTTCCACCACCGCGACCACGTCATCTCTCCGGCTCTCCGGCTCCGGAGCCGGAGAGATGACGTGGTCGTCGGGGGAGTCAGGGAAGTCGGAGGGCGGGTCAGCGCTGGAAGGTGCCGACCAGGATGCCGCGGGCGAGGGTGTGGAAGACGAGGGCGGCGCTCGTCGCCCCGGGCGGGGAGGCGGGGGTCAGGCCGAGGTCGGCGGTGTCCAGCGCGTGCACCACCAGGAAGTAGCGGTGGACCTGGTCGCCGGGCGGGGGAGCGCAGCCGATGTAGCCGGTCTCGCCGTCGTCGTTGCGGAGCTGGGACGCGCCCGCCGGCAGGCCGGACCCGTCGGGTGCGCCGGCGCCGGTGGTGAGCGACGTGACGTCCGCGCCCAGGCCCAGGACGGTCCAGTGGAACCAGCCGGCGACCCCGGGTGCGTCGGGGTCGAAGACGCTCACGGCGAAGCCGGCGGTCTCCGGCGGGAAGCCGGACCAGGAGACCTGCGGCGAGACGTTCCGGCCGGCCTCGGTGTTGGTGTGCACGACGGGCACGGGCTCGCCGTGGGTCCAGTCGGTGCTGGTGACCTCGAACGACGGGACCGCCGGGAGCAGGCTGTAGGGGTCGGGTGCGACGGGACGGGTGAGCGAGACCACGGGGTCCTCCGGTGCGTCGGACGGGTACGGGCGATCAGTCGGTGTGAGCAGGACGGGTGAGCGTGCGTGCCGCCGCTGTCGGTGGCACCTGCCATGGTCACCGAGGTGCCGCGTGGTCGCACCTGCGCGGGTTGACACCCGGACGCGGGGAGCGTGTACTAGAGGTGTCGAACAGACGTTCGAACAGGGCGGTTCTGGCTTGCATCCTTGCAGGTCAGCGACGTCTGTGCAGGTGGCCCGCGGGGCCGAGTCGTCCATAGGGGCAGTCATGACGGTCGACGTGCTGACGCGCGAGGAGCGGGTCGCGCGCGCCCGGCTCGCGCTCGCGCACGCCGAGCGGCGCACCGGCGCCCGCAGCGTCCGCATGACCGAGCGCACCGGTGATCCTGTCGGCACGCTCGAGGGGACGACGAGGACGTCGGGGCCGCCCGAGCAGCGCGCCCGTGCCGCCGAGCGACCCGCCGTGACCGTCGGTCCTGCTGGGCTTGCCGCTGTGCTGCTGACCACGTCGCCGCCGACCTCGCCGTCCACCACCTTCACCAGCGCGCCGTCCACCTCCCTGACCAGCGCGCCGACCACCTCGCTGACGACCTCGCTGACGACGTCGCTGCTCACCACCGAGCGCCCGCCCCTGCCCGTGCCGCCGCAGCTCGGCGAGCTGCTGCCGGACGGCCTGCGTCGCGGTGCCACCACGGCCGTCGTCGGGTCCACGTCACTCACGCTCGCGCTCCTGGCGGCGGCGAGCTCGGCGGGCGCCTGGGCCGCGGTGGTCGGGCAGCCGTCGCTGGGGCTGCTCGCGGCGGCCGAGGCGGGCGTCGTGCTCGAGCGGCTGGCGGTGGTTCCCCGGCCCGGTGCGGACGCCGCGGTCGTGCTCGGGGCGCTGCTCGACGGGATGGACGTCGTCCTCGTCGGACCCGAGGTCCGGCTGACCGACGCGGACCGGCGCCGGCTGTCCGCCCGGGCCCGGGAGCGGGGTTCGGTGCTCCTGGCGTCGGTGCCGTGGCCGGGTGCCGGTGTGGTCCTCGCCGTCGAGCAGGCGTGGGGGCACGGCGGCTGGGCCGGTCTCGGGGACGGCGAGGGGCGGCTGCGCGCGCAGCGGGTGCGGGTCGCGCGGACGGGTCGCAGCGGCGCCGCGGTCCCGAGGTCGGTGGAGCTCACGCTGCCGCTGGCGGCAGCGGGGTCCGGTACGGCCGGGGTGGTGCCCACGGCGTCGAGCACGGGCACCGCAGCGGCTGACCGGCATCCTGGTCACCTCGACCAGCGTCCTGGCCGCCCTGCCGACCAGCCCGACCTCCGGCTCGTCGGATGAGCACGCGCACCACCGTCCTGTGGGTCCCGGACTGGCCCGTGGTCGCCGCTGCCGCGGCGCTCGAGGTCCCCGCGCACCTGCCCGCGGCGGTGCTCGTCGGGCAGCACGTGGCGGCCGTCAACGCGCTCGCGCGGCTCGAGGGCGTGCGCCGCGGCATGCGCCGACGCCAGGCGCAGGGCTGCTGCCCGGAGCTCGTGCTGCTGCCGGGGGACGACGCCCGCGACGCCCGGGCGTTCGAGCCCGTCGCGGTCGCCGCCGAGACGGTGGTGGCCGGCCTCGAGGTGGTCCGGCCCGGGCTGCTCCTGCTGCCCGCGGGCGGAGCGAGCCGCTACCACGGGTCGGAGGACGCGCTGGCGGAGCGCCTGGTCGAGGCCGTGGCGCTGGGGACGGGTCACGAGTGCGCGGTCGGGACGGCGGACGGGCTGCTGGCCGCGGTGGTCGCCGCACGCACGGGTGCCCCCGTGCCGCCGGGCGGCTCCGCGGCGTTCCTCGCGGGACGCCCGATGACCGAGCTGTCCTTCGCCGCGGTGACCGACGAGACCGCGCGCCAGGTCGACGAGCTGGTCAGCCTGCTGCACCGGCTGGGGCTGCGCGTGCTGGGGCAGCTGGCCGCTCTGCCCGCGACGGACGTGCACGCGCGGTTCGGCCGGCTGGGCGGCTGGGCGCACCTGCTGGCACGCGGCGAGGACGAGCGCCCGCCCGCTCGTCGTCGCCCGGAAGCCGACCTCGAGGTGAGCGCCGAGCTCGATCCGCCGGTCGACCGCGTCGACACCGCGACGTTCGCCGGACGCCGGCTGGCCGAGGACCTGCACGCCATGCTCGTGGAGCACGGGCTGACGTGCGGGCGTCTCGAGATCGCGGCACGCACCGACGAGGGGGTGGACCTGGTCCGCGCGTGGCGGACCGACCTGGGCGGGTGGGGCGGCCTGTCGCCCGCCCGCATCACCGACCGGATCCGCTGGCAGCTCGAGGGCTGGCTCACCGCCACGGCCGTGACCACGGCCCGGGCGCGGCGGCTGGACTCGCGCACCGGTCGCCGTGCGGCGTCGTCGGGCCGAGCGCCGGACGGCTCGTCGCGGGGCATGGGCTCCGCCGGCTCGTCGGACCCGGTCCTCGACGACCACCTCGAGCTCCCGCCCGACGAGGACGACCGGCCGGTCACGCTGGTCCGGCTCGCGGTCACGGCGCTCGACGTCGCGCCTGCGGGAGCGGAGCAGGGCCGGCTCTGGGGCGGCCCGTCCGGCGGCGACCTGCGGGCGCACCGGGCGCTGGACCGCGTGCAGGGCATCGTCGGCGGGTCCGGGCTGCTCGCGGTGGCGCTGCAGGGCGGGCGGGACGTGCGCGAGCAGGTGCTCCTGCGGCCGTGGGGGGAGCAGGGCGGGGGAGAGCAGGGTGGGTCGCCGCGCCCCGTCGACCGACCGTGGCCGGGCCGGCTGCCGCACCCCGCGCCGGCGACCGTGCTGCCCGAGCCGGAGCCCGTGCAGGTGCTGGACGGCACCGGGGTCGCGGTGGCCCTCGATGCCCGGGCCGGCCTCAGCGCCGCACCGGCGTGGGTGTCCTGGGGGCAGGGGCGCCGGACGCGGGTCGCGGGGTGGGCCGGCCCGTGGCTGCTCACCGGCCGGTGGTGGGGAGCGGGCACCCCGGGGGGCCAGGAGCTGCGCGGGCACGTCCAGGTGACGTTCGACGACGAGCCCGCGGCGCTCCTCGTGGCCGCTCCGCCCTCGGGCGCGCAGCATCCCGCCGCGACCGCATGGACCTGCGAGGCGCGCTATGACTGACCCCTCGACGAGGGTGGGCGCGCGCTATGCCGAGCTGCACGCCCACTCGGCGTTCAGCTTCCTCGACGGTGCCAGCCAGCCCGAGGAGCTCGCGGCGGAGGCGGCGCGCCTGGGGCTGAGCGCGCTGGCGCTGACTGACCACGACGGGCTGTACGGGGTGGTGCGGTTCGCCGAGGCAGCGCGCCGGGTCGGGGTCGGCACCGTGTTCGGCGCGGAGCTGCACCTGCCGGCCCCGGACGCGCGTCGTCACGGGCGCGAGCCGGCACCGGCACCCGGACCGCCGGTGCTCGACGAGCCCACGGGCGTGCCCGACCCGCGCGCGGCGCACCTCCTGGTGCTCGCGCGCGGCCCCGACGGCTACCGGGCGCTCTCCCGGGCGATCGCCGAGGGGCACCTGCGCACCGGGCGCAAGGGCGCCGCGGAGTACCACCTGGAGGAGCTCGCCCAGGCCGCGGCCGGGCAGTGGCTGGTGCTCACGGGCTGCCGGAAGGGCGCGGTGCGCCGGGCGCTCGCCGGCGGGGACCCGTCCGGCGTGGTCCCGGTCGCGCCCGGTGGGCTCGCCGCGGCGGCGCGCGAGCTCGACCGCCTCGTCGCGCTGTTCGGGAAGGACAACGTCGCCGTCGAGGTCACGGCGGCGGGGGACGCGTACGACGACGAGCGTGCGGACGCGCTCGCCGTGCTCGCACAGGACACCGGGCTGCCGCTGGTCGCGACCACCGCCGCGCACCAGGCCACCCCGCGCGACGCCGACCTCGCGGCGGCGCTCGCGGCCGTGCGCGCCCGCTCGTCGTTGGACGACCTGGACGGCTGGCTCCCGGCCGGTCCGGGGGCGCACCTGCGCTCGGCGAGCGAGATGCTCCGGCTGCACCGGCGGTACCCGCACGCGGTCGCCACCGCCGCCGACCTGGCCGCCGAGTGCGCGTTCGACCTGTCGCTCGTCGCGCCGTCGCTGCCGCCCTACCCGGTGCCACCGGGTCACACCGAGGCCTCGTGGCTGCGCGAGCTGGTCCGTCGCGGCGCGCTCGAGCTGTACGGCCCGCCGGAGACCGCACGCGTCGAGGGCGCGTACGCGCAGCTCGAGCACGAGCTGCGGGTCATCGAGGAGCTCGGGTTCCCCGGCTACTTCCTGGTGGTCTACGACCTGGTCGCGTTCTGCCGGCGCAACGGGATCCTGGCGCAGGGGCGCGGCTCGGCCGCCAACTCGGCGGTCTGCTACGCGCTGCGCGTCACCGCGGTCGACCCGGTGCACCACGGTCTGCTGTTCGAGAGGTTCCTGGCCCCGGAGCGGGACGGGCCGCCCGACATCGACGTGGACATCGAGTCCGCGCGCCGGGAGGAGGTCATCCAGTACGTCTACGGCCAGCACGGCCGGGAGCACGCCGCGCAGGTGGCGAACGTGATCTCCTACCGTCCGCGGTCGGCGGTGCGCGACGCCGCGCGGGCGCTCGGCTACGACGCGGGGCAGCAGGATGCGTGGGCCAAGTCGATCGAGCGCTGGGGCAGCCTGCGCGCCGCACCCGTCGACGACGGGTCGCCGGACAGCTCGTCGGCGCGGGCGACTGGTACGGGAGGTTCGGATGGCGCCCCACGCGGTGCCCCCGGCAGCGGCGGCTCAGGAACCGGCTCGGGCAGCGACGGTGCAGGCAGCGGTTTGTCGGGACCGGTCCGCACGTCCCGGCCGCACGCAGGGCACACGGGTGCGTGGCCACCCGTGGTGACGGGCCGCCACGAGCGGCTGCAGGCGCGGGCGGCGCTCTGGGGGTCGGGCACGGCGGGTGCGTCGGCGCGCCCGGCACCGGCTCCCGCACGCGCACCGCGGGGCGCCGAGGTGCCGGGGCTGGCTACCGCCGACGGTCACGACGTCGTGCCGGTGCACCTGCCGCCCTCGGCGGACGACGAGGGCGAGATCCCCGAGCAGGTCATCGACCTGGCCGAGCGGTTCCTGCGGCTGCCGCGGCACCTGGGCATCCACTCGGGCGGCATGGTGATGTGCGACCGCCCGGTGATCGAGGTCTGCCCGGTGGAGTGGGCACGGATGCCGGGCCGCACGGTGCTGCAGTGGGACAAGGAGGACTGCGCCGACGCGGGACTGGTGAAGTTCGACCTGCTGGGCCTGGGGATGCTGACCGCGCTGCGGATCGCGTTCACCTCGGTCCGGGAGCTCGGTGGACCCGAGCTCGACCTGCACGCGCTGCCGCAGGACGACCCGCTGGTGTACGACCTGCTGAGCGCCGCGGACACGGTGGGGGTCTTCCAGGTGGAGTCGCGTGCCCAGATGGGGACGCTGCCGCGCCTGCAGCCGCGGTGCTTCTACGACATCGTCATCGAGGTCGCGCTGATCCGCCCGGGGCCGATCCAGGGCAACTCGGTGCACCCGTACATCGAGCGTGCCCGCGGGCGGCAGAAGGTGACCTACCTGCACCCGCTGCTCGAGCGCTCCCTGAGCAAGACGCTCGGCGTGCCGCTGTTCCAGGAGCAACTCATGCAGATGGCCATCGACGTCGCCGACTTCACGCCGGCGGAGGCGGACCAGCTGCGGCGGGCCATGGGCTCCAAGCGGTCGACCGAGCGCATGCTCGCGATCAAGGAGCGACTCATGGCCGGGATGGCCCGGCACGGCATCACCCCCGAGGTCGGCGAGCAGATCTTCGACAAGCTCAAGGCGTTCGCCGACTTCGGGTTCCCCGAGTCGCACGCGTACTCGTTCGCGTTCCTGGTCTACGCGAGCGCCTGGCTCAAGGTGCATTACCCGGCCGCGTTCTACGCGGGCCTGCTCGCGGCGCAGCCGATGGGCTTCTACTCGCCGCAGAGCCTGGCCGCGGACGCCCGCCGCCACGGCATCGAGGTGCTGCGCCCCGATGTGCAGCACTCGCTCGCGCAGGCCGGCGTCGAGCGGGTGGCCCCGGAACCGGCCGGTGGAGAGCCACGCCTGGTCCCGCAGCCGAGCGGGACGGGACCCACTCCCGCGCCGGGGACGCGCACGGGCGCGGCGCGGGGCTCCGACGGCCGGCACCCCTGTGCCGCTCGTTCGCTCGCGGTGCGGCTCGGGCTCGTCGCCGTCCGGGGGATCGGGGAGGAGCTCGCGCAGAAGGTCGTCGACGAGCGTGCCGCGCACGGTCCGTTCGTCGACCAGCGCGACCTGGTGCGCCGGGTCCAGCTCACGACCGCACAGCTCGAGGCCCTGGCCACGGCCGGTGCGCTGGACGGCCTCGGCGTCACGCGCCGTGAGGCCTTGTGGGCCGCGGGGGCCCTGGCGCAGGAGGGTCCGCAGACGCTGCCGGGCGTGAGCGTCGGGGTCGAGGCCCCCACCCTGCCCGGGCTCAGCGACCTCGAGACGGCCACCGCGGACGTGTGGGCCACGGGCGTGTCGGTGGACTCCTACCCCACCCAGTTCGTCCGCGACGGGCTCGACGCGGCGGGAGTGCTGCGGGTCGAGGCCGCCTACCGGCACGAGACCGGCCGACGGGTCGCGGTCGCCGGGGTCGTGACGCACCGGCAGCGCCCGGGCACCGCCGGCGGCGTCACGTTCCTGTCGCTCGAGGACGAGACCGGGCTGCTCAACGTGGTGTGCTCGGCCGGGCTCTGGCAGCGGTTCCGGCGCACTGCACGGACCAGCAAGGCGCTCGTCGTGCGCGGCCTGCTGGAACGTCAGGACGGCGCGACCAACATCGTCGCCGAGCACCTGTCACCGCTGTCCCTGCGCGTGCGCTCCAGCTCGCGCGACTTCCAGTGACGGCGCCCGGTCAGTGCGCCGTCAGGTCGACCTCCTCGGCCGTCTCCACCGCGGCGGTCCGACCCGGCCCGCCCTGGAACTGCCAGTACAGGTTCGTGTGCGAGACCACGAGCTCCGGCGCCGGCGCACCCCACTGCGTGAGGTCCTCGGTGCTGTGCGCGTCGGACACCAGCGTCACGTCGTAGCCCCGGGCGAATCCGCCGTGGATCGTCGAGCGGACGCACGCGTCGGTCTGCGCCCCGGTGACGACGAGCCGCCCGACGCGCCTCGCGGCGAGCGTGTCCTCGAGCGTCGTGTCCTCGAACGAGTCGCCGTAGCGCTTGTCCACCACGGCTTCGTCGGCGGCCGGCACGAGGTCCGGGATGATCTGCCACGTCTCGCTGCCCTCCGGCAGCTCGTCGGACTGGTGGCGGACCCACACGACGGGCGTGCCCTGCGCCCGGGCGCGCGTGACGAGCCCGTCGATGGTCGCGACCACCTGGTCCCGCTGGTGCAGGCCGCTCGCGACGCCGTTCTGCATGTCGATGACGAGGAGCGCCGTGGCGTCCCGTCCCTGGAGAGTTGTCATGTCCTCAGTCAGCCACAGACCACTGACACGCGCCGTCCGCGTGGGTAGGCGGGTGGGCCGGGCCGGGCAGGCGGGTGGGGTGGGCCGGGCAGGCGGGCGGGGCCGGCCGGGTGCGGCGTCCTGCTCAGGGTCGGAGCGCGGCTGCCTCGGCGCGGTCACGGATGCCGAGCAGCATCCGTCGTGACATCACCGTGCTCACGGCGCCGACCGCCTCGTTGAGCGGCACCGCCCACCAGCGCGGCCGCGCGTACCGTTCGCGCACGACGAGCCGAGTCGCCCGGTCGCGGCCCGGGTGCAGGGTGAAAGCCCAGGTGAACGACGCGTCGGGCGCGGTGAGCACCATCGCCCGCGGCGGGTCGAGCACGGTCACGACGAGCGCCGCGGCCGGAGCCAGGTGGATCTCGTCGCCCTCGGCGAGGTCCTGCCAGCGGTCCTCGACGCGGTCGGCCGAGTGGATCCTCAGCCCGACGAGGTTCTCGAGCCAGTCGTAGGAGTAGAAGCCGCCGCGTCCCTGCCCGAGCTGGACCAGCCAGGCCCAGACCTGGTCCGCGGGCGCGTCCACGGTGATCGCACGCGTCGCGACGAGCCCCGGCGTGCGCACGACGTCGTCGCCCGCGAGCGAGGCGTCGAGCTCGTCCTCGCTGGCTCCCCACTGGAGCCCCCACGTCCGGGCGACCGGCAGCAGCGCCACCGCCCCGGCGAGCAGCAGGAGACCCGACTGTCGGCGCGACGGAGTCCACATCCCCCCAGTGCACCCCAGCACGGCGCGGGGCGTCGACCGACGAACGTCCCACCCACCCGCCACCCCTGCCCCCGTGCCGCGACCGGGCGTCGAGGTCGTCAGCCCCGTCCGAGAGCGCGCGCCCGGCGCGCGCTCTCGCGCACGGCTGACGACCTCGAGCCGCCGGGGCGGGGACTGGACGGGCGCGCCTGGCGGGCGGGTCGGCGCTCGGGACTCGCGGTGGGTCGTGTTCGCCTGGTGGGTGTCGGTGGGCGGCGGGAGGATGCCCGCATGCTGCTCGCCGAGGTCGCCGCCACGTCGTCCGCCGTGTCCGCGACCCGCTCGCGCCTGGCCAAGCGTGCGCTCCTGGTCGAGCTGCTGCGGCGGACCGAGCCGCAGGACGTGCCGATCGTCTCCCGCTACCTCGGTGGGCAGCTGCGTCAGCGCCGGACGGGACTCGGCTGGCGGTCGCTGCAGACGCTGCCGCCGGCCGCGGCGGAGCCGACGCTCGGCGTGCAGGAGGTCGACGCGGCGTTCGAGGCCATGTCCGGCCTGGCCGGTGCGGGGTCGGGGACGGCGCGAGCGGCGGCGGTGCAGCGACTGTTCGGCGCGGCGACCGCCGACGAGCAGGACTTCCTGCGCCGGCTCGTCGGGGGCGAGCTGCGGCAGGGATCGCTCGACGCGCTGCTGCTCGACGCCGTCGCGGAGGCGGCCGGCGTGCCGCCGGAGGCGGTCCGGCGGGCAGCGATGCTCGCGGGCGCCACCGAGCCCGTCGCCGAGGCAGCGCTGGCCGCGCCCGGCCCGGCCGCGGCGCTCGCGGCACTCGGTGAGTTCGCGCTGACCGTGGGGCGTGCGGTGCGGCCGATGCTGGCGCAGTCGGCGCCGGACGTCGCGACGGCGCTCACGACGACGGGGACTGGGCCGGCCGTCGTCGACGCGAAGCTCGACGGGATCCGGATCCAGGTCCACCGCGCCGACGAGGAGGTGCGCGTGTTCACCCGCAGCCTCGACGACATCACGGCGCGCGTCCCCGAGATCGTCGAGCTCGTGCGCGCGCTGCCCGCCCGGCAACTGGTCCTGGACGGCGAGGCGCTCGTGGTGGACGACGCGGGCCGGGCCGTCCCGTTCCAGGACACCGCGTCACGCGCGGCCACCGCCGACGTGCAGGTCGCGGCCCAGTCCCGCCTGCGGCCGTTCTTCTTCGACTGCCTGCACGTCGACGGCCGAGACCTTCTGGACGCGCCACTGACGGATCGTCTCGCCGCGCTCGACCGCGTGCTCGTGGATCACCCGGCGGCGGCGATCGACCGCGTCGTCACGGCCGACCCGGAGGTCGCGGCGCAACACGCTCGTCGCGTCCTGGCGGCGGGCCACGAGGGCGTCGTCGTCAAGGCGGCCGCGTCGCCGTACGAGGCAGGCCGCCGCGGTGCCGCATGGGTCAAGGTCAAGCCGCGCCACACGCTCGACCTCGTCGTCCTCGCGGTCGAGCGCGGCTCGGGCCGTCGCAGCGGACTTCTCTCGAACATCCACCTGGGTGCCCGCGACGGCGACGGCTTCGTCATGCTCGGCAAGACGTTCAAGGGCATGACCGACGCGATGCTGGCGTGGCAGACCGAGCGGTTCCGCGAGCTCGAGGTCGCCGACGACGGGTGGACGGTGACCCTCCGGCCCGAGCAGGTGGTCGAGATCGCGTTCGACGGTCTGCAGCGCTCGACCCGCTACCCCGGCGGGGTCGCGTTGCGCTTCGCGCGCGTGCTGCGCTACCGCGACGACAAGACGGCCGCCGAGGCCGACACGATCGACACCGTCCGCGCGTTGTCACTCGGGTCGTGACCGAGCCGGTGCGGCGCGGCAGGGCGCGTTCGACGCCGCCTCGGCACCCCGGGCTGGGTCGCCGTGCGGTCGGGCGGGCCGCCCGAGGCGCGCCAGGGCGACCGTCGTCTCACAGGAGGCGGCGGGAGCCGGGACGGCGGATGCGGAGCCAGCGGTAGCCGTAGCCGGGGAGCTCGAGCTCGGCCGAACCGTCCGGCCCGATCTCGCAGGCGTCGTCCGCGAGCAGGTCGACCAGCGTGACGGCGCCGTCGTCGGACGGCAGGCAGTCGGGCAGGCTCAGCGGGACGACGAGCGCGTCGGGGGACAGGTTGTGCAGCGCGACGGTCGAGGCGTCGTCCCAGGTCGAGCGGTGCGCGAGGACCGCCGCGTGCGGCTGGGACAGGATCTCGACGTCCTCGGCCCAACCCAGCTCGGGCGACTCGCGGTAGCGACGCACGAGCGTCTGCACGAAGGTCAGCAGCGAGTCGGGCGAGCGACGCTGGTCGGCGACGTTGACGTGAGCCGGTCCGAAGGGGCCCTCGACCACGGGGCCGGCGAGGCGCGACCGACGCGCACGGGAGAAGCCGCCGTGCTGGCCGGAGGTCCACTGCATCGGTGTGCGCACCGCCAGGCGACCCTCGGCGGCGAGGTTCTCGCCCATGCCGATCTCCTCGCCGTAGAACAGCACGGGCGTGCCCGGGAGCGAGAACAGCAGCGAGTAGACCATCCGGATGCGGCGCGGGTCGCCGTCGAGCATCGTGGGCAGCCGCCGACGCAGCCCACGGCCGTAGAGCTGCATGTCGGGGTCGGGTCCGAAGGCCGCGAACACCTCGGCGCGCTCGTCGTCGGACAGCTTGTCGAGGGTGAGCTCGTCGTGGTTGCGCACGAACGTGGCCCACTGCGCGTCGCGGGGGATGGTCGGGCGCGAGGCGAGGGTCGTGGCCAGGGGGCCGGCGTCCTGCCGTGCGAGCGACAGGTAGAGCTGCTGCATCAGCACGAAGTCGAGCTGCATGGTCAGCTCGTCACCGTCCGACGTGCCGTCGGCGTCGTCGTCGCCGAAGAACTGGCGCTGCTGGTCGTACGGGAGGTTGACCTCGCCCATGAGGATGGCGTCGCCCGTGCGCCGGGTGAGGAAGGACCGCAGCGACTTGAGGAAGTCGTGCGGGTGGTCGACGTCGTCGCCCTCGGTCTTGGCCGTGTCCGCGAGGAAGAACGGCACGGCGTCGACGCGGAAGCCCGACACGCCGACCTCGGCCCAGTAGCCGACGACCTTGACGATCTGGTCGCGCACCGCAGGGTTGGCGGTGTTCAGGTCCGGCTGGTGCTTGTAGAACCGGTGCCGGTAGTACTCGCCGGTCTTGTCGTCGCGGGTCCAGATGCTCGTCTCCTGGTCGGGGAAGACGACGGCGGACGGGTCGTCGGGCGGCTTCGTCGGGCTCCACACGTAGTAGTCCCGGAACGGGGAGTCGACGGACGAGCGCGCGGACCGGAACCACGGGTGCCGGTCGCTGGTGTGGTTCACGACGAGGTCGACGATGACCCGGATCCCGCGGTCGCGGGCGGTGCGCACCAGCGCGACGAGGTCGCCCGCGTCGCCGAGGCGCGGGTCGACCCCGAAGAAGTCGGTGATGTCGTAGCCGTCGTCGCGGTCGACGGTCGGGTAGAACGGCATGAGCCACAGGCACGTCACGCCGAGATCGGCCAGGTGGTCGATGCGCTGCAGCAGGCCCGGTAGGTCGCCGATCCCGTCGTCGTTCCAGTCCTGGTACGTCTCGATGTCGAGGCAGTACACGACGGCGTTCTTCCACCACAGGTCGCCCGTGTCGCGGATCCTCACGCCCCCACCTCCCGCAACTGCGGGACCAGGTGGGCGCCCGCCATCTCGACGAACGCCTCCAGGCCGACGGACGGCGGGGTCGCGGTCGCCGCCGCCGCGTCGTGCTTCTCGTCGTCCGGCCGCGTGTCGGTCGCGACCTGGTGGAGGTAGACGGCGTCGAAGCCGATCCCGACGAGCGCCGCGAGCCGGTCGAGGAGCCGGGCAGGATCGTGCTCGACGAGGACGGAGCCGCGGATCGCGTCGTCGGACACGTGCTTGGTGAGCGTGTCGAAGGCCTCGGGCGTGTCGAGGTCCCACGCGACGGGCGGCCCGAACACCCCGCTGGCCCACTGCTCGCGCGCGAGGCCCAGCGCGGTCGCCTCGTCGTGCGCCCAGGAGACGTGCACCTGCAGCGCGACCGAGCCGCGCCCGCCCGCGTCGCGGTAGGCGTCGACGACCTCCCGCAGGACGGCCGGGTCCTGGTTCACCGTGACCAGCCCGTCCGCCCACGCGGCGTGCGAGCGCGCGGTCGCGGGGGTGACGGCGGGTCCGACGAGCAGCGGCGGCTCGTCCGGCAGCGTCCACAGGCGTGCGCGGTCGACCGTGACGAGCCCGTCGTGCGTGACCTCCTCGCCGGCGAGCAGCGCGCGGATCACCTCGACGCACTCGCGCAGGCGGGCGTCGCGGACGTGCTTGGCGGGCCAGCCGTCGCCGGTGATGTGCTCGTTCATGTTCTCGCCCGAGCCGAGCGCGACCCAGAACCGGCCGGGGAACATCGCGGCCAGCGTCGCGGCAGCCTGCGCGATCACCGCCGGGTGGTACCGCTGCCCCGGGGCGTTGACCACCCCGAACGGCAGGGTCGTCGTCGCCATGGCGGCGCCGAGCCAGGACCAGGCGAAGCCCGAGTGGCCCTGCGTCGCGCTCCAGGGCGCCCAGTGGTCCGAGCACATGGCGGCGTCGAAGCCCGCGTCCTGCGCCTGCTGGGCGATGGCGAGCAGCGTGCCGGGGTGGACCTGCTCGTGCGAGTGGTGCAGTCCGACCAAGGTCATGACGCACCTTCCTACCGGTTGACCGGTGGGGCCGCGCGGCGAACGCCCTGGGCGAGCGGCGGTCCAGCGGCTGGTCAGTGGCTGTTCAGTGGCTGGTCAGCGGCCGGTGGCCCACCGCTGGCCGTACCGGACCAGGGGCTGCATCGCCTCGACGAGCTCGCGGCCGCGAGGCGTGAGCTCGTACCGCACGCTCACCGGCGTGGTGGGCTCGACGAGCCGTACGACGAGCTCCGCACGCTCGAGCTCCTTGAGCCGCACCGCGAGCATGCGGTCGGACAGCCCGGCGACCGAGGCGAGCACCTGGCCGAACCGGCGGGCCCCGCGGGCGATCGCGAACAGGATGCTGCTGCTCCAGCGGCGCCCGACGAGCTCGAGCACGCGCGAGGCGCGGCGGCACTCGTCGTCGTCGATGAGGTGCCAGGGCTCGACCGTGTGCGTCGCGGGGGCGGTGGGCTGGGAGGGCAGGCTCGTCGTACTCACTTACCCATCGTAAGTGCCTTACTGACCGGTTGCGTCGACGCGCCCGCGGCGCGGATGCTGACGGCATGCCCGACTACGGTCACCCCCTGCGCTTCGGCACGTTCGTCACGCCCGTCAACGCGCCGCCCGAGCGGCCGGTCAAGCTCGCCCAGCTCAGCGAGGAGCTCGGCTTCGACCTGGTCACGTTCCAGGACCACCCGTATCAGCCGTCGTTCCACGACACGTGGACGCTCCTGACCTGGGTGGCCGCCCGCACGGAGCGGATCGGCCTCGCGGGCAACGTGCTGAACCTGCCGCTGCGCCAGCCCGCGGTCCTGGCGCGCTCGGCGGCGAGCCTCGACCTGCTCTCGGGCGGCCGGGTCAACCTCGGCCTCGGCGCGGGCGCGTTCTGGGACGCCATCGAGGCCATGGGTGGCGGCCGCCTCACGCCGGGCCAGGGGGTGGACGCGCTCAGCGAGGCGCTCGAGGTGATCCGGGGGATCTGGGACGCCGACGCGCGCGGCCCGCTGCGCGCCGGCGGCGAGCACCACCACGTCACGGGCGCCAAGCGCGGTCCCGCTCCCGCGCACGACATCCCGATCTGGCTGGGCGCGCTCAAGCCGCGGATGCTGCGCCTCATCGGACGCTCGGCGGACGGCTGGCTGCCCTCGCAGAGCTACCTGCAGCCCGGTGACCTCCAGCGCGGCAACGCGACGATCGACGAGGCTGCGCAGGCGGCCGGCCGCGACCCGCGCGAGGTCACCCGGCTGCTCAACATCGGGCCGCTCGGGGCGGACGAGATCGCCGAGCTCGCGCTCGAGGACGGCGTGAGCGTGTTCATCGTCGCGGCGGACGACCCGCGCGTGCTCGAGCGGTTCGCCGGCGACGTGATGCCGGACGTCCGGGAGCGTGTCGCCCGGGAGCGCTCGGCGCGCGGGACCGCGCCCGCCGGCCGTGTCCGCAACGCCGTCGCGCTCGCGCAGCGGCTGCCGGGGATCGCCTACGACGAGCTGCCCGCGTCGCTGGTCGAGAACGCGGTCGAGCCCGGCGACCGCGGCTACGCCCGCTACACCTCGTCGTACCTGCGCGGAGGCGCGCCCGGGCTCGCGCTGCGGCCGCAGACCGTGGACCAGGTGCGCGATTCGATCGCGTTCGCCGACCGGCACCGCGACCTCCCGCTCGGGCTCCTCAGCGCGGGCCACGGGATCTCGGGCCGCTCGGTCAACCACGGCGGGCTCGTCGTCGACGTGAGCGCGCTGAACGAGGTGACGGTGCTCGACGAGGCGACCGGCCGCGTGCGCCTGGGTCCGGGCGCACGCTGGATCGACGTCGCGCGCGGCCTCGCACCGCACGGCCTGGCGATCACGAGCGGCGACTACGGCGGCGTGGGTGTCGGGGGCCTCGTGACGGCCGGCGGCGTCGGCTGGTTCGCGCGCGAGCACGGGCTGACCATCGACCGCGTGCGCTCGATGGACGTCGTGCTCGCCGACGGGTCGCTGGTGCGCGCCTCGGACGACGAGAACGTCGACCTGTTCTGGGGCATGCGCGGCGCGGGGGCCAACTTCGGTGTCGTGGTCTCGGTCGAGATCGAGGCCGCGCCCGTCGGCCAGGTCGGCTTCGCGCAGCTGGTGCTCGACGCCGGCGACCTGACCGACCTGCTGGTGCGCTGGGGGACCGCGATCGAGTCCTCGCACCGGTCCGTCACGGGCCAGCTGGTCCTCGGCGCGACGCGGCCGGGCCAGCCCCGCTACGCCCAGGCCATGCTCGTCGTCGACTCCGACGACCCCGAGACGATCATCGAGCGGCTCGGCCCGGTGGCGGCGGTCGCGCCGCTGCTCGACCAGTCCGTCGCGCTCGCGCGGTACGACGAGATCATGGGGGCGTTCCACCAGGAGGGGCCGCAGCGTGGGCAGGGTGAGCCGCACTCGCACTCCGGCATGGTCCGGCACCTGACGCCCGAGCTCGCGGCGGAGGCGACCGCGCTGCTCGACGCCGGGGCCGCGCACTTCTTCCAGATCCGCGCGGTCGGCGGGGCCGTGTCCGACGTGCCGACGGACGCGACGGCGTACGCGTGGCGGGACGCCGCGTTCAACATCGCGGCGATGGGCACCCGCGCGTCGGGCCTCGACACCTGGTGGCGCCGCCTCGAGCCGCACCTCGAGGGCATGTACCTGAGCTTTGAGTCCGACGAGGGTGCGGACGTGGTGGCCCGCGCGTTCCCGCCGGCCCACCTGGCGCGCCTGCGCGAGCTCAAGCGGCGCTACGACCCGACCGGGCTCTTCCGGGACAACTTCTACATCGCTCCCGCGGCCGAGGACGAGGTCGCCTGACCGGCCGCTCGTCGGACCGGCTCCGCGTCGGTCAAGGCGCTGGCCCGGACCCGTGTCGGTCGGGGCCGGTAGCGTCGTCGGTGCGCCTCAGCGTGCACGAGCCCGCCGCCGCACCGACCCGGGGAGCCACGATGGCCACGATCGTCTCGACGCTGTTCATCTCGCTCGACGGGGTCGCCGAGGTCGACCCCGCGTGGCACTTCCCGTACTTCGACGAGCACATGGGCGCGGCGGTCGGCGAGGACTACGAGGACGTCGACGTGCTGCTCCTCGGGCGCGTCACCTACGACTCGTTCGCCGGCGCGTGGCCCGGGCGCGAGGCGGCGGGCGGTGAGGACGCCGGGTTTGCCACGACGCTCGGGGACACCCGCAAGGTCGTGGCGACGCGCGGGACCCAGGACCTCGGCTGGCGCAACGCCGAGGCGGCGCCGGACCTTCTCACGGCCGCGGCCGCGCTCCAGGCGGACCCCGTGCTCGGCAAGGTCCTGGTGCCGGGCTCGATCTCGGTCGTGAGGCAGCTCATCGCCGCCGGCCTGCTCGACGAGCTCCGCCTGCTGGTGCACCCCGTGCTGGTCGGCGGGGGCGACCGTCTGCTGCAATGCGGCGATGCCGCAGCCCACCTGCGACTGCTGGGCTCGGAGACGTACCCGACGGGCGTCGTCCGCCTGCGGTACGCGGTGGGTGCCGCGCCCGTGGCGCAGTCCTACGACGATGTCGCCGACAAGGTCCCCGGCGCCTCGACCGACTGACGGCCAGCCGCCGGGGACCCGTCAGGCCCTCCGACTCGCGCCAGGCGACCGGTCAGCCGCGGGCGTCGCGCCAGGCCACCCACTGCTCGACGAGCGAGAGGTCGTAGTCCGGCCCGGAGACGCCGACGGTGAACAGCGTCGCCCCGGCCTCGAGGAGGGCGGGCGACTGCTCGCTCGGCGGCGCCGAGACGCCGACGGAGCGCTCGACGAGGCTCGCCGTGTCCCGGCCCACGGCCGCGCCGTGCTCGTCGAGGATCCCGCTCTTGCGCGCCAGGGTCTCGGCGTCGCCGAACGTGTGCCAGACGTCGGCGTGCTCGGCGACGACGCGCAGGGTCTTGCGCTCACCCCCGCCGCCGATCAGCACCGGGATGTCCCGCGTCGGCAGCGGGTTGGACCGCGCCCACCGGGCCTTGATGCGGGGGAGCGCCGCGGCGAGGTCCGCGATGCGCCCACCCGCGGTGCCGAACTCGTACCCGAACTCGTCGTAGTCCTTCTCGAACCAGCCGGCACCGATGCCGAGGAGCAGCCGCCCGCCGCTGATGTGGTCGACCGTCCGCGCCATGTCCGCGAGCAGCTCCGGGTTCCGGTAGGAGTTGCAGGTGACGAGCGCGCCGATCTGGACCCGCTCGGTCTGCTCGGCCCACGCGCCGAGCATGGTCCAGCACTCGAAGTGCTTGCCGTCGGGGTCGCCGCTGAGCGGGAAGAAGTGGTCCCAGTTGAAGATCACGTCGACGCCCAGGTCCTCGGCGCGGCGCACCGCGTCGCGGATCTGGCCGTAGTCGGCGTGCTGGGGCTGGAGCTGGACACCGATGCGCACAGGAAAGGTCATACGACCCACCGTAGGTCGGCCGCGGGGATCACGCTGTCGGCGGCTCCGCGGAGACGCCCGCGATCGGCTTGGTGCGGGAACGGCCCGTGGCGTCCTTGAGGACGACGTACTTGAGGTCCACGTGCGGCTCGAGCGCGCTGAACTTGTCGTTCGGCGCACCGATGACGAGCTGGAAGCCGAGTCCGCGCCAGGCGCCGACGGCCCGGCCGGTGAACCGCGCGTCGGCCTTGATGAGGGCCTCGTCCAAGAACACCGGGGCGTACCGGGGGCGCTCGGCGCCGGCGTCGCCGAGCTGGTAGCGCAGGGCGGCGCCGACGATGAACGCGACGAGCTCCTGCGACTCGCCGCCGGACTTCTCGCCGATGTGGTCGTACAGCGCGACGTGGTGGCCGTCGAGGTCGATCTTCTCCGCCGACAGGCGCACGTGCCGGCGCACGTCGACCAGGTCGGCGTGGTCCGGAGCGGTCCGCCGGATCCGGTCGATCACCTTCGCCATGCGCAGGTAGCGGCGCTCCCGCTCGGCGTCGGTCGCCTCGGTGGCCAGCAGCTCGCGCAGGTCGCGGAGCTCTTTGCGGAACCGGGCGACGACCGCCGACTGGGTGTCGCGAGCGTCGATCCGCAGGCGGTGGTGGTCGTCGGCGAAGGGCAGGTCGGCGAGGATGTCGTTGACGGGCCGGATGCGCTCCTTGATCTCGCGCACGGAGCGCACCAGGGCGCTGTGCAGATCCGTGAGGTCGTTGCCGGACAGGCGCAGCAGGCTGCGCCGCCACTCGTCCTCGAGCTCGTGCAGCCCGCTCGTCTCGAGCTCGACGAGGATGCGCTCGAAGTCGCCGAACGACGCCTCGGGGTCGGTGCCCAGGTTCGGGTCCGGCCAGCGCTCGACGAACGTCTCGAACGTCCGCCGCAGCGCGTCCCGTGCCGCGCCGATGGTCTGCTGGGCGGCCTGGCGGTCCGCGCGGAGCAGCTCGCCCGCGCGCGCGAGCACGTCGTCGAGCGCCCGCAGCGCCCCGGCGGCGTCCGCGGGCTGCCCGTCGGTCGCGTCGCCGCCCGCGCCCAGGAGCTGCTCGAGGTAGGCGCGCTGCTCGGGTCCGACGAGCGTGCGGTCCGCGTGCGCGTCCTCCTGCGCATCGTCCTGCGCGTCCTCCTGCGCGTCTGCCCGTGCCTCGTCGAGCGCCCGCTGCGCGGCGTCGACGTCGTCGGTGACCGTCGACCACGCCTCGGCCAGCGCGTCGACGCTGCCCTTGGCCCGGCCGAGCTGCTCGGTGAGCACGTGGATCGTCGTGTCGAGCTCGTCGGCGCGCCGCTGCAGGCGCGTGACCTCCGGGTTGCCCGAGGTCACGTCGGTGACGACCTGGTCCCACCGTGCCTGCGCGTCCTCGATGGTCGCGACGTCGACCTGCTCCCAGGTGAGGTCGACGACGGCCTCGAACGCGCGCCGCCGCGTGTCCTGGCGGTCCAGGTCGCGCTCGGCTTCCGTGACCTGGCGCTCGGCGGAGCGCAGCCGTTCCTCGGCGCGGTCGAGCTGCCGGTCCAGGTCGGCCAGGCGACGGTCGTTCGTGAAGCCCAGGACGTTGGCGCCGCTCTGACCACCGTGCGCGCCGCGGGCGCCCTCCGAGACCTGGCCCCCGCGGGTCAGCGCCTTGGCGTGCTGCGCGAGCTCCCCGGGCGTGTCCACGCACACGTATGCGAACCGGCGGGCGAGCTCGGCACGCACCCAGCCGGTGAACGGCCCGGAGCGGTAGTCCAGCCGGCCGGGCAGCGTCCGCGCGTCGAGCCCCACGTCGTCCGTGAGCCCGGTCGGCACGCCCTCGAACTGGATCCGGCGCGCAGTCGGCACCGCGTCGATCGCGGCCCGGAACGCCCGCAGGTGGGCGACGTCGATGAGCATCAGCGTCGCGAACCCGCCCAGCGCCAGGTTGAACGCGCCGCGCCACGGCTCGTGCTCGGTGCGGACCTCGACGAGCTCGGCGACGAAGGGCAGGTCCTCCGGGGTGAGCCCGGCCGCCTGGGCCAGCGCGGCGCGCGCGGCGTGCAACGGGCCGGGGATGTTGTCCTGCCGCCGTGCGACCGCGGCGCGCTCCGCCCGCAGGTCGGTCAGGTCCGCCGCCGCCTCCTTCTTCTCCTGCATCGCGTCGAAGAGCGCGGCGCGCGCGGTGGCCTTCGCGTCGGTGTCCTGCAGGGCCGCGTGCGCACGTCCGACGAGGGCGACGAGGTCGGCCTGCGACGCGACCTGCTCGCCGGGCAGGGCGGCGAGCACCTCGTCGAGCCGCGCCCGCGCGCGCCGCACGTCGTCGAGGCGGGCGTCCAGGGCCTTGCGCTCGCGCTGGGCGGTGGCGAGCCGGTCCCCGCCGGAGGACCACAGGGTCTCCTTGACGCCGTCGAGCTCGACGCGCGCGGCGGTCACGCGTGCCTGGGTCTCGGTCACCAGGCCGCGGGCCTGCTGGTGGCGCCGCTGCAGGTCCTGCTCGGCGGCCCGCAGCAGGTCGAGCCGGCGGCCGTGCTTCCACAGGGCCGCGGGCGACGCGGGCTCGTCGAACCCGCCGATCTGCTCCATCACCCGCAGGCGCTCACCGGCGGCCTCGATGTCCGCCCGGTGCTGCCGGATCGGCTCGAGCGCCTTGACCTGCTGACGCGCCGTGATCATCTGCTCGCGCGTGCCGCTGAGCTTGTCGAACTGCTCCACCACGGCCTCGGCCGTCGCGAACGTGTCCGGCTCCTCGAGCACCATCGCCTTGTAGAGGGCGTCGACCGTGGTGATCTGCTGGCCCGCCTGGATGCGCCCGAGCAGCGCGACCGCCTTGTTGCCGTCGCCCGCCGCACCGATGCCGAGGGTCGAGTGCAGGCGCGCCGTCAGCTCACGGTCGGTGTCGAAGCAGGTCAGACCCGTGGCGGCCACTGCCGCGCGGCCGAACCGCTGCGCCGCCGCAGGCTCGAGGTCGCGCAGGTCGAACGGGCCGTCGGCGGTCGCGCGGACCGCGACCACGTCCTCGAGCACGCGCGCGGTGGCCGGCACGTACCAGGCGCGCACCGCGGTGAGCTGCGTGCCGGACTGGTCCACCCACGTCATCGCGATCGCCGACCACGTGTCGCGGCCGTCCCCGCGCAGCACCGTCTGGCGTGTGCCGTCCTCGGTGCGGGACTCGTCGAGCTTGCCGCGCGCGTAGGACAGGATGTTGCGCTGGTCCTTGCCGCGGGGCCGCCCGACGACGCCGCCGTTCGAGGCGCCGTTGAACGGCGTGGTGTGCGGCATGAGGAGCGCGATGTAGGCGTCCATCAGCGTGGACTTGCCCGATCCCGAGCCGCCGGACAGCAAGGTCGCGGTCGACGCGAGGCGGATCAGGTGGTGCCCGTCGTACCCGCCCCAGTTCACCAGCTGCAGGTCGCGGGCGACCCACTGCTGCCCGGTCGAGGCCGCCGGGATCAGGCCGAAGAGCGAGTCGATCATCGTCACCGGTCGGCCTCCACCATCTCGTCGTGCGCCATCTCGTCGGGCGTCTGCTCGTCGGGCGCCACCTCGTCGGGCGCCACCTCGTCGGGCGCCACCTCGTCGGGCGTCTGCTCGTCGGGGGTCCGCAGCCAGCGCTGCAGCTCGACCAGCCGCTCGTTGCTCAGCACCACCTCGACCAGGGGGGTGACGCGGTACCGGCCCTCGGACTCCTCGTCGATCAGCCCGTCCTTGGCGAGCCGCTGCACCGCGGCGCGGATCTCCCGCTGGTGCGTCGCCACGTTCGTGTCGTCGGGATCGAAGTACGTGAGCGCGGTCTGCTCGATCTCCTCGACGTCGACGCGCACCGACGTCTCGCCCGAGCCGCGCTCGCGCTGGAACACCGAGCGCAGGTGCACCAGCACGAGCGTCTCGGCGCGCGAGTACGCGTCGTCGCGCAGCAGCACGGGGACGTCGAGCTCGGCGGAGCGCACCTGCCGCTTGTAGGCCAGGCCGCGGTCGTGGTCGACGACGAGGTGGACGAACAGGTCGTGCAGCCGCGACTCGATGACCTGCTGGTTCTCCAGGAGGGTCCGCCACTGCGCGCGGTTCCTGTCCGCGAGGAGGAAGCGCCGCTGCAGCAGGCGGACCAGCACGCGCCGCACGTCGGCGTCGAGGGTGCCGGAGTCGCCGGCGAACAGCTCGGCCGGGTCGTCCTCCATCGCGACGGGCGCGATGAACCCCGCGGCGTGCTCGTCGGGCGCAGCGACCGGCGCGGACGTCGGGTCAGTCATGGGTCTCGTCCTTCGTGCGGGTGGTGACGCCGCCGAACGCGAGGCGACGACGGGTGCCGTCGGGCCGCAGCGCGTCGACGAACGCGAGCTCGTCGGTCTCCGTCATGCCGCGCAGGTGCGCGATCTCCAGCAGGCCGAGCAGGTCGACCGGGCGACGCAGCTCGTCGGGCGCCGCGTCGAACGCGACCGCGACCGCGACCTCGTCGGGCCCCAGCGTCCGCAGGTGAGCCGTGAGCTCGGCGTAGTGCGGCCCGCCCCAGGCGCGCGCGTCGTCGGGGGAGACGTCGTGCTCGTCGTCGGTCCAGACGACGAGCGCGGCGGGCGGCTCGGGCGGACGCAGGTCGCCCGCGGTCTGGCGCAGGTGGTCCACGTCGGCCACGGGCAGCCGGCGCAGCGGCGCGACCGGCTGGAACCGCCGCGAGCCCGGCATCCAGTCCTGCAGCCCCGTCATGACGTCGCGGAGCAGCGCGTCCACCTGCCGGTCGCGCAGCGGGTCGTGGTTGCGGACCTGCGCGGTGATGACGTACGACGCCTCACGCTGCGCGGCGAACACCTGCGCGAGGCCGTGCTCGATGCGCCGTACGATCTCGGCCAGCTCGGCGCGCTGCTGCTCCGGGAGCCGCCGCGTGAACCGGTGCCGCAGCACCACGTCGAGCTGGTGCGCGAGCTCGTCGATCCGCTGCGGGTCGCCGATCAGCCGCAGCGCCCCGGAGAACGCGCGCCCCTCGACGGTCGACTCCATGACGTGCTCGCCGCGCTCCAGGTACTCGCGCAGCACGTCGCCCGTCGGGCGCTCGTCCTGCCGCAGGGCGGTGACGACGTCGCGCTGCATCGCGCGGATCGACTCGGCCACGCGCGCGAAGTCCGCCGGGAGCTCGCGCACCAGGTGCAGGACGTTCTCGGCCTCTTCGAGCAGCTGCTCGTCGTCGACCTCCTCGACCGTGCCGGTGCGCTGCACCCGCTCGAGCTCCGCCTGCAGGCGGCGGATCTCCGCGTCGAGCCGCGCCATGCGCACCAGGACGTCCGGGTCGGCGTCCTGGGCGAGGCGCTCGACCGCGTCGAGCAGCGTGCGCACCCGCGACTGCGAGACGCGCGCCCGCGCACCGCCCGCCCGTCCTGCGACCTCGAGCGCGCCGACCGCGTGCGCGGACAGGCGGTAGGTCTCCACGTCGTCGTCGAGCACCTGGCGGACCAGCCAGCCGGCGTCCGCCCACTGCCGGCACAGGTCCCGCGCCGTCCCGACCGGCAGCCCGTCGTCGTAGCCCGCCGCGCGCAGCTGGTCCAGGGCGTCGCCGATCTCGGTGTGGGCGTCCGCCACGGGCACCGTGGGTCGCTCCGCGGTGAAGGTCACCGACAGCAGCGCGACGACGAGCGGCGCGTGCCGCTTGTGCAGCAGGTCGAGCATGGGGTTCTGGAACGCCCGGACAGCCCCCAGGTACGCCCCCTCGGCACGCGTGATCATCGCGGGACACCTTAGGTGCACGACGCTCGTCGTCCGCACCGGCGCCACGCCCGGGGAGGGCCGGGGTGGCCGCACGTCGCGGGGACCGCGTGCGCGGCACACACTGAGGGATGGTCACCCCACAGCCGCGTACCCAGCCCGTCGTCCTGCTCGACGTCGACGGGACGCTCGTCGACTCGAACTACCTGCACGTGGACGCGTGGGTGCGCGCGTTCGCCGATGTCGGCATGGCGGTGGACGCCTGGCGGGTGCACCGGGCGATCGGCATGGGGTCGACGCAGCTCGTCGACAAGCTCGCCGGCGACGACGCCGACCGGGTTCGCGAGGCGGTCGTCGACGCGCACTCCTCGTACTACGCGGAGGACACCGACCGGCTGCGCGCCTTCGACGGCGCCCGCGAGCTGGTCCGCGCGCTCGCGGACCGCGGAGCGAGGCCGGTGCTCGCCACGTCAGCGGCGCCCGACGAGCTCGAGCGGCTGCGCGCCGTGCTCGACGTGGAGGAGGAGCTGCACGACGTCACCGGAGGCGGGGACGTCGAGTCCGCGAAGCCGGAGCCCGACCTCGTGCAGGTGGCGCTCGAGGCCGCCGACGCCGCACCGGATGAGGCCGTGTTCGTGGGCGACACGGTCTGGGACGTCGAGGCAGCCGGGCGCGCGGGGGTGCCCTGCGTCGCGGTGCGCAGCGGCGGCATCGGCGACGACGAGCTCACCGGCGCAGGCGCGATCGCGGTGTACGACGACGTCGCGGCGCTCCTCGCCGATCTCGACGCAAGCCCCCTGGTCGCCCGGCCGACCAGCTGACCAGCTGACCAGGCTGCGCGCCGGCCCCTGGCGCTCGGCAGTGTTCGTGGGACGCGGCAGTGTTCGTGGGGGGCGCGGCTGCTTCGTGGGACACGGCTGTGTTCGTAGGGCGCGGCTGTGTCGTGGGACGCGGCCTTGTTCGCGGGGCGTGCGGCCGCCTCCGTCAGAAGGGCGGCGGGCCGAGGTCGGGTGGCGGCTCAGGGGGCGAGTGAAGCCATGCGCGTGCGTCGACGAGGACCGGCTCGGGATGGTGCGCATAGGTGATGCCAGCGCTGCTCGTCCACGTCACGCCGCCGCCCCGGGTGCGCTCGACCTTCCAGTGCCCGTCGGTCTTGAGATCGTGATGTCCCTTGCACGCGGCGTGGAGGTTCTCGGCGCTGGTCTGGCGCTGAACGTGCTCACGCGCGCCTGTGCCTGTGCCTGCGGGTTCGTCCGTACCTGAGGCTGCGCCCGCGCCCGGGTCGGCGACGGCGGTCCTGCCTGGCGTTGTCGGCCGACTGCGGGCGGGGCGGTAGGGGACGATGTGGTCGAGCTCGGCGCTCTGAGCCGGCCGTACGCAGCCGGGGAAGGTGCACGTCACGTCGCGGGCGACCACGTGTCCCGCGAGGACCGCGCCGGGCCGGTACGTGTCGACGCCGCGTTCCACGAGCGCGCCGGTCGCCGGGTCGGTCAGCAGACGGCGCCAGGTGGCGTCGGCCGCGATGTGCCGAGCGACCTCCGCGGGGACGGGGCCGTAGCCGGCCAGCTCGCCGGGGTTCTCGTCCAGACCGAGCAGCGTCGTGGCCGCGACCGTGACCTGCACGTGGGGGCGGGCACCGCGGCGTCGAGGCAGCGCTCCGCCGCACGGCAGCTCCCCGGACTCCGCGATCGCGGCGAACACGTTCGCGAACAGGTCTGCGCGGCGCTGGTCGCGCGTGCGCCGGTCCAGGGCGTCCCGGACGTCCGTCGCGGCGTCCAGGACGGTGCGCACCACCATGGCGTCGGCCGCGGGGAGGAAGGCGGTGATCCAGGCCATGCCGTCGGGGGCCGGTTCGACGGTGACCTTGCGGTCCGCCACCGACCGACGGGTGCGCGCGCGGGTCGCCGCAGGATCGGCCGCGATGACGCCGCGCCGCGCCAGACGTCGCAGCTGAGTCGTCGTCAGCCCGTCGGCATCGCGCGCCACCGACTCGGCGACGCGCTGCCGCGCCGCTTCCCGCGCGGCCACGTCCAGTCCGCCGTCCGCGTCGTCCGCGCCGTCCGCGTCGTCCGCGCCGTCGGCGTCGTCGTCGGAGCCCCTCGGCGCGCCGGCCGTGAGGAGCGCGAGCTCGTCGAGGAGGACGTCCACCTGGCGCGCGTCCATGGCTCCGCCGCGCAGCGCGCGGTCCACGCCCGGCAGCTCGCCGAGCTCCCGGGCGCGTGAGACCAGCACGTGCGCGGACGTCGAGGTGAACGACAGCGCAGCGGCGAGCTCGGCGACCAGCGCGCCCGGCCGTGCGGTGCGTCGGGCGTCGAGCTCGCGGACGACGCGCGCCTGCTCGGCGACAGCCAGCCCGATGAGCTGCTGCCAGCCCACCACGAGGTCGACCAGCTCGATCTCGCGTGCGTCCGCGACGACCGGCCCGCGCGACCCGGTCGCGAGCCGGACGACCAGGTCGGTCGGCTCGGGATCGTCCAGCGGGAAGCGTCGGACGGGCCACGACGCCTCCACCGGTGCCGCCCGACCGGCACCGGGGACCGCGAGCGTCGGCAGCACCACTCCTGGCCAGGCGCTCGGCCCGACGCCAGGCCCGACCCCGGTCCGGACCCGGGCTCGAGTCGCGTCGTCGGCGTCCACGTCCGGCTCTGCGATCGCTGTCGTCGTCACGGTCCACCCTCCTTTCGAACAAGTGTTGCATCGGCCACTGACACGGGCGGGGACAGTCGCGCACGGCCGTCGCCGCGCACGGGACCGCCGGACGGCGGGCGGCCTTCGCGCCCCGTCAGGCGAGGCTGCGCGCCAGCTCGTCCGCGCGGGCGTCCGCCACCGAGCGCCGGCGGAGCCGCGAGACCGTCGGCGCTCCGGCGCGGTCACCGGCGATCTCCGACGATCCCGCGCGTGCTCGGCGACCCTGTGCGCCTACGCTGCGGGCGTGGACGTGGAGCACTGGGAGTACGCCGGCGAGGGGCTCGACGAGCGCGAGCTGCCGGCCGCGCCGTTGACGATCGTGCGCGACTGGGTGGCCGCGGCGCGGGCGCGCCAGGCCGCGGCGGGCGACGTGCCGGAGCCGACCGCGATGTCCGTCGCCACCGTCGACGCCGCCGGGGCGCCCGACGTCCGCACGGTCCTCCTGCGCTTCCTCGACGAACGCGGACCGGGCTTCGTCACCGACCTGCGGTCGGCGAAGAGCACGGCGATCGCCCGGACCGGACGGCTCGCCGCGGCGCTCACGTGGCCCGCCATGCACCGCGCGATCCGGTTCCGCGGCACGGCGGTCCCGCTGCCGCGCGACGAGGTGACGGCGTACTTCGTCGGACGCCCGTGGGGCTCGCGCGTCTCGGCGTGGGCGTCCCACCAGTCCCAGCCGGTCGCGGACCGCGCCGCGCTCGTCGCGGCGTACGCGGCCGCGGCGGCACGCTTCCCCGACACCGGTTCGCCCGACGACGTGCCGGTGCCCGACGCGTGGGGCGGCTGGCGCGTCACGTGCGACGAGGTCGAGCTCTGGGCAGGCCGCCGCGACCGGCTGCACGACCGTCTGGTCTACGTGCGCGTCGCGCCGGGCGACCTCGGGGAGCCCTCGGCCTGGCGCGTCGAGCGCCGCCAGCCCTGAGCCGAGTCCGCCGCCGCAGCGCGACGACCGGACGACGAAGGCCCCCGATCGGCGGGATCGGGGGCCTTCGTCGTCGCTGTCTCAACGAGTGTCCGGAGGGGGACTTGAACCCCCACGCCCTTTCGGGCACTAGCACCTCAAGCTAGCGCGTCTGCCATTCCGCCACCCGGACAGGTGGACCAGGAGGAACCCGTAGGCGCCCCGCGGTGCGGCAGAAAAGATAGCACGGTGAGTCGGCCGGGCACGCATCGGCTCCGCGGGGCAGACTCGGCACTCTGGACCCCGCGCAGGGGGTGCACCACCGAGGAGGAGCGCGCATGGCGGAGGTCGGCGAACGGGGTGCGCCGCAGTACCTGCCGCCGCCCGGGCGGCGGGTCGCGGGAACACGCCGCAACCCCTCCGGATACGGCATCGAGCACGACGCGCCGCGTTGGCTGCGCGGGCTCGCGGGGGTGTCCTGGCGGCTGATCGTCGTCGTCGCGGCGGTCGGGCTCGTGTTCTACGCGACCGCGCAGGTGGAGCTGTTGTTCATCGCGGTCTTCCTCGCCATGGTCTTCACGGCCGTCCTGCGCCCGCTCGTCGAGCTGTTCGCGCGGGTCATGCCGCGGTTCCTGGCGACGGGTCTCGCGATCCTCGCGGGCTTCCTGTTCTTCGCGGGTCTGCTGACGTACGTCGGCTACTCGGTGGTGAACGAGTGGGAGGACCTCTCGAAGCAGTTCAGCGAGGGCCTGACCCAGATCACCGACTTCCTGGAGAGCGGCAAGCTGCCGTTCACGATCACCTCCGAGCAGATCGCGGGGTGGATCGGCGACGCCCAGCAGTGGGTCCAGGACCACGCGAGCGACCTCGCGGCGCAGGCCGCCGCGCGTGCCGGGTCGGTCGTCGAGATCTTCACCGCGCTCGCGCTGGCGATCTTCTGCACGGTGTTCTTCCTGGCCCGGGGCCAGGACATGTGGACCTGGTTCCTCAACCAGCTGCCCAGCCGTTTCCGCTCCGGCTGGATCGAGGCCGGCAGCGCCGGCTGGTACACGTTCTCCGGCTACACGCGTGGCACCGTGATCATCGCGGTGACCGACGGCATGCTCGCCGCGATCCTGCTGCTCGTCATCGGCGTCCCGCTGGCCGCGCCGCTCGCCGTCCTCGTCTTCATCGGCGCGTTCATCCCGCTCGTCGGCGCGCCCGCGGCCATGGTCGTGGCGATGGTCGTCGCGCTCGCGGCGAACGGCTTCTGGTCCGCCGTCATCGTCGGGATCGGGATCGCGCTCATCGGCCAGTTCGAGGGCCACATCCTGCAGCCGCTGGTGATGGGCAAGCAGGTGGCGCTGCACCCGGTGGTGGTCGCGCTCGCGGTGACCGCGGGGACGCTGACGGCCGGCATCCTCGGCGCGGTCGTCGCGGTCCCGCTCGTGTCCGTCGCGTGGGCCGTGTTCTCGCGGCTGCGCACGCTCGACCCGCCCATGGACGTCGACGACGCCGCCGACCCGTCGGCGGCAGACGGCGGGCCCCACAAGGACGACGAGGGCGTCGACGAGCCCGACGAGGCCGAGGACGCTGCCACCTTGGCGTGACCGGGCGTCCCCGCGTCCCGAGGTCAGCAGCGCCGCGCGGCACCAGCAGCGCCTGGCACCAGCAGCGCCTGGCACCGGCAGCGCCCGACGTCAGGGCGTGGTGCCGTCGTCCGCGAGCTGCGTGAACGTCTCGCTGAAGAACGACGCGAACGCCTCCGGGTCGGCCAGGTCACCGGTGTACGGCGACCCGTCGACCAGCACGACGGGGCTGCTCGTGACGCCGCCGACCTCCGGGAAGGGCACGGAGTCCGCCGCACGCGCGGTCGCGGCGGCCGCCCAGTCCACGTGGTCGTGCCCGGTCACGCACGAGGCGACGGCCTCGTCGGTCGCGCCCGCGCCCGTGACCAGGTCGACCAGCTCGTCGTCGGACAGCCCGTCGGCGTCGAGCGTCGCGACCGCGCCCTCGAGCGCGGTGTGCACGGCGAGCGCCTGGTCCGGCTCGCTCGCCGCGACGCACGCCAGCGCGTTCGCGGCCCGCGCCGAGTAGTCGCCCGTCGTCCTGAGCGTGGCCCCCTCCGCGGTCGCGTCCGTTCCGGGCTGCGCCGACGACGAGGCTGACGACGAGGCTGACGACGAGACCGACGACGAGGCGGAGGAGGGCGTCGACGAGGGCGTCGGGATCGCCGTCTGCGGGACGTCGGTCCCGTCGTCGACCGCGATCGGGTGGATCTCGAGCGTCGCGGTGCCCGCGGTGACCCAGTCCTGGACCTGCTCGGCGTTCGTCGACCAGAACGTCGCGGCCAGCGGGTCGCGGTAGTCGACGTACAGCACGACGGGCAGGACGCCCTGGCTGGTGTCGGTGACGGTCGGTGCGGGGGAGTCACCCGGCTGCAGGGCCGCGGTACGGACCGCCGTGATCGTCGAGCCGTCGCCGGTGAGCAGCAGCCCGTCGGAGGCCATGTTCGTCGGGCCCGTCGCCTCGGCGCGGGCGTGCGCCTGGGCGGCGACGACGACGCCCGCCGCGAGCGCCGCGCACCCGAGGCCCGCCCCGACGCGGAGCGCGACCCTCCTCTGCCGTGCGCGTCGCGCGCGTCGTCGCCGCTCGATCGCAGCGAGCCGACGATCGGCCGCGCGCCGCTGCTTGGTGGCGGCCTTGGACCTGGCGGACTTGGCGTAGCTCATCGCGGTGCGGTGCTCCTCGGCGTCGAGTGGGTCGTGTCCGGCCCACCGTGCCGCGCGTTCCTGGGTGTCCCGTGGGAACCGGCTGGGGAGGACGTGGGAGCCGGGTAGCGCTCCTCAGCCGTCCAGCCCGGCCAGCAGCCGGTCGAGCTGCGCGCCGTAGTGCCCGCCGAACAGCACGACGTGCACGCCCACCGGGTAGAGCTGGTGCAGACCGACGCGCCGGCGCCAGCCCCGCCGCAGGGGGAGCTCGTCGTCGTAGGCAGCCACGACCTCGTCGAGGTGCGGCAGCCCGAACAGCGCGAGCATCGCGAGGTCGGTCTCGCGGTGCCCGCCGTGCGCGGCCGGGTCGATCAGCGTCGCCCCCGCGGGCGTCCACATCACGTTCCCGGCCCAGAGGTCGCCGTGCAGGCGCGCGGGCGGCTCGTCGTCGTCCCACGCGCCGCTCTCCGCACGGTCGGCGACGCGACGGAGGCGTCCGACGAGCGACGGTGCGACGCCCGCGCCGTCGAGCAGGTCCGCCAGGGGCCGCAGCCGGCGGACAGCGAGGAACTCTCCCCACCGGTCGTGCGCGCCCGCCGGCATCGGCAGCGGGTCGTCCAGCGGACCGAACCAGCCGTCGCGCTCCCAGCCCGGCGGCGGCGACCCGAAGGCTGGCGCGCTCGAGCCGTGCAGCCGCGCCAGGCCACGTCCCAGCGCGACGGCAGCCTCGCGGGGCGGCGCCACGGACGTCAGCCGCTCGAGGTCGAGGTGGTCGTCGGCGACGTCGAGCACCCCGACGACCGGCACGGCGTCGGCCTCGCGCAGCCACCGGAGCCCGGCCGCCTCGCAGCGGAAGAAGCCGGGCGGGGCGTCGGGGCGGCTCTTGCGGAACACGCGTCGATCCTGCCGCGCACCGCCGCGGCTCGCCGGACGGCACCGTCGACGGCCGCGGGCGCCTCCCGCGCGGCGTGCGCGGCGCACCGGCGCGCAGCATGCTGGCATCGGCAGCGCCGCGACCCGGCGCGCCACCCCAGGCCGGGCACCACCGACGCCCCGGCCGGACCGACGGGAGCCGTCATGATCGTCGCAGTCCCCACCGAGACGAAGAACCGCGAGTACCGCGTCGCGATGACGCCCGCGGGCGTCCACCACCTGGTGACGGGAGGTCACCGGGTCCTCGTCCAGAGCGGCGCCGGCGTGGGTTCGGCGATCGGCGACGACGAGTACCGCGCGGCGGGTGCCCAGGTCGTCGACGACCCCGCGCGCCTCTGGGCCGAGGCGGACCTGGTCTGCAAGGTCAAGGAGCCGACGCCCGCCGAGCTGGGCTACCTGCGCGCCGACCAGGTGCTCTTCACCTACCTCCACCTCGCGGCGGACCGTCCCGCGACGGACGCGCTGCTCGCGGCGGGCACCACCGCGATCGCGTACGAGACCGTCCAGCTCCCGGACGGCTCCCTGCCGCTCCTCGCCCCGATGAGCGAGGTCGCCGGCCGCCTCGCCACCCAGGTCGGCGCGTACCACCTGATGCGCAACGAGGGCGGCGCGGGCGTCCTCCTCGGTGGCGTGCCGGGCGTCGACGCCGCGCGCGTCGTCGTCCTGGGTGCGGGGACGGTCGGCCGCCACGCGGCCGAGATCGCCGTGGGCATGCGCGCCGACGTGACGGTCCTCGACCTGTCCATGCCGCGGCTGCGGGAGGTCGACGCGGCCTTCGGCGGACGGGTGCGCACGCTCGCGTCGAGCCGGTGGACGCTCGAGCACGAGGTCGCGGACGCCGACCTGGTCATCGGCGCGGTGCTGGTCCCGGGCGCCCGCGCGCCGCGGCTGGTGCCGGACGCGCTCGTCGCCCGCATGAGGCCGGGCTCGGTGCTGGTGGACGTCGCGGTGGACCAGGGTGGCTGCTTCGAGTCGACGCACCCCACGACGCACGACGAGCCGACCTACCTGGTCGAGGGCTGCGTCTTCTACTGCGTCGCCAACATGCCCGGCGCCGTCCCCGTCACCTCCACGCGGGCGCTGACCAACATGACGCTCCCGTACGTCGACGCGATCGCGAGCCGCGGCTGGCGCGGTGCCGTGGCGGACGACCCGGCGCTCGCGGGCGGGCTCACCACGCACGACGGGCACCTGGTCAACTCGGCGGTCGCCGCGGCGCACGGGTACCCCTCGATCGGGGTCGCCGACGCGCTCGCGGGGTAGCCGGGTACGGCGCGCGGCGACGCGGGACGCCGCGCGAGGGCGCGTGCCGGACCGATGGGCGATGATGCGCGCATGAGCCACGAGCCCCTGGACCCGAGCAACCCGTTCGCCGCGCCGTCGACCCTGCCGTACGGCCTGCCCGACTACACGCGCATCCGCACCGAGCACTACCTGCCCGCCATCGAGGCCGGGCTGGCGGAGCACCGCGCGCAGGTGGAGGCGATCGCGACCGACGCGGCCGCGCCGACGGTCGAGAACACGCTCGAGGCGCTCGAGCGGTCGGGCCGCCTGCTGTCCCGTTCGCTCGTCGCGTTCTTCAACCAGTCGAGCGCCGACTCGACGCCGGAGATCGACGCCATCGAGGAGGCCGTGGCGCCGCGACTGGCCGCGCACCTCGACGCGATCCACCTCGACGGCCGCCTCTTCGCGCGGCTCGAGGCGATCGACGCCCAGGCCGCCGCGGGCGAGCTCGTCCTCGAGGCCGACACCGCGTGGCTGCTGCACCGCACCATCACGACCTTCGTCCGTGCGGGCGTCAGGCTCGACGAGACCGCCCAGGACCGTCTGCGCGAGCTCAACGCCGAGATCACGCGCCTGCAGACCGTCTTCGGCCGCGAGGTGCTCGCGGGCCAGAACGCGGCCGCGGTGCTGGTCACGGAGGAGGCCGAGCTCGACGGCATGGCGCCCGACGCCCGCGCCGCGGCGGCCCGGGCCGCGGCCGGCCGCGGCCACGAGGGCGCCTGGCTCCTCGAGCTCATCCTGCCGACGGGCCAGCCCCAGCTCGCCACCCTGCGCGACCGCGCGGTCCGCGAGCGGCTGTTCCGCGCGTCGTCGTCGCGTGGGCTGGGCGGGGAGCACGACACCCGGCCCGCGCTGCTGGCGATCGCGCGGCTGCGCGCCGAGCGGGCCCGGCTCCTCGGGTACGAGCACCACGCCGACTTCGTCGCGGCGGACGCGACCGCGGGCTCGGCGCAGGCCGTCGCGGACATCCTCGAGCGGCTCGCGCCGGCGGCGGTCGCCAACGCCCGGGCGGAGGCGGCCGAGCTCGAGCCGGTGCTTCGCGAGGACCACCCCGGCGCGACGCTCGAGCCGTGGGACTGGGCGTACTACGCCGAGCAGGTCCGCTCGCGCCGGCGCGCGCTCGACGAGGGCGCGCTGCGGCCGTACCTCGAGCTCGAGCGGGTGCTCGCCGACGGCGTCTTCCGCGCCGCGACCGAGCTCTACGGCCTCACCTTCGCGGAGCGCCGCGACCTCGTCGGGTACCACCCGGACGTGCGCGTCTACGAGGTCTTCGACGCCGACGGCTCGGGCCTGGGGCTGTTCCTCGCCGACTACTGGACGCGCGACGCCAAGCGCGGCGGGGCGTGGATGAACAACCTCGTCGACCAGTCGACGCTGCTCGGCGAGCAGCCGGTCGTCGTGAACAACCTCAACATCCCGAAGCCGCCGGACGGCGAGCCCACGCTCCTGACGTGGGACGAGGTCACGACGATGTTCCACGAGTTCGGGCACGCGCTGCACGGGCTGCTGTCGGCCGTGCGCTACCCGTCCCAGTCCGGCACCGAGGTGCCGCGCGACTTCGTCGAGTACCCGTCCCAGGTCAACGAGATCTGGTCCTGGGAGCCGTCGGTGGTCCGCGCGTTCGCGGTGCACCACGTGACCGGCGAGCCGATGCCGACGGAGTGGGTGGACACGCTGCTCGAGGGGCGTCAGGACGGCGAGGGCTTCAAGACGACCGAGTACCTGGCCGCCGCGCTGCTCGACCAGGCCTGGTACCGGCTGGCGCCCGACGAGGTGCCGACCGACCCGGAGCAGGTCGAGCCGTTCGAGGCGGCGGCCCTCGAGCGCGCGGGCGTGGCGTTCGCGCCGGTCCCGCCGCGCTACCGGTCGGCGTACTTCAACCACGTGTTCTCGTCGGGCTACTCCGCCGGGTACTACTCCTACATCTGGTCCGAGGTGCTGGACGCGGACACGGTCGAGTGGTTCGGCGAGAACGGCGGGCTGCGCCGGGAGGTGGGCGACACGTTCCGGGCGAAGCTGCTGGCACGCGGCGGCTCGGTCGACCCGATGGCGGCGTTCCGTGACCTGCGCGGCCGCGACCCGCGGATCGAGCCGCTGCTCGTGCGGCGTGGGCTGACCGCGGCCGCGACGGCCTGAGCCGTCCCGGGGCGGCGGCCCTGCGCCCGGGTACCGTGGAGCGCATGGCCGCCGTCTCGTCCGACCCGTCGTCCGCCCGTACCCCGTCGAGCGCATCGAGCGCGCCGATCGAGTCGACCGTGGGGGCCGGGACCACCGCCGCCGACGAGGTCGTCGACATCTGCCGGGACCTGATCCGGATCGACACGTCGAACTACGGCGACAACGAAGGACCGGGGGAGCGCACCGCCGCCGAGCACGTGGCGACGCTGCTGAGCGACGTCGGGCTGGAGCCCGAGCTGTTCGAGAGCGCACCGGGCCGCGCCAACGTCGTCGTCCGCCTGCCGGGCGAGGACCGGGACCGGCCCGCGCTCGTGCTGCACGGGCACCTCGACGTCGTGCCCGCCCAGGCCGCCGACTGGACCGTCGACCCGTTCGCGGGGCACCAGGACGACGAGCTGCTCTGGGGCCGCGGCGCGGTCGACATGAAGGACATGGACGCGATGATCCTGTCCGTCGTGCGGCAGATGGCCCGTGAGGGCAGGCGGCCGGCGCGCGACGTCGTCGTCGCCATGTTCGCCGACGAGGAGGCGGGCGGGACCTACGGCGCGCGTTGGGCCGTCGACCACCGCCCCGAGCTGTTCGAGGGCGCGACCGAGGCGATCAGCGAGGTCGGCGGGTTCTCGGTGGAGGTCGGGGGCCGACGCGCCTACCTGCTGCAGACGGCCGAGAAGGGCTTGTCGTGGCTGCGGCTCGTCGCCGACGGGCGTGCGGGGCACGGCAGCCAGGTGACGCCGGACAACGCGGTGACGAACCTCGCGGAGGCGGTCGCGCGGATCGGTCGGCACGCCTGGCCGCTGCAGCTGACGCCCACCGTGCGCGCCCTCCTCGAGGGCGTCGCGGACCTGACCGGCGTGACGTTCGACGCGGAGGACCCGCACGGCGTCGAGCAGCTGGTCGCCGCGCTGGGACCGGCGAGCAGGTTCGTCGGCGCGACGCTGCGGCACACGACCAACCCCACCCAGCTCACGGCGGGGTACAAGGCCAACGTGGTGCCGGGCCGCGCCGAGGCGGCCGTGGACGGACGGTTCCTGCCCGGCGACGAGGAGGGGTTCCGCGCGCAGGTGGCCGCGCTCGCCGGCCCGGACGTGCGGATCGAGCACCTCCACCACGACGTCGCGCTCGAGGCGCCGACGACGGGCGACCTGGTCGACGCGATGTCCGACGCCCTGCAGGCGGAGGACCCCGGCGCGGTCGTGCTCCCGTACATGCTCTCGGGCGGCACCGACAACAAGTCGCTGGCCCGGCTCGGGATCACGGGCTACGGGTTCGCGCCGCTGCGGCTGCCCGCCGACCTCGACTTCGCCGGGATGTTCCACGGCGTCGACGAGCGCGTCTCGACCGACGCCCTGCGGTTCGGCACGCGCGTCCTGGACCGCCTGCTCGCGACCTGCTGACGGACCCGCTCCTGCGGACCGAGACCGCGGGCTCGTCAGTCCAGCGTGCTCTGCACCCGCAGCACCTTGCGGCGCAGCCAGACGCGCCGCTCACCGCCCTCGTACAGCACCGTGCGCGCGAGCTCCCACCGGCCGTACTCGGCCTGCTCGGTGAGCAGCCGTCGGGCGTCGTTGCGGCTCGTCGTCCTCGGCAGGGTGAGCACCCGGTACTCGTACTGCCCGCCCTGGGCGACCCAGTCCTTGCGCCGCGTCGTTGTCCCGACCGCCATCCGTCACCTCGCCTCGTGGCCTGCTTGGTGCCGACCATTGTGCCCCCGTCGGCCGCCGGTCCGCCGGAGGTGACGCGGATCACGGCGCCGTGGCAGGCCGCCGGCACGCCCTCGGCACGCGACAGCCACGCGACAGGCACGCCGTGAGCCCCGCCGTCGGCGACCTTCGACCCTGCCGGGTGGGGCGGGTGGGCGGTACGGTCGTCGCATGACCGTCGACCCCCGCGCCGCGCTGGACCGTCTCGTCGCCGCGCTCGAGGCGCACTTCCACGCCGTCGTCGCCCGCCAGGGCGAGGACGACCCGGCGGTCGACGACGCGTACGACGTCCTCGCGGACGCCTTCGAGGTCTACGACGACGCGCTGGGCACCGTCCACGGGGAGGCCACGCCGTTCTACCTCGCGGAGGAGGACGACGAGGACGACGAGTTCGAGGACGACGAGGACGAGGACGAGGACGAGGTCGACGTGGACGGCGTCGACGACGTCGACGACGAGGCCGACGACGACGAGTCCGACGACGAGGCCGACGACTGGACCGACGACGAGGCCGACGACGTCGAGGTCGAGCCCGCGCGCTGACGCCGGCTCAGAAGCGCTCGGGGTAGCCGAGCGCCGGCGCGCTCACCTCGTCGAGCGCGGTCGCGAGCTCGTCGGGCAGCTCCAGGTCGAGCGCCGCGAGCGCCCCGCGCAGCTGTCCGACGGTGCGCGCCCCCACGATCGCGGTCGACACCGCGGGCCGGCGGAGCAGCCACGCGAGCGCCACCTCGAGCGGCTGCCGGTCGAGCCCCCCCGCCGCGATGGCCAGCGCGTCCACGACCGCCGCGGCGCGCGCGTCCAGGTACGGCTGCACGAACCCCGCGAGGTGCGGCGAGGCCGCGCGCGAGTCGGCCGGGATGGTGCGCCGGTACTTACCCGTGAGCACGCCGCGGCCGAGCGGCGACCACGCGAGGACGCCCGCTCCGAGCGAGCGGGCCGCGGGCACCACCTCGCGCTCGATCCCGCGCTCCAGGAGCGAGTACTCGGCCTCGACCGCGGTGAGGCCCACGCCGTCGTCGTCGAGCAGGCCGGCGAGGCGGGCGACCTGCCAGCCGGCGTGGTTGGCGACGCCGACGTAGCGCGCGCGGCCGCTGCTGACCGCGAGGCGCAGCGCGGACGCGGTCTCCTCGAGCGGCGTGCGCGGGTCGGGCGTCTGCACCAGGAACAGGTCGACGTGGTCGGTCCGCAGCCGGGCGAGCGACGCGTCGAGGGACGCCAGGAGGCCGCCCCGGGAGGCGTCGACGACGCGGTCGCCCGACGAGGTGCGGCGGACGCCGGCCTTGGTGCACAGGACCAGCTCGTCCCGGGCGATGCTCGCGCCCGGTCCGACGAGCGTGCCGATGAGCTCCTCGGCGCCGCCGTCGGCGTAGGACGCCGACGTGTCGAGGAACGAGCCGCCCGCGTCCACGAGCTCGCGCAGCTGCTCGGCCGCGTCGTGGTCGTCGGTGTCGCGGCTCCAGGTCATGGTGCCCAGCCCGAGGCGGGACACGCGCAACCCGGTGCGGCCGACGTGGCGATGCTCCATGGGGCGCCACCCTAGTCGGGCTATCGTGGCGGCCCGTGACAGACATCGGCGCGGGTGACGCGATCCTCCTGGGACTCGTGCAGGGACTCACCGAGTTCCTGCCGGTCTCGTCGTCGGCCCACCTGCGGATCGTGGGCGACCTGCTGGGCGGGGGCGACCCGGGGGCGGCGTTCACCGCGATCACGCAGCTCGGGACCGAGACCGCGGTGCTGCTGTACTTCCGCCGTGACATCGCGGCGATCGTCGGCGGCTGGTGGCGGGCACTGCGGGGCGCCTACGGCACCGACCTGCGCTCCCGGCTCGGGGCGCCGGCGGACCAGCCGGTGGACCGCGACGCGCTCATGGCGTGGTTCATCGCCCTCGGCACCGTGCCGATCGTCGTGCTCGGTCTCGCCTTCCAGGACCAGATCGAGAGCGTGTTCCGCAACCTGTGGCTCGTCGCGCTGACGCTCGCCGGCTTCGCGATCGTGCTCGGCTGGGCGGACCGGGTGGGGACCAAGGTCAGACCGCTCGAGCTGATGACGCCGCGGCACGCGGTCCAGTTCGGCCTCTGGCAGGCGCTGGCCCTGATCCCGGGCGTGTCCCGCTCGGGGGGCACCATCACGGGCGGCCTGCTCATGGGCTACACGCGTGAGGCCGCCGCGCGGTACTCGTTCCTGCTCGCGATCCCCGCGGTGTTCGGCTCGGGGCTGTTCCAGCTCGTGAAGTCGGTCGACGACTTCGGCACGGCCGGGACGCCGAGCTTCGGCGCGACGCTCATCGCGACGCTGGTCGCGTTCGTCGTCGGCTACCTGGTGATCATCGTGTTCCTGAAGATCGTCTCGACCTTCAGCTACCGGCCGTTCGTCTGGTACCGCCTGGGCCTGGCCGCGCTCGTGGTGCTCCTGCTGCTCACCGGCACGCTCGAGGCGGTCCCGGCGACGGCGTGATCAGAGCCAGCCGGAGCGGCGGAACGCGCGGTACAGGAGGCCGCACGCCCCCGCCATCACGGCGAGGACGAGCGGGTATCCCAGCGTCCAGTCGAGCTCGGGCATGTGGCGGAAGTTCATGCCGTACACGCCCGCGATCAGGGTCGGCACCGCGATCATCGCGGCCCACGCCGACATCTTGCGCATGTCCTCGTTCTGCCGGACCGAGACCTGGCTCAGGTGGACCGAGAGCATCGCGTCGAGCAGGTCGTCGTGCGCGTCGAGGTGCCGGTCGACGCGGTCCGACCGGTCGCGGACCCGGCGCAGCCACGTGACGGTGGCCGGTGCGCCGGTGGACCGGCGGAACAGGCCGGTGCCCTCGACCTCGCGCGTCTCCGCCTCGAGCTCGGGCATCGCGGTGGTGATCGGGCCCAGGGCGCGCCGCGCCTCGGCGATCTCCCGCTTGAGCCCGTAGATCGAGCCGAGGAGCTGCCCGCCGGACCCGCGAGAGGAGAAGACGAGCTGCTCGGTCTCGGCGACCGCGTCGCCCAGGCCGGCCTCGACGTCCGAGGCCTGGCTCACGAGCGTCAGGAGCACCGCGGCGAGCACCTGGCGCACGCCCTCGTCGGGGAACGGGAGCCCGTCGCACAGCCGCGCCGCCGCCCGGCGCAGGACGTGCGCGTCACCCGACTCGCACGCGATCACGACGTCCTGCGTGACCAGGCAGGTCAGGATCCCCGTGTGGACGTCGCGCGAGGCCTCGGCGTAGGACACGGTGGGCATGGTCAGCACGATCTCGCCGGCCGTGGAGCGGCTGACCCGCCCGCGCAGGTGCCGGCCGTCCTCGTCCTGCGCGGTCCAGCCCGCGAGCTCGTCGACGAGCCGCAGCCCCTGGTCGCTCGCGCCCCGCGCGACGGCCTCCGCGCGCAGGTCGTCCACCGACCCGACGACGACCCAGACCGGGCCCGGTGCGGGGCGGCCGCGGTCGCTCGGCGCGTCGCGCTCGTCGACGGCCTCCCACCCGTCCCCGTGGGGTCGGTAGACCTCGCGTGCCAGCTGCTGCGTCACGCGCCGATTGTGTCGCGCCCGCGGGGCAGCCGCGCTGCGACACGGTGAGCGCCTCGTGGTCGGGGCGGGGCGACGCTCGCGGAGGCGGTTAGGCTGCGCGGGTGCTCACCTGGCCGGCCCCGCAGATCCCCGAGCTCCCCGGCCACGGCGGCCCCGTCCGCGTGCACGACTCGACGACCGGCGGGCTCGTCGTCGCGGCACCGGGGGAGTCCGCCGCCCTGTACGTGTGCGGCATCACGCCCTACGACGCGACGCACCTCGGCCACGCCGCGACCTACGTCGCCTTCGACCTGCTGGTGCGCGCGTGGCGCGACGAGGGCAAGCGGGTGCGCTACGCGTCCAACGTGACGGACGTCGACGACCCGCTGCTCGAGCGCGCGACGGCGACCGGCGTGGACTGGACCGCGCTCGCGAACGACCAGATCGCGCTGTACTGCGAGGACATGACCGCGCTCGGCGTGGTCCCGCCCGACGTGTGGGCCGGTGTCGTGGAGTCGGTCCCCGCGATCGTGGCGGCGGTCGAGGCCCTGGTCGCCGCGGGCGCCGCGTACCGCGTCCCCGTCCCGTCGCCCACCCCGGGAGCCGACGACACAGCCGGGCCCGCGGACGGCGCGGCCGCGGACGTCTACGCCGACCTGTCGGCGGACCCGGGCTTCGGCTCGGTCGCGGGGCTCGACCGCGAGACGATGCTCGCCCTGTTCGCCGAGCGCGGTGGGGACCCCGACCGCGCGGGCAAGCGGGACGCCCTGGACCCGCTGCTCTGGCGCGCCGCGCGTCCGGGCGAGCCGTCCTGGGACGGCGGCACGCTGGGTCGCGGCCGGCCGGGATGGCACGTCGAGTGCGCGGTGATCGCGCGCGACGCGCTCGGCGGGTCCTTCGACGTCGAGGGCGGCGGCAGCGACCTGCTGTTCCCGCACCACGAGATGAGCACCTCGCACGTGCGCGAGCTGGAGCCCGGCGCGACCGGCGGCCGCGTGCACGTCCACGCCGGCATGGTGGGCCTGGACGGCGAGAAGATGAGCAAGTCGCTCGGCAACCTGGTCCTGGTCTCGCGCCTGCGCGCCGACGGCGTCGACCCGATGGCCGTGCGGCTCGCGATCCTGGCGCACCAGTACCGCAGCGACTGGACCTGGACGGCGGCCGACCTGCACCGTGCCGAGGAGCGGCTCGACACCTGGCGGCGCGCGATGTCCGGCAACGGTGGCCCCGACCCCGAGCCGGTGCTGCGGGCGGTCCGGGAGGCCGTCGCGGCCGACCTCGACGCACCGCGCGCGCTCGAGGCCGTGGACGCCTGGGCGGCGGCCGCCCTCGAGCGGTCGGCGGTCGGCGGGAGCGGGTTCGTCGAGGGCGCGCCCGGTGTGGTCGCGCGCACGGTCGACGCCCTGCTCGGCGTTCGGATGTAGCCGGTGGCCGGTCAGGCGCTCCCGCTGCCGGAGCCCTTGTCGCGGCGCCGCAGGTAGCGCTCGAACTCCTGCGCGATCGCCTCGCCCGACGCCTCGGGCAGCTCGGCGGTGTCCTTCGCCTCCTCGAGCTGCCGGACGTACTCGCCGACCTCGCCGTCCTCGTCGGCCAGCTCGTCGACGCCCTGCTGCCAGGCCGCGGCCTCGTCGGGCAGGTCACCGAGCGGGATGGGCTCGCCCAGGATCTCCTCGAGGCGCCGCAGCAGCGCCAGCGTCGCCTTGGGCGACGGCGGGTGCGCCACGTAGTGGGGGACCGCGGCCCACAGGCTCATCGACGCCATGCCCCGCGCCTGCGCCTCGTGCTGGAGCACCCCGACGATCCCCGTGGGGCCCTCGTACGAGCTCGACTCGATCTCGAGGAGCGCGCGCGTCTCGTCGTGCTCGGAGGTCGCCGTGACCGGGATGGGACGCGTGTGCGGGACGTCGGCGAGCAGCGCGCCGACCGAGACCACCGTGCTCACCTCGAGCGTCGCGGCGATGTCGAGCAGCTCGTGGCAGTACCGGCGCCAGCGCATCGACGGCTCGATGCCGTGCACGAGCACGACGCGACGCCCCGAGCGCGGTGCCGTGGCGACCGCGACGGCGGTGGTCGGCCACGTGATCTCGCGCGTGCCGTCGGCGCCGATCCCGACGTGGGGCCGGTTCACCTGGAAGTCGTGGTACTCCTCGGGGTCGAGCTCGTCGACGTGCTCGGCGTGCCAGACGTCGTGCAGGTGCTCGAGCGCGTGCGTGGCGGCCGATCCCGCGTCGTTCCAGCCCTCGAACGCCGAGAGCAGGACGGTCCGGTCGGCGGGCAGCTCGTGATGGGGCGAGGCGTCCATCCGCCCAGCCTAGGACGCGGGTCGCCGCGGACGCCTGAGCGCGCCGTACGCTGACGTGCCGCCGCCGGCCGGCCGCGGCGGGCAGGCGGCGTCCGGCCGCGGCCGCACCAGCCCGTCCCCGGCCTCACCCCGACCACGAGGAGTCGTCCCTCATGCCCGCGCACCACCTCGACGCACCGCAGGCTGTGCTGTTCGACATGGACGGCACGCTGATCGACACCGAGCCGCTGTGGATGGCCGCGGAGGTCGCGCTGACGTCGCGGTTCGGCGTCCCGTGGACGGCGGAGGACGCCGCGGCGATCATCGGGTCGGCGATGACGTCGGCCGCCGCGGTCCTGCAGGGTCGCGGGGTGGACCTCCCCGTCCCGGAGATCGTCGAGGACCTCACGGCGCACGTCGCGGCGGCGGTGTCCGACGAGGTGCCGTGGCAGCCCGGTGCGCGCGAGCTGCTGGCCGCGGTGCGGGCGGCGGGCATCCCGACGGCGCTCGTGACCTCGTCCTACCGCACGCTCGCCGAGCCGTTCGTGGCCGCGGCGGGCGGCTTCGACGCGGTGGTCGCGGGCGACGACGTCCGGCGGGCGAAGCCCGACCCCGAGCCGTACCTCACCGCCGCGCGGCTGCTCGGCGTCGACGTCGAGCGGTGCGTCGCGCTCGAGGACTCGCGCTCGGGCTCGGCCTCCGCGGTCGCCTCCGGCGCACGCACCGTGCTGGTCGAGGGCCTCCAGGAGGTCGCCGACCGGCCCGGGATGAGCCGCGTCGCGTCGTTGCGCGACCTGACGGTGGAGCACCTGGTCCGGCTCGCGGCCGGCGAGACGCTCGTGGTCCCGCCCACGCGCTGACCGGCCGGGCTCAGGCGGCGACGGGGTCCGGCCGGACCCCCGTGGCCCGCTCGACGGCGTCCGGGTCCGGTGCGGGCGGGGTGCCGCCGAACGACGGGCAGTGCTCGCGGAACGAGCACCAGTCGCAGAGCCGCGAGGTGCGCGCACGCCAGTCGCCGGCGCGCGCCGCGTCCTGGATGCCGGCCCAGATGGACCGGATCCGCGCCTCGAACGTCGCCATCTCCGGCTCGGTGGGCTCGTGCTGGACCACCACGCCGTCGCCCAGGTACTCGAGCTGCAGGCGCTTGGGGAGCACGCCCTGCGTGCGCCACAGGACGTAGGCGTAGAAGCGCATCTGGAACAGCGCCGAGCCCTCGAACCCCGCGCGCGGCGAGCGACCCGTCTTGTAGTCGACGACGCGCACCCACCCGTTCGGCGCGACGTCCACGCGGTCGACGATCCCGCGCAGCTGCGGTCCCGCCTCGAGGTCGGTCGTCACGTAGAGCTCGCGCTCGCGCGGCTCGAGCCGCGTGGGGTCCTCGAGCGTGAAGTACGTGCCGAGCAGCGCCTCCGCGGACGTCAGCCACGCGGCGAGCTCGCCCGGCTCGGCGAACAGCGCCGCGACGTCCGGCTGCTCGGCGCGCAGCGTCTCCCACTGCGCCGGCACCAGCGACCGCGCCGCCTCGAGGGTGCGCTCGACGGCCGGGAGCTCGAAGAGGTGCTCGAGGACCGCGTGGACCAGCGTGCCGCGTGCGGCCGCGGGGCTCGGCGGCTCCGGGAGGCGGTCGACGACGCGGAACCGGAAGAGCAGCGGGCACTGCAGGAAGTCGTTCGCGCGGGACGGCGAGAGCCCCGGACTGGTCGCGCGGCGGGGCGAGGTCTCCTCCGCGAGCGGACCGGTGGGGTCCGGCACGGTCGTGTCGGGCTCGGCGGTGCGCGGGAGGGGGTCGACGACGGTCACGGGTCGAGGGTAGGCGCGGGGCCTGACACGAGCGCCCATCCGCTGGTCGACGCGGCGGGTCATCACCGGCGGCCACCTACGCTGGTTCCCGTGAGCAGCGCGAAGCCCGTCCGCCGGCCGTCCGGCTGGGTCGTCGGCCACGTCGCGGGGGCGCCCGTCGTGCTGGCACCGAGCTGGCTCGTCGCCGTCGTCGTGCTGACCGCGCTGTCCGTGCCGACCGCACGCGCGCTCACGGGCCTCGAGGGCACCGCGGTCCTCGTCGTGGCGTTCGTGTTCGTGATCCTGCTGTTCGCGTCGGTGTTCCTGCACGAGCTCGCGCACGGGCTCGTCGCGCGGGCTCGGGGCCAGCAGCCGCGCGAGTTCGTGCTCACGCTGTGGGGCGGCCACACGGCGTTCGGCGGCGCCGCGCCGACGCCCGCGACCAACGCGCTCGTCGCCGTCGTCGGCCCGCTCGTCAACCTCGCGATCGCGGGCACGTTCGCCCTCCTGCTCGCGGTCGACGTCGCCCCGCGGCACAGCGTGACGTGGGCCGTCCTGTGGTCCGGCGCGCTGACGAACGGGTTCGTCGGCCTGTTCAACCTGCTGCCGGGGCTGCCGCTCGACGGCGGCCGCGTGCTCGAGGCGCTCGTGTGGGCGGTGTCGAAGGACCGATACACGGGCACCATCGCCGCGGCGTGGGTGGGCCGCGGCGTCGCGGTGGTGACGTTCCTCGGCGCGCTGCTCGTGCCGCGGCTGCTCGACGTCGGGACCAGCATGGTCGACGCGCTGTGGGCGGCCCTGATCGCCGCGTTCCTGTGGACCGGGGCGTCGGGTGCGATGCGCGGTGCGCGGGCCCAGCGCAACATCGAGGGCGTCTCGGTCGGGACTGTCGGCCGGCCCGCCGTGGGCGTCGGGAACGCCGACTCCCTCGCGCACGCGGGCGCCGTCGCGGCGGCGGCCGGGGCGCGCGAGGTCGTCGTCCTCGCGCCCGACGGGCGCCCCGCGGCGTACGTGGACAGCGCGGCGGCGGCGAGCGTCCCGGCGCACGCGGCGGGCACCACCCTGGTCGGCCAGGTGGCGATCACGCTGCCGGTGGGAGCGACGGTGGACGGCCGCCTGGTCGGCGAGGCGCTGCTGCACGACCTGCAGCGCGCGACCCGGCTCTCGCCCGTGGTCGTCGCGCTCGTCGACGGGCGCGTGGTCGGCCTGGTGCACGCCACGGACGTCGTGGCCGCGATCCGCGCCTGACGCGGACGCCTAGACTCGCGGCCGTGACGACCCCCGAGCCGACCGAACCCGCACCGACCGCAGCCGCACCGACCGCAGCCGCACCGACTGCAGCCGCACCGCTCGTCGCAGCACCGACGGGAGCTGCGACGACCGGTTCGACGACCGGTTCGACGCCCACCGGCGCGGACCGCCGGCGCGGACCGTTCCGGGTCGGCGACCGCGTGCAGCTCACGGACCCGCGCGGCCGGCTGCACACCATCACCCTCGCGCCCGGTGGGACGTTCCACACGCACCGCGGGTACTTCCGCCACGAGGAGCTGATCGGCGCGCCGGAGGGCACGGTCGTCGTCAGCACGGGCAGCACCGAGTACCTGGCGCTGCGTCCGCTGCTGTCCGACCACGTGCTGTCCATGCCGCGCGGCGCGGCGGTCGTGTACCCCAAGGACGCCGGTCAGATCGTCGCGATGGCGGACATCTACCCGGGCGCCGTGGTGGTCGAGGCCGGCGTGGGCTCGGGCGCGCTGACGATGTCGCTGCTGCGCGCGGTGGGTGACGGCGGCTCGCTGCACTCGATCGAGCGTCGCGAGGACTTCGCGGACATCGCGCGTGGCAACGTCGAGGGCTTCTTCGGCGGACCGCACCCCGCGTGGAGCCTGAGCATCGGCGACCTCGCGGACGTCCTGCCCACGGTCGCCGCGCGCGCGAGCGTGGACCGCGTGGTGCTGGACATGCTCGCGCCGTGGGAGAACCTGGACGCGGTCGCCGACGCGCTCGCGCCGGGCGGGGTGCTCGTCTGCTACGTCGCGACGACGACCCAGCTCTCCCGGCTCGCCGAGGACCTGCGGACCGACGGCCGCTACACCGAGCCGCAGGCGTGGGAGTCGATGGTCCGCGGCTGGCACCTCGAGGGCCTGTCGGTGCGCCCCGAGCACCGGATGATCGGGCACACCGGCTTCCTCCTGACCACGCGCCGCCTCGCGGACGGCGTCGAGGCGCCGCTGCGCAAGCGGCGGCCCGCCAAGGGCGCGTACCCGGTGGCGGAGGACGGCGCGCCCGTCGAGGACGCCGAGCTGTGGACGCCGGAGGCGCTGGGCGAGCGGGAGACCTCGCCCAAGAAGGTGCGCCGCGCGCAGCGCGACTCGCACCCGGAGCGCACCACCGACTGACGGTCGCGGCGGGGTGACCGGGTGCCGGTCGATGACAGTTGGGTCACGGCATGTGGGACGACTGCGCGGACGACCGGACGGCGGCCGACACTGTGGTTATGGTGGCGACCCACCGACGCGAAGGAGGCGGACGCGATGACTGATCCGGCAGCGGCTGGGCGGGACCTGCAGCGCGAGCTCTCGATCCTCGCCGCGAAGAACGAGCGGCTCAGCGACGCGCTCGTCGCGGCGCGCGAGCAGATCGTCGAGCTCAAGCGTCAGGTGGACGACCTCGCGAAGCCTCCGGGCACGTACGCGGTGTTCCTCGGAGCGCGTCCCGACGGCTCGGTCGACGTGGTCTCGTCGGGCCGCAAGATGCACGTCGGCGCGAGCCCCGCGGTGGACCTGACGCGGCTGCGCCCCGGCCAGGAGGTCATGCTCAACGAGGCGCTCACGGTCGTCGAGGCGGGCGGCTACGAGAGCGTGGGCGAGCTGGTCACCGTCAAGGAGCTGCTGGGCCAGGGCCGGGCGCTCGTCGTCGGCCGCGGCGACGAGGAGCGCGTGGTGCGGTTCGCCGGCCAGGTCCTCGACGCGGGCGTCCGGGTGGGCGACGCGCTGACCATCGACTCGCGCAGCGGCTTCGTGTTCGAGGTCATCCCGCGCGCCGAGGTCGAGGAGCTGGTCCTCGAGGAGGTCCCGGACATCGAGTACGAGGACATCGGTGGGCTGGGGCCGCAGATCGAGGCGATCAAGGACGCCGTCGAGCTGCCGTTCCTGCACCCCGAGCTGTTCCGCGAGCACGGGCTGCGTCCGCCCAAGGGCGTGCTGCTGTACGGCCCGCCCGGGTGCGGCAAGACCCTCATCGCCAAGGCCGTCGCGCACTCGCTGGCCGCCACCGCCGCGCAGGCGCGCGGCGAGGCGGTCGCGGAGGCGAAGAGCTACTTCCTCAACGTCAAGGGCCCGGAGCTGCTCAACAAGTACGTGGGCGAGACCGAGCGGCACATCCGCCTGATCTTCGCCCGGGCCCGCGAGAAGGCGTCGCAGGGGCACCCGGTGGTGGTCTTCTTCGACGAGATGGAGTCGCTGTTCCGCACGCGCGGCACGGGCGTCTCGTCGGACGTGGAGACGACGATCGTGCCCCAGCTGCTCGCGGAGATCGACGGGGTGGAGCGGCTCGAGAACGTCATCGTCATCGGCGCCTCGAACCGCGAGGACATGATCGACCCGGCGATCCTGCGACCGGGCCGGCTCGACGTGAAGATCAAGATCGAGCGCCCGGACGCCGAGGGCGCCAAGGAGATCTTCAGCAAGTACCTGACCGACGACCTGCCGATCCACCCCGACGACCTGCGCGAGCACGAGGGCTCCAAGCCCGCCGCGGTCGAGGCGATGGTCGCGCGCGTCGTCGAGCGCATGTACTCGGAGACGGACGAGAACAAGTTCCTCGAGGTCACCTACGCCAGCGGGGACAAGGAGGTCCTGTACTTCAAGGACTTCAACTCGGGCGCGATGATCCAGAACGTCGTGGACCGCGCCAAGAAGCAGGCGATCAAGGACCTGCTGGCGACCGGTCAGCGCGGGATCCGGGTGGACCACCTGCTCTCGGCGTGCGTCGACGAGTTCAAGGAGAACGAGGACCTGCCGAACACGACCAACCCCGACGACTGGGCGCGGATCTCCGGGAAGAAGGGCGAGCGCATCGTCTTCATCCGCACGATCGTCCAGGGCAAGAAGGGCACGGACGGCTCGCGCACGATCGAGACGGTGACGAGCACGGGTCAGTACCTGTAGCCGACCTCTGGCGGACCTGTGACCTACCGGGGACCCACCGGCGGTCCACCGGTGGCTCGGGGTCGTCCAGCCCGCGACGGCCGCCGCTGCCGCGTGCTCGTCGTGCGTAGGGTGGCCGCGTGACCGTGCGCCGCGTGATGGGGATCGAGACCGAGTACGGCGTGCTGCAGCCCGGCAAGCCGATGGCGAACCCGATGCTCCTGTCGAGCCACGTGGTCGCGGTGCACGCGGCGCGCGAGTCCGGCCGCACGCGCGCGCGGTGGGACTACGACGACGAGGACCCCCTGGCCGACGCGCGCGGCTTCCACCTGCAGCGCGCGTCCGCGCACCCCTCGCTGCTCACCGACGACCCCGCGCGTCCCGCGCCGTCGGGCGACGGTCCGCAGGAGCTCGAGCGTCCGCAGGCGGAGGAGTACGAGGACCCGGGCGCGGCCAACGTGATCCTCACCAACGGCGCACGGCTGTACGTCGACCACGCGCACCCCGAGTACTCGTCGCCCGAGGTCACGAACCCGCGGGACGCCGTGGTGTGGGACCGCGCGGGGGAGCAGGTGATGCTTGCGGCGGTGCGGGCGCTCGCGTCCACGCCCGTGCTCCCGGACGTGACGCTCTACAAGAACAACGTCGACGGCAAGGGCGCCACGTACGGCACGCACGAGAACTACCTGGTCGACCGGGCGGTCCCGTTCGCGGACCTCGCCGCGCGTCTCATCCCGTTCTTCGTGACCCGCCAGGTGTTCACCGGCGCGGGGCGGGTGGGCCTGGGCCAGCGCGGTGAGCGGGCGGGCTTCCAGCTCTCGCAGCGCGCGGACTACGTCGAGGCCGAGATCGGGCTCGAGACCACCCTGCGTCGCCCGATCGTCAACACGCGCGACGAGCCGCACGCCGACCCCGCCCGCTGGCGGCGCCTGCACGTGATCGTCGGCGACGCGACGATGCTCGAGGTCGCGACCTACCTGCGGCTGGGCACCGCCTCGCTCGTCCTGTGGCTGATCGAGCGCGCGGTCGAGGGCGGTGCGGGCGGCGCGCTGGCCGCGATCGACCGGCTCGCGCTCAAGGACCCGGTGACCGCGGTGCACGAGGTCAGCCACGACCCGACGCTCACCGCACGGATCGAGCTCGCGGACGGCCGGCGCCTCACGGCGCTGGAGGTGCAGCGGGTCTACCTCGAGGCCGTGCGGACGGCCCTGGCGACCTCCGGCGGCGAGCTCGACGAGCAGACCGCCGACGTGCTGGCGCGGTGGGCCTCGCTCCTGGACCGCCTGGGCGAGGACCCCGCGTCGTGCGCGCGGGAGGTCGAGTGGCTGGCGAAGCTGCGGCTGCTGGAGGGCATGCGGCGCCGCGAGAACCTGCCGTGGGACCACCCGCGGCTCGCGGCGGTGGACCTGCAGTGGTCCGACCTGCGGCCCGAGCGCGGGCTCTACCACCGCCTGCTGGCCGCCGGCGCGGTGGACGTGCTGACGACGCCGGACGAGGTCGAGCACGCCGTCGCGCACGCTCCCCAGGACACGCGCGCCTACTTCCGCGGCGAGGCGGTGGCCCGGTACGGCGGCCAGGTCTCGGCGGCGTCCTGGGACTCGGTGGTCTTCGACGTCCCCGGTGCTTCCACGCTGCAGCGCGTGCCGATGCGCGACCCGCTGCGGGGGACGCGCGCGCACGTCGGGGAGCTGCTCGACGCCAGCCCTGACGCGGCGGCCCTCCTGGCCGCGCTGGGGGCGTGACCCGGCGTCCGGTGGGTGTACCGCGCGGCGGGGCGTCGGCGGATGGGCCTAGGGTGGTCGCAGGAGCAGCCCACGACGCCAGGAGGTCCGTGATGGCAGGTCAGGAACGCGTCAACCCCCGCCGGGAGGACGACGAGCCGGTCGACGACGCGCCCGTGCCCGCAGCCCCGGCCGCGCAGGCCCGCGACGCCGAGGTCGACGCGCTGCTGGACGAGATCGACGACGTGCTGGAGCAGAACGCGGAGCAGTTCGTCCGCGGCTTCGTCCAGAAGGGCGGTCAGTGAGCGCCCATGTCGCAGGCTGACCCGCTGGCTCACGGCCGCCTGCCGGCCGCGTTCATGACGCCGGGCTCGTCGTCCTTCGTCGAGTTCCTGGCGGCCCACTCGCCGTCGCTCCTCCCCGGCAACCGGCCCACGGGCGCGGGCGAGGCGGTCGTCGCCCCCCACGGCACGACGATCGTCACGGTGGTGTGCGAGGGCGGCGTGGTGATGGCGGGGGACCGTCGCGCCACCATGGGCTCGATGATCGCGAGCCGCGAGATCGAGAAGGTCTTCCCGGCCGACGAGTACTCGGCGGTGGGCATCGCCGGGACCGCGGGGCTCGCGGTCGAGCTGGTGCGGCTGTTCCAGCTCGAGCTCGAGCACTACGAGAAGATCGAGGGCAGCCTGCTGTCGCTCGACGGCAAGGCGAACCGGCTGTCCACGATGATCCGCGGCAACCTCGGGCTCGCGCTGCAGGGCCTCGCCGTGGTGCCGCTGTTCGCGGGCTTCGACCTGGACCGGCGGATCGGCCGGATCTTCTCCTACGACGTCACGGGCGGGCGCTACGAGGAGCACGAGCACCACGCGGTCGGCTCGGGGTCGGTGTTCGCCCGGGGCTCGCTGAAGAAGCGGTGGCGGCCCGGCCTCTCGCCGCAGGACGCGGTGCGCGTCGCGGTCGAGGCGCTCGTGGACGCGGCCGACGACGACTCGGCGACCGGCGGGCCGGACACGACCCGCCGCATCTGGCCCGTGGTCGCGACCGTCACCGAGTCGGGCTACCTGCGCGCGCCGGACGACGAGCTGGAGCAGGCCGTGGAGTCGCTGCTGGCCGAGCGCCGCGCCGCGCACCGAGGGGGACGTCCCGCATGAGCATGCCGTTCTACGTCTCGCCCGAGCAGCTGATGAAGGACCGGGCGGACTACGCCCGCAAGGGCATCGCCCGGGGCCGCTCGGTCGTCGTGCTGCAGTACGACGAGGGGATCGCGTTCGCGACCGAGAACGCGTCCCGCGCGCTGCACAAGGTCTCCGAGATCTACGACCGCATCGCGTTCGCCGCGGTCGGCAAGTACAACGAGTTCGAGAACCTGCGGGTGGCGGGCGTGCGCTACGCCGACCTGCGCGGCTACTCCTACGACCGGGACGACGTCACGGCCCGCGGGCTGGCGAACGCGTACGCGCAGACGCTCGGCACGGTCTTCACCACGGAGTCCAAGCCGCTCGAGGTCGAGCTCGTCGTGGCCGAGGTCGGGCGCGTCCCGGAGGGCGACCAGATCTACCGGCTGACCTACGACGGCTCGGTGGCCGACGAGCACGGCTTCGTGGTCATGGGCGGGCAGGCCGAGCGCCTCGACGGCCTGGTCCGCGAGGGCTGGCGGCCCGGGCTCACGCTGCCGGAGGTGCTGGCGCTCGCCGTGCGGGTGCTCGGTGCGCCCGTCGACGACGCGACCGCCCAGCGCACCATCCCGGCCGCGCAGCTCGAGGTCGCCGTGCTGGACCGCACGCGCCCGCGCCGCGCGTTCCGTCGGCTCACCGGGCCGCTGCTCGAGGACCTGCTGGCCGCGCCGGTCGCGGACCCGGGCGCGGTCGAGCCGCGCGGCGAGAACCCGCAGGAGGGCTGATGGACAGGCGGATCTTCGGGCTCGAGACCGAGTACGGCGTGACCTGCGCGGCGACGGACGGCCGCGGGTTGTCGGCCGACGAGGTCGCGCGGTACCTGTTCCGCAAGGTCGTCGCGTGGGGGCGCTCGTCGAACGTGTTCCTGCGCAACGGCTCGCGGCTGTACCTGGACGTCGGCTCGCACCCCGAGTACGCGACGGCGGAGTGCGACGACGTGCGCCAGCTCGTCACCCACGACCGCGCGGGCGAGCGGATCCTCGAGGGCCTGGTGGCCGACGCGCAGCAACGCCTGGAGCACGAAGGCCTGCCCGGCCGGATCCACCTGTTCAAGAACAACACCGACTCGGCCGGCAACTCCTACGGGTGCCACGAGAACTACCTGGTGCGGCGGCAGGGCGACTTCGCACGGCTGTCCGACGTGCTGGTGCCGTTCCTCATCACCCGCCAGGTCCTCACGGGCGCCGGCAAGGTGCTCGCGACGCCGCGTGGCGCGGTCTACTGCCTCTCCCAGCGCGCCGACCACATCTGGGAGGCGGTCTCGAGCGCGACGACGCGCTCGCGTCCCATCATCAACACCCGCGACGAGCCGCACGCCGACGCCGAGCACTTCCGCCGGCTGCACGTCATCGTCGGCGACTCCTCGATGTCGGAGACGACGACGATGCTCAAGGTCGGGGCCACCGACCTGCTGCTGCGGATGATCGAGGCCGGCGTCCCCATGCGGGACACGTCGCTCGAGAACCCGATCCGGGCGATCCGCGAGATCAGCCACGACATGACGGGTCGGCACCCGGTCACCATGGCCACCGGACGCACCGCGACGGCGATCGACATCCAGGAGGACTACCTCGGCCGGGTCGTCGACTTCCTGGCCCAGCACGGCGGCACGCCGCAGGACAAGCAGGTCGTCGACCTGTGGGAACGCGGGCTGCACGCGCTGCGGACGGGCGACCTGTCGCTGGTCGACCGTGAGCTCGACTGGGTCATCAAGTACCGCCTGATCGAGCGGTACCGGGCGAAGCACGACCTGTCGCTGTCCGACGTGCGGGTCCAGCGCCTGGACCTGGCGTACCACGACATCTCCCGCACCGAGGGCCTGTACAACCTGCTCGCCGCGAAGGGCATGGTCGAGCGGCTGACGACCGACCTCGAGGTGTTCGAGGCCACGTCGGTCCCGCCCCAGACCACCCGGGCCAAGCTGCGCGGCGACTTCGTGCGCGCCGCCCAGGAGGCCCGGCGCGACTACACGGTGGACTGGGTCCACCTGAAGCTGAACGACCAGGCGCAGCGCACGGTCCTGTGCAAGGACCCCTTCCGCAACGTCGACGAGCGCGTCGAGAGGCTCATCGAGTCGATGTGACGGGACCTCGCGGGGGCAGCCGCGCGGGAGCCGCGCGCATCGCCGCCCGACCGGCCGGGCGGCGCGGCCGCACGGTTGACCGCCGTAGAGTGCACGACCGACGAGCAGGGACCGGCGAGCACGGACCGACGAGCATGACGGGTGACGGAAGCGAGGGTGGCACGGTGCGACGACGCGTGACCGCGTTGACTGCGGCGGTGGTCGCGGCCGCCCTGGGGCTGGCCGCGTGCTCGGAGCCCGAGGTCGTCCTGCCGGACGTCACGGTGAGCGGCGACGCCGGTGCCGCGCCCACCCTGACGTACGTCACGCCGCTCGTGGTCGACGACGCCTACCGCGAGACGGTCTGGCCCGGGACCGGGCCGCGGCTCGTCGACGGCGAGCCCGTCCTCATCGACTACTGGCTCGAGAACGGCGACGACGCCTCGCTCGTCAAGGAGTCGTACTCCTCCACGCCCACGTCGCAGCTGCTGACCGCGGAGGACCTCGGGGCGGACCTGTACACCTCGCTGCGGGGTCAGAGCGTGGGGGCGCGGCTGCTGCAGGTCGCCCCACCCCAGGGCGGCACGACGTCGTACACGACCGTGACGGTGATCGACGTGCTGCCGACCCGCGCGGAGGGCGAGCCGATCGATCCGCGCGAGGGACTGCCCACGGTCGGGGAGGACGAGGACGGCGCGCCCACCTTCACCCCCGTCGACGCGGACGCCCCCACGGACCTCGTCGTGCAGGCCGTCCTGCGCGGCACGGGCCGTCAGGTCGGGGCAGGCGACACGGTGACCGTGCAGTACACCGGGTGGACGTGGACCGACGGCGAGCAGTTCGACACCACGTGGAGCAGCGGCCTGCCCGTCTCGTTCTCGCTCCAGGACGTCCCGGCCTGGTCCGAGGGCCTGGAGGACCAGACGGTCGGGAGCCGCGTCCTGCTCGTCGTGCCGCCGTCCTACGCTCTCGGGGTCACCGAGAGCACCGAGCTGGAGGGCCAGACCGTCGCGTTCGTCGTCGACGTGCTGGACGCCCGCGCCCCCGAAGGAGCATCCGAGTGAGCCTCGCGCTGCGCGTCATCCCGTGCCTCGACGTCGACGCCGGCCGCGTCGTGAAGGGCGTCAACTTCGAGAACCTGCGTGACGCGGGCGACCCGGTCGAGCTCGCGCACCGGTACGACGGCGAGGGCGCCGACGAGCTGACGTTCCTGGACGTGTCCGCGTCGTCGGGCAACCGCGAGACGACCTACGACGTGGTGCGCCGCACCGCCGAGGAGGTCTTCGTGCCGCTGACGGTGGGCGGCGGGGTGCGCTCCGCCGACGACGTCGACCGGCTGCTGCGGGCCGGTGCGGACAAGGTCGGGGTGAACACGGCGGCGATCGCGGAGCCGGACCTGATCGCGCAGATCGCGGACCGCTTCGGCAGCCAGGTCCTGGTGCTCTCGGTCGACGCGCGCCGCGTGACCGGCGACGTGCGGACCGACTCGGGCTACGAGGTCACGACGCACGGGGGCCGCCGCGGCACCGGGATCGACGCGGTGGCATGGGCCGCTCGCGCCGCCGAGCTCGGCGCGGGCGAGATCCTGCTCAACTCGATGGACGCCGACGGCACGACCGCCGGGTTCGACCTGGAGATGCTCCGCGACGTGCGGGCGGCGGTCGCGGTCCCGCTCATCGCGAGCGGCGGTGCTGGCACTCCCGAGCACTTCGTGGAGGCCGCGCGGGCCGGGGCGGACGCCGTCCTGGCGGCGAGCGTGTTCCACTTCGGCGCGCTGACGGTCGGTCAGGTCAAGCAGGCGCTGCGGGACGCGGGCGTCACCGTCCGCTGACCCCGGCTCGGCGGGAGGCCGCCCGACCGGCGGGGATCGTCACGAGCACGACCACGTGCACGGGCTCACGCGAACGGCGCGACCCGCGCGAGCGCGGCGAGGTCCGGCTCGGCCCCCTCGGCGACGACGTCGGCCGCCGCGCCACGGCCGGCCAGCCAGAGCACGAGCTCGCCGACCTCGCCGCGCACGACGACGCTGCCCGCGCCGTCCCGCGGGCTCCGCAGGCGCGCACGCGGCCCGTCGGGTCGCACGAGCACGACGCCGCACCCCGCCGTGCGCAGTCGTGCCCGGCCGAGCTGGCGGGCCTGGTTCCACAGGCCGTCGACGACGCCGCCGGGCAGCTCGCGCGGCGGGACGGGACCCGCGCCGCGGCGGACGTCCTCCCCGTGCACGTAGAACTCGACGAGGTTCGCCAGGTCGCCCGCCCACGTCATCGGGTGCCACCGGCCGGGCGCGTCCGCGACGCGGTCCACGAGGGCGGCGTAGCCCTCGGGCGTCGTGGCGGTGCCGGCGAGCTCGTCGATCGCGCGCTCGGCGACCCCGGCGAGCGGCGGCACCGCGAGCCCGGCACCGACGCGCACGGAGCGCTCCCGCAGCACGACGTGGGCGGCGAGATGACACGCCTGCCAGCCCTCGCACAGCGTCGGCGCGTCCGGCGGGACGGCGCGCAGCGCGTCGACCAGGTCCGCTCGCAGTGCCTCGTTCCACCGGGTCCCCGTCATGCCCGTCATGCTCGCACAGTGACGTCCCCGGAGCCCGCGGACCTGCGACGACGCCGCCCGACGGCCGTCGCCGGCCCGCCGCCGCGCAGGGCCGCGGGGCCGGCACGGGCACCCTGGTCGCCCCGAGCAACGTGAGACGATGGACCCACCCCCGTACCCCGCTCGTCGGAAGGTCCCTGCATGTCCGCGCCCGCGACGTCCTCGTCGTCCGCCCGCCCGATGCGGCTCGCCGGGTCGACCCCGCGGCGCGCGGTGACGCTGGTGTGGCGGGGCATGCGCGACCACCCCGGGACGTACGCCCTCGCGGTCGGCACGTCGGCCGTGTTCGGCATCGCGACGGTCGGCGTGAGCCGGGTGCTCGGCTGGGCGACGGACGAGGTCGTGGTGCCGGCGCTCGCGGGCGACCCGGTCGCGCAGGACAAGGTGTGGTGGGCGGGCGGTGCGGTCGCGCTCGTCGCGCTGACGCTCGCCCTGAGCGTGGCGGGCCGGCGGATCTTCGCGGGCATGGGCTTCGCCACCATCCAGGAGGACCACCGTCTGCGGGTCACGCGGCAGTACCTGCGGCTGCCGATGTCCTGGCACCGCCGGCACCCGACGGGACAGCTGCTGTCCAACGCCGGTGCGGACGTGGAGGCGGCGACGTCGGTCTTCAACCCGCTGCCGTTCGCGCTCGGCGTCGTCGTCATGCTCGTCGTCGCGGCCGTGTCGCTGCTGCGCACGGACGTGTGGCTCGCCGTCGCGGCGCTGGCGGTGCTGCCGCTCGCCGTCCTGGCGAACCTGTGGTTCCAGCGCCGGATGTCGCCCGCGATCACGCACGCGCAGGAGCTGCGCGCCCAGGTCGCCGACGTCGCGCACGAGAGCTTCGAGGCCGCGCTCCTGGTGACCTCGCTCGGCACGCAGCAGCGCGAGGAGGCCCGGTTCGCGGGCCGCGCGTCGTCGCTGGCCGACGCGAACGTCCGCGTCGGGGTGGTGCGGGCCGTGTTCGACCCGATCATCGACCTGCTGCCGAGCCTGGGGACCCTCCTCGTGCTCGTCGTCGGCACGTGGCAGGTCAGCGCGGGCCGCATCGAGACGGGCGACGTCGTCGCCGCGGCGTACCTGCTCACGCTGCTCGCGGTGCCCGTGCGCGCGTTCGGCTGGGTGCTGGGGGAGATCCCGCGCGCGCTGGTGGGGTACGAGCGGATCGCGCGCGTGGTGGACTCGCGCGGCGCGCTGCCGGAGGGCGACGAGCGGTGGCGTCCGACGGCGCCCGGCGCAGCGGTCACGTTCGACCACGTGACGCGTGCCGTCGAGACCGCGCAGGGCCCGCTCGTGCTCGTCGACGACGTGACCCTGGAGCTCGCGCCGGGACGCGTCGTCGCGGTCGTCGGTCCCACGGGCGCCGGCAAGACGAGCCTGGTCTCGATGCTCTCGCGCCTCGCGGACCCCGACCACGGCGCGATCCGCCTCGACGGCACCGACGTGCGGGCGATCGCGCCCGCCGACCTGACCGCGCACGTCGCGCTGGTCGCGCAGCACGCGTTCGTGTTCGAGGACACCATCCGCGGCAACGTCACGCTCGCGGACGCCGACGACGAGCGCGCGCCGTCCGACGAGGACGTCTGGGGCGCCCTGCGGCTGGCCCGGGTGGACGACGTGGTGCGCGCGCTGCCCGAGGGCCTCGACGCGCGGCTGGGGGAGCGCGGCGCGAACCTCTCCGGCGGCCAGCGCCAGCGCGTGGCCCTCGCGCGGGCGCTCGTGCGCCGGCCGCACGTGCTCGTGCTGGACGACGCGACGTCCGCGGTCGACCCCCGCGTCGAGCAGGAGATCCTCACGGGGCTGCGCGGTGCGGGCGAGGGCGGGCCGACGGTCCTCCTGGTCGCCTACCGCATGTCCTCGGTGCTGCTGGCCGACGAGGTGGTGCACCTCGACCGTGGGCGGGTGGTGGACCGCGGCACGCACGCCGAGCTCCTCGCACGCGACCCGGGCTACCGGGAGCTCGCGACGGCGTACGAGCGCGAGAGCGAGCGGCGGGCCCGGCAGGACTGGGACGACGAGGACGCGCACGACGAGCCCACGCACGACGAGCCCACGCACGAGGACGACGACGAGACGGCGGTGACCCGGTGAGCGCGCCGCACGCGATGGCCCCCGCGAGCACGCTGGGCGTGCTCGCGACCCTGCGACGCGGCGTGCAGGTCTCGCCGCGGCTGGTGCAGGGCATCGGCGTGACCGTGCTGCTCGCGGTGCTCGCCGCGCTCGGCCGCGTCGTGGTGCCGATCGCGGTCCAGCAGACCGTGGACACGGGGATCCTGGCCGAGGGCGGGCCCGACGCGCAGCGCGTCGCCCTGCTCGCGGCCGGCGCGACCCTGGCGCTCCTGCTCGGCGCCGCGTGCTCCGCCCTGGTCAACATCCGGCTGTTCCGCTCGAGCGAGGCGGGCCTCCTGCAGCTGCGCACCAAGGCGTTCCGGCACGTGCACGACCTCTCGGTCCTGACCCGCGGCACCGAGCGCCGCGGCAGCCTGGTGTCACGCGTGACGTCGGACGTCGACACGATCTCGCTGTTCGTGCAGTGGGGCGGGATCATGCTGCTCGTCTCGGTGCTGCAGATCCTGGTCGCGACGGTGCTGATGGCGGTCTACTCGTGGCAGCTCACGCTCGTCGTGTGGCTCGGGTTCGTGCCGCTGGTCGTCGTGCTGCAGCCGCTGCAGAAGCGCGTGAACGCGCGGTACTCCGCCGTGCGCGAGCGGTACGGCGCGATGCTCGGCGCGGTCTCCGAGTCGGTGGTCGGCGCCGAGACGATCCGCGCGTACGGCGTCGCGGCCCGCGTGCAGCGCAGCACGGACCGGGCGATCCGGGAGACGCGCCGCGCGATGGTCCGCGCGCAGAACCTGGTCTCCACGGTGTTCGCGTCCGGCGTGCTGACGGCGAACCTGGTGCTGGCGGTCGTCGTGGTCGTGGGCACGCGGCTCGGCATCGCCGGCGACCTCACCCCCGGGCGCCTGCTCGCCTTCCTCTTCCTGGTGCAGCTCTTCACGGGGCCCGTCCAGATGGCCACGGAGATCCTCAACGAGCTGCAGAACGCCATCGCGGGGTGGCGCCGGGTGCTCGGGGTGCTCGAGACGCCGGTGACGGTCGCGGACCCGGGCGCGGACGGCGCGGACAGCCCGCGCGGACCCGCGCACGTCGAGCTGCGCCGCGTCGGCTTCGCGTACCCGGACGGGCCGCCCGTGCTGCGGGACGTCGACGTCGTGGTCCCGGCGGGCTCCTCGGTCGCCGTCGTGGGTGCCACGGGCTCCGGCAAGACGACGATCGCGCGGCTGGTCGCGCGGCTCGTCGACCCGACCGACGGGTCCGTGCTGCTGGACGGCGTGGACGTGCGCGACGTGCGGCACGAGGACCTGCGGCGCCGCGTGGTGCTGGTCCCGCAGGAGGGCTTCCTGTTCGAGGGCACGGTCGCGGAGAACATCGCCTACGGCCTGCGGCACGACGAGGACGGGACCTGGGCGCCGCCCGCGGACGACCCCCGCGTGCGCGAGGCCGTCGACGCGCTCGGCCTCGGCCCCTGGGTGGACGAGCTCGGCGAGGGCCTGGACACGCCCGTCGGGCAGCGGGGGGAGTCGCTCTCGGCGGGCGAGCGCCAGCTCGTCGCGCTCGCGCGCGCCTACCTCGCGGACGCCGACCTGCTCCTGCTGGACGAGGCGACCTCCGCGGTCGACCCCGCCACCGAGGTCCGCCTGGCGCGCGCGCTGGCCGGCCTGACCGCGGGCCGGACCACGATCACCATCGCCCACCGCCTGTCGACCGCAGAGGCCGCCGACGCGGTCGTCGTCGTGGACGCGGGCCGGGTGGTCGAGCACGGTCACCACCACGAGCTCGTCGCGAGCGACGGGCACTACGCGGCGATGCACCGCGCCTGGGTCTCGCAGACCCGCTGACCTCGACGCCTCTGGACGGACCGCCGGGGGCCGCCGGGCGCGTGGCAGGATTCTCGGGTGCCCACCCTGGACCCCGCAGTCGCGTCGCGCCTCAAGCGCGACGAGTCCGGCCTCGTCGCGGCGATCGTGCAGCAGCACGACACGCGGGAGGTGCTCATGCTCGGCTGGATGGACGACGAGGCGCTGCACCGCACGCTGACGTCCGGCCGGGTGACGTTCTGGTCCCGCTCGCGGCAGGAGTACTGGCGCAAGGGCGACACGTCCGGGCACGTGCAGCACGTCAAGGACGTGCGGATCGACTGCGACGGCGACGCGCTCCTGGTCGTCGTCGACCAGGTCGGCGCGGCGTGCCACACGGGCGCCCGCACGTGCTTCGAGGCCGGCGGCCCGCTGCCGGTGACGGCGCCCGACCAGCAGCCCGGAGGTGCCCGGTGACCGCGGCGGCGACCCCGGACGCCGGCTCGCGCCCGCCGCAGGGCGCCGGTGCCGCGCCCGGTCCCGTGCCGGATCCGGCGTCCGGCCCGACCGCCGGCGCGCAGCTGCCCTGGGGCAGCACGTGGCCGTCGCTCGACGGTTTCCGCGAGCTCGCGCGCGACCGCCGGGTGGTGCCCGTGGTGCGACGGCTGCTGGCCGACGACGTGACGCCCGTGGGCCTGTACCGGACGCTCGGCGCCGGCCGGCCCGGGACGTTCGTGCTCGAGTCGGCGGAGGCGGACGGGACCTGGGCGCGCTGGTCCTTCGTCGGCGTCCGCTCGCGCGCGACCCTCACGGTGCGTGACGGCGAGGCGGTGTGGACGGGTGACGTCCCGGTGGGCGTCCCGACGAGCGGCGACGTGCTGGACGTGCTCGCGGAGACGCTCGACGTGCTCCGGACGCCCGCGCTGCCGGGCCTGCCGCCGCTGACCGGCGGGCTCGTCGGCGCGCTCGGGTGGGACATCGTGCACCACTGGGAGCCCACCCTCCCGACCAAGGCGCCCGACGAGCTCGACGTGCCCGAGCTGACGCTGCTGCTGGCGACGGACCTCGCGGTCGTCGACCACCAGGACGGCTCGGTCTGGCTGGTCGCGAACGCCATCAACTTCGACGACACCGACGAGCGCGTCGACGAGGCGCACGCGGACGCCGTCGCGCGGCTGGACGCGATGCAGGCCGCGCTGCTGCACCCCGCGGACCCGGGGCTCGCGGTCCTGACCGACGCGCCCGAGCCCGAGCTGGAGTTCCGCTCGACCCGCGAGGAGTTCGACCAGGCGGTGCGGTTCGGCAAGGACGCGATCAAGGACGGCGAGGTGTTCCAGGTCGTCATCTCCCAGCGCCTGGACCTCGACTGCCCCGCGGACCCGCTGGACGTCTACCGCGTGCTGCGCACCATCAACCCGAGCCCGTACATGTACTACCTGCAGCTGCAGGACGCGGACGGCGCGGACTTCGCGGTCGTCGGGTCGAGCCCGGAGACGCTGGTCAAGGTCGACGAGGGCCACGTCACGACGTTCCCGATCGCCGGCTCGCGCCCGCGTGGCGCCACCCCGGAGGAGGACCGCGCGCTCGCCGACGAGGTGCTCGCGGACCCGAAGGAGCGGGCCGAGCACATCATGCTCGTCGACCTGTCCCGCAACGACCTGGTCAAGGTCTGCGAGCCGGCCAGCGTCGAGGTGGTCGAGTTCATGGCGGTGCGCCGGTTCTCGCACATCATGCACATCACCTCGACGGTGGTCGGGCGGCTGCGTCCGGGGGCGACCGCGCTCGGCACGCTCACGGCGACGTTCCCCGCCGGCACGCTGTCCGGTGCGCCCAAGCCGCGCGCGATCGCGCTGATCGACGAGGTCGAGCCCGCTCGCCGGGGGATCTACGGCGGCACGGTCGGCTACTTCGACTTCGCCGGGAACATGGACATGGCCATCGCGATCCGCACCGCGCTGATCCGCGACGGGCGCGCGTCCGTGCAGGCGGGCGGCGGGATCGTCGCCGACTCCGTGCCCGAGCTCGAGTACCTCGAGTCCCGCAACAAGGCGCAGGCGGCGGTGCGCGCGGTGCAGGTCGCCGCCCGGCTGCGTCGCGCCACCCCGTGAGCCCGGCGGCGGACCCGTCGCCCGCGACGGGGCCGGACCCGGCGCCGGGGCGTGAGCCCGGCCTGACGTCGGTGCCCGCGCCGCCGCGTCCGCGCTCCGGCCGGGGGCGGGCGGCCGGAGCGCTGCTGCTCGCGGCGGCGCTCACGGGCGCGTGCGCGGTGCCGCAGTGGCTCGCGGCGACCTCCGCCTCGGTCCTGGGCGGCGAGGTCGCCGTCACGGTCTCGGGCGGCGCCGCGGCCCCGGGGCTCGTGGCGGCCGCGCTGGTGCTGCTGGCGGCCACGGGTGCGGTCGCGCTCGTCGGGCGCGTCGGCCGGTGGGTGGTCGTCGCGTCCGTGGCCCTGGCGGGCGCGCTCGTCGTCGGGGGGGCCGTGGGCGTCCTGCGGGACCCGCTCGCGGCCGTGCTGCCGGCGGTGGTCGACCAGACCGGGATCGAGCGCGTGGTCGGCGACGTCGACGTCAGCGCCTGGCCCTGGGTGGCGCTCGTCGTCGGCGTCCTCGACGTCCTCGTCGCGCTCTGGCTGGTCCGCGCGTCCTCGTCGTGGGCGGTCTCGCGTCGCCACGAGCAGGGCGCGCCGGCCGACGCGCAGGCGTCCGCGGCCCCGGGCCGTCGGGCCACGGGCGGCACAGGTGGCACCGACGGCGCAGAGGGCACGGGCAGCACCGGCGGAACGGGCAGCACCGGCGGAACAGGCGGCACCAGCAGCCCCGACGGGCCCGACGACGAGCGCTCCCAGTGGGATGCCCTGAGCCGGGGCGACGACCCCACCTGAGCCGCGGGCCCCACGCCGGTGCGTGCCGGTGCGCACGCCGGTGTGTCGCCGGTGTGTCCGGTCGCACGTCGCCTCAGGCCCCCCACCACCCCGCACCTGCGGGTCGAGCCGTCGCCCGCACGCTAGGGTGAACGCAGAACCGCCCCACGGAAAGGTCGACCGATGGCCGACGACACGCTTGCCCACCGCGCGCAGAACCCCACCGTCACGGAGACGGTGCAGCTCCCGCCGTCCTCGCCGCCGACGAACCACGGCAAGACCATCGCTGCGTGGACCACCACGTGGGTCGTGGTCGCGGGCGGGCTCATCGCCGCGATCGGCATGGTGGCCGCGCTCGTCTGGCTGTTCTGGGTCGGCATCGGCCTCTGCTTCGCCGGCCTCGTCGTCGGCAAGGTGCTCTCGGTGCTCGGCTACGGGCAGGGCGGCGCCGCCACCCTCGCGCGGCAGAAGGCCCACGGCGGCCACTGAGCCGCGCCGACCGCGCCGCCGTCGGCCGCTGATCCCGTGACCGAGACGCCGACGTCGGCGGGTCCGCGGACCGCCCCACCCGGTCCGCCGCTGACGTGGTGGGACCGGACGCGCGGCGCGTGGCTGACCGCGGGCGTCGTCGTGGTGGGCACCGCCGTCGTCGCGGTGCGCGACCCGCACGTCGCCGGCAGCTACGGCGTCTGCCCGCTGGTCCTCGCGACCGGCCTGTCCTGCCCCGCGTGCGGCGGCCTGCGCGCGACCCACGACCTGGCGCACGGCGACCTCGCCGGCGCGTGGGGGAGCAACCCGCTGTGGGTGCTCCTGGTGCCCGTGCTCGTCGTGCTGTGGGCCTGGTGGCTGCTGCGGCGGTCGCGCGGGCGGGAGGCGCGCCTGCCCGCGTGGACGGCCTGGGTGTTCCTCGGGCTCGTCCTCGTCTTCGGCGTGCTGCGCAACGTGCCCGCGCTGGCGGTCTGGCTGGGCCCCTGACCGGGGCGGACGCGGCCGGACGGTCCCGTGGAAGGTCCTGCGGATGCGAGACCGGTGCCCCTAGCATGGCGGCGCGAGCCGACGAGGCCGCGACGACGCGACTGGAGGAACGGTCATGACCACTCCCGACGAGCCGACCACGCCGCGGGAGCCCGCGGGCGATCCCACGGGCGGCGTGACGCCTCCCGCGGAACCCGCTGCGCCCGCGCAGCCGTCCGCCCCGGGCGAGCCGACGCCACCGGCGTACGGAGCGCCGGCGTACGGCGCACCCGCGTACGGAGCACCTGCCTACGGAGCGCCCGCGGCCGAGCCGTACCCGTCGGCGGGCAGCCAGCCCGCGGGCGACGGCTACCCCGCGGCGCCGGCGTACGGCCAGGTCCCGCCGCAGGGCTACGCGCAGGGCTACCCGGCAGGCGCGGCGTACCCGCCGGGCGGGTACGCCGCGGCGCCGGGGTACGGGTACAGCTACCCGAAGAACAGCCTCGGGATCTGGTCGCTCGTGCTCGGCATCGCGAGCATCGTGCTGAGCTGCGGGCTGTTCACGGGCATCCCCGCGATCATCGTGGGAAACCGGTCCAAGCAGGCCGTCGCCGCCGGTGAGGCCAACAACGAGGGCCTCGCCACCGGCGGCATCATCACGGGCTGGATCGGCACGATCCTGTCCGTGGTCGGCGTCGTGGCCGTGATCGTCGTCGCCGTCATCGCGAACGCGCAGAACCCCTGACCCCCCGCGCGGCGGCGAACCGCCCCGCGTCCGTCTTCGACCGAGGAGCACCCGTGTCCGACCCGAACGACCCCTACCAGGCCCGTCCGCCGTACGGCAGCGACCAGCCGTCCGACCAGCCGGGCGCGCAGCAGCCCGGCGCGGCACCCGGCTACGGGGCGCCGTCCGGTGCGCCGGCGTACGGCACGCCGCCGACCTACGGCGCGGACGCGCCGGGCTACCCGGCCGCGCCGCCCCCGTACGCGGGCGCCGTGCCGGGCACCGGCTACGGGGCGCCGCCGCCGCCCAACTACCTGGTCTGGGCGATCCTGTCGGCCGTGCTGTGCTGCACGCCGCTGGGGATCGTCTCGATCGTCTTCGCCGCGCAGGTCAACGGCAAGTGGATGGCGGGGGACGCGCAGGGCGCGTTCACCGCGTCGCGCCGGGCGCGGACGTGGGCCATCGCGGCCGCCGTCGTGGGCCTCATCTTCGTGCCGATCGCGTTCCTCTCGGGCATCTTCGACGCGTCCTCGGGCTCGATGTGACGCTCCAGGAGCGCAGCGCCGACCGGACCGCCGTCGCCGACGGCACGGTCCGGCGCGCTGCGCTCCTGGCGCCCTCCTCCCGGCTCGCCCCGGCGGCCGTGGGGGCCGTCGCCGTCGCGGCGGTCGGTCTGCTCGCCGTGGTCGACCCGAACGAGGCCGGCCACTACCCGACCTGCCCGTTCCTGGCGCTCACGGGCCTCTACTGCCCGGGCTGCGGCTCGTTGCGCGGGCTCCACGACCTGGCGCACCTCGACCTGGCGGGCGCCTGGTCGATGAACCCGCTGATGGTGCTGGTCCTCCCCGTGCTCGTCGGGGTCTGGGTGGCCTGGGCCCGGCGGTCCGCGGCGGGCCGACCACGTCGCCGCGTCGCGCCGGCGTGGCTGGTCTGGGGCTTCCTGGTCGTCGTGGTGACGTACTGGGTCGCACGCAACGTCCCGGCACTGGCTCCCTGGCTCGCCCCCTGACGCGCGGGCGCACCCGGAGCCCGACCGCTGCCGTCGCGACGCCCCGCCGCCTCGCCCCCCACCCGCCGCCACCCCCTCGGCGCGCCCGTGACGGCCGCCGCACGCGTGGTCCCACCTTCCGGGCTGTGGTCGGGGTCACCTGCCGTCGCCCGTACGATGACGTCGGGAGCAACCCGAACGCGCGGACGTGCCGCCGGGTTCCCGGGGGATTCGAACGAGGGGTGTGAGGCAGCGATGAGCGTGCTCGACGACATCGTCGCGGGGGTCCGTGAGGACCTCGCGGCGCGGGAGGCGGTCACGCCGCTGGACAAGGTCAAGGAGCTCGCGGCCCGTCGGCCGTCGGCGGTCGACGCGGTGGGGCGCCTCAAGGTCGAGGACGCCGTGACGGTGATCGCGGAGGTCAAGCGCTCGAGCCCGAGCAAGGGCGCGCTGGCGACCATCTCGGACCCCGCCGCCCTGGCCGCGGAGTACGAGAAGGGCGGCGCCACCGCGATCTCGGTGCTGACCGAGCAGCGGCGGTTCAAGGGCTCGCTCGCGGACCTGGACGCCGTGCGCGCGCGGGTGGACATCCCGGTGCTGCGCAAGGACTTCGTCGTCACGCCCTACCAGGTGTGGGAGGCGCGCGCCCACGGCGCGGACCTGTGCCTGCTCATCGTCGCGGCGCTCGAGCAGACCGTGCTCGAGTCGCTCGTCGAGCGCGTGCACTCGCTGGGCATGACGGCGCTGGTCGAGGTGCACGACGTCGACGAGGTTGCGCGCGCGGTGGACGCCGGCGCGCGGGTGATCGGCGTCAACGCCCGCGACCTGCGCTCGCTCGAGGTGGACCGGAACACGTTCATGCGGGTGGCCCCGGCCATCCCGTCCCACGTCGTCAAGATCGCGGAGTCCGGCGTGCGCGGGCCGCACGACGTCATGGACTACGCCCGGGCGGGCGCCGACGCCGTGCTGGTCGGCGAGGCGCTGGTGACCGACGACGCGCCGCGCCAGTCGGTCGCGGACCTGGTCGCCGCGGGCGCCCACCCCTCGCTGCGCGCGGTGCGCCAGTGACGGCCGCGGCCTCGCCCGGGCGCCCGGAGGTGCCGGACCTGCAGGCGCGCGTCGGCCTGCTGGCGACGCACGTGGGCCCGTACTGGGGCGAGTTCGGCGGACGCTTCGTCCCCGAGGCGCTCATCGCGGCCCTCGACGAGATCGACACGGCGTACCACAAGGCGCTGGCCGACCCCGCGTTCGGGGACGAGCTGGCGCGGCTGCACCGCACCTACACCGGGCGGCCGAGCCCGCTGACCGAGGTGCCGCGGTTCGCGGCGCACGTGGGGGCGGGGGTGCGCGTGTTCCTCAAGCGCGAGGACCTCAACCACACGGGCTCGCACAAGATCAACAACGTGCTGGGCCAGGCGCTGCTGGTCAAGCGCCTGGGCAAGAAGCGCGTGATCGCCGAGACCGGGGCGGGGCAGCACGGCGTCGCCACGGCGACGGCCGCGGCGCTGCTCGGGCTCGAGTGCACCGTGTACATGGGCGAGGAGGACACGCAGCGCCAGGCGCTCAACGTCGCCCGCATGCGCCTGCTGGGTGCCGAGGTCGTGCCCGTGACGATCGGCACGCGCACCCTCAAGGACGCGATCAACGAGGCGCTGCGCGACTGGGTCGCGAACGTCGAGACGACGCACTACCTGCTCGGGACCGTGACCGGCCCGCACCCGTTCCCCGAGATGGTGCGCGACTTCCACAAGATCATCGGCGAGGAGGCGCGCGCGCAGCTGCTGGGCGAGATCGGGCGCCTGCCGGACGCGGTCGCCGCGTGCGTCGGCGGCGGCTCGAACGCGATGGGCATCTTCAACGCGTTCCTGGACGACCCGGACGTGCGGCTGTTCGGCTTCGAGGCCGGCGGTCGCGGGCTGTCCGCAGGCGACCACGCGGCGCGGTTCTCCGGCGGCTTCCCGGGCGTGCTGCACGGCGCGCGCTCCTACCTCCTGCAGGACGAGGACGGCCAGACGGTCCCCAGCCACTCGGTCTCGGCCGGCCTCGACTACCCGAGCGTCGGGCCGGAGCACGCCTGGCTGCACGACATCGGGCGCGCCACCTACCTCCCCGTCACGGACGTCGAGGCGATGGAGGCGTTCCGGCTCCTGTGCCGTACCGAGGGGATCATCCCGGCGATCGAGTCCGCGCACGCGCTGGCGGGCGCGATCCAGATCGGGGCGCAGGCCACGCAGTGGTCCGACGAGCCCGTGGTGCTGGTGAACCTGTCCGGCCGGGGGGACAAGGACGTCGCCACGGCGGCGCGCTGGTTCGGCTACCTGGACGACGAGCACGGGGGAGAGGGCGACCAGTGACGGGCACGATCGGCGCCACGAGCGCGACCACGACGACGACGGGCCCCGCGCTCGACGCGCTCGCCGGACCGTCCCCCGACGGCGGCCGCGCGGCGTTGATCGGCTACCTGCCGGTGGGCTACCCGAGCGTGCCGGGCTCGGTCCAGGCCGTGCGGACGATGATCGACGCGGGCGTCGACGTCGTCGAGCTGGGCATGCCGTACTCGGACCCCGTGATGGACGGCCCGATCATCCAGCACGCCGTCGACGAGGCGCTGCGCGGGGGGACCCGGGTCAAGGACACGCTGACGGCCGTGGAGCGGGTCGCCGGCCGGGGCGCGCCGGTGCTGGTCATGACGTACTGGAACCTGGTGCTGCGCTACGGCGTCGACGCGTACGCGCGTGACCTCGCCGCAGCCGGCGGCGCCGGTCTCATCACGCCGGACCTCATCCCCGACGAGGCGGAGGAGTGGATCGCGGCGTCGGACGCGTACGGTCTCGACCGCGTCTTCCTCGTCGCGCCGAGCTCGACGCCGGAGCGGCTGGTGAGCACCGCCGCGGCGTCGCGCGGGTTCGTCTACGCCACCTCCACCATGGGCGTGACGGGCGAGCGCGCGACGGTCGGTGAGCGCGCGGCGCAGCTCGTCGCCGACGCGCGCGCCGCGGGTGCGGAGCGCGTGTGCGTCGGGGTCGGCGTCTCGCGGCCGGAGCACGCGGCCCAGGTCGCGTCCTACGCGGACGGGGTCATCGTCGGGTCGGCGCTGGTGCGCACGCTCGTCGACGCGCCCGACGAGGCGACCGGGCTGGACCGCCTCGCGGAGCTCACCGCGGCGCTCGCGCAGGGCGTGCGGACCGCTGATCGCCGTGGCGACCACGCTGAAGTTGGCACCGTGCCCGACCCGGGCGCGGACGACCGGTCGGTGACGGCATGACCGGCACGCTGCTCGCGTCGATCCCGAGCCCGTCCCAGGGCGTGTGGCACCTGGGCCCGTTCCCGGTGCGCGCGTACGCGCTCGCGATCCTGGCGGGCATCGTCGTCGCCGTCCTCCTGACCCAGCGGCGCTGGAAGGAGCGCGGGGGAGACCCCGACCAGATCCTCGAGATCTCGTTCTGGGCGGTCCCGTTCGGGATCGTCGGTGGCCGGATCTACCACCTGATCACGTCCCCGGACGCGTACTTCGGCCAGGGCGGCGACCCGTGGCGGGCGTTCGCGATCTGGGAGGGCGGGCTCGGGATCTGGGGCGCCGTCGCGTTCGGCGCGGTCGGCGCGTGGATCGGCTGCCGGCGCCAGGGCGTGCGGCTCGCGCCGTTCGCGGACGCGCTCGCACCCGGGCTCCTGGTCGCGCAGGCGCTGGGCCGCCTGGGCAACTGGTTCAACCAGGAGCTGTTCGGCGGTCCGACGACCCTGCCGTGGGGCCTGCAGGTCGACGACCCGGTCGCGGTGGCGGCGGGCTACCCGGCGGGCACGCTGTTCCACCCCACGTTCCTGTACGAGCTCGTGTGGAACCTGGCAGGGGCGGCGCTGCTGGTCTGGGCCGACCGGCGCTTCCGGCTCGGGTACGGGCGGGTGTTCTGGCTGTACGTGGTGATCTACACCGCGGGCCGGACCTGGATCGAGCTGCTGCGCATCGACCCCGCGCACGGTTTCCTGGGGCTGCGGATCAACGTCTGGACGTCGATCCTGCTCGGCCTCGGGGCGCTGGTAGCGTTCATCGTGGTCGGGCGTCGGCATCCCGGACGCGACACGACCCTCCTGCTGTCACCCCCCATCCAGCAGGACGAGCTCCACCACGGTGCGCACGCAGATGCGCAGGACGACGCGCAGGGCGCGGACCAGCAGGACCACCCTTCCGAGGGCGGCGAGCAGGTCGACGCGCTGCACGCCAGGTCGGCGGGCGAGAGGTCCGCCGCACCGGAAGACGAGGACGGCAAGCCGGCCCGCTGACCGGCCGGAGAGGCGCCCTCGCACGTGACCCAGGTCACACAGGGCGATGCGGCTCCCCGGTCCGACGGGTTGTATCGTCGCCCAGCACAAGGGCCGACGACGTCCCGATCCCCCCATGTTCGTGCGAGCCCCGGCCTCGGCCGGGGCACTGTGAGGACGGTAGAGATGACGTCGCCCAGCGGCCTGCCGAGCACGTCGCCCGACCGCGGCTCGTACCCCTTGTACGACCCGTCGGCCGAGCACGACGCCTGTGGCTTCGCGTTCGTCGCGACGCTGCGCGGCACCCCCGGACGAGACATCGTCGACGCGGGTCTGACCGCGCTGCTCAACCTCGACCACCGCGGCGCGGTCGGCGCCGAGGAGGACTCCGGCGACGGCGCCGGCATCCTCACCCAGATCCCGGACGCGTTCCTGCGCGACGTCGTCGACGCGGAGCTCCCGCCCGCGGGCTACTACGCGATCGGCATGGCGTTCCTGCCGCAGGACGAGGCCGAGCGCTCGTCCGTCGTCGCGGCGATCGAGGCCGTCGCGGCGGAGGAGAAGCTCGACGTGCTCGCGTGGCGCGAGGTCGTCGTGACCGCCGACCTCGTGGGCCCGACCGCTCGCGCCTCGATGCCCGTGTTCCGCCAGCTCGTCGTGGCCGACCCGTCGCGCGAGCTCGCCGGCGTCGCGCTGGACCGCCGGGCGTTCCGGCTCCGCAAGCGCGCCGAGCGCGAGCACGGGGTCTACTTCGCGTCGCTGTCATCCCGGACGCTCGCGTACAAGGGCATGCTCACGACGGGCCAGCTCGAGCCGTTCTTCGCGGACCTCTCGGACCCGCGGTACGCGTCCGAGATCGCGCTCGTGCACTCGCGCTTCTCGACCAACACCTTCCCCTCCTGGCCGCTCGCGCAGCCGTTCCGGATGATCGCGCACAACGGCGAGATCAACACCGTGCGCGGCAACCGCAACTGGGTCGCCGCGCGCGAGGGCACGCTGTCCTCGGAGCTCCTGGGCGACCTCGCGCCGCTGCTGCCCGTCTGCACCCCGGGCGGCTCGGACTCGGGCAGCTTCGACGAGGTGCTCGAGCTGCTTCACCTCGGTGGTCGCTCGCTCCCGCACGCGGTGATGATGATGATCCCGGAGGCGTGGGAGAACCACGCCCAGATGGACCCCGCGCGGCGTGCGTTCTACGAGTACCACTCGACGCTCATGGAGCCGTGGGACGGCCCCGCCGCGATGACGTTCACCGACGGCACGCTCGTCGGGTCCGTGCAGGACCGCAACGGTCTGCGTCCCGGCCGGTACTGGGTCACCGAGGACGGCCTCGTCGTGTGCGCGTCGGAGGCGGGCGTGCTCGACATCGACCCCGCGACGGTCGTCGCGAAGGGCCGCCTCGAGCCGGGCCGCATGTTCCTGGTCGACACCGGCGCGGGCCGCATCGTCGAGGACGACGAGATCAAGGCGCAGCTCGCGACGCAGCGGCCCTACGCGCAGTGGGTGCAGGAGAACTCGGTCTTCCTCGAGCAGCTCCCGGAGCGCGAGCACGTGGCGCACTCGGCGGCCTCGGTGCGCCGCCGCCAGCGCGCGTTCGGCTACACGGAGGAGGAGCTCAAGATCCTCCTGACCCCGATGGCGGCGAACGGCGCCGAGCCGCTGGGCGCCATGGGGTCGGACACGCCCGTCGCGGTGCTGTCCACGCGCCCGCGCCTGCTGTTCGACTACTTCACGCAGATGTTCGCGCAGGTGACCAACCCGCCGCTGGACGCGATCCGCGAGGAGCTGGTCACCGCCATCGGCGGCGCGATCGGCCCCGAGCCGAACCTGCTGAGCGACGGTCCGGAGCACGCGCGCAAGCTGATCCTGCCGTTCCCCGTGCTGGACAACGACCAGCTCGCGAAGATCGTGCACGTCCACAAGGAGCCGCGGCACGGGTTCCGGTCCACGATCATCCGCGGCCTGTACAAGGCGTCCGGCGGGGGAGAGGCGCTCGAGGCGCGCCTCGAGGAGATCTTCGCCGAGGTCGACCAGGCGGTAGCCGACGGCGTGAGCTTCCTGGTGCTCTCAGACCGCAACGGCGACGCCGAGCTCGCCCCCATCCCGTCGCTGCTGCTGCTCAGCGCGGTGCACCACCACACGCTGCGCCGGCACACGCGCACGCAGATCTCGCTCGTCGTCGAGGCCGGCGACGTGCGCGAGGTGCACCACGTCGCGCTCCTGATCGGCTACGGGGCCGCCGCGGTGAACCCGTACCTGGCGATGGAGACGGTGGAGGAGCTCGCGCGCAACGGCTACCTCGGGGCCGTCGGCCCGGACAAGGCCGTCGCGAACCTCATCAAGGCGCTCGGCAAGGGCGTCCTGAAGGTCATGTCCAAGATGGGCATCTCGACGATCGCGTCCTACCGGGGCGCCCAGGTGTTCGAGGCCATCGGCCTGTCCCAGCCGCTCGTGGACCGGTACTTCACGGGCACGACGAGCCGGCTCGGCGGCATCGGCCTGGACGTCGTCGCGGCCGAGGTCGCGGCGCGGCACGCCGACGCGTACCCGGCCTCCGGGAACCGGCAGCCGCACCAGCGGCTCGCGGTGGGTGGCGAGTACCAGTGGCGGCGCGACGGCGAGGACCACCTCTTCGACCCCGAGACGGTCTTCCGCCTCCAGCACTCGACCCGTACGCGGCAGATGGACGTCTTCCGCCAGTACACGCAGCGCGTCGACGAGCAGAGTCACCGGCTCATGACGCTGCGTGGCCTGCTCGCCTTCCGCGAGGGCGTGCGCGAGCCGGTCCCGCTCGACGAGGTCGAGCCGGTCGAGGCGATCCTGCGCCGGTTCAACACCGGTGCGATGTCCTACGGCTCCATCTCGGCCGAGGCGCACGAGACGCTCGCGGTCGCGATGAACCGGATCGGCGGCAAGTCGAACACCGGCGAGGGCGGCGAGGACCCGGAGCGCCTGCACGACCCGGCGCGCCGCTCGGCCATCAAGCAGATCGCGTCCGGCCGGTTCGGCGTCACGTCGGAGTACCTGACCAACGCGGACGACATCCAGATCAAGCTCGCGCAGGGTGCCAAGCCGGGCGAGGGCGGGCAGCTGCCCGGTCACAAGGTGTACCCGTGGGTCGCCAAGACGCGGCACTCGACGCCGGGCGTCGGCCTCATCTCGCCGCCGCCGCACCACGACATCTACTCGATCGAGGACCTGGCGCAGCTGATCCACGACGCCAAGAACGCGAACCCGCAGGCGCGGATCCACACCAAGCTGGTCTCCGAGTTCGGGGTCGGGACGATCGCCGCGGGCGTCGCGAAGGCGCACTCCGACGTCGTGCTGATCTCGGGTCACGACGGCGGGACCGGCGCGAGCCCGCTCACGTCGCTCAAGCACGCCGGCACGCCGTGGGAGATCGGGCTCGCGGAGACGCAGCAGACGCTGGTCCTCAACGACCTGCGCGACCGCGTCGTCGTGCAGGTGGACGGTCAGCTCAAGACGGGCCGCGACGTCGTCATCGGTGCGCTCCTGGGTGCCGAGGAGTTCGGCTTCGCGACCGCGCCGCTCGTCGTGTCCGGATGCATCATGATGCGCGTCTGCCACCTCGACACCTGTCCGGTCGGCGTCGCGACGCAGAACCCGGAGCTGCGTGCTCGGTTCACCGGCAAGCCGGAGTTCGTCGAGGCGTTCTTCGAGTTCATCGCCGTCGAGGTGCGCGAGCTCCTGGCGCAGCTCGGGTTCCGGTCGATCGAGGAGGCCGTCGGGCACGTCGAGCTGCTCGACACCCGGGCCGCGATCGACCACTGGAAGGCGGAGGGCCTGGACCTCACGCCGGTGCTCGCGCTGCCCGAGCCTAAGCCGGGCTCGTCGCTGCACCACACCAAGGCGCAGGACCACGCGCTGGACCGCGCGCTCGACAACCGCCTCATCGCGCTCGCCGCGGACGCGCTCGAGCGCTCGGAGCCGGTCCGCATCGACCTGCCCGTGCGCAACGTCAACCGCACGGTCGGCACCATGCTGGGCCACGAGGTGACCAAGCGGTTCCACGGCGCGGGGCTGCCCGACGACACGATCGACGTGAGCCTCACCGGCTCGGCGGGCCAGTCGTTCGGCGCCTTCCTGCCGCGCGGCATCACGCTGCGTCTGTTCGGGGACGCGAACGACTACGTCGGCAAGGGCCTGTCGGGCGGTCGGATCGTCGTGCGGCCCGACCGCAACGCGGTCCTGTCGTCGCACAACGTCATCGCGGGCAACGTGATCGGCTACGGCGCGACCTCGGGCGAGGTCTTCCTGCGCGGGCTCGTCGGCGAGCGGTTCGGCGTGCGGAACTCGGGCGCGACGCTCGTCGTCGAGGGCGTGGGCGACCACGGCTGCGAGTACATGACCGGTGGCACGGTCCTGGTGCTCGGCCGCACGGGCCGCAACCTCGCGGCCGGGATGTCGGGCGGCACGGCCTACGTGCTCGACCTGGTCCCCGAGCTCGTGAACCTCGAGGCCGTGCGCGGCAACGAGCTCGCGCTCGACCCGCTGGACGACGAGGACGCCGCGCTCGTCGAGCGGCTCCTGCGCCGGCACCAGGAGGAGACCGGCTCGCCCGTCGCGGCCGAGCTCCTGGCCGGCGACTGGCGCCCGCGCTTCACCCGACTCCTGCCCACCGAGTACGCCCGCGTCCGCCGTGCGCTCGCGCAGGCCGAGGCCGACGGCCTCGACCCTGCCGCGCCCGGCGTGTGGGACCAGATCCTGGAGGTGGCCCGTGGCTGACCACCGTGGCTTTCTGAAGGTCCGGGAGCGCGAGCTCCCGCCGAACCGTCCGGTCGAGGTGCGCCTGCGCGACTGGAAGGACGTGCACGCCCACCTCGAGGACGGTCAGCCGTTCCTCAAGGAGCAGGCGGGCCGCTGCATGGACTGCGGCATCCCGTTCTGCCACAACGGCTGCCCGCTGGGGAACCTCATCCCCGAGTGGAACGACCTGGTGTGGCGCGGGCAGTGGGGCGACGCGATCGAGCGCCTGCACGCGACCAACAACTTCCCGGAGTTCACGGGCCGCATCTGCCCGGCCCCGTGCGAGTCGTCGTGCGTCCTGGGGATCAACCAGCCGCCGGTGACCATCAAGAACGTCGAGGTCTCGATCATCGACGAGGCGTTCGAGCGTGGGCTCGTCACGCCGCAGGTGCCGCAGCGGCTCACGGGCCACACGGTCGCGGTGGTCGGGTCCGGCCCCGCGGGCCTCGCCGCCGCGCAGCAGCTCACGCGCGCCGGCCACACGGTCGCGGTGTACGAGCGGGACGACGCCATCGGCGGCCTCCTGCGCTACGGCGTGCCGGACTTCAAGCTCGAGAAGATCCACATCGACCGCCGGATGGCGCAGATGTCGGCCGAGGGCACGCGGTTCCGCCCCGGCGTGGAGATCGGCCGCGACATCACGTGGGAGCAGCTGCAGGCGCGGTACGACGCGATCGTCATCGCGACCGGCGCGACGGTCCCGCGCGAGCTGCGCGTCCCGGGCAACGACCTCGACGGCGTGATGTTCGCGATGGACTACCTGCACCCGGCGAACGCCGCGGCCGCGGGCCGGCCCGTCGAGGGCCAGGTCACGGCCGAGGGCAAGCACGTCGTGATCATCGGCGGCGGCGACACCGGCTCGGACTGCCTCGGCACCGCGCTGCGCCAGGGTGCGGCGTCGGTCACGACGCTCGCCATCGGCAAGACGCCCCCGGCGGACCGGCCCGCGAACCAGCCCTGGCCCACCGACCCGATCGTCTTCGAGGTCTCGTCCTCGCACGAGGAGGGCGGCGAGCGCGCGTACCTGGCGTCCACGGTCGGCTTCGAGCCCGACGAGACCGGCACGCGCGTCGCCCGGCTGCGGCTGGCGACCACCGAGTACCTCCCCGACGGCCGGCGCGTCCCGACGCCCGGCACCGAGCGGGAGATCCCGGCGGACCTCGTGCTCGTCGCGATGGGCTTCACCGGACCGGAGACCGAGGCCGTCGTCGGCCAGCTCGGCGTCCAGGTGACTCCGCGCGGGGCGTTCACCCGGGACGACGACTTCGCGACGGCGGTGCCGGGCGTGTTCGTCGCCGGCGACGCGGGCCGCGGGCAGTCGCTGATCGTCTGGGCGATCGCCGAGGGCCGCGCCGCGGCCGCCGCGGTGGACACCTACCTGTCCGGCGCCACCGAGCTGCCCCGCCCGGTCGCCGCGAGCACGGTGGCCCTGCGCCCCTGACCCCCCCATACCGGCGGGCCATGGCGGTCCGGCGGGACGTTCGGACTGAACCATCACACCTGGAAGGCATAGGCTCGCCTACATGCGTAGAGCAAAGATCGTCTGCACCCTCGGCCCGGCGACGGAGTCGCTCGACATGATCCAGGCGCTCGTCGACGCCGGCATGGACGTGGCGCGCATCAACCGCAGCCACGGCGAGCCCGAGGAGCACGCCAAGGTCATCAAGAACGTCCGCGCCGCGGCGCAGGCGTCCGGCCGCTCGGTCGCCGTCCTCGTCGACCTGCAGGGCCCCAAGATCCGGCTCGGCCGGTTCGTCGAGGGCAAGCACGACCTCGCGGTCGGCGACACGTTCGTCATCACGACCGACGACGTCGAGGGCACCAAGGAGCGCGTCTCGACGACGTTCAAGGGCCTCGTCGGCGACGTCAGCCCGGGTGACCCGATCCTCATCGACGACGGCAAGGTGCTCGTGCGCGTCGTCGAGGTCAAGGGCAACGACGTCGTCACGCGCGTCGAGGTCCCCGGTGCGGTGTCCAACAACAAGGGCCTGAACCTGCCGGGCGTCGCCGTGTCGGTCCCCGCGATGAGCGACAAGGACGAGGCGGACCTGCGCTGGGGCCTGGCGCAGGGCGCCGACTTCATCGCGCTGTCCTTCGTGCGGAACGCCTCCGACTACGACCGCGTGCGGCAGATCATGGACGAGGAGGGGCGCGTCGTCCCCGTCATCGCCAAGATCGAGAAGCCCCAGGCCGTCGAGAACCTGACCGAGATCGTCGCGGCGTTCGACGGCATCATGGTCGCCCGCGGTGACCTCGGCGTGGAGCTCCCGCTCGAGCAGGTGCCGCTGGTGCAGAAGCGGGCCGTCGAGCTGGCCCGGCGCAACGCCAAGCCGGTCATCGTCGCCACCCAGGTGCTCGAGTCCATGACGACGAACCCGCGCCCGACCCGCGCCGAGGCGTCCGACTGCGCCAACGCGGTGCTCGACGGCGCGGACGCGGTCATGCTCTCCGGCGAGACGAGCGTCGGTGACTACCCGATCGAGACGGTCCGCACCATGGCGCGGATCATCGAGTCCACCGAGGAGCTCGGCCGGGAGCGCATCGCGCCCCTCGGCTCGGTCCCGCACACGCGCGGTGGCGCGATCACGCGGGCGGCCGCCGAGATCGGCGAGCGGCTGGGCGTGAAGTACCTGGTCACGTTCACGCAGTCCGGTGACTCGGCGCGCCGCATGTCGCGGCTGCGCTCGTCGATCCCGCTGCTGGCGTTCACGCCCGTCGACTCCGTGCGCAACGTCCTGTCGCTGAGCTGGGGCGTGCAGACGCACCAGGTGCCGCAGGTCGCCAGCACCGACGAGATGGTGGGCCAGGTCGACAAGACGCTGCAGGCCAACGGCCTGGCCGAGCAGGGCGACTACGTGGTCGTCGTGTGCGGCGCGCCCGTGGGCGTCGTCGGGTCCACGAACTCGATCGTCGTGCACAAGATCGGCGACGAGAGCGACCGCATCGCCTGATCCCTCACGCGACCGGGCCCGGTGCCCGCCCCTCGGGGCGGCGCCGGGCCCGTTCGCGTGACGGGGTGCGCGCGGCTCAGAGCGCCGGGAGGGGCACCGGCGTGGGCTGCGGCAGGACGACGCGTGCGACCGCGGCCGGCGCGGTGGCGAGCTCGTGCAGCGCCGTGAGCAGCACGCGGTTGAACGCTGCGGGGGCGTGGGTGTTCACGTCGTGGCCCGCGCGGGGCACGACCGTCAGCGTCGTGCCCGGGCGGGCGCGCAGGTAGCGGCGCTCCTCGAGGCGCAGCGGGTCCGCCCGGCCGTTGACCAGCCAGACCGGCAGGTGGTGCAGGCGGCGCAGGTCCGCCAGCGGCGAGTACCCGGCGAGCGCGTGCAGCATGTCGGTGACCACGTGCCAGGTGCCGCGCCCGGTCCCGAGGACCCGCGTGACCCAGGTCGACGCCCGGCTGTACCCACGCAGCACCGGGCCGCGGGTCTGCGTCGAGCAGCCGGCGAGGACCACGCCCGCGACCCGGTCGGAGTGGCGGCCGGCGTACGCGAGGCTGACGTACCCGCCCAGCGAGAGCCCGACGAGCAGGGGAGGGACCGCGCAGCGCGCGACGGCCTCGTCGATCGCGGCGAGCGCGCCCTCGAGCGTGAACCGCTCGTCGGACCGGGTCCCGTGCCCCGGCAGGTCGAGGGCGACGGTCGGGTGACCGTGCCGTGCGAGCGCCGTGACCTGCGGGTCCCAGATGGCCGACGACGTGCGCGTGCCGTGCACGAGCACGATGGGGCGGGCGGTGTCAGGGATCGTGGGCTCCGGGGGTCGACGCAGTCGGCTCCCGGGAGCATACGTGCGGTTGCCCGGGTCATCGAGGGTGAAGTCGCCATCCGCACAGGACCTGCGCAGGTGCCGCGGGGGACCGACCCACGACTCGTGCCAATCCCTAAGCCGAGCGCCCCGGGGTGCCGATAGGTCGATGACGGTCGACGTGACACCTGGAGGTGCTGTGAAGCAGCTGGGCGAGATCCTTCTCGGCGAGGGAATCGTGACCGAGGCGCAGCTGCTCGCTGCGATCGACGAGCAGGTCGTCTCGGGCACCTCGCTGGGCCGCACGCTGGTCGAGCTCGGGATGCTCACGGAGAACCAGCTCGTGCAGGCGCTGGCGACGCAGGTCGGCATGCAGTTCGTCGACCTCGACGAGCACCCGGTGGACCGCGCTGCCGTCGCGATGGTGCCCGGGGCCCTGTGCCGTCGGTACACCGTGCTCCCGATCGCGATCGAGAACGGCGTCCTCGTGCTCGCCACCGCCGACCCCGGCAACGTCATGGCGGTCGACGACGTCCGGACCGTGTCCGGCCTGCAGGTCCTGCCGGTCATCTCGTCCTACGACGTCCTGGTGCGTGCGATCGACCGGTTCGTCCGTGCCGACGGCGAGATGGAGAACCTGTCCTCGGCGTTCGAGGACGCGCAGCCGGAGCCGGAGGCCGACCTGTCGCGGATGGGCGACTTCGTCGACGACGACGCGCCGATCGTCCGCTACGTGAACCTGCTGGTGACCCAGGCGATCACGGACCGCGCGTCCGACATCCACATCGAGCCGACCGAGCACGACCTGCGCGTCCGCTACCGCATCGACGGCGTGCTGCACGAGACGCAGCGCTCGCCCAAGAACATCACCGGCGGCGTCGTGTCCCGCGTGAAGATCATGAGCGACATCGACATCGCCGAGAAGCGCAAGCCGCAGGACGGCCGCATGTCGGTGGTGCACAACGGTCGCAAGATCGACCTCCGCGTCGCGACGCTGCCGACGGTGTGGGGCGAGAAGATCGTCATGCGCATCCTCGACAACTCCACGGCGAGCCTGGACCTGCGGGACCTGAGCTTCCTGGAGCACAACTACCAGACGTACCAGGAGTCGTACACCAAGCCGTACGGCATGATCCTCGTGACCGGGCCGACGGGTTCGGGGAAGTCGACCACGCTGTACGCGACGCTCAACGCGGTGTCCAAGCCGGACATCAACGTCATCACCGTCGAGGACCCGGTCGAGTACCGGCTCGCCGGCATCAACCAGGTCCAGGTCAACCCGAAGGCGGGCCTGACGTTCGCCGCGGCGCTGCGCTCGATCCTGCGCTCCGACCCGGACGTGGTCCTGCTCGGTGAGATCCGCGACCACGAGACCGCGCAGATCGCGATCGAGGCCGCCCTGACCGGCCACCTGGTGCTCTCGACGCTCCACACGAACGACGCGCCGTCCGCGGTCACCCGACTGACCGAGATGGGCATCGAGCCCTTCCTCGTCGGGTCCGCGCTCGACTGCGTGGTCGCCCAGCGACTGGCTCGTCGGCTCTGCCCGAAGTGCAAGGTGCCGTACCAGCCGACGCCCGAGGAGATGGAAGCCGCGCGCTTCCCGTGGGTGCCGGGGGAGCCGCTGCCGGAGATCTTCCGACCCGGGGGCTGCACGGCGTGCTCGAGGACCGGGTACAAGGGCCGGCTCGCCCTGCACGAGGTCATGCGCGTCACCGAGGACATCGAACGGCACGCGGTCGCCCACTCGTCCTCCGCCGACATCGCGGCCACGGCCGTGCGCCAGGGCATGACGTCGCTCCGCGACGACGGCTGGCACAAGGTGGCCCTTGGCCAGACCTCGATCGAGGAGATCCTCCGCGTGGTCGCCTGACCTGCGAGTCGGGTCGAACCGCCCGCAACCGTCCGCTCAAGTCGAGCGGGACGACCGCCGATGAATCGGGCAGGGCCGGTCGGCAGACGCACCGCGTCGCACGTCGAGCCACCCCCGGAGGGAGAACCACGTGAGCGAGCACTACCAGCCGCTGGGCGAGCCCACGCGCCCGCTGCCGCCGTACCGGCCGGCGGGGCCGCAGGCGGGAGTCTCGGGTGCGTCACCCCAGCCGGTGTTCTCGCCCATCCCGTCCCAGTCGACGAGCAACGCCCCCGAGGCCCCGATGTCGGTGGCCGCTGCTCGGGAGCAGTACCGCGGGCCGCAGACGCCGGCGGCCGGCAGCGTCGCCCACCCCACCTACGTGCCCGTCGGCGCGACGAGCTTCACGCCCGGCGGCGGTGCACCCGCTCCCGGCGTGCCCGCACCCGCTGCGCCCGCCGCTGCCGCATCCGTTCCCGCGCGGACCCCCGCCGCGGGTGCGACCTTCTCGCCGGGCGGCCCCGGCGGCGGCACGGTGTTCACGCCGGTGCCCTCGCAGTCCACCGCTCCGGCTGCGCCCGCACCGGCGCCCGGGACGTTCCAGCCCGCGCCCCAGCCGGCGCAGCAGACCGCCGTGATGCCGCCGGTCCCGGGCCAGCCCGCCGGCGGCCAGGGTGCGCGACCTGCCGGGGCGCCCGCTCCGTCCACGACGCGGCGCGACCGTGCCGCGGGACGCATCGGCATGGCGCAGGACGCGCAGGACGGCGACGTCGACATCGACGAGGTGCTGACCCGCATGGTCGAGCTGGGCGCGTCGGACGTGCACTTCACGACGGGCGCCCCGCCGATGATCCGTGTCTCCGGCTCGCTCAAGCCGCTCGAGGGCTTCGGGCCGATGAGCCCCGAGCCGCTGCGGCGCACGCTCTACGCGATCCTCACCCAGAAGCAGCGGGAGACCTTCGAGGCGAACCTCGAGCTCGACTTCTCGCACGCGGTCCGTGGGCTCGCGCGGTTCCGCGTCAACCTGTACCAGCAGCGCGAGTCGGTCGGCGCCGCGTTCCGCGTGATCCCCTACGAGATCAAGCCGCTCGAGGAGCTCGGGGTCCCCGCGGTGGTCGCGAACTTCTCGGGGCTGCCGCGCGGCCTGGTCCTCGTGACGGGGCCGACCGGCTCGGGCAAGTCGACCACGCTGGCGGCGATCGTCGACCTCGCGAACCGCACGCGCGAGGACCACATCATGACGGTCGAGGACCCGATCGAGTTCCTGCACCGGCACAAGAAGTCGCTGGTCAACCAGCGCGAGGTCGGTGCCGACACGCTGTCGTTCGCCAACGCGCTCAAGCACGTGCTGCGCCAGGACCCGGACATCATCCTGGTCGGGGAGATGCGTGACCTGGAGACGATCTCGGTCGCGCTGACCGCGGCGGAGACGGGGCACCTCGTCTTCGCGACCCTGCACACGCAGGACGCCGCCCAGACGATCGACCGCGTGATCGACGTCTTCCCGTCGCACCAGCAGGAGCAGGTGCGCACCCAGCTCGCGGGCGCGATCCAGGGCGTGGTGTGCCAGACGCTGTGCAAGCGGGCGGACTCGCCCGGCCGCGCGGTGGCGACCGAGGTCCTGGTCGCGACGCCCGCCATCCGCAACCTGATCCGCGAGGGCAAGACCCACCAGATCTACTCGGCGATGCAGGCGGGCGCCAAGCAGGGCATGCACACCATGGACCAGCACCTCGCCGAGCTCGTCAAGGAGGGCAAGATCTCCTACGAGGTCGGCCTCGAGAAGTGCCACCACGCCGAGGACTACAACCGGCTCACCGGTCGGTTCTCCGGTGCGACGCAGGGCGCGACGAACCTGGCCGACCCGGTCCTGACCGGGGCGCCCATGAACCACGGGCAGGTGATGTGATGTCGACCGAGGCCAAGACCTTCGAGTACGCCGTCCGCGACAAGGCGGGCAAGCTCGTCAAGGGCCGCGTGGAGGCACCCAACCAGGCGGCGGTCGCGAACCGGCTGCGGGACATGGGGCTCGCGGCGGTCTCGATCAGCGAGGTGAACTCCTCCGGGCTGAACCGCGAGATCAACATCGGTGGCGAGCGCGTCTCGCTCAAGGACCTCGCGGTCATGTCGCGCCAGATGGCCACGATGATCGACTCGGGCCTGTCGCTCCTGCGCGCGCTGTCGATCCTCGCCGAGCAGACCGAGAGCAAGGTGCTCGCGAGGATCATCGGCCAGGTCCGCAACGACGTCGAGGTCGGCACCGCGCTGTCCGTGGCCCTCGCGAAGCACGAGCACATCTTCCCGCCGCTCATGATCAACATGGTCAAGGCCGGCGAGGTGGGCGGCTTCCTGGACAAGGCCCTCGTGTCCGTCGCCGACAACTTCGAGGCCGAGGTCAAGCTGCGGAACAAGATCAAGTCCGCGATGACCTACCCCGTCGTGGTCTTCGTGGTCGCGATCCTCGCGACCATCGGCATGCTCCTGTTCATCGTGCCCGTGTTCGCCGGCATGTTCACGACGCTCGGCGGCGAGCTCCCCCTGCCGACCAAGATCCTCATGTACCTGTCGCAGGGGATGAAGATCACCATCATCCCGCTCGTGATCGCGCTCGTGGCGTTCTCGGTCTGGTGGGGGCGCAACAAGAACAGCCGCGCGGTGCGGGAGAAGATCGACCCGATCAAGCTCAAGCTCCCCGTCTTCGGCAACCTGTTCCGCAAGATCGCGGTCGCGCGCTTCACCCGCAACTTCGGCACGATGATCCACTCCGGCGTCCCGTTGCTCCAGGCGCTCGAGGTGGTCGGCGAGACGAGCGGCAACATGGTGATCGAGTGGGCCGCCAAGGACGTGCAGGAGTCGGTGCGCCGCGGCGAGTCGCTCGCGGGGCCGCTCGCGCACCACTCCGTCTTCCCGCCCATGGTCGTGCAGATGATGGCGGTCGGCGAGGACACCGGCGCGCTCGACACCATGCTCGGCAAGGTCGCCGACTTCTACGACGACGAGGTCGAGTCGACCACCGAGCAGCTCACGAGCCTCATCGAGCCCATCATGATCGTCGTCATCGGCGCGATCATCGGCTCGATGGTCATCGCGATGTACATGCCGATCTTCGGGATCTTCAACCTCATCGAGTGAGAGCTCGGCTGTCCGCGAGAGGGGTGTCACCGGCGCAGGCCGGAGGCACCCCTTTCGCCATTGTTTGCCGGCGTTTCTGCCGTGCTGGTCCGTTCGGGTGAATGTCGCGGTTCTGCGCGCGACTGCTCAAGTCGGCAGCCCCTGCGGACGATGTTGGAGATGCACGTACTGAACCGGTCCTCGGACCGGACTGAGTTGGACATCGTCAGCAACCATTTCGACTTCAGGAGCTCAGCATGATCGCTCGCATCCGCAAGTCCATGGAGGAGAAGGACCAGGGCTTCACCCTGATCGAGCTCCTCGTCGTCATGATCATCATCGGCATCCTCGCGGCCATCGCGATCCCGGTGTTCCTCAACCAGCGCAAGAAGGCCGAGGACTCGGCGGCCAAGGCGGACGTGTCGACCATCGGCAAGGAGGTCGCCACGTACTACGTCGACAACGCCGACGACGCGACGCTGACGGTCGAGGACTCGACCGGCCGCTACGTCCTGTCCGGCGCTGGAGTCGCATCGGGCAGCGGTGACCTGGGCAAGGTCTCGAACAACGTCGAGCTCGACGGGTCGACCGACCTCGGCACCTCCGACGACTGGTGCGTCGCTGTCGTCAACGACAAGGGCGACAAGGCCGTCGACGGCTTCAAGTACTCCGCCAAGGGCGGCCTCGAAGAGGGCACCTGCTGATCTGAACTGATCACCGAGAAAGGGCGGGAGCTTCGGCTCCCGTCCTTTTCTCGGCGTTCCGACGTCCGATATCCGTGCAATGTCCGGATCGCTGCGGATGGGGCCTTGATATCACCCTTTCTGCCTATTCCCACGCGTTCCCACGTGCGGTTCGATGGGGCAGCGGTCGCCGGGCAGGCGGCCCGGAGGAAGGTTCACCATGAACGCTCGTGGGCTGCGCAACCGCGGCCTCGCGCACGCGGGCCCGAGGCGCGCGTCCGGCGACGACGGCTTCTCGATGATCGAGCTGACGGTCGCGATGCTCGTGCTCGGCATCCTCTCGATGGTCGTCGTCGGGATCGTCCTGCAGAGCCAGTCGATGAGCGAGTCGAACCGCAGCCGCATCGCCGCCGCCAACCTCGCGGCGCGCGAGCTCGACATCGTGCGCGAGGAGTTCTCCCGGGACTCCGGCGCTCCGGTCGAGGTGGCCGACGAGGGCACGGTCACCAACCCGCACCCGCTCGCGGGGCAGGCCGCCGGCCAGCCGCTCACCGTGGACGGCACGGCGTACACGGTGCGCCGCACGAGCGCGTGGAACCTCACCGGGCACGGCGACTCCGCGTGCGAGGGCGGATCGCTCGTCAACTACCCGACGCTCCGCGTCGCGGTCCGCGTGACCTGGGACGGCATGGGCACCGTCGCCCCGGTCACCACGGTCGCGGCGCTCGCGCCGCGCAAGGACGACAAGGTGCTCGGCACCACCGGGTTCGTGGCGGTCAAGGTGACGACGTCGCGCGGGCTGCCCAACCCGGGCCGGACGGTCGTCGTGTTCTCGACGACCGAGTCGCGGGTCGGGATTACCGATGCCTCCGGGTGCGCGGTCGTCCAGGTGAACCCCGGGGCCTCGGGGACGATGTACTCGGCCCGGCTGTCCGACGCCGGGTACGTGGACGTGGCCGGCAACCCCGAGCCGGTGCAGCCCGTCGGCCTCGTCGAGCGCGGGAAGCTCAACAACAACGCGAGCTTCGCGTACGACGCGGCCATGTCGTTGCGCCTCCGGTTCGTCGACGCCGCGGGCGACCTGGTCGCGGACAGCGTCGTCGACGGGCAGCCGTACACCCTCGTCGCCGCCGAGTACGCGGGCGCCTCCGGCGCCCGGCTGCTCGTGGCCGACGACGCGATCGTCCGGCTGGACGGCCTCTGGCCCACGCAGTACGGCGCGTTCTTCGGCACGACGGCTCCGGCGGGGGGCTACGCGACGGTGTCGCCGGGCGGCCCCGGGCTGCCGACGATCGACGTGGTGGTGCCGACGCCATGATCGGACGCCTCCACCGGGACGAGCGCGGCACCTCGCTGGCCGAGCTGCTCATCGGCATGACGATCTTCACGATCCTCATGGCCGCGGTGACCACGCTCGCCATCGGGTACCAGCGGGTCAACGCGGAGAGCGTAGCCCGGCAGGACCAGGTCGACGTCGCGCGGACGGCGTCCGAGCGACTGACCAAGGTGGTCCGCACGGTCGTCAAGCCCAGCCAGCTGATCAGCTGCGTCACCGCGACCTGCTCGGACATCGACGCCTTCGTGAGCGCGTCGTCCACGTCGATGAAGTTCTACGCGAACCTCGACAACGCGGGCAACGTCGTCGGCCCGCGTCAGGTGACGTACGTCGTCCAGCCGACCGGACCCGGCACGGCACGCCTCGTCGAGCGGGTCCAGCGGCCCGACTCGTCGACGCCGGGCACGAACGGCTACACCTACTGCGACGCGCTGGCCGCCGGGGCGAGCGCCGCGTGCCGGTCGCGCATGACCACCGCGACCCTCGTGGAGGGGGTACGGACCGACGGTCCCGCGCCGCTCTTCGCGTACTACGACAACGAGGGCGACCTCATGTCCACCGGCGCGGGGGGCAGCCTCACGTCGGCGCAGATCGACCAGGTGCTCTCGATCGAGCTGACCCTGCGGGTCCGCGCCGACGACGCCCGCTCGACCGGGGCGACGACCTACATCCAGCGCATCCTGCTGCCGAACTCGCAGGCTGTGCTCCGCCCAGGGGAGGACGAATGAGACCGGTCGGCCCGAGGCCTGCCGCGCAGCGGCCGGAGCAGCCCCGTCGTCCCGAGCAGGCGCCGCGCCGGATCTGCGGCATGCGCCGACCCGCGGACGACGAGACGGGCTCGATCCTCGTGGTCGTCGTGGGCACCATGCTCATCCTCGGCGCGCTCGCGATGACGGGGCTGGCGTACACCGTGAGCAGCCAGCGGTTCGCCCGCTACGACCAGGACTACAGCGCGGCGATGGCGGCCGCGCAGTCGGGCGTCGACGACTTCATCAGCAGGATCAACCAGATGGACGCGTACGGGTACACGCCGGACTGCACCAACCTGGCGTGGCGCGGCCCGATGGCGGCGGGCAGCAACTCGTGCGGGTGGAACACCTCGACGTCCGCCGGGTGGCTCCCGGTCGAGCCGGGGGAGACCAAGGAGCGCGCGCCGCACTTCCACTACGAGGTGGACAGCTCGCGGCGCACGCAGGGGACCTACCGGCTCGTCGTCACGGGGCGGGCGAACGGCGTGTTCCGCACGATCGACACGACGGTCGGGAAGGGCGGGTCGACCGACTACGTCTACTACACCGACTTCGAGTCGGCGGACCCCAACAACGTCCAGGCGTACGGCGACGGCGGTACGACCAGGGTCGCCTGCGGGCGGGACGGCAGCCGCAGCGCCTCCTACTGGCACTCGTCCCCGAGCCGCTCCGGCGCGGGCTGCACCGAGATCACCTTCATCGGCGGCGACGTCCTGGACGGCGAGGTCTTCACCAACGACACGATCTACGGGAGCATGGGCAGCGGGAGAAAGCCCGAGTTCCAGAAGCAGGTGTGGACCGCCGACCCCCGGTGCGCGACGGCGACGGCCGCGTCGAGCACCTGGGAGTCGCGCTGCCTGCGGTCCGGGAGCGTCGCCGACTTCAGCGGCATCCAGCCGAAGTACCACGACCCCCTCTACCTGCCCGACAACTCGGGCATCTTCGCGACCACGCCGGGCTGCCACTACTTCGGGTCCACGCGCGTCGTGTTCAAGGCCAACGGGACCATGACGGTCTGGAACAAGACGAGCGTCAACGGGGGACGCGCGCCCGTCGCGGACGGGGTACCGGGCGGCTCCGCGCCGAGCTGCGGCACGCTCGCGGCGCTCAACAGCACCTCCGGGGCGACGGTCGCGGTACCGACCGACATGGTGATCTACGTGGACCACTCGGGCACGGCCAACCGGCAGTGCTACGGAGGCGAGCTCGGCGGACCGTCGGGTCAGACGCTCCCCGTCGGGACGTTCAGCGCCACGCTCGCCACGCACCCGACGTCCAGCTCGACGTACACGGCCGACGAGAACATGCTCGAGCTCACGAAGCAGTGCGGGCAGGGCAACCTCTACGCCGAGGGCGTCCTCAACGGGCGGGTCACGCTCGCGTCGGCGCAGTCGATCGTCGTCACCGGCGACCTGGTGCTCGCAGGCGGCACGGTCACCGGCACCGACCTGCTCGGGCTCGTCGCCACGAACTCGGTCGAGGTGTTCCACCCGCGGCAGGGCACGATGCGGACGCAGGGCGTCTGCACGCGCTACTACGCCGACGGCACCTGCCGGACCCGGAGCACCTCGACGTTCGAGTGGAAGGACCAGCTCGAGAGCGTCGGCGAGGTGAGCGGCTGGCCGCGCCGCTACAAGGAGCCGGGCTCCAGCGTCAACGTGCCCTCGGACGGCATCCAGATCGCCGGCTCGATCCAGACCCTGCTGCACTCCTTCTACGTGCAGAAGTACAGCGTCGGGGGCAGTGCCGGCACGCTGCTGGTGAACGGCTCCATCGCCCAGCGCTGGCGCGGCATCGTCGGGCAGGGGAGCAACGGCTACACCAAGCTGTACCGCTACGACAACCGGCTGCAGTTCGCCACGCCGCCGTACTTCCCGAAGTGGGCGAACGCGAAGTACACGCTGCGCTACTCCGGTGAGGTGAACACACCCAACGGGATCCGCTCCTGACGTCGGATTCGGACCCCGCCGTCGCTTTCGCCCGTCTCGCGAGCCGAGACGGGCGCAAGCGACGCGCGCCGCGCCCTCAGGGTGGGGCCGCCGCGCGCCGATGAGATGGTCGACGGACCACGCCGGACCGGCCGTGGGAGCGCGTTCATCGGGTTGGGAGGCTTGGTGCGGATCGACGATCGTCCTCGCACGGGCGACGAGTCCGGCTTCACCTTGATGGAGCTGCTCGTCGCCATGATGATCATCGGCGGCGTCCTGCTCGGCCTAGCCGCGGTGCAGACGTCGGCGCTGGTCTCGACCGCGCAGACCCGCCAGCGGACGCTCGGCACGGCCGTGACCAACCAGGTGATGGAGCAGCTGCGCGCGCTGCCCTGGAACACCCTCAACAAGGGTCTGCGCACCGGGTTCGTCGGCGCGGCCGGCGGCGACCCGAACGTCGACGGCACGCGCCTGCGGCCCGCGGTGGGCGACGACGGGATCGACGAGGCCCTGGTGACGAGCTCCGACCAGGCGACGACCATGGCTCCGCTCTCCGGCGCCGGCGGGAGCAACCTCACCCGGACGCGGAACCCGGAAGCGCCCGGGATCGTGTTCACGTCGCGGTCGTACGTCTCGCGGCCCGCCGACGGCACCGCCGTCCTCTCCCTCACGGTCATCACCACCTGGCGCGCGAACCAGAGCTCCGAGGACCGGTTCGTCGTCCTGCGCTCCGCGGCGTACGCGCCCCAGGGCGGCTGCGGCGACCCCGACAACCAGCCGTTCCTCGGCGCGTGCCAGGCGCTCTTCTCCGCGAGTGCCGGCGGGACGGGACCGGAGATCACGGTGACGGCCGCCGCCGGCGGCGCCGCCGGTGACCCCGTCGTCGACGCGACCACCCCCATCCTGCCCGGCACGAGCGCGACCGTCGCGTCCCTGCGCGTCGCCCAGACGGGCGTCGGCATCGCGGCGCAGCAGTCGTCGACGGCGGAGGCGACGGTGCTGCACTCCGGCGGCACGCTCACGGCCGCGTCGGACCCCGCGGCGGCCGAGTCGACCGGCGCCTCGAGCTCGTCGCTCGAGGCCTCCAACGACCTGGGCTCCGTCGGTGCCGCTCCCGCGGACCCGGCGCCCGTGACGTCGACCGGCGTGGCATCGTCGCTCAGCCTCGGGCAGGGCGACCTCACGATGCTCCTGCAGCCGGGCGGTGGCGACCAGGCGACGGTGCGGGCCTCGACCGTCACGTCGTGCGCCACCGGGATCGCCAACGGCGAGCCCTGCGCGTCGACGACCGCGCGGACCAACGCCCCGACGAGCGTGACCGCGTCCGTCCGCAGCGGGACCTTCGCGGTGGCGACGGTCGGGAGCTCCGCGAGCACGACGACCTTCGGGGGTCGCTTCACGAAGACAGCGGGGACCACGGCGACCGGGTGCACGAGCCTGACCGGGGCCGGGTGCGTGGCCGCGGGTGTCTCACGGTCGCTCGGCACGGTGACCCTGGGCGGTGGCTCCTGGACGGGTGGCGCCGCCAGCAGCGGCCTCATCGTCGTGAACAACTACACCGACAGCACCCGGGTGGAGCGAGGTGCGTCGCAGCCGGCAGCGACGCCGGTCACGACCCGGACGGGCTCGATCCGGTACTGGAACGGCTCGTCGTACTCGACGCTCACGCTCGGCACAGGCACGTCGTCGTCCAAGATCACCGGCTCGGTGAGCTGGACCGGGGGCGGCTACACCGTGACCGCGTCGGGCAGCGTCCTGGTGACGCCCGCCTCGACCCTCGTCACGGCGGCCGACGCAGGCTGCGCGGGGGAGGGGTGCTCGCTCTCGTCGGAGACCGGGCTGGTCACGATCTCGGTGCGCTACCGCATGGAGGGCCCGAGCGGCGTGCACTCGTTCGTGGTCGCGACGACGCTCGGCGGCGCGCGCGCGGCGGCCGGCTACAAGGCGGCGCCCAGTGCGTGAGGCGATGCGGCGGATCCGGGCCGCGCAGGCGTCCGAGGAGCGCGGGTTCACGCTCGTGGAGCTCATCGTCGTGATGTCGATCTTCACGGGGCTGCTGGCGATCGTGTTCGGGATCATGCTGCAGATGTCCCGGCAGACGAAGGACAACCTCGCGCGGACCGAGGCGGCGGACCAGGCGCGGATCGGCCTCATGCAGATCGACCGGCAGGTGCGGTCCGGCAACGTGATCTCGGACCCCGAGCAGGAGTCGTCGAGCGAGTCGGGCGCGGACCGGTACTACTCGCTGCGGGTCTACACGCAGACGGACGGCGTCTTCCAGTGCGTGCAGTGGCGGGTCGTCTTCCCGTCGGGCAGCGACTTCGGCCAGCTCGAGTACCGGTCGTGGAAGCCCAGCTGGCAGGCGACGGGCGGTGTGGAGGCGTGGCGCGTGGTCGCGCACGACGTCGTCCGGCCGAGCGCGGCCTTCGACGAGGACGACCCCTCGACCTGGCCGCCGTTCTTCGTCGAGCCGAACCAGGCCGAGAGCTCGTCCAACGCGCAGACGATCCGCGTGACGCTGCGCGTCAAGGACCCCGAGCAGAGCGAGGGCTCCCGGCCCGCGACGGTGACGTCGACGCTCACGGGGCGCAACACGATCTACGGCTACCCGGCTGACACGTGCAGCCCCGTCCCGGCGCCCTGACCAGGAGGATTCTCATGCGAGCGATTCGAGGCCGGCTGGCCGCAGCGGGAGACGAGCGCGGGAGCGTGCTCGTCGCCGCCGTCGCGGTCGCGCTCATCGGCGCGATGCTCGCGGCGGTCGTCGTGGCGAACGTCATCGCGGCGTCGCGCGCCTCCGGCGTGGACCGCGCGCGCTCGAGCGAGGTGCACGCGGCCGAGGGGCTGATCGACGACGTGTACCTCCAGCTGGAGACGACGACGCCCTGCCGGTACCCGGCGAGCGGCACCGTGGACGCCGGCGCGGCGCCCTCGCAGATCGACGCGAGCGCGACGATCGCCTACTACGACAAGGACGGCAACAAGCTCACGTGCGCCTCGGGCACCGTGACCGGTGCGCCGGTGACCGCCGTCGTGACCTCCACCGCCGAGGACGAGAGCGGCCGCTCGCGGACGATGCAGTCCAAGATCGTCCTGACCCCCAGCGTCGTCTCCGGTCGTGGCTCGGCCATCTTCGCCGCCAACAGCATCATGACCACGAACGCGTTCACCGTGACGACGACGCTGCCGGACGAGAAGGCCGACGTGTGGGTCGACTCGGGTGACGTCAACTGCAACTCGGGTGTCAAGATCGACGGCAGCCTGATCGTGGCGAACGGCGGCGTGCGGATGTCCGGCGCCTGCCGGGTGACCGGGGACCTGTGGAGCAAGAACTACGTCGAGATCTCGCAGGCGCAGAGCGCCGGGCTCGCGAGCATCGGCGGCTCGCTGTACGCGACCGCGAACGCCGCGATGAACTCGGGCGTGAAGATCGGCAAGGACATCATGCTGACCGGGTCGTTGACGACCTGGGGTGGTCCCAGCTCGATCCAGGTCGGTGGCGTGAGGCGGACGGGCCTGGCGACCTCGCAGATCCCGGTCTACGTCCCGAAGGGGCTTCCCGAGGTGCTGTACCGGCCGCAGGACTGGACGGGGTTCGTCACGTCGGGCGACCGCGCGGCGGCCTACCAGCAGTGGGTGCGCACCAACGCGGCCGCGAACAGCGCGCCGTCGTGGGCCGCCTCCCGGGCGACGACGGGCGGGACCCAGCTCCAGTGCACGGTGGCCGGGGCGAGCTACGACCTCAACGGGCCGCTGCTCGGCCCGGCGGTGCCCACGTTGTTCGACACGCGCTTCTGCAACCAGACGACCTTCCAGAACGGCGTGAACCTGCAGCTCCGGGCCGACCTCGTGATCTTCGCGAAGGACTTCTACTCCACCGGCAACTTCTCGGTGACGTCGAAGGACGGCAACGAGCACAAGCTGTGGATCATCGTGCCGGACGCCAACGCGAACGGGGTCGCGGAGTGCTCGGGCGGCATCGGCAACATCAAGGGCGACTCCGGCAGCCTCGCGGTCTCGCCGATCACGCTCTTCCTGTACACGCCGTGCACGATCGACACCAACAACAGCACGAACCTGTCGGGACAGCTCTACGGTGGCACCGTCAACCTGCGCAACGCGCTGACCGTCAACTACGTGCCGATCGGGATCCCGGGGGTCGACCTGCCGTCGGCGGACACGACGACGGCGGGCTACCGCGTGGACGTGGTCTACAAGCGCGAGATCGGAACCCCCTGAGCGCATGACCGCAGCACTCGTCGTCCTCGTCGGTCTCCTCGGCCTGGCGATCGGCTCGTTCCTCAACGTCGTGGTCTGGCGCGTCCCGCGCGGCGAGTCCGTGGTGCGGCCGCCGTCGGCCTGCCCCCGCTGCGGTCACCTGATCCGGGGCCGGGACAACGTGCCCGTGCTGTCCTGGCTCGTGCTCCGCGGGCGGTGCCGGGACTGCGGCGAGCCGATCTCGCCGCGGTACCCCGCGGTCGAGCTCGTCACGGGCGTGCTGTTCGGCCTGACCGCCTGGTGGGCCGGACCGTCCTGGGTGCTGCCGGCGCTGCTGTACCTGGTGGCGGTGGCGGTCGCCCTGACGCTCATCGACATCGACACCCACAAGCTGCCCAACGCGATCGTGCTCCCGTCCTACCCCGTGGCGCTGGTGCTGCTCGCCCTGGCGAGCGCCGACCCGGGCGGTGCCGCCGACTGGGGTGCGCTGGTGCGCGCGGTGATCGGGGGAGCGGCGATGTACGCCGTCTACTTCCTGACGGTCCTGGTGTACCCCGCCGGGATGGGCTTCGGTGACGTGAAGCTGGCGGGCGTCCTCGGTCTCTACCTCGGCTGGTTCGGCTGGGGGTCGCTGGTGCTGGGCTGGTTCGGCGCCTTCCTCTTCGGCGGCGTCTACGCGATCGGCCTCATGGTCGCCGGTCGTGCGGGCCGCAAGCAGGGCATCCCCTTCGGGCCCTGGATGCTGCTCGGCGCCCTGTTCGGGATCGTCGCGGGCGAGCAGCTCTGGTCCTGGTACCTCGGCGGCCTGTGACCTGCGGGGCGGCCGATCGCGCCGCCCGGGCCAGGAGCGACGGCTTCGTCGGTTCCCCTCAAGTCGGGATGGATCGCTCCCGATACGACAGGTGAATCCGAACGTCCGGCTCCGCACGAAGGGACACCCGTGGCCAACACACGTGTCATCGGCCTCGACATCGGCTCGTCCGCGGTTCGCGCGGCCGAGCTCGAGTTCGGTGCCGGAGGACCCAACGGCAAGAACCCCCCGACCCTGGTGCGCTACGGCGAGGTCCCCGTCCCGCTCGGGTCGGTCCGGGACGGCGAGGTCATCCAGCCCGAGAGCGTCGCGACCGCCCTGCGTCAGCTGTGGTCCCAGGCGAAGTTCGAGTCGAAGGACGTCGTCCTGGGCGTCGGGAACCAGCGCGTGCTCGTCCGTGAGCTCGACCTGCCCTGGATGCCGCTCGCCCAGATCAAGGAGTCGCTCCCGTACCAGGTCGGCGAGATGCTGCCGATGGCGACGGACGACGCCCTGCTCGACTTCTACCCGACGGCCGAGCTGGACACCTCGCAGGGTCGGCAGGCGCGTGGACTGCTCGTCGCGGCGCAGCGCGACACGGTCACGGCGAACGTGCTGGCCGTCGAGGCCGCGGGCCTGCACCCCCAGATGGTCGACCTGAACGCGTTCGCGCTCCTGCGGGCTCTCGCCCGCGGCGACCTCGCGAACGCGACCGCCGCGTTCGTCGACATCGGCGCGACCATCACGACCGTCGTGATCGCGTCGCGCGGCGTGCCCCGCCTGGTCCGGTCGCTGCCCTCGGGCGGGCAGCACGTCACCAACGCCCTCGCCACCGCGCGCAGCATCTCCGGCCCCGAGGCCGAGGCGCTGAAGCGGGAGATCGGCATCGGCTACGCGGTGCCGGCCGACCGTCAGGACGCGGCGGAGGCGATCTCCCACGTCGTGCGCGGGCTGGTCGAGTCCGTCCGCAACACGTTCGTCTACTACACGGGCAACAACCCCGGCGCGGGCGTCGACGTCGTCGTCCTGACCGGTGGCGGGTCGCACCTGCCGGGGCTGGGGCAGTACCTGTCGAGCGCGAGCCGACTCCCCGTCACGCTCGGAGACCCGCTCGCGGGCCTCCGGACGGGCAAGTCCGCTCGGCGTGACCAGCTCACGGGCCGCGAGTCGTGCGTGGCCCTCCCCGTCGGACTTGCTTACGGAGTTGCCGCATGAGCGCGCTGCTGGAGCGTCCCCGCACCAAGACCAAGACCAAGGGCGCGGGACCGTCGATCGTCGGCACGAGCCTGCCGCAGGTGAACCTGCTCCCGCCCGAGGTGCGCGCTGCGCGCGGCCTGCGGCGGACCAAGCGTCTGCTCGCCCTCGTCCTGCTCGGCACCGTCGCGCTGTGCGCGCTCGCCTGGGTCTTCTCGCTGTTCGAGGTGAGCACCGCCGAGTCGGATCTCGAGACCGCCCAGGCGGAGACCACCCGGATCCAGGGGCAGCTCGCCGATCCCAAGTACGCCGAGGTGCCGCTGGTGCTCGGCGCGCTCGAGGCGAACGAGAAGGCGCTCCCCATGGCGATGGCGACCGACGTGAACTGGTCGGAGTACATCGACGCGATCGCGGCGGTCCTGCCGGAGGGCGCGAGCATCGACAACTTCACCGTGGCCTACGCGACGCCCATGTCGGGCGCGCCGGAGCCGACGGACCCGCTCCAGGGCCCGAGCCTGGGCCAGATCGCCTTCACGGGCCGGTCGGTGACCGTCCCCGACACGGCGGAGTGGCTCAAGGCGCTCAACTCCGTGCCGGGCTTCCAGGACGCGTGGCTCGCCTCCGCTGCGGTGACCGGGGACGAGGAGAACGGCGACTACTACGCGTTCTCGTCGACCGTCCAGGTCTCCGAGCAGGCGCTCACCCACGACTACGAGCCGGAGGACGCCGACGCAGCGGCCGCGGACGAGTCGGCCGACGACGAGAGCACGGAGGACTGAGCATGGGCGCCAGCAAGAAGCGCACCTGGATCGGCGGGACGGCGTTCGTCGCGGTCCTGCTCGCGGTCGCCGCGTGGTTCCTCCTCGTGTCGCCGAACCTGTCCAAGGCCTCGGAGACGCGCGCGGAGACCGAGGCGGCGGAGTCCTTCAACCAGGTCCTCGGCCTCAAGCTCACCAAGCTGAAGTCGGACTTCGGCAAGCTCGAGGACTACAAGGCGGAGCTCGCGGAGCGCGAGAAGCAGATCCCGAGCACGGCCGATCTCGAGAGCTACCTCGACGGCCTCGACGCCATCGCCGTCCGCCGCGACGTGACGATCACCGCGGTCACCGCCGGCACGCCCGAGGAGTTCCTGCTCGCGGAGGTCGCAGAGCCGGAGCCCGAGCCGTCGGCGGAGGACGAGTCCGAGAGCGAGTCGGAGGACGAGTCCGGCAGCGCGGCGGAGGAGGACGAGGACGAGGGCCCGAAGGTGCCGCTCGGACTGACGGCGATCCCGGTCTCCGTCACGGTCATCGGCACGTACGAGGACACGATGGCCTTCCTCGACGACGTCCACAAGAGGAACCCGCGGGTGTTCCTGGTGTCCGGTCTGACGGGCACCTCGCAGAAGGCGAGCGACGGCTCCAGCGGCAAGCCCGCCACCGAGGAGGGCGACCAGGAGCTGGCCATCACCGGCTACATCTACACGCTCCCGAACGACGTCGACCGGGGTGACGACGAGCCCACGGACGAGCCGGGCCGGCTTCCGTCGAACGACGGCAAGAACCCCCTGCTCCCGGTCACGGGGGCCTGACGGGTCGACGACGACGCCACGACGACGGTGGGCGCCCGCGGTGTGGACTCGCACCGAGGGCGCCCACCGTGTCATGGGAGGATCGCGGCATGCTGCGGTGGTTGACGGCGGGTGAGTCGCACGGTCCGGCGCTGGTCGGGGTCCTCGAAGGGATGCCCGCCGGCGTGGCGGTCACGACGACCGACGTCCAGGAGGCGCTCGCTCGTCGGAGGCTCGGCTACGGCCGCGGTGCGCGGATGAAGTTCGAGCAGGACGAGGTGCGCCTGCTGGGCGGCGTGCGCCACGGCCTGACGCAGGGCGGGCCGGTCGCGATCGAGGTCGCGAACACCGAGTGGCCCAAGTGGGTCGAGGTCATGGCCTCCGACCCCGTGGCGGACGCATCCGTGCTGCAGCGAGCCCGCAACGCGCCGCTGACCCGGCCGCGGCCGGGGCACGCCGACCTCGTCGGGATGCGCAAGTACGGGTTCGACGACGCCCGACCCGTCCTCGAGCGCGCCTCGGCGCGCGAGACCGCGACGCGGGTCGCGCTCGGCACGGTCGCGGCGCGGCTCCTCGAGCAGGCGGCCGGGATCCGGCTGGTGTCGCACGTCGTCTCGATCGGACCGGTCGCCGTCCCCGACGACGCGGAGCTGCCGTCGCCCGACGACGTCGCGGCGCTGGACGCCGACCCCGTGCGGTGCTTCGACGCCGACGCCTCCGCGGCGATGGTCGCGGAGATCGACGAGTGCCACAAGGACGGCGACACCCTCGGCGGGGTCGTGGAGGTCCTGGCCTACGGCGTGCCGTCCGGGCTCGGCTCGTACGTGCACGCCGACCGTCGGCTGGACGCCCGCCTGGCCGCTGCTCTGATGGGCGTGCAGGCGATCAAGGGCGTCGAGGTGGGCGACGGGTTCCGTACGGCCGCCCGCCGTGGTTCGCAGGCGCACGACGAGATCGACCGGGTCGACGGCCGCGTGCGGCGGCGGTCCAACCGCGCCGGCGGTCTCGAGGGCGGGATGACGAACGGCGAGATCCTCCGCGTGCGCGCGGCGATGAAGCCGATCTCCACCGTGCCGCGTGCGCTCGCGACGATCGACACCAGCACCGGAGACGCCGCCAAGGCGCAGCACCAGCGGTCCGACGTGTGCGCCGTGCCCCCCGCCGCAGTCGTCGCCGAGGCGATGGTGGCCCTGGTCCTGGCCGACGCGCTGCTCGAGAAGACCGGCGGAGACTCCGTCGCGGAGGTCCGGCGCAACCTCGAGGCCTACCTGGACGCCGTGCCCGAGCTGCTGCGGTAGCACGGAGACGCACGAGAGGCCGGTCCCCGACGGGACCGGCCTCTCGTGCGTCGGGTGGCGGTGCCTACTTCGCGACGACCTTGACGACCGTCGAGGCCGGCGAGGCGCCGACGTTGCTGAGGGCCGTGACCTTGAACGAGTACGTCTTGCCCCTCTTGGTTGGCTTGAGCACGGTGCTCGTCGACGTCGCCGCGACCTTGGGCATCGTGTACCACGTGCTGCCGTTGAGCGAGTACTTGACCTGGTAGGACGCGATGGTCGACCCGTTGGCGACGGACTTGGTCCAGCGGAGCGTGATCTTGCCCGCGGTCGCCGTGGCCTTGACTGCCGTCGGCGCCGACGGGCGGCCCGCGGGCTTGAAGGTCACGGGAGCGGTGAAGGCGCCCGTGCCGACCTGGGAGCGCGCGGCGACCCGCACCTGGTAGGCCACCCCGTTCGTCAGGCCGCCAAGGTTCGTCGTCAGCGTCGAAGCGGACGTCGACGCGGCAGCCGACCAGCCGCTCCATGCCTTCGTCTTCGGGTCCTGGACCCGGCGCTCGACCGTGTAGCCCGTGATCGCCGAGCCCCCGTTGGCGGAAGGCGCCGTCCACGTGACCGCGGCGGACCGGTCGCCACGGACCACCTTGACGCTCTTCGGGGCCGAGGGGAGCCCGAGCGTGACCGCGCTGAGCGTCGCGGCCGGACCCTCGCCGACGGCGTTGAGCGGTGCCACGCTCACCGTGTAGCTCGACTTGCTCGTGAGGCCCGTGAGCGTCGCCGTGGTCGCGGTGCTGGTGCGGTTCGCCGGGACCTCGACCCAGGCGCCCGCACCCTTCCGGTACGCGACGGCGTACCCCGTGATCGGCGAGCCGCCCGTGGCCGACGAGCTCGGCGCGCGCCAGCTGACCTTCAGCGAGTCGACGGTGGGCGACGCCGTCAGCGCCGTGACCGCGGCCGTGGGTGCCCCCGGCGTGCTCACGGACTTCGAGGTCGACCAGGCGCTGCTGCCCTCCGCGTTGTACGCCTGCAGCTGGAACTCGTAGGTCGTGCTCACGTCGAGACCTGTCAGCGTCCGCGACACGGCCCCCGACTCGATCTCGAGGACGGTCCACTCGCTCGTCGCCCCCGTGCCGTTGGACGCCCGGTACGCGAGCCGGTAGGCGGGCGCGTCCGCCGAGCCCCGAGCGGCGCCCGTCGGCGTGGTCCACGTCGCGGTCACCTCCGTGCCCGTCGCGGTGACCTTCGAGAGGGACACGGTCGCCGGCGGGTTGACCACGCTGAACGCCGAGACCGACGACCGGCCGAGCTTGACGCGCGTGGAGCTCGTCGAAGCCTTCTCGGGCACCGCGGTGACCTGCCAGTAGTAGGTCGTGCCGTAGGCGAGGGTCGTCGGGATCGCGTACGACGTCGCCATCGTCTCGGCCGCGGCGGCCGAGTCGAGGGACCCCGCCGCAGCGCTGTACTGGACCAGGTAGCGGGACGCGCCCGGCACCGGCTCCCAGTCGAGGACGCGGTCGTCGCTGGTCAGCACCGTGCCGGTGGGCGTCGTGAGCGCGGGGACGGGCGCCGCGACCGAGAACGCGCCGGTCGTCGCCTCGAGCGAGGTGTACCCGCTGTCGTCGTAGGAGAAGACCAGCCACTCGTAGGCGCCGTCGTCGAGGTCGCGGACGGTGGCGGCCGCCTGGGTCACCTGCGTGGTGGTGGTCGGCCACGCCGCCCCGACCGGACGGACCTTGACGCCGTACTTCGCGGCAGCTGTCGTCCCCGTCCACGTGAGCGTCGCGGTCGTGCCGTCGACGGTCTGGTCCAGGTGGGTCGGCCGGGGACCGGCGACCTCGAAGCCGACGTTCTCGGTGTAGTTGCCGGCGTTGCCCAGCGCGTCGAGCGCGGCGACCTTGAAGTAGTAGGTGCCCGGCGCGAGCGGCTTCTGCTGCGCGTCCGGCGTCTTGGCGACGTACCACGGGTACTCGACCTTGACCGTGCCCTTGGAGTTAAGGGAGGAGTCGAGGATCGTCACCGCGTACCCGCGGCTGCCGCCGTCGGCCGGCGCGGACAGGGCCTGCGGCCGCCACGCGAACACGATCGAGCCGTCCGGTGCCGTCGTCACGCGGTCGACCCCCACGAAGTCGACCGGCGTGCTGCTCTTCTGCCAGAAGTGCTTCTCGCTGAAGACGGACCCGACGACGAGCGTGATCTGCGTGAACGCCTCGTTCATGCTGATGCCGCGCACCCGCCAGCAGTACGCGCCCGACGTCTCGTCGTCGAACACGCCGTTCACGAGGAGGCGGGTCTGCATCGTGTACTGCGTGCTCACGTGCGCCGTGCAGTCCTGGTCGGAGTACACCGCGACCTCGTACGCGTTCGCGCCGAGGACGGGTGCCCACTCCATGACGGGGGCGGGCTTGCCGACGGCGCTCGTGCTCTGCGTCGTCCAGCTCGCCTCGTTCACGACCGTCGTCGTCGTGGTCGGCTCGCTCGTCGGCAGGACCCGGAAGTAGCGCTTGCGGCTGAGGTCGCCGTCGTCCACGTCCGACCACTGCGACTCCTGCGAACCGGCAGGCGTCGTCGCCTGGATCGCCGTGGTCGCGCTGCCGGAGTAGTCGATCGCGCGGACCTTCCACTCGTAGAGACCGCCCGCGTCCATGCGCTGGTTCCTCGAGCCGTTCCACAGGCACACCTGGTCGCCCTCGAGCATCGAGCCCGTGTTCGCGCCCTCGTCGACGCGCGCCACGACGGTCGCCGAGGTGGACGCCGTCCGGCACGTCAGCGCCTTGCGCGTGTCGGCAGGAGCGTCCGGGTCACCGGCACGCTCGTTGATCGGCGTCGCGACCACCTCGTAGAGGGTGGCGCGGGCCACCGGGTCCCACGTGAGCATGATCCGGTCCAGCGGCACGGCGGTCGCCTGAGCGATGTCGGTGCTGCCGAACGTGGGGAAGGGATAGGTCTTCGCGAAGCCGCTGGCCGACGTGGTCGACGCGCTCTGCGCGCCCCACGCCTTGCGGAACTCGGCCGCCGTGGACCGCTGGCCGGGCTTCCCCGCGGGGTCGTAGGCGGTGACCTGCCAGAAGTAGTTGCCGTCGACGAGCTGCTTCAGCGGCACGTAGCTCGTGCTCGTGGTCTGGCCCGTGTCGATCAGCGTCGTGACCGCGCCCGTCGCGTTGTCGACGGACTGCCCGATCTCGATCTTGTAGGTCGCCGCGCCGGGCACGGTGGTCCAGGTGAACTTCAGGTCGCTCTGGACCATGTCCGTACCCACGGGCGCCAGCAGGCTCGGGGCCGACGCGGCCGCCGTCCAGCGGACCGAGAACGTCCCGGCCTCGGCCTGCGCGGGCCCGGTCACGGGGTAGGTGGTGGACGTCGCGCTCGAGGGGTTGGCGAAGACCGCCTGGACCTTCCAGTACCACTGCACGGGTGCCGCGGCGGACGTCCGCGCGAGGGGCGCCGTCGGGGTGTGGGCCGTCCCGGTGACCCCCGCGACGGTCGTGGTCACCCCAGCTGCCCAGTCCGGGCTGGAGGAGTAGGTGAGCGTGTAGGAGACCGCTCCCTCGACCGGCGACCAGCGGAACGACACCGGTGCGGGGTAGTCGACCACCGCGCCCGGCGAGGGGGACAGCAGCGTCGGGGTGCGAGCCGCCTCGACGTCGACGAGCGCGGGCTCGGAGAAGTCACCGCGGGAGGCGGCGGTGGTGCCCGACGAGTGCGCGGCGACGCGCCAGTAGAGGGTGCGTCCGTCGGTCGAGCCCAGCATGCGCTCGGGGATCCACGTGCGGGCCGTCGTCGTCCGCGTCGCGACGATGTTGGACGTCGCGAACTGGTCGTCGGTGGCCACCTCGATCGTGTAGCCGGTCGCGCCGTCCACCCCGTCCCACGTGTACTGCGTGTCGTCGTTCACCACGCGCGTCGCGAGGTTCACGGGTGCAGCCAGCAGGACGGTGGTCGCCGCCGTGGCCGGGGCGATGACGGCAGCCGAGCCCCCCACCACGACGAGTGCTGCTGTCACCAGGGCAGCGGCCGTTCTGCGCAGGATCACGATGCCTCCAGGCATGGTCGTCACACGGATCGACGCCATATCGGCACGAGTCGGTCCTGGGGTGAGCCGATTGCCCCGGTCAGTCCGCGATTCACTCGTCTGCCCGTCGGTTCGCGACGGCGAGGACTGCGAGCCTCGCGCGGTCCCGCGGGCAGAACGGGTCAGCGGCCAGCCCGGTCCTGCCGGGGTGACGTCCGGGAGGACGCGGCCACCTGGTCGTCGAACCACCGGACGAGCCCGGCGCCGGGGTCACCGGCGCGGCGCCGGAAGGCGCGACGACGCAGCGACCGCGGGCGCAGCTCGATCCAGCTGGTCCTGCTCAGCCCCGGGATGCCGTCGGGGACGCGGACGTGGTCGCGCCGGCGGTCGCGGTCCTGCGACGTGAACCGCGCCACGACGACCTTGCGTCCGTCCCGCCCGAGGACGAGCACGGGCCGGTCCTTCGCCGCGCGGCCGTCCTTGAACGGCACCATCGCGAACCAGATCTCGCCCCGGCGAGGGCGCGGGCCACCGAGGAGCCGCGCCGCGACCAGCACGAGGGTCAGGACGCCGGCCGCGACGACGAGCGCGGGGACGGGCACGAACGACGTGAGCTGCTCCACGGCGGGAGCGTAGTGGGCGGGAGCGTCGGGGCGGGAGCGTCGGGGCAGGTGCACGACGGCCCCGTGCACCGCGCCTGAACCGTGCCGTCGTGCCCGCGCGCGCTGGACTACGCTCCCCGCGTGCCCTTCTCCGACATCCCCGGCCCCCGGATCGTGCTCGTCGGACCGCCCGGCTCGGGCAAGTCCACGGTGGGTGCGGCTCTCGCAGAGCGCTGGCAGCTGCGGCTGCGGGACACCGACAGCGACGTCGAGGCCACGGCGGGCAAGCCGATCAGCGAGATCTTCGTCGACGACGGCGAGCCGGCGTTCCGCGCGCTCGAGCGGGCAGCGGTCGCGCGGGCGGTCGACGAGCACGACGGCGTGCTGGCGCTCGGCGGCGGTGCGGTGCTCGACGAGGGCACGCAGGCGGTGCTGGCGCGCTACGCGGAGGGCGGCGGTGCCGTCGTGTTCCTGGACGTCACGCTCGCGCACGCGGCGCCGCGGGTGGGTCTGAACCAGTCGCGGCCGCTGCTGCTGGGCAACCCGCGCGCGCAGTGGCAGGCCCTCATGGAGGCGCGACGCCCGGTCTACGAGGCGGTCGCGACGGTCCGGGTGCTCACGGACGGGCTGCGGCCGGCCGACGTGGCGGAGTCGATCGAGAACGAGCTCGCGGAGGTGCGCCGGGCGCGCGCCACGGGCCGGGAGGAGCAGTCATGACCGATCACCTGGACCAGCAGCCGAACGAGTCCCGCAGGGTGACCGTCAGCGGGGAGCGCCCGTACGACGTGGTGATCGGCCGGCACCTGCTGGGCGAGCTGCCCGGTCTCCTCGGCACCAACGTGCGCCGCGTGCTCGTCGTGCACCCCGCGGCCCTGGCGACCACCGCGGACACGATCCTCGAGGACCTGCGCGCGGCGGGCTACGACGCGTTCGGCGCCGAGGTGCCGGACGCCGAGGAGGCCAAGACGGCGCAGGTCGCCGCGTTCTGCTGGGGCGTGCTGGGCCAGGCGGACTTCACGCGCACGGACGCGGTCGTCGCGGTCGGCGGCGGCGCGACCACGGACCTGGGCGGGTTCGTCGCGGCGACCTGGCTGCGCGGCATCCAGGTGGTCCAGGTCCCGACGACCGTGCTCGCGATGGTCGACGCGGCCGTGGGCGGCAAGACCGGCATCAACACGGCCGAGGGCAAGAACCTCGTCGGCGCGTTCCACCCGCCGGCGGGCGTGCTGTGCGACCTGGCCTCGCTCGAGTCCATGGCGCCGTTCGACTTCGTCGCCGGCCTCGCGGAGATCGTCAAGGCCGGCTTCATCGCGGACCCGCGGATCCTCGAGCTGGTCGAGGCGAACGTCGACCTGCTCAAGGACCCGGCGGCGGCCGCGCGCTCCGACGTGCTGCTCGAGCTCGTCGAGCGTGCGGTGGTCGTCAAGGCGAAGGTCGTGGGGGAGGACCTCAAGGAGGCCGGCCTGCGCGAGATCCTCAACTACGGCCACACCTTCGGTCACGCGATCGAGCACGTCGAGCGCTACCAGTGGCGGCACGGCGCCGCGGTGTCCGTCGGCATGGTCTTCGCGGCCGAGCTCGCGCGCCTGGCGGGACGCCTGTCCGACGAGGTCGTCGCGCGGCACCGCTCGATCCTCACCTCCCTGGGCCTGCCGACGACGTACCGGGGCGACCGATGGGAGCGGCTGCTGACCGCGATGCGCCGGGACAAGAAGACCCGCGGCGACGTGCTGCGCTTCGTGGTGCTCGAGGACGTCGGCCGCACGGCGCGGCTCGAGGGCCCGGACCCGACGCTGCTCGTCGCGGCCTATGCCGAGGTCGCGGAGGGCGCCACGGCCTCGTCGGCCGTCGCGCTGTAGCCGCGCCGTCCCGGGTACGACGAGACGGCGCTCACGGTGCCGGGGCCGCGGCCGCGTCGTCCCCTACGCTGACGCCCATGACGCGTGCGCTGGTGCTCAACGGCCCCAACCTGTCCCGGCTCGGCACGCGTGAGCCGGAGGTCTACGGCTCCGAGACGTTCGCGGACCTCGCCGCGGCCGTGCAGGGCTGGGCGGCCGAGCTGGGCCTCGAGGTCGACGTCCGCCAGACCGACCACGAGGGCGAGCTCGTCGGCTGGCTGCACGAGGCCGTCGACACCCGCTGCGACGTGGTGCTCAACCCCGCGGCGTTCACGCACTACTCCTACGCGCTGCGGGACGCGGCGGCGCAGGTGACCGGTGCCGGGCTGCGCCTGGTCGAGGTGCACCTGACCAACCCGTACGCGCGCGAGACGTTCCGGCACCACTCGGTGGTCGGTCCCGTGGCGACGGGCACCGTCGCCGGCTTCGGCCTGACCAGCTACCGACTGGCTCTCTCCTCCCTGACCTGACCTGACCTGACCTGACCTGACCTGACCTGACCTGACCTGACCCCAGCGTCGCAGCCGCCCCATCCAGCCAGAGAGTCCGGTCACGATTCGTCGCCAGATCCTCGGAGACGAGGAGCGTCCTTGTGCAGGGCCGGGACGGCCGGCCAGCGGCAGCCAGGCATGCGGCGCGGGTGTGGTGGAGGACGGGTGGGTTCCCCGGGCGGCGGTCGCCGGGGTGCTCACCGTGCGGCAGGCGCACGACGAGGGCGTCACCCGCTCCCAGGCGCGCATGCTGTGTCCACAAGTTCTAGGGCTTGTCCTCGACCGAACAAGGTTGGACACTGGTCCCATGTTCATCCTGACCATCGACCAGCGGGGCAGCCGCCGCGACACCGACCGCGTCCCGGAGCTCCTGCGCGTCACCCAGAGTGAATGGCCAGGAATCATCGCCAGCTCCTCTGGATCGTCGCGCGACGGGGTGGTGCTGGGGTTCGAGCGGACCGTGGGGGACGAGGTGCAGGGCGTCCTCGACGACGCCGGGCTCGTCGTGGACGTCGCGCTGACGGTGCTGCGGTGGGGCGGCTGGAGCGTGGGGATCGGGTGCGGGCCGGTCGACGAGCCGCTGCCGGAGAGCTCGCGGGCCGCGTCGGGGCCGGGCTTCGTGCTCGCGCGGGACGCCGTCGAGGCCGCCAAGAGCCGGCAGCGCGTCGTGCCGCTGGCCGTGCGCGGCGCGCACCACGACGCCGGCCTCGACGCCGAGGCGGTGCTCACCCTCGCGGCAGCGACGGCGGCGCGACGGTCGGCGGCCGGCTGGGCGGCGATCGACGCGATCGAGCAGGCCGGGCCCGACGCGCGCCAGGAGGACGTCGCGGCGCAGATGGGGGTCTCGCAGCAGGCGATCAGCCAACGACTGCGCACGGCGCTCTGGCAGGAGGAGCTCGCCGCCCGCCGTGCGGCGGCGTGGCTCCTGGGGCTCGCGGCGGGCTGAGCCGGAGGTCCGACGAGCGCGGCGCCGGTCCCGCGCGGACACGTGCGCGCGCCCGGCGGATGTGCTTGGGTCGCGTGCGGCGGGTGTGCCGCCGCGGCGGGAGGTGACCGGGTGGACGACGTCCTGGACGTGCTCGTGGTGGTGCTGGCGCTGGCGGTCTCGGCGGGCCTCGGCTGGCTCGTGGTCGCCGGGGTCCTGCGTCTGGCCTCCCGGTCCGGCGACGCCGGGACGACGAGCACCGCCGCCCCTCCCGCGCTCGACCCGAGCGCGACCAGCCCGAGCGCCGCCGGCGCTGCGTCTCCGGCGCCGACGTCGGCGGGGAAGCCGTCGGTCGCGGCCGGCGCTGCGGGCCCGACGGCCACGACGGCCGTGCCGACAGCGCCCGCAGCGCCCGCGGGCGCCGGCGACCCGCAGTCCGCGGACCCCGCCCCGCCGGTGCTCAGCGTCGCCGGCTCGTCGGACGGGCCCGACGGCCCGCGCGCGAAGGCCGTGCTGCGCGGCGGGACCTGGATCGGGATCCTCGAACGGCTCGCGGTCACGGGGTGCGTGCTGCTCGGGCAGGTGGAGGGCGTCGCGATCGTGGTCGCGGTCAAGGGGCTGGGTCGCTACCCGGAGCTGCGCGAGAACCCGGGCGTCTCGGAGCGGTTCGTGATCGGGACGCTCGCGTCGCTCGTGTGGGCCGTCGCGATCGGCGTGGTCGGGCGCCTGCTGATCACCTGAGCCGCCGCGCGGCTCGGGGAGACGCGACGAGGCCCGCGAGGCCCAGCGAGGCTCGCGCGCTAGGATGGTCGACGGCCTGCGGCCGGACTGACGCACGCGAGCCGGGAGCTGTCGACGTGTCGTCGTCGCGAGCGGTTCCTGGCGGGTGTCGTCCGGCCCGCCCCGGAACCCCATCCTCGACAGGAAGCGACGAATCGTGGCGACCACCAACGACCTGAAGAACGGCACCGTGCTGCGCATCGACGGCCAGCTGTGGACCGTCATCGAGTTCCAGCACGTCAAGCCGGGCAAGGGCGGCGCGTTCGTGCGCACCAAGCTCAAGAACGTGCTGAGCGGCAAGGTCGTCGACAAGACGTTCAACGCCGGCATCAAGGTGGAGACGGCGAACGTCGACAAGCGCGAGATGCAGTACCTGTACAAGGACGGCGACGACTTCGTGTTCATGGACACGGACACGTACGACCAGATCAACGTCCCCGCCGCCACGGTCGGCGACGCGGCGAACTTCATGCTCGAGTCGCAGAACGCGCTCGTCGCGACCAACGACGGTGTCCCGCTGTACGTCGAGCTGCCCCCGTCGGTGGTGCTGATGGTCACCTACACCGAGCCGGGTCTGCAGGGCGACCGCTCGAGCGCCGGAACCAAGCCCGCGACGCTCGAGACGGGCTACGAGATCCAGGTCCCGCTGTTCCTCGAGGCGGACACCAAGGTCAAGGTCGACACGCGCGACGGCTCCTACCTGGGCCGCGTGAACGACTGACGTGGGTGCTCGCTCCAAGGCCCGCAAGCGGGCGCTCGACGTCCTGTTCGAGGCCGACCAGCGCGGCCTGGAGCCGGTGACGCTGCTCGCGCAGCGCATCGCCGAGCCCGGCACCGAGGCGGCGCTCCCGCAGTACGCCGTCGACCTCGTCGAGGGCGTGGTGGCGCAGCGTGCGCGGATCGACGAGATCCTCGCGTCGCACTCGCACGGCTGGACCATCGACCGGATGCCCGCGGTCGACCGCGCGATCCTGCGGCTCGGCACCTGGGAGATCCTGTTCAACGACGACGTGCCCGACGCGGTGGCCGTCTCGGAGGCCGTGGATCTCGCGAAGGCGCTGTCCACCGACGAGTCGCCCGGGTTCGTCAACGGCCTGCTGGGCCGCGTCGTCGAGCTCAAGCCGATGCTGCTCGCCTGACCCGGCCCGCCCCGACGGCCTGCGTCCACCGTGCGGTGGACGCAGGCCGTCGTCGTCGAACCGTGACCTGACCAGGCCGAACGTGACCCGACCGAGACCTCGTCGACGCCCGGACCGGCCGCCGGTCCGGTAGACCTGGCGCAGGCGAAGCGCGAGGGGGAGACGGCATGGCGCGAGGACACGGGCGGTGGTGGGCCGGGGCGGCCGCGGCGGTCGCCCTCGCAGCGGTGATCGGCGGGCTCACCGTGGCGACGGGCTGCGTGTCGGTCGCCTCGGCCTGCGTGGGGCAGACGCTCGAGGTCCGCTCTGCGCAGGAGGCGACACCCGACGACCCCGGGGTCAGCGCGCTGGAGGAGGTCGATCGCGGCGAGGCGGTCGCCCTGGTCGGGTACGGCTTCGCCCAGTGCGACGACACCGGGAGCGCGTTCTGCTCGCGCAACGGGCAGGTGACCGGCCCGCGGGAGATCGCCTTCGTGTGGCGGCAGTCCGGGCGTCCCGACGCCACGGTGGCGGAAGGGCGGATCGAGGACGGCGGGAGCTTCACGGTGAGCGCGGTGGTGCCGGACGACGCGTCCCCCGGGCAGGCGCGACTCCTCGTGATGCGCGACGGCGGCGTCGCCGCGGACGCGGTGGTGCGGGTCGCCGGCTGAGGACCGCCGCCACGCCTGCTCAGGCGTGCTGGGGGAGGCGGTGGGGCTCGTCGTTCTCCGACCGGGGACTGGGCACGACGCGCAGCGGCCGCGTGTCCTCCCACTGGGAGCCGGGGCGCGGACCTCGCACCGGGATGGTGGGCATCGCGCGGCCCAGGAGGTTGCCCTGGACCCGTCGGACGCCCAGGTCGACGAGCGCGGCGAGGTCGTTCGCGCGCTCCACGCCCTCCGCCACGACGTCGAGCCCGTGCGCCGACGCGAGCTCCACGATCGCGCGGATCACCGACGCCCCCCGCTCGGTGCCGACCTCGCGGACGAACGAGCGGTCGATCTTGAGCACGTCCACGGGCAGCCGCGCCAGGCGGGCGAGCGAGGAGTACCCCGTGCCGAAGTCGTCCACGGCGATCCGGGCGCCACGGGCGCGCAGCTCGGACAGCACGGGGATGGCCGACGACGTCTGGACCAGCGCGCTCTCGGTGATCTCGAGGGTCAGGTGCTCCCAGTAGCTGCTGCCCCAGGCGGTCTCGATCTGCTCGAGCGCGTCCGGCTCGGCGAGCTGGCGCGCGGCGACGTTGACGGCGACCGGCATCTGGAACCGGTCGAGGGCGCGCCGGGCCTGGTTCAGGACCGACAGGCTGATCGGGGCGATCAGGCCGGTCTCCTCGGCGAGGTCGAGCCACTCCACGGGCAGGATCAGCTGGCCGTGGTGGTCCCACCGCGCGAGGGCCTCGACCTGCAGGACCTCGAGCGTCCGGGCGTCCACGACCGGCTGGTAGTGGGCCATGAAGAGGCCGTCGGCGACCGCGGCCTCGAGGGCGGAGCGCTGGATCCGGTCGGCCTCGACCGCCCGCCGCAGCGCGCGGTCGAACACCCGGAACCCGGTGCGGGACCGCTTGGCCTCGAGCATCGCCGTGTCGGCGTGCCGGACCAGGGCCTCGACGTCCACGACGTCACCGGGCTGCCAGGTCGCGATGCCCACCGAGAGCCGGGCGGGCCGGCTGCCGACGCTGCGGTCGACGAACCCGTCGCGCACCGCCCGGGCGAGCGAGACGAGCTCGGGCTCCAGCGGCGAGCGGGAGACCACGACGACGAACTCGTCGCCGCCCAGTCGGCCGACGAACGTCTCCTCGCCCGGGGCGACCGTCCGCAGGTAGGCGGCGACCCGGCACAGCACGTCGTCGCCGCCCGCGTGCCCGTGCACGTCGTTGAACCGCTTGAAGCCGTCGAGGTCGCAGTAGACCAGGGAGACGCGCGTGCGCTCGACGTTGGCCCGCTCGAGCTCGTCGTGCAGGTGCCGCTCGACCGCGCGCCGGTTGGGCAGCCCGGTGAGGGCGTCCGTGAACGCGGTGCGCTCGAGGCGCTGGGTGAGGGCGTACCGCTCGGCGGCGCTCGACACGATCTGGGCGAGGTCGACGAGCAGCGTCCGGGCCTGGGCGTCGTGGGTGGCGGTGCTGTACAGCTCGCAGACGAACCGTCCGTGCGCGATCGGTCGCAGCGACGCCTCGAGGGTCTGGTCGTCGAGCACGGTGCGGGCCTCGTCGCGGGCCTTGAGCAGGAGCGCGTCGGCGTCCCGGGAGAACCACGCCGCGTTGCCCAGCCGCGCGATCGCGTCCCGCATGCGGTGCTGGCGTCGCGCGCGCTCCTGCTCCTGGCGGATCCGGACGAGCGCGAGCGCGGCGAGCCCGAACGCGATCGGCACCGCCCACAGCGCCGCGAGCAGCGCGCTGATGTCCCGGTCCGGCATGAAGCCGCTCACGACGAGCATGCACACCGACTCGGCGGCGGCGAGCACCAGGAGCACGCCCCACAGCGTCACGGACCGCCGGCCGACGGTGACCACGACGTACAGCACGACGACGAGCGTCGACAGCAGGAGGGACGAGCCGACGACGAGGTCGGTGCGCGTCTCGCCGAGCCGCAGCTGCAGGGCGAACCAGGCGGCCGCGCCGACGACGAGCGGGGTCGCGGCGCCCACCAGCCACCACCGCACGCGCGGTCCGTGGCCGAAGCAGCGGGTGGCCGGCAGCGCGAGCAGCAGGAACCCGCCGACCAGCTGCGCGTGCGCGAACCCGAGCACCTGCTGGGCGAGACCCGGCTCGAGGAAGCCGGCGATCCCGCCGACCAGCAGCATGGCGCCGATGTCGGCCGACCAGAACAGGGCCCACACCGCGCCGCGGGGCCGCTGGTCCGTGCGCCACCACAGCCACTGCAGCACGAGCAGGCCCGCGACCAGTCCGGCTGCCAGCAGCTGGACGGCGCAGACCCACGTGGGCACGGTCCCGAGCACACGGTCTCATCGACCGACGGGGTGAGGGACCTGACGCGGCATTCGAGTGATGATGTGCGACGCCTGCCCGTCGGAAGTCACCCGCAGAAGACCTGGATTGTCCGAGATGTCGGATTCTAGGCTCGGGTGTCCGCTCCGGCGGGCCGCCTACGCGCCGGGCAGGCCGGTGACGAGGTCGAACGAGGGGGACGTCCATGAGGACAAGGAATCGGCGCGCGGTCGGCGCCGTCGTGGGCGCGGGCATGGTCGCCGCGCTGATCGGTGCGGCGCTGGTGCCCGCGGCTGGTGCCGCGACGCCGAGCACGCCGTCGGCCAAGATCCCGCGCACCGCTCCGGCGCCGCAGCGCGCGGCCGGTGTGCTCTTCGAGCTCGAGGGCTCCGCGAAGGTCTCCGCGGCGTCGGTGGGCCTCGCCGCGGCGCGTGACGTCGTCGGGGTGGACGTGGCGTCCGTGCGGCCCCAGGACGCCACCCAGGCGGGCGTCGTCGAGTTCGAGCAGCCGGTGAGCGCCGCGCGCGCTCAGGAGGCTGCCGACGCCGTCGCCGCGCTGCCGGGCGTCGCGTGGGCGGCACCGAACCTGCTGCTGACCATCGAGTCGAACCCGCCGGTCAACCCGACCGACCCCGACTTCCGCGCCGGGCGCCAGTTCAACATCTGGGACTTCAAGAACAGCCGGCCCTCGCCGACGGGATCGGGCTCGGTCGCCCTGCCCGTGGGTGGCTACAGCACGCACGCGCCGGTGTTCTGGAAGAAGACCAAGGGCAAGGCCTCGACGGTCGTCGCCGTGCTGGACACGGGCCGCACCAACCACCCGCAGCTCGACGCCCACACCGTCGCGGGCTACGACATGATCTCGTCGAAGGCGGTGGCGCGGGACGGCAACGGCCGCGACGTCAACCCGCAGGACCAGGGGGACTGGGGCTACGACCTCTCGGGCGACCTGGTGCCGAGCTCCTGGCACGGCACCCACGTCGCCGGCATCGTCGGCGCGCTGGCGGACGGCAAGACGGTCGTCGGCAACGCGCCCGGTGTCCGCATCCAGCACGTGCGTGTCCTCGGCGCCGGCGGCGGGTCCCTCGCGGACATCGCGGCGGGCATCACCTGGGCGTCCGGTGGGACGGTCTCCGGGGTGCCGAAGAACAAGACGAAGGCGGCCGTCATCAATCTCTCGCTCGGTGGCGCGGGGAGGTGCAGCGAGTTCCCCAACCTGCAGAAGGCGATCAACGGCGCCCGCGCGCGCGGCTCCGTGGTCGTCGTGGCCGCGGGCAACGACAACGAGAACGCGGGGAACTACGTCCCCGCGAGCTGCAACGGCGTCATCACGGTCGCGTCGCTCGACCAGTACGGCCAGCGCGCGTCGTACTCCAACTTCGGTGCCGTCGTGGACATCGCGACGCCCGGCGGCGAGGACCCGTACTACGGGCCGTACCTGCTGGTGAAGTCGACGGTGAACACCGGGCTCAAGACGCCGAAGGCGGCGGGGTACGGCCTCATGATGGGGACCAGCCAGGCGACGCCGGGCGTCGCCGGGGCGGCTGCCCTGCTGGCGTCCACGGGCCTCAAGGGCGTCGCGCTCGAGAAGAAGCTGCTCGCGTCCGTCCGCGGGTTCCCGACGTACTCGTTCTACCCGGGGAACAACTGCACCAAGGCGCTGTGCGGCGAGGGCGTCCTGGACCTCGGGAAGGCCTGAACCACCGCGCGCCGTCCCGCGACGCGGGCCCGTCGCGACGCCGACCAGGCGTCCCGGCGGGCCCGCGTCCGGGTGAACGGGCGTCCTGGAGTCGTCGTTCGTCGGACGTGTCCGTTATCTTCCTAGCGCCGCGCGACGGTTGCTGCGGCCGACTTTCACGACGACAGACGACGACGCAAGGGGACGACGTGACGACACCGACCGGACGGACCGTGCGCCGGGGCGCAGCGCTGACGCTGTGCACCGGCCTGGCGATGGGGCTGATCACCTCCGCGCTGGTGGCACCCGCGCAGGCCGCGGACGACGACGCGGTCGGCATCCAGCCGGTGCCGCAGCCGACCAGCGAGCCCGCGACGCAGCAGCTCGCCGCCGGCGTCATCTACAAGATGCGCGACGGCTACTCGCCGACGGCGTCGGCGAAGGGTCTCTCGGCCGCGGCCGGCGTGGCCTCGGGCGTCGCGATCGGGACGACGACGACGCCGGTCGACGCCGCGGACACCGCGGCCGTCGACTTCGCGGAGCCGGTCTCCGTGGCGACGGCGGCCAAGGCGGCCGCGGCGGTGGCCGCGAACCCGGCGGTCGAGTGGGCGGAGCCGAACTACATCGCGACCACGGCGCAGTCGGGCCCGGTCACGCCGAAGGATCAGTACTTCAAGAAGTACCAGTGGAACGTCTGGGACTACCGCAACGGCTCGGTGAGCAACGTCGCGATCCCCAAGGGCGGCTGGTCCGCGCACGCGCTCAACATGTGGCCCCGCACGCAGGGCGGCGGCGTCGTGGTCGCCGTGGTCGACACCGGCATCACGAAGCACTTCGACCTGAACCCGAACGTCGTGGCGGGCTACGACATGATCTCGTCCGCGGCGTCGGCCCGCGACGGCAACGGCCGGGACGCGAACCCGCTCGACAACGGGGACCTCGCCGGCTACCAGGGCGGCAGCACCTGGCACGGCACCCACGTCGCCGGGATCGTCGCCGCGGCGCGCGGGACCACGGGCATGGCGGGAGTCGCGCCCAACGCCAAGATCCAGCCCGTCCGCGTGCTCGGCAAGGGTGGCGGCACGTTCGGCGACATCGCCGCGGGGATCACCTGGGCCTCGGGCGGCGCCGTGTCCGGGACGTCGAGGAACGCGACGCCCGCCAAGGTCATCAACCTCTCCATCCAGACGCAGGCCGATGTGACCTGCCCGCGGTCGCTGCAGACCGCGATCACGAACGCCCGCAAGCGCGGCGCCGTCGTCATCACCGCCGCGGGCAACTACAACAAGACCGCCACGCTCTCCGCGCCCGGCAACTGCGCCGGCGTCATCAACGTCGGCGCGATCGACCGCAACGGCAAGCGCTCCTCCTACTCGAACAAGGGCTCCGCGGTCGACCTGTCGGCCCCCGGCGGCTCGGGCTCGGGCACGTCGCTGTCGGGCTACGTCTGGTCGACGATCAACGCGGGGACCACGTCGCCCGGTAAGGCGACCTGGGGCGGCATGGCCGGGACCAGCCAGGCGGCGCCCGCCGTCGCCGGCGCGGCGGCGCTCATCGCGTCGCTCGGCGTCAAGGGTGCGGCGCTCGAGCAGGCCGTGCAGAAGATCGTCTCCCCGTTCCCGCGGTACTCGGGCTCGTCGTACAACTGCTCCACGAGCCTGTGCGGGCGCGGCTACCTCGACATCTCGAAGGCGCTCGTCCCGCTGGGCCAGGCCAAGGTCGTCGGCACGCCGGCGGCGGGCAAGGTCGTCAAGGGCACCGTCGCCAAGGGCTTCGTCGGCAAGGTCACCAAGAAGAAGTTCCAGTGGTACCGCAACGGCGTGGCGATCAAGGGTGCGACGTCGCAGTCCTACAAGGTCACGGCCGCGGACCGGGGCAAGTGGCTCAAGGTCCGCGTGACCCCGGTCAGCACCGGCTCGTACTGGGCCAAGGCCACGTACTCCGCCGGCGTGAAGGCCCGGTGACCTCGGTCCCGACCGACGTCCACCCCGCGTGACACCTCCGACGGGCGGTGACCCGGCGCTCGAGCGCCGGGTCACCGCCCGTCTGCGCGCCGCGGGCTGCGTCTTCGCGGAGGAGGAGGCGGCGCTGCTGCTGGCGCACGCCACGGACACCGGGCTCGGCACCGCCGGGCTCGAGGCCCTGGTGGCGCGCCGCTGCGCGGGCGAGCCGCTCGAGCTGGTCGTCGGGTGGGCGGAGCTCGGCGGCGTCCGCGTCGCGGTCGCGCCGCGCGTGTTCGTGCCGCGTCGCCGCTCGCTCGTGCTCGTCGACGCGGCCGACGCGCTGCTCGCGAGCACGCCGCGCGGCCGGGACGGGGACGCGACCGTCGTCCTCGACCTGTGCTGCGGGACGGGCGCGGTCGGGGCGGTCCTGCTCGCGCGGCGCCCGGACCTCGAGGTGCACGCGGCGGACGTGGACCCGGACGCGGTGGCGTGCGCCCGCCGCAACCTGCCCGCGGACCGGGTGCACGAGGGCGACCTCTTCGGCGCGCTCCCGCGCGGTCTGGCGGGCAGGGTCGACCTCGTCGTGGCCAACGCGCCGTACGTGCCGTCCGACGCGATCGCGACGATGCCGCCCGAGGCCCGGGACCACGAGGCGCTCGTCGCGCTCGACGGCGGACCCGACGGGCTCGACCTGCACCGGCGGATCGCCGCGGAGATCGGACCGTGGCTGGCGCCCGGCGGGTCGCTGGTGCTCGAGACGAGCGTGCGCCAGGCGCCGCGCACGGTCGAGATCCTGACGCGCGCGGGCATGGTCTGCCGCACCGACCACGACGACGAGGTGGACGGGACCGCGGTGGTGGCTCACCGCGACGCGCTCGGACCGGCGTGACCGACGAGTGCGACCAACGAGTGCGACTAGCCGGTGTGACCGACGTCGCGCCGCGAACCGGTCCCGAGGGCCGGTCGTCGGCCGTGCGGCCCGCGGTGCCGGGGGTAGGGTGGGCCGACCGCAGAGCTTCCTTTAACTCCCGTCCTGTGAGGCGGGGAAGGAGACACCGGATGAGTTCACCGAGTTCCCGCACGCCCGCGTCAGGAGAGGCCTCCGGCGCCCGGGTCGTGCTCGGCGAGGCAGAGATCGCCCGCGCACTGACGCGCATCGCGCACGAGATCCTCGAGCGCAACAAGGGCGGCCAGGACCTGGTGCTGCTGGGCATCCCGACCCGCGGCGTCCCGCTGGCGCACCGGCTCGCCGCGAGGATCGCCGAGGTCGAGGGCGGCCTCGACCCGCGAGCCCTGGTCGGCAGCCTCGACATCACGATGTACCGCGACGACCTGCACCACCACCCCACGCGCGCGATCGGGACCACCGACGTGCCCGGCACGGTCGACGGCAAGGTCGTCGTGCTCGTCGACGACGTGCTGTTCTCCGGCCGGACCATCCGCGCCGCGCTGGACGCGATCTCCGACCTCGGCCGGCCCCGGGCGGTCCAGCTCGCGGCGCTGGTCGACCGCGGCCACCGCGAGCTGCCGATCCGCGCCGACTACGTGGGCAAGAACCTGCCGACGTCGCAGACCGAGCGGGTGCGCGTGCTGCTGGCGGAGGGCGACGGCCGCGACGCGGTCCTCATCGAGGCGCCGGTGGCCGGCGCCGGGGAGGGGGACGCGTGAAGCACCTGCTGTCCGCCGCGGACCTGACGCACGAGGAGGCCGTCCGGATCCTCGACACGGCCGCGCAGATGGCCGCCACGCAGGAGCGGGAGATCAAGAAGCTCCCGACCCTGCGCGGCCGCACGGTCGTCAACCTGTTCTTCGAGGACTCCACGCGCACGCGCATCAGCTTCGAGACGGCCGCCAAGCGGCTGTCCGCCGACGTCATCAACTTCTCGGCCAAGGGGTCCAGCGTCTCCAAGGGCGAGTCGCTCAAGGACACGGCGCTCACGCTGCAGGCGATGGGCGCCGACGCGGTCGTCATCCGGCACCAGGCCAGCGGCGCGCCGCACACGCTCGCGACCGCGGGCTGGACCAGCGGCGCCGTCGTCAACGCCGGCGACGGCACGCACCAGCACCCGACGCAGGCGCTGCTGGACGCGTTCACGCTGCGCCGGCACCTGGTCGGCGACCGCGGGCGCGCCGACGCGACGGGCCGGGACCTCGCGGGCCTGCACGTCGCGATCGTCGGCGACGTGCTGCACAGCCGCGTGGCGCGGTCCAACGTGGACCTCCTGCACACCCTGGGCGCACGGGTGACGCTCGTCGCCCCGCCGACGCTCGTGCCGGTCGGGGTCGAGGCCTGGCCCGCGGACGTGAGCTACCGGCTGGACGACGTGATCGGCGACGGCCGGCCCGACGCGATCATGATGCTGCGCGTGCAGCGGGAGCGGATGTCGAGCGCGGGCGGCGGGTTCTTCCCGAGCCCGCTCGAGTACTCGCGCGGCTACGGGCTGGACGCCGCGCGCATCGCGGCGCTGCCGGAGCACGCGATCGTGCTGCACCCCGGCCCGATGAACCGCGGCCTGGAGATCTCCGCCGACGCGGCGGACAGCGACCGCGCGGTGATCGTGGAGCAGGTCGCCAACGGCGTCGCCGTGCGGATGGCCGTGCTGTACCTGCTGATGGCAGGGGAGACGACGACGAGGAGCGACCGGTGACCACCTACCTGCTGCGTGAGGTCTCGCCCCTGGGCGAGGAGCCCACGGACGTCCTGCTGTCGGGCGGCGTGATCGCCGCGATCGGCGAGGACCTCGAGGCCGACGACGCGATCGTGGTCGACGGCCGCGGGCTGGTGCTGCTGCCTGGCCTCGTCGACCTGCACACCCACCTGCGCGAGCCGGGCCGCGAGGACGCCGAGACCATCGCGTCCGGCACGCGGGCCGCGGCCATGGGCGGCTTCACCGCGGTGCACGCGATGGCCAACACGACGCCGACGCAGGACACGGCCGGCGTGGTCGAGCAGGTCTGGCGGCTCGGCAAGCAGGCCGGCTGGGCGGACGTCTACCCGGTCGGCGCGGTGACGGTCGGCCTCGAGGGCGACCGGCTCGCCGAGCTCGGCGCGATGGCGGAGTCCGCGGCGCGCGTCCGGGTGTTCTCCGACGACGGCAAGTGCGTCCACGACCCGGTCGTCATGCGCCGTGCGCTCGAGTACGTCAAGGCGTTCGACGGGGTGATCGCGCAGCACGCGCAGGAGCCGCGGCTGACGGAGGGCGCCCAGATGCACGAGGGCGTCGTCTCGGCGGAGCTGGGTCTGGCGGGCTGGCCCGCGGTCGCCGAGGAGGCGATCATCGCGCGTGACGTGCTGCTCGCCGAGCACGTCGGCTCCCGCCTCCACGTCTGCCACCTGTCGACCGCCGGCTCGGTGGAGATCGTGCGCTGGGCCAAGTCGCGGGGGATCGACGTCACGGCCGAGGTGACGCCGCACCACCTGATCCTCACCGACGAGCTCGCGCGCGGCTACGACCCCCGGTTCAAGGTCAACCCGCCGCTGCGCACGCAGCGCGACGTCGAGGCGGTGCGCGCGGGCCTGGCCGACGGCACGATCGACATCGTCGCGACCGACCACGCGCCGCACCCGCGCGAGGATAAGGACTGCGAGTGGGCCGCGGCCGCCTTCGGCATGACGGGCCTGGAGACCGCGCTGTCCGTGGTGCAGGAGACCATGGTCGACACCGGCCGGATGACCTGGGCCGACGTGGCCCGCGTGCTGTCGACCGCGCCCGCGCGGATCGGCCGGGTCGAGGAGCACGGGCGGCCGATCGCCGTGGGCGAGCCTGCCAACCTCACGCTCGTCGACCCCGACGTGCGCCGCGTGATCACCCCGGAGGAGCAGGCGACCAAGTCGGTCAACTCGCCGTTCCGGGGCCGCGAGCTGTCCGGCTGCGTGGTGGCGACGTTCCTGCGGGGACGCGCGACCGTGCTCGGCGGTCAGTCGTGCGACGAGGACGTGGTGGTCACCCGGTGACCGCCCGACAGGGAGTGACGGTGCTGGCCCTGCTGGCCGTCCTGCTGCTCGCGTGGTGGGGCATGCGCCGGGGCTGGGAGGCCCGACGACGACGGACCGAGGCCGCCGTGCCCACGGTGCCGGACGTGCCGGCGGACCCGGGTCCGGCGCTCGTCGGGCCCGTCGAGGCCGTGTACGTCTCGACCACGAGCGCGGGCGACTGGCTCGACCGGGTGGTGGCGCACGACCTGGGCGTCCGCAGCCCGGCCACGGTGAGCGTGCACGCGAGCGGCGTCGTCGTGCGCCGCACGGGCGCGCGGGACCTGTTCGTGCCGGCCGCGGCGCTCCGCGGCGCCGAGGCCGCGCCCGCCATCGCGGGCAAGGTCGTGGGCCGCGACGGCCTGGTCCTCCTGAGGTGGGCCCCGCCCGCGCCGCACCCGTCCGACGAGCACGCGCCCGAGGCCGCCCTCGACACCGGGCTCCTGCCCCGCCACGCGGCCGACCGCGACGCCCTCGTGGCCGCGGTCGCCGCCCTCACCAGCCCCTCTTCGTCGCAGACCGCCGCCCCGCGCGGCACACAGGAGAAGCCATGACCGACACCGCACCCGCCCGGCTCGTCCTCGAGGACGGTCGGAGCTTCGCCGGGCAGGCCTACGGCGCCACCGGCACGACGCTCGGCGAGATCGTCTTCAACACCGGCATGACCGGCTACCAGGAGACGCTCACGGACCCGAGCTACCACCGCCAGATCGTCGTGATGACCGCGCCGCACATCGGCAACACGGGCGTCAACGACGAGGACCCCGAGTCCGGCCGCATCTGGGTCGCCGGCTACGTCGTGCGGGACCCCGCACGCATGCCCTCGAACTGGCGCTCGGCGCGCACGCTGGACGACGAGCTGACGGCGCAGGGCGTCGTCGGCATCGCGGGCCTGGACACCCGGGCCCTGACGCGGCACCTGCGCGAGCGCGGCGTCATGCGCGCCGGGATCTTCTCCGGCGACGCGCTGGGGGACCGCACCGACTCCGAGCTCGTGGAGGAGGTGCTGGCCGCGCCCGCGATGGCCGGGGCCGACCTGGCGGGCGAGGTCACGACGAGCGAGCCCTACGTGGTCGACGCGCTCGACGAGTCCGGTGCGCCGCTGGACCGGCCGCGCGCGGTCGTCGCCGCGATCGACCTCGGCATCAAGGCCATGACCCCGCAGCGCCTGGCGCAGCGCGGCGTGCGGGTCCACGTGCTGCCGTCGTCGGCGACCATCGAGGACGTGCTCGCGACCGAGCCGGACGGCGTCTTCTTCTCCAACGGCCCGGGCGACCCGTCGGCCGCGACGCACGAGATCGAGCTGCTGCGCGCCGTGCTGGACCGCCGGATCCCGTTCTTCGGCATCTGCTACGGCAACCAGCTCCTGGGCCGTGCGCTCGGCTACGGCACCTACAAGCTGGGCTACGGGCACCGCGGGGTGAACCAGCCGGTGATCGACCGCAAGACCGGCAAGGTCGAGATCACCGCGCACAACCACGGCTTCGCGGTGGACGCACCGCTCGAGGGCGAGTCCACCGCCCCGTACGACGGCGGTCGCTACGGCCGCGTCGTGGTGAGCCACGTCGACCTGAACGACGACGTCGTCGAGGGCCTCGAGGCGCTCGACCTGCCCGCCTTCTCGGTGCAGTACCACCCGGAGGCCGCGGCCGGCCCGCACGACGCCGCCTACCTGTTCGACCGCTTCCTCGACCTCATGACCGACTCGAAGGCGGCTCACGATGCGTAGGCCCTCCGAGTTCGACCGCTTCCTCGACCTCATGACCGACCAGAAGGGCGCCGCCTGATGCCTCGCCGTACCGACATCTCCAGCGTCCTGGTCATCGGCTCCGGGCCGATCGTCATCGGCCAGGCCTGCGAGTTCGACTACTCCGGCACGCAGGCGTGCCGCGTGCTCAAGGAGGAGGGCCTGCGGGTCGTCCTCGTGAACTCCAACCCGGCCACGATCATGACCGACCCGGAGTTCGCCGACGCCACCTACGTCGAGCCGATCACGACCGAGGTGCTGACCTCGATCATCGCCAAGGAGCGCCCTGACGCGATCCTGCCGACGCTGGGCGGGCAGACCGCGCTCAACGCCGCGATCGCGCTCGACGAGGCCGGCGTCCTCGAGCAGTACGACGTCGAGCTGATCGGCGCGAACATCCCCGCGATCCAGAAGGGTGAGGACCGCGAGCAGTTCAAGCAGGTCGTGGAGGTCTGCGGCGGGGAGTCGGCGCGCTCCGCGATCGTGCACACGATCGACGACGCGCTCGCCGCGGTCGAGGACCTGGGCTACCCGGTGGTCGTGCGGCCGTCGTTCACCATGGGCGGCCTGGGCTCGGGCATCGCGTACGACGAGGCCGACCTGCGCCGCATCGTCGGCCAGGGCCTGCACTACTCGCCGACCACCGAGGTGCTCCTCGAGGAGTCGATCCTCGGCTGGAAGGAGTACGAGCTCGAGCTCATGCGGGACAAGCACGACAACGTCGTGGTGGTCTGCTCGATCGAGAACGTCGACGCCGTCGGCGTCCACACCGGCGACTCGGTCACGGTCGCCCCGGCCCTGACGCTCACGGACCGCGAGTACCAGAAGCTGCGGGACATCGGCATCGCGGTGATCCGCGAGGTCGGCGTCGACACGGGCGGCTGCAACATCCAGTTCGCGGTCGAGCCGACCACGGGCCGCGTCGTGGTGATCGAGATGAACCCGCGCGTGTCCCGCTCGTCGGCCCTCGCCTCGAAGGCGACGGGCTTCCCGATCGCGAAGATCGCCGCGAAGCTCGCGGTGGGCTACACGCTCGACGAGATCCCCAACGACATCACGGGCTCGACGCCCGCGAGCTTCGAGCCGACGCTCGACTACGTCGTCGTGAAGGTGCCGCGGTTCGCGTTCGAGAAGTTCCCGGCCGCCGACCCGACGCTCACCACCACCATGAAGTCGGTGGGCGAGGCGATGGCGCTGGGCCGCAACTTCACCGAGGCGCTCGGCAAGGCGATGCGGTCGATCGACAAGAAGGGCTCGGTCTTCCACTGGGCGGGCGAGGCCGCCTCGGGCGACGCGCTCGACGCGCTCGTCGAGTCGATCGCCCGGCCCACCGAGGGCCGGCTGATCGACGTCCAGCAGGTCCTGCGCGCCGGCGTCGGCATCGAGACGGTGTACGAGCGCACGGGGATCGACCCGTGGTTCCTCGACCAGGTCGTGCTGATCAACGAGGTCGCGGAGGCGACCCGCACCGCACCGGCGCTCACGCGCGACGTGCTCGCGCACGCCAAGCGGCACGGCCTGTCGGACGCGCAGATCGCCCAGCTGCGCGGCACGACGGAGGACGCGGTGCGCGGGGCGCGGCACGCGATCGGCCTGCGTCCGGTCTACAAGACGGTCGACACCTGCGCGGCCGAGTTCGCGGCCCTCACCCCGTACCACTACTCGTCGTACGACGAGGAGACCGAGGTGGCCCCGCGCGAGCGTCCGGCCATCCTCATCCTCGGCTCGGGCCCCAACCGCATCGGCCAGGGCATCGAGTTCGACTACTCGTGCGTGCACGCCGCGCTGACGCTCAAGGGCGAGTACGAGACCGTGATGGTCAACTGCAACCCCGAGACGGTGTCGACGGACTACGACACGTCCGACCGCCTGTACTTCGAGCCGCTCACGTTCGAGGACGTGCTCGAGGTCTACGCCGCCGAGCTCGCGGCTGGTCCGGTCGCCGGCGTGATCGTCACGCTCGGCGGCCAGACGCCGCTCGCGCTCGCGCAGCGGCTGCAGGACGCCGGGCTGCCGATCCTGGGCACCTCGCCGGCGGCGATCGACGCCGCGGAGGACCGCGGCGAGTTCGGCAAGGTGCTCGAGGCGGCGGGGCTGCCCGCCCCGGCTTTCGGCACCGCGACGACGCTGGCGGGCGCCCGCGACACCGCGCGCCGGATCGGGTTCCCGGTCCTGGTGCGCCCGTCGTACGTCCTGGGCGGCCGCGGCATGGAGATCGTCTACGACGAGGCCCAGCTCACCGAGTACGTCGAGCGCGCGCTGGAGAACGCCGCGGACGGCGGCAAGGCGGGCACGCTGTCCCCGCTGCTGATCGACCGGTTCCTCGACGACGCGATCGAGATCGACGTCGACGCGCTGTTCGACGGCGAGGAGCTCTTCCTGGGCGGCGTCATGGAGCACATCGAGGAGGCCGGCATCCACTCCGGCGACTCGGCGTGCGTGCTCCCGCCGGTGACGCTCTCGCTCGCCGAGCTCGAGCGCATCCGCCTGTCGACCGAGGCGATCGCGCGCGGCGTGGGCGTGCGCGGCCTGCTCAACATCCAGTTCGCGCTGGTGTCCGACGTGCTCTACGTCCTCGAGGCGAACCCCCGCGCCTCGCGCACCGTCCCGTTCGTGTCCAAGGCCACGGGCGTCTCCCTCGCCAAGGCCGCGGCGCACGTCATGGTCGGCAAGTCGATCGCGCAGCTGCGCGCGGAGGGGCTGCTGCCCGCCGACGACGCGTCGGTGCTGGACCTCGACGCCCCGATCGCGGTCAAGGAGGCCGTGCTGCCCTTCAAGCGGTTCCGCACCGCCGAGGGTCACGTCGTCGACACGGTGCTGGGTCCGGAGATGCGCTCGACCGGCGAGGTCATGGGCTTCGACGCCGACTTCCCGACGGCGTTCGCCAAGTCCCAGGACGCGGCGTTCGGCGGACTGCCGACGACGGGCAAGGTCTTCATCTCGGTCGCGGACCGGGACAAGCGCTCGATCGTCTTCCCGGTGAAGCGGCTCACCGAGCTCGGCTTCGAGGTGCTCGCGACCGAGGGCACCTCGACGGTGCTGCGGCGCAACGGCATCCGCTCGACGGTCGTGCGCAAGAACTCGGCCGGCCGCGGTCCGCAGGGTGAGCCGACGATCGTCGACCTGATCGTCGCGGGCGAGGTCGACATGATCGTCAACACCCCGTCCGGTCAGGGGGCGCGCGCCGACGGCTACGAGATCCGGGCGGCGAGCGTCGCGGCGGACAAGGCGCTCGTGACCACCGTGCAGCAGCTCGGCGCGGCCGTCCAGGCGATCGAGGCGGCCCAGGCCGGGCCGTACGCGGTGACGAGCCTGCAGGAGCACGAGCTCGAGACGGCCGCCCGACGGACGGCGGCCTCGGCGTGAGCGGGACCAGCACGCCGGGTGGCGCGGGCCCGACGAGGGAGCCCTTCGGGGCGCGCCTCGCGGCCGCGATGGCCGCGCACGGGCCGCTGTGCGTCGGCATCGACCCCCACGCGAGCCTGCTGGACGCGTGGGGGCTGCCCGACGACGCCGCGGGGCTGCGCCGGTTCTCGCTGACCGTCATGGAGGCGGTCGGCGGGCTGGTCGCGGCGGTGAAGCCGCAGGCGGCGTTCTTCGAGCGGCACGGCTCGGCCGGCGTCGCCGTGCTCGAGGAGGTGGTCGCCGCCGGCCGCGAGACGGGCACGCTCGTCGTCGTGGACGCCAAGCGCGGCGACATCGGCTCGACCATGAGCGCCTACGCCGAGGCGTTCCTGCGGGACGGCTCGCCGCTCGCGGGCGACGCGCTCACGGTCTCGCCGTACCTCGGCTTCGGCTCGCTCGACCCCGCCGTGGACCTCGCGCTCTCGTCGGGCCGCGGCCTGTTCGTGCTCTGCCTCACCTCGAACAAGGAGGGGCACGAGGTGCAGCACGCGCGCACCGACGCCGACGGCGAGGCGGGGCCGACCGTCGCGGCGCTCATGGCGTCCCGGGCCGCCGCGCTCAACGCCGGCGCGCAGCCGCTGGGCTCCGTCGGCCTCGTCGTCGGCGCGACCGTCGGTGACGCGGCCGAGCGGACCGGGACCGACCTGACGTCCGTCAACGGCCCGCTGCTCGCCCCGGGGGTCGGCGCCCAGGGCGCCGGGCCTGCCGAGCTCGCGGCCGTCTTCGGCAGCGCGCGGCACCAGGTGCTCGCGTCGTCGTCGCGCGGCGTGCTGCGGGCCGGGCCGGACGTCGCGTCCCTGCGCGCGGCCGCGCTGCTCGCGGCGCAGGACGCCGCCGCGGCGCTCTCCTGACGGCGGCGCCGTCCTGACGGCACGTACCCGCCGACGCGGTCGGCGGGTACGTGTGCGCAGGTGAACGCGCGTCCGCGTTGCCGGGGCGTGGGGTGGTCGCTAGGTTCACTGATACGGCCCGCAAGCCTGCGGCCGACCGTTCGGTCCGCACCGGACGACGAAGCTGGACGACGAAGCTGGATGAGAAGGTGACGCGCGTGGCACTCCCTCCGCTGACTCCCGAACAGCGCGCTGCAGCGCTGCAGAAGGCCGCTGCCGCCCGGCAGGCCCGTGCCGAGGTGAAGAACCGCCTCAAGTACTCGCAGGCCAAGCTCTCGGACGTGATCGCCCAGGGGCAGCAGGACGAGACGATCGGCAAGCTCAAGGTCGTCTCGCTGCTCGAGTCGCTGCCGAAGGTCGGCAAGGTGAAGGCGCGGGCGATCATGGCGGACATCGGCATCTCGGAGACGCGGCGCGTCCGCGGGCTCGGGCCGCACCAGGTCGCAGAGCTCGTCAAGCAGTTCGGCTGAGATAGGGTCACGCTGCGCCGTCGCCGGGTCCCCGGGCACGTGGACCGGGGTTCGTGCGGCGCAGCGTCCACCCGATCGACCGCGGACCGCCGAGGAGCTCCACCCCGCCATGACGACGCCAGCCCGGCTCACCGTTCTCGCCGGTCCGACCGCCGTCGGCAAGGGCACCGTGTCCGCCGACGTGCGCGCGCGCTATCCCCAGGTCTGGCTCTCGGTCTCCGCGACGACGCGGGCACCGCGGCCGGGCGAGGTGGACGGCGTGCACTACCACTTCGTGTCCTCCGACGAGTTCGACCGGCTGGTCGCGGCCGGCGAGCTGCTCGAGTGGGCCGTGGTCCACGGCCGGAACCGGTACGGCACGCCGCGCGGGCCGGTCGAGCAGCGGCTCGCCGCCGGGCAGCACGCGCTGCTGGAGATCGACCTGCAGGGTGCGCGGCAGGTGCGCGAGACGATGCCGGACGCGCACTTCGTCTTCCTCGCCCCGCCGTCGTTCGACGAGCTGGTGCGCCGCCTCGTCGGGCGCGGGACCGAGGACGCGGAGGAGCGTGAGCGGCGCCTGGCGACCGCGCGCGTCGAGCTCGCCGCGGAGCCGGAGTTCGACCACGTGATCGTGAACGACGACGTGCACCGGGCGACCGACGAGCTCGTGCGCGTCATGGGCGTCGTCGCGCTGTGAACCGACCGGTGCCGCGCGGGTAGACTGGCCGGCAGTCCGAAGCTCACCACCCCTCATCTCCGGGAGTCTCTCCGTGTCCGGAACCGTCGCCGCCCCCACGGGCATCACCGACCCGCCCATCGACCAGCTCCTCGAGCGCGCCGACTCGAAGTACGCCCTGGTGCTGTACTCGGCCAAGCGTGCGCGCCAGATCAATGCGTACTACGCCCAGCTCAACGAGGGCCTGCTCGAGTACGTCGGCCCGCTCGTCGAGACCCGTCCGCAGGAGAAGCCCCTGTCGATCGCCATGCGGGAGATCGACCGCGGTCTGCTGACCTCCGAGGCCACCGAGGGCTGAGCCCTCGGCGTCCGGCAGTCGACCGAGAGCTCCGGCGAGCACGCGCATGCGCATCGTCCTGGGGGTCACCGGCGGCATCGCCGCGTACAAGGCGGTGCTGCTGCTGCGCCTGCTGCGTGAGGCGGGCCACGAGGTGCGCGTCGTCCCGACGCGTGCCGCGCTCGAGTTCGTCGGGCGGCCCACCTGGGAGGCCCTGTCCGGGCAGCGCGTGACCTCCGACGTCTTCGAGGACGTCGAGCAGGTCGCGCACGTGGCCGTGGGCCAGCAGGCGGACCTGGTCGTCGTCGCACCGGCGACCGCGGACCTGCTCGCGCGCGCCGCGGGCGGGCAGGCGGACGACCTGCTGACCGCCACGCTCCTGGTCACCCGGGCGCCGGTGCTGCTCGCGCCGGCGATGCACACCGAGATGTGGCAGCATCCCGCGACCGTCGCGAACGTGGCGACCCTGCGCGCCCGGGGCGTGCACGTGCTCGATCCCGCGTCGGGCCGGCTCACCGGCGCCGACACCGGTCCGGGGCGGCTGCCCGAGCCCGAGGAGATCGCCGCCGCGGCGCTGGCTCTCGTCGAGCCGGCGCCGGCCTCCGGCGCCGACGCGACGGGCTCCGGCGCCGACGCGACGGGCTCCGGCGCCGACGCGACGGGCTCCGACGCGGGCGATGAGCGCGACCTCGTCGGCCGCCACGTGGTGGTGTCCGCGGGCGGGACGCGCGAGCCGCTCGACCCCGTGCGGTTCCTGGGCAACCGGTCGTCGGGCCGCCAGGGCGTCGCGATCGCCGAGGCAGCGCTCGAGCGGGGCGCGCGCGTGACGCTCGTCGGCGCGAACCTCGCGGTGCCCGCTCCGCCCGGCGCGGACCTGGTCCCGGTCGAGACCGCGGCGCAGCTGCGGGACGCCGTGCGCGCCGCGGCCAAGGACGCCGACGTCGTCGTGATGGCCGCCGCGGTCGCCGACTTCCGTCCCGTGAACCCGTCCGGGGCCAAGATCAAGAAGACCGCCGACGGCGCGGTGCCGACCATCGAGCTCGTCGAGACCGTCGACGTCCTGGCCGAGCTCGCCCGGGACCGGCTCCGCGCCGGGCAGGTCGTGGTCGGCTTCGCCGCGGAGACCGGCGACGAGCGCGGCACGGTGCTGGAGCACGGACGCGCGAAGGCGCTGCGCAAGGGCGCCGACCTGCTCGTCGTGAACGCGGTGGGCGAGGGGCTCGGGTTCGGCACGCCGGACAACGAGGTGACCGTCCTGGACGCCGAGGGGCGCCCGGTCGCGACCGCCCGGGGGTCCAAGCGGGACGTCGCGCACGCCGTGTGGGACGCCGTCCGGCCGCTGGTCTGACGCACGGGGCTGTCCTCGCGCGCGACTACCCTGGGCGCATGACCTCCGCCATGCGCCTGTTCACGTCCGAGTCGGTGACGGAGGGGCACCCGGACAAGATCTGCGACCAGATCTCGGACGCGATCCTCGACGCGATCATCGAGCAGGACCCGAGCGCGCGCGTCGCGGTCGAGACCATGGTCACCACGGGCCTCGTGCACGTGGCGGGCGAGGTGTCGACCGAGGCGTACGTCGAGATCCCGGCGATCGTGCGGCAGGTGGTCCGGGAGATCGGGTACACCTCCTCCCACATCGGTTTCGACGGCGAGTCGTGCGGCGTGTCGGTCTCGATCGGCCAGCAGTCGCCGGACATCGCGATGGGGGTCGACAAGTCCCTCGAGCTGCGCGAGGACACCGAGGACCACGACGAGCTCGACGCGCAGGGTGCCGGCGACCAGGGGCTGATGTTCGGCTACGCGTCCGACGAGACGCCGTCGCTGATGCCGCTGCCGATCTGGGTGGCGCACCGGCTCGCGGAGCGGCTGGCGGCGGTGCGGCGGACGGGCGAGGTCCCGGGGCTGCGGCCCGACGGCAAGACCCAGGTCACGGTGCGCTACGAGGGCGACCGTCCGGTCGCGCTCGACGCGCTGGTGCTCTCGACGCAGCACGAGCCGGACGTCCAGCTCGAGACCGGGCTGCGCCCGGCGATCCTGCGGCACGTCATCGAGCCGGTGCTCGCCGAGGTCGACCTCGACACCTCGTCGTACGACCTGTACGTGAACCCGACGGGCCAGTTCATCGTCGGCGGCCCGCAGGGCGACGCCGGTCTCACGGGCCGCAAGGTCATCGTCGACACCTACGGCGGGTACGCCCGGCACGGCGGCGGTGCGTTCTCGGGCAAGGACCCGTCGAAGGTCGACCGCTCGGCCGCCTACGCGACCCGGTGGGTCGCCAAGAACGTCGTCGCGGCCGGGCTCGCGCGCCGGTGCGAGGTGCAGGTCGCCTACGCGATCGGGAAGGCCCACCCGGTCGGGCTGTACGTCGAGACGTTCGGCACCGGCACGGTGTCCGACGAGCAGCTCACCGACGCGATCCGCGCGGTCTTCGACCTGCGCCCCGCCGCGATCATCCGCACGCTCGACCTGCAGCGGCCGATCTACCGCCGCACGGCGGCGTACGGGCACTTCGGCCGCGAGCTGCCGGAGTTCACGTGGGAGCGCACGGACCGCGTCGACGCGCTGCGCGCGGCGGTCCGCTGACCGTCACCCGGACGGGCGCCCCGGCGTCGTCGCGGGGCCGGACACGGCCCGGGACGTGGGCACCCGGTGGTGAGATGAGCGCGTGGACGTGACCGCGGAGCAGCTGACGCTCGAGGGCGTGCCCGCGCCGCGTGCCCGGCGCCGGTCACGGACGTCGGGCGTCGAGCTCGCGGCGTCGCTGCCCGTCGCCCGGGTCTGCATCGACCTCCCGCCGCAGCACCTGGACCGCGCCTTCGAGTACGCGGTGCCCGCGGCCCTCGCCGAGGACGCGCTGCCCGGCACACGCGTGAAGGTCCGCTTCGGGGGCCAGGACGTCGACGGCTGGCTGCTCGAGCGGGTCGCCGAGGCGGAGCACGACGGCGCGCTGGCGCCCCTGCGGCGCGTGGTGTCCGCGGAGCAGGTGCTCACGCCGGAGGTCGCTCGCGTCGCGCGCGCGGTGGCCGACCGGTGGGCCGGGACGCTGGCGGACGTGCTGCGCCTCGCGGTGCCGCCACGGCACGCCCGGGTCGAGGCCGAGCCGGTGGCGGACGACGAGCAGGTGCCACCGCCGCGCACCGACGCGACGGCGTGGGCCGACTACCGCGGTGGCCCGGCCTTCGTGCAGCACGTCACGGGCGGCGGGGCGCCGCGCGCGGTCTGGACGGCGCTGCCCGGACCGGCGGGCCGGCGGTGGACCGATGCGGTCGCGCAGGCGGTGGCGGCGTGCGTGCTCGGCGGGCGCGGGGCGCTGGTCGTCGTGCCGGACCACCGGGACGTCGAGCGCGTGCTGGCCGCGCTCGAGGCCGCCGGGGTCCCGCGCTGGACGCCGGGCGTGCGCGGCGGTGCGGTGCGGCTCACCGCGGAGGACGGCCCCAGCCCGCGGTACCGCGCCTTCCTCGCGGCGGCGCGCGGGCGCGCGGACGTCGTCGTGGGGACCCGCGGTGCCGCCCTCGCCCCGGTGCGGGACCTGGGCCTCGCGGTGTGCTGGGACGACGGGGACTCGCTGCACGCCGAGCCGCGCGCGCCGTACCCGCACGTGCGAGAGGTGCTGGCGCTGCGCTCGGAGCTGCAGGGTGCCGCGCTGCTGGTCGGCGCGCACGGCCGCACGGTGGAGGCGCAGGCGCTGGTCGCGGCGGGCTGGGCGCACGACGTGAGCGCGGACCGGCCGCAGCTGCGCGCCCGGGTCCCGCGCGTGCAGGCGCTGACCTCGGTGGAGCTGGCGCGCGAGGGACCGGCGGCGGCGGCACGGCTGCCCACGCCCGCGTGGCGCGCGATCCGCGACCGGCTGGCCGACGGCCCCGTGCTGGTCCAGGTCCCGCGCGCCGGCTACGTGCCCGCGGTGGCGTGCGGGCGGTGCCGCGCGTCTGCCCGCTGCCGGGCCTGCCACGGGCCGCTGGGGCTCCACCGCGGCGACGGCACGCCCACGTGCGGGTGGTGCGGCCGGATGGCGACCGACTGGCGCTGCGAGGAGTGCGGCGGCGCGACGCTGCGCTCGGTCCGCGTCGGCTCGGAGCGGACGGCCGAGGAGCTCGGCCGCGCGTTCCCCGGCGTCCCCGTGGTGGTCTCGGGGGCGCGGGCGGCGGCGGGGGTGGTCGCGGAGGTGCGGGACCGGCCCGCGGTCGTCGTCGCGACGCCCGGCGCGGAACCGTGGGTACCGGGTGGCTACGCCGCCGCGGTGCTGCTCGACGCGGCGGTCGCGACGGCGGGCTCGGCGCTCGGGCTGCTGCCGGAGGCGCTGCGCCGCTGGCTCACGGCCGCCGCCCTCGTCCGCTCGGGCCCGGACGGGGGAGTGGTGCTCCTGGTGGGCGACGCGGAGCAGCGCGCGTCGCAGGCGCTCGTGCGCTGGGACCCCGTCGGCCTGGCGGTGCGCGAGCTCGACGAGCGGGCCGCGCTGGGGCTGCCGCCCGCGGTCCGGGTCGCCTCGGTGACCGGGCCGCGCGACGCCGTGGACGCCGTGCTCGCCCGCATCGAGGTGCCGGGCCAGGACGTGCTGGGACCCGTGGTGGTCCGGCAGGACGACGCGGGGGCCTTCGAGCCCGACGTGCGCGCGGTGGTCCGCGTCCCGCGCGCCGCGGCGGCCGCGCTGGCCTCCGCCGTGGCGGCCTCGATGGCGGTGCGCAGCGCGCGGCGCGAGGGTGGCTCGGTGCGCGCCCAGCTCGACCCCACCGACCTGACCTGACGTTCGACCGCGCGGGCGAGGCACGGCGCGAGGCACAGGGCGAGGCACAGGTCGAGGCGCAGGGCGAGGCACAGGGCGAGGCACAGGCGAGGCGCACCCCGACGTCGGGCGCGGGCCGCGCGACGGACGCCGCCCGAAGAGGTGGGCCCCGGCGCGCGCCTAGGATCGTCGCCATGCGCCTGTTGTTCGCCGGTACGCCCACGCCCGCGCTGGCGAGCCTCGACGCCCTGATCGACTCCCGGCACGACGTCGTCGCGGTCCTCACCCGGCCCGACGCGCGCTCGGGCCGCGGCCGCACGCTCGCACCGAGCCCGGTGAAGGCCCGCGCGCTCGAGGCCGGCATCCCCGTGCTGACGCCGACGAGCCTGCGTGACGAGGCCGGCGCGGCGCAGGTCGCCGGGCTGGTCGCCGAGCTCGAGGTCGAGGCGGCGCCCGTGGTGGCGTACGGCGGGCTGGTCCCTCCCGCGCTCCTGGCCGCGCCGACCCACGGCTGGGTCAACCTGCACTTCTCGGTGCTCCCGGCCTGGCGCGGTGCCGCACCGGTGCAGCACGCGATCATGGCGGGCGACGAGGTCACGGGCGCCTCGACGTTCCGGCTCGAGGCGGGCCTCGACACGGGGCCCGTGTACGGCACGCTCACCGAGACGATCCGTCCGCGCGACACCGCGGGCGACCTGCTGGACCGGCTCGCGGTCGCCGGGGCGACGCTGCTGGTCCGCACGCTCGACGCGATCGAGGACGGCATCCTGAGCCCCGCCGAGCAGCCCCGCGACGGCGTGAGCCACGCGCCCAAGGTCGAGGTCGAGGACGCCCGCGTGCGGTGGACCTTCCCGGCGCACGTGGTCGACCGCCGCATCCGCGGCTGCACGCCGGCACCGGGCGCGTGGACCACGTTGCCCGACGGCTCGCGGCTGGGCCTCGGACCCGTCACCCCCGCACCCGACGTCGACGACCTCGCGCCCGGGCGCGTGCGGGTCGGCAAGCGGGACGTGCTCGTCGGGACGGGCGGGCACGCGGTCCGCCTCGGGGACGTGACCCCGCCCGGGAAGCGGCCCATGGCCGCGGCGGACTGGGCGCGCGGCGCCCGCCTCGCGGACGACCTGGTGCTCGGGGCGGACGCGTGAGCGGCGCGGACCGGGACGACGCGCGCAGGGACGACGCGCGCAGGGACGACCCGCGCGAGGACGGCGTGCGCAAGGAGGGCGGGTACCGCGAGGACCGCCGCGGTCGCCCGCGCGTCGCCGACGAGCGCCGCGACGAGCGGGGCCGGCAGCGCGGGGCGGCCCGCGCGCAGGGGCGCGTGCAGCGCTCGGCGCAGGCGCCGTCGCAGCGGGCCCGCGGGGCGGACCCCGCCCGCGCCGTCGCGTTCGACGTGCTGCGGGCGGTCGACGAGGGCGACTCGTACGCGAACCTGGTCCTGCCGCCGCTGCTGCGCGAGCGGGGGATCCGCGGCCGGGACGCGGGCTTCGCCACCGAGCTGGCCTACGGCACCCTGCGGCTGCGGGGCCGCTACGACGCCGTCGTCGAGCAGGCCGCGGGCCGCGACGTCGGGAAGATCGACCCGCCGGTGCTCGACCTGCTGCGGCTGGGCACCCACCAGCTGCTCGGCATGCGGGTGCCCGCGCACGCGGCGGTGTCCCAGACGGTCGGGCTCGCCCGCGAGCGCGTCGGCACCGGCGCGTCGCAGTTCGTGAACGCGGTCCTGCGGGCGGTCGCCCGCGACGAGCTCGCGACGTGGCTCGAGCGGGTCGGCGACGCCGCGGACCCGTCCGGCGAGGACCCGGTCGTCCGGCTCGCGGCGACGCAGAGCCACCCGCAGTGGGTGGTCCGCGCGCTGCGCGAGGCGCTGGTCGGGGACGGTCGCGCGGCGGCCGACGTCGAGGCGCTCCTCGACGCCGACAACGCCGCGCCGCTCGTCGCGCTCGTCGCGCGCCCCGGGCTCGTCGACCCCGTCGACCTGCTGGCCGCGGCGGGGGACGAGGCGCGGCCGGGCGCGGTCTCACCCGTCGCCGTGGTCCCGGGCGGCGGCGACCCCGCGGCGTTCGAGGCCGTCCGCACCGGCCGGGCGGGGGTGCAGGACGAGGGCAGCCAGCTGGTGGCGCTCGCGCTCGCCGCCGCGCCGCTCGAGGGCCCCGACGAGCGGTGGCTCGACCTGTGCGCCGGCCCGGGCGGCAAGGCGGCCCTGCTCGCGGCGCTGGCCGCGCAGCGCGGCGCGCGGCTGGTGGCGAACGAGGTGCAGCCGCACCGCGCGCGCCTGGTGGAGCAGGCGCTGCGCGCGGTGCCGGCGGACGCGGTCGAGGACGTCCGCACCGGCGACGGACGCACGGTGGGCGACGACGAGCCCGCGGCGTACGACCGCGTGATGGTGGACGCGCCGTGCACGGGGCTGGGCGCGCTGCGGCGCCGCCCGGAGTCGCGCTGGCGCCGGACGCCCGCCGACCTCGTCGGGCTCGCCGCGCTGCAGCGCGAGCTGCTGGGCTCGGCGCTGCGGGCGGTGCGCCCCGGCGGCGTCGTCGCGTACGTGACGTGCTCCCCGCACCTGGCGGAGACGCGGCTGGTCGTCGGTGACGCGATCAAGGTCGCCGCGAAGGCGGGGCTCGCGGTCGAGCAGGTCGATGCGCGGACGGTCGCCCGCGGCGTCGCGGCCGGGCCGCTCGACCTCGTCGGGGACCGCGTGGACCTGCAGCTCTGGCCGCACGTGCACGGCACGGACGCGATGCACCTGACGCTGCTGCGCCGCCTCGGCTGAGGCGTCGGCCCCTGGCTAGGCTGACCGGGTGGCCGTGAAGATCGCTCCCAGCATCCTGTCCGCCGACTTCGTCAACCTCGAGCGCGACCTGCAGCGCATCGCGAACGCCGACCTGGTGCACGTCGACGTGATGGACAACCACTTCGTGCCGAACCTCACGCTCGGGCTGCCGATCGTGCAGCGCATCGTCGAGGTCTCGCCCGTGCCGGTGGACGTGCACCTCATGATCGAGGACGCCGACCGCTGGGCGCCGGAGTTCGCCCGCGCCGGGGCGTCGTCGGTGACGTTCCACGCCGAGGCGACGCAGGCGCCGGTGCGGCTGGCGCGCGAGCTGCGGTCGCTCGGGGCGCGGGCCGGCGTGGGCCTGCGCCCGGCGTCGCCCGTGGAGCCGTTCCTCGACCTGCTCCCGGAGCTCGACATGGTGCTCGTCATGACGGTCGAGCCGGGGTTCGGCGGCCAGTCGTTCATCGAGGGGATGCTGCCGAAGATCCGCCGGACGCGGCAGGCCATCGCGCAGGCCGGGACCGGCACGTGGCTGCAGGTCGACGGCGGGATCTCGCGGTCGACGATCGCGCGCGTCGCGCAGGCCGGGGCGGACGTGTTCGTCGCGGGGTCCGCGGTGTACGGCGCCGACGACGTCGCGGCCGAGATCGACGCGCTGCGCACCCTCGGGTCGACGATCCAGGCCTGAGCCCGACGCGCGGGCACCCCGTCGGGGGTGCGCCGCGGCTGTGGCATCATCGGAAGCGACCGCGGCGTTCGTCGTGGTCGAGTACACGTGCTCCGGGGTCGGTGAAAGTCCGAGCCGGCGGTGACAGTCCGCGACCCGTGCGGGCGACGAGCGATCGTCGGCCACGCGGTTGACCTGGTGGAACTCCAGGACCGACGGTGAAAGTCCGGATGGGAGGAAGTACGTGGCGGCGCGCACCGTGCGGTGCGGGCCGTTGACGCGTGGCACCTTCCTGCGCGCACCCCCGGAGCCGACCGAGGCCGGGAGGTGGACGTGACCAGCGCCGACGAGCGCGCGGCGATGCGCCGCGCCCTCGAGCTCGCGCGCCGCGGGCCCGAGCACGACCCGAACCCGCGCGTGGGCTGCGTCCTGCTGCGTCCCGACGAGGACGACGACGGCCCCGCGACGACGATCGGCGAGGGGTGGCACCGGGGAGCGGGCACCCCGCACGCCGAGGTCGCGGCGCTGGCGGACGCGGCGGAGCGCGGGCAGGACACGCGCGGTGCGACGGCCGTGGTGACGCTCGAGCCGTGCGCGCACACCGGCCGCACGGGCGCGTGCACGCAGGCGCTGCTCGCGGCGGGCGTGCGACGCGTCGTCGTCGCGGTCGAGGACCCGAACCCGGTGGCCGCCGGGGGAGCGGCCGTGCTGCGGGCCGCGGGCGTCGTGGTCGAGACCGGCGTGCTGGCCGACGAGGGCCGCACGGTGCTCGGTGCGTGGCTCCCGACCGTCGGCCGCGACCGCCCGTTCGTCACGCTCAAGACCGCCACCTCGCTGGACGGCCGCGTCGCCGCGGCCGACGGCTCGAGCCGGTGGATCACCTCCGACGTCGCGCGGCGGCACGCGCACGAGCTGCGGGCCGAGGTCGACGCGATCGTCGTCGGCACGGGCACCGCGCTGCGCGACGACCCCTCGCTGACGGCCCGCACGGCCGACGGCTCGCTCGCCGAGCACCAGCCGCTGCGCGTCGTCGTCGGCCGGCGCGAGGTCCCGGCGGGCGCGCGGCTGCGCGGTCCCGGCGGCGAGCTGGTCGCGCTGGCGACGCACGACCCGGCGAGCGTGCTGGACGACCTGCGTGCGCGCGGCGTGCGCCGCGTGCTCGTCGAGGGCGGACCGACGCTCGCCGCCGCGTTCCTCCGCGCCGGGCTCGTGGACGAGGTGCACGCGTACGTCGCGCCCGTCCTGCTCGGCTCCGGCCCGGCCGCTCTCGCGGACCTGGGCATCACCACGATCGCCGACGCCGTGCGGCTCGAGCCGGTCAGCGTGCTGCCGCTCGGGCCGGACGTGCTCGTCGTCGCCACACCCCTGCGGGAGGCCTGATGTTCACCGGGATCGTCGAGGAGCTGGGCTCGGTCGTCGCGATCGAGGACCGCGGCCAGGACGCACGGCTGCGGGTGCGCGGACCGCTCGTCACGTCCGACGCGCACCTGGGCGACTCCATCGCCGTCGACGGCGTCTGCCTCACGGTCAGCGACCTGCCCGGCGACGGGACGTTCACGGCCGACGTGATGCCGGAGTCGCTGCGGCGCACGGCCCTCGGCTCGCTCGTCGTCGGCGCACCCGTGAACCTCGAGCGCGCGCTGGCCGTCGGCGGACGGTACGGCGGGCACGTCGTCCAGGGCCACGTCGACGGCGTCGGCACCGTGCTGGCGCGGCGTCCGGGCGAGCGGTGGGACGAGGTCGAGGTCGCCGTCCCGCCCGCCCTCGCGCGCTACGTGGCGGAGAAGGGCTCGATCGCGGTCAGCGGGGTCTCGCTCACCGTCACGCACGTGTCCGACGAGGCGTTCGGCGTCTCCCTGATCCCGACGACGCTCGCCGGCACCACGCTCGGCACCCTCGTCGTCGGCTCGCCCGTCAACCTGGAGGTGGACGTGCTCGCGAAGTACGCCGAACGGCTGCTCACGGCGGTGCCGCGATGAGCGACCCGGGCGCGGGGCGCGGCGCGGAGCGGGAGCTCGTCCGGCTCGGCACGGTGCCGGAGGCGCTCGACGCGCTGCGCGCGGGCCGGCCCGTCCTGGTGGCGGACTCCCCGGACCGCGAGAACGAGGCGGACGTGATCCTGGCCGCGCAGTCCGCGACCCCCGAGTGGGTGGCCTGGACGATCCGGCACTCCTCGGGCTACCTGTGCGCGCCCATGCCCGCGGCGCGCGCCGACGCGCTCGACCTGCCGCTCATGGTGCCGCACAGCCAGGACCCCCGGCGCACGGCGTACACGGTGACGGTGGACGCCGCGACGGGCGTGACCACGGGGATCTCCGCGGCGGACCGCGCGCGCACGCTGCGCGTCCTGGCGGACCCCGCGAGCGGCGCGGGGGACCTGATCCGGCCCGGGCACGTGCTGCCCCTGCGCGCCGTCCCGGGCGGCGTCCTGCACCGGGCGGGGCACACGGAGGCCGCCGTCGACCTGTGCCGGCTGGCCGGCCTGGAGCCGGTGGGCGCGATCGCGGAGCTGGTGCACGACGACGGCTCGATGGTCCGGCTGCCGCAGGCGGCCGCGCTCGCCGCCGAGGCCGGCCTGGTGCTGCTCACCATCGCCGACCTGGTCGCGTGGCGGCGCGAGCACGACGCGGAGGTCGTCACCGACAGGCCCGTGGCCGGGCGCCCGCGCGTGCACGCCACGCACACCGCGTACCTGCCGACCCGGCACGGCGACTTCCGGATCCACGGCTTCCGCGACCTGCGCACCGGCGACGAGCACGTCGCGCTGGTCCCGACCGCCGGCCTCGCCGAGGAGCCCGTGGTCCGCGTGCACTCCGAGTGCCTCACGGGCGACGCGTTCGGCTCCGCCCGCTGCGACTGCGGACCCCAGCTCGACGCGGCGCTCGAGCTCGCGGCCGCCGAGGGCGGGGCGGTGGTCTACCTGCGCGGGCACGAGGGGCGGGGGATCGGCCTGCTGGCCAAGGTGGCCGCCTACGCGCTGCAGGACGAGGGCCGCGACACGGTCGAGGCCAACCTGGACCTGGGCTGGCCCGCCGACCGGCGCGAGTACGGCGCGGCGGCGGCGATCCTGCGGGAGCTCGGGGTCGCGCGCGTGCGCCTGCTGACCAACAACCCGGCCAAGGTCGCCGGCCTGCGCGCCCACGGCGTCGAGGTGGCGGAGGTCCGCGGCCTCGAGGTCGGCCGGACGCCGCAGAACGAGGCCTACCTGCGCACCAAGGCGACGTCGATGGGCCACGCGCTCCACCTCGACCCCGTCCGCGTCGAACCCGTCCGCGCCGCCGGCACGCCGGGTGCGGACACCACCGACCACACCTACGTCCCCCTGGAGGACCTCGCATGAGCGGCGCCGGAGCACCCACCCTCACCGTCGACGGGAGCGGCCTTCGGGTCGTCGTCGTGGCGGCGTCGTGGCACCAGGTCGTCATGGACGGCCTGCTCGACGGCGCCCGGCGTGCCCTCGCCGAGGCGCACGTCGAGGACGTGCACGTCGTGCGCGTGCCGGGCACGTTCGAGCTGCCGGTCGCCGCGGCGGTGGCGGCGCGGGCGGGCGCGGACGCGGTCGTCGCGCTCGGCGTGGTCGTCCGGGGCGGGACGCCGCACTTCGACTACGTGTGCAGCGGGGCGACGAACGGCCTCACGGAGGTCGGCGTCGCCACCGGCGTCCCCGTCGGGTTCGGCGTGCTGACGTGCGACGACGAGCAGCAGGCGCTGGACCGCGCGGGGCTGCCCGGGTCGTCGGAGGACAAGGGTCACGAGGCCGCGCAGGCGGCGGTCGCGACCGTGACGGCGCTGCGCGAGCTCCGCGGCGCGCTGGCGGACCCCCGCGCGTGAGCGGACCGCTGGGCTGGCTGTTCGACGCGACCGTCACCGTCGCGGGCCACGAGATCCTGTGGCGGGAGATCGTCGGCAACCTGTTCGGGCTCGCGTCCGCGGTCGGCGGTCTGCGTCGCCGGGTCTGGGCGTGGCCGGTGGGCATCGTCGGGAACGTCCTGCTGTTCACGGTCTTCCTCGGCGCGGTCTTCGACACCCCGCAGCACCGCGACCTGTACGGCCAGGCCGGCCGGCAGGTGTTCTTCGTCGTGGTGTCCGTGTACGGCTGGGCGCGGTGGAGCGCGACCCGGCGGGCCGCGCGCGAGGCCGGCGTACCGGACGCCCCCGCCGTCGAGCCGCGGTGGGCGGGTCCGCGGGGCTGGGTCCTCATCGCGACCACCGCGGTGGTCGGCACGGTCGGCTTCGCCTGGGTGTTCCAGCAGCTCGGCTCCTGGGGGCCGTGGGCGGACGCCTGGATCTTCACCGGCTCGTTGCTGGCGACGTACGGCATGGCGCGCGGCTGGATCGAGTTCTGGCTGATCTGGATCGCGGTCGACGCGGTGGGCGTCCCGCTGCTGCTCTCGGCCGGCTACTACCCGTCGGCCGTGCTGTACGTCGTGTACGCCGGCGTCGTCGGCTACGGCTTCGTGGTGTGGTGGCGCGCCCGGCGGGCTGCCGGGGACGCCGCTGCCGTCCCAGCGGCCGAACCCGAGACGGGGGCGCTCGGCGCTGCGTCTAGTCTTGGCCGACGTGAAGACGTTTGAGGCGCTGTTCGCCGAGCTGTCCGAGAAGGCGGTGAGCCGGCCCGCAGGCTCGGGGACCGTCGCCGAGCTGGACGCGGGCGTGCACGCGATCGGCAAGAAGATCGTCGAGGAGGCGGCCGAGGTCTGGATGGCCGCGGAGCACGAGGGTGACGAGCGGACGGCCGAGGAGATCTCGCAGCTGCTCTACCACCTGCAGGTGCTCATGGTCGCGCGCGGGCTCACGCTCGACGACGTCTACGCCCACCTCTGAGCGGTCCCCACCCCTCATCCTGAGCGACCCCGCTCCGAGCCCGTCCCGACGTCCCCGCCGAAGGATCCCCGTGCTGCGCATCGCCGTCCCCAACAAGGGCTCCCTGTCCGAGCCCGCCGTCGAGATGCTCCGCGAGGCGGGCTACCGCCAGCGCCGCGACTCGCGCGAGCTCGTCCTGCCCGACCCGGACAACGACGTCGAGTTCTTCTTCCTGCGGCCGCGGGACATCGCGGTGTACGTGGGCGCGGGGACCGTCGACGTGGGCATCACCGGCCGGGACCTGCTGCTGGACTCGGAGTCCGCGGCGGTCGAGCACCTGCCGCTCGGCTTCGCGCGGTCGACGTTCCGGTTCGCGACGACGGCGGGCACCATGACCGACGTCGCGCAGATCGCCGGGCAGCGCGTCGCCACGTCCTACCCGGTGCTGGTGCGCACCGTGCTCGGCGACCGCGGCGTCGAGCCGGCCGGCGTGGTGCGGCTCGACGGAGCCGTCGAGAGCGCGATCCGCCTCGGCGTGGCCGACGTGATCGCGGACGTCGTGGAGACGGGCTCGACGCTCCGCGCGGCGGGCCTGGAGATCTTCGGCGAGCCGCTGCTGCGCTCGGAGGCCGTGCTCGTGCGCCGCTCCGACGTCGCGGTGCCGGCCGGGCTCGACGTGCTGACGCGCCGCCTGCAGGGCGTCCTGACGGCGCGCGAGTACGTGCTGATGGACTACGACGTGCCGCTCACGCTCGTCGACGCGGCCGTGGCGGTCACGCCGGGGCTCGAGTCGCCGACGGTCTCCCCGCTGCACAACCGCGACTGGGCCGCGGTGCGCGCGATGGTGCGCCGCGACCAGACCAACCGCGTGATGGACCAGCTCTACGACCTGGGCGCGCGCGCGATCCTGGTGACCTCGATCCACGCCTGCCGGATCTGATGCCCGCGGACCCGGCGCTGCGGCCGTTCCGGCCCCACCTCGCCCGGATCGTCGCGTGGGCGCTCGTCGTCCTGGTGCTCGCCGCGACGGGCGTGCTGGTCGCGCTCATGCCGGACCTGACGGCGCTGGACCGCACCGGGTTCGTGCTGCTGGGTCTGCTCATCGCGTGGTTCTGCTGGCGGCAGGCCTCGGTCGCGGCGGTGCCCGACGAGCGCGGGCTCACGGTCCGCAACCTCCTGGTCACCACGCACCTGCAGTGGGAGCAGATCGTCTCCGTGCGGTTCGGCGACCGGCCGTGGGTCCAGCTCGACCTCGCCGACGGCGACACGCTCGCCGTCATGGGCGTGCAGCGCGCCGACGGTGAGCGCGCGAACGCCGAGGCGCGCCGGCTCGCGACGCTCGTCGCCGCGCGCTCCCGCGGCCTGCCCGACGACTGACCGCACGCGACGCCCGCGGGTCAGAGCAGCGACACCGCGTGGACCCCGGCGGCGGCCGCCGCGAGGAACGCGGCCGGGTCCTGCTCGAGCCCCCGGCCCATGGTCGACAGCCGCACCGGCGAGGCGGTGAGCGCCGACCGCAGGTCCGCACCCGCGTGCACCTCGACCAGGCGGTGCCGGCCGTGCGGCTCGCCGAGCGCGACGGCCTGGGCGTGCACGCGGCGGCCCAGCGCGGTCAGCTCGTCGTCGTCCACGTCGAAGGTCGGCACGACGACGTCCGCGGGGACCAGCGCGACCCGGCCGTAGGCCGTGAGCGAGTGGTGCGAGATCCCGAGGTGCCGCTCCCGCGGGTCCGCGCCGGAGACGCGCAGGGACGCGACGGGGCGGCCCCCCAGGACGCCCGCCGCGTTCACGGCCTCGCCCGCGGCCACCCCGGAGAAGCCCCACCGCGTGCCCGTGCCCAGGTTCCCCGGGCCCTGGACGACGACCGCGAGGTCCGCGCGCAGCACGTGCCGTGCGGCGAGCAGGGCCGTGTGGACGGACACGGCCTCGAGGTCGCCCCCGAAGGACTGGCCCGCGGTGACGACCGCGTCGATCCACCCGGCCTCCCGCAGGCCGGCGGCGGCCCGCGAGAACCAGGCGGGCAGCGCGCCGCCGTCGGTCATGACGTACGCCACCGAGGGCGGGGTGCGGCCCGCCCGTGCGGCGGCCGTCCGCGTGCCGGCGACGATCGCGGGCAGTGCCGAGTGCAGGTCCGCGACGACGACCGGCATCCCCTCGAGGTCATCGGCGTCACGCAGCGTCTCGTGGTGCTCCGACTCCTGGTCGTCGACGCCCAGCACCATGGCCTGCAGCGGGGTGTAGCGCGCCTTGACGAGGTGGCCCCGCCGGCCAGGCGGGTCGGCGGGTCGGCCGTCGCCCGGCGCGACGACGAGCGCGTACCCGCCGGTCCCGAGCCCCCGCGCGAGCGCGCTCACGTTGAGCAGGACGCGCCGACCCACGCCGAGCTCGCCCACGAGCGCGGGGTAGGCGAGGGCCTTCACGCGCGCCGGGAGGGTCGGGTCCGACCACGGCTCGTCCAGCGCCACCACCAGCTCGACGGCGCCGGGCCACGAGGCGCCGACCTCTTCCACGACCCCTGCGCGCCACCTGATCACCACTCCACGCTACCGGCCACTACGGTGTGCGGTGATGGTCACCCAGATCGACGCGGCCGAGCGTCTCCTCAACCTCCTCATCGCCCTGGTGAACTCCCGTGGGCGGATGACCAAGGAGCAGGTGCGCGCCTCCGTCGCCGGCTACGCCGACGCGCCGTCGGACGAGTCCTTCGAGCGGATGTTCGAGCGGGACAAGGACACCCTGCGCGAGCTCGGCATCCCGTTGGTCACGGTCACCGACCCGGGTCACGGCGACGACATCGGCTACCGGATCGACCTCGAGACCTACGCGCTGCCCCCGATCGACCTGACCGCGGCCGAGCTCGGTGTCCTCACCCTCGCCGCGCAGACGTGGCAGGACCGGACCATGCGCGGCGACACGGCCCGCGCGCTGACGAAGCTGCGCGCGGTCGGGCAGGGGCCGGGGGAGACCGACCTGGTCGCCGGCCTGGCGCCGCGCGTGCGCTCCGGCGGCGGGGCGTTCGCGCCCCTGCTGGACGCCGCGCAGGAGCGTCAGGCGGTGCGCTTCACGTACCGCGCCGCGAACACCGGCGAGGTCCGGGAACGCCGGGTCGAGCCGTGGCAGCTCCTCGCCCGGCGCGGTGGCTGGGTGCTGGTCGGACGCGACCTGGACCGCGGAGCGAGCCGCTCCTACCGGCTGAGCCGCATCGAGGGCGCGGTGCGGCCCGTGGGCCCGCCCGGCGCGTTCGAGCCGCCCGGTCAGGCGGAGGTCGACGCGGCGCTGGCCGCCTGGCGCGAGGGTCCGGCGCGGACGGCGACGCTCGCGCTGCTCCCGGAGCGTGCCGAGGCCGCGCGCGTGCGCGCCGTCACGCCGCCGCCGGACACCGCGGACCTCCTCGCGCGGCTGCGGGACGACGAGGGCACGGCCGGGCTGCTCGCCGGGCGCGACGTGGTGCACGTCGGGTACCGCAACGCCTGGGAGCTGGCCGAGGAGCTCGTCGGGTACGGCGACGCGGTCCTGGTGCTGGACCCCCCGGAGGTGCGCGACCACGTGCTGTGGATGCTGGCGCAGGCGACGGGGCTCGCGCCGCGCGGGGGCTCGTCGGACCCGGAGGTGGCCCGTGGCTGAGCGCGCGAGCGACCGCGTGGTGCGGCTCCTGGGCATGATCGCGTACCTCGACCGGCACGAGGACGCGTCGGTGGACCAGCTCGCCGAGCAGTTCGGGGTGACACCGCGCCAGGTCATGGCGGACGTCGACACGCTCTGGGTGACCGGCACGCCGGGCTACCTGCCGTACGACCTCATCGACTTCGACTCCCTCGCGCTCGACCGCGGCGTGGTCCGGCTCACCGAGTCCCGCAACATGACCCGCCCGCTGCGGCTCAGCGCGCGTGAGGGCGTCGCGCTCGTGGCCGCGCTGCGCGCGCTGGACGCGGGCCTCGCGGGCGCGCTGGACGACGAGCGAGCGGCCGTCGTCCGCTCCGCGCTGCACAAGCTCACCGCCGCCGTGGGCGACGCGGCCGGCACGGTCGACGTCACCCTGACGCTCGCCGCGCAGCCGGCGGTCGCGGCCGCGCTCGCCCAGGCGCTGCGCGACGGGCGCCGCCTGCACCTGCGGTACGTCAACGCGGCCGACGTCGCGTCCGAGCGCGACGTCGACCCGGTGCGCCTCGTCACGGACGCCGACCGCTCCTACCTGCTCGCGTGGTGCCACGCGGTCGAGGGGGAGCGGCTGTTCCGCGTCGACCGCATCCTGGCCGCCCGCGTGCTCGACGAGCCCGCGGAGCGGCACGAGGTCACGGGTGGCGAGTTCCTGCCCGGACCCGAGGGCGACCTCGTGACGCTGCGCCTGCGCAGCCGCGCCCGGTGGATCGCCGAGACGAGCCCGGTCGAGGACGTGCGCAACCTCGACGACGGCTCGTTCGAGGTCGACCTGCGCGTCGTCAGCCACGCCTGGCTGCGTCACCTGGTGCTGCAGGCGGCCGACGACGTGCTCGCGATCCACCCCCAGGGCGTCGCCGACGAGGTGGCCGCCACCGCCCGGGCGACGCTCGCGGCGTACGGCCCCCTCGCGGTGGACCCGCGGGACGCATGAGAGGCTGACCGCGATGCTGTGGTTCCTGCTCTGGACGGTCCTGGTGCTCGGGACGCTCGCCGGCGCGTTCTTCCTCGGGCGGCGCCTGTGGCGCTCGACCCTCGCGCTCGGGCGCGAGCTGGGCCGCGCGAGCGAGGTCCTGGCCGTGCTCGCCGACCGTGCCGACGAGCTGGCGCGGCTCGCGCGCGAGAACGCCCCGGACACCGGTCCCACGCTGTTCGGTGACCGCGACGAGCTGCGGGACGTCCGGGACCGGCTGCGCACCGAGCGCGAGGAGCGCCGCGCGGTGCGGGTGCTCGACGCCGCCCAAGGCTGGCGCGCGTTCTGGACCTGACGCCGACGGATCCGGTGCGCGGCACGGGCCGGCCGGTCCGGGAAGGCCCGCGGAGCGGTTTAGGATCGTGCGACCCCGCTGTGGAGGAGAGGCCGACATGAGGGTGCAGCCCTGGCACGTCGTGGTGCTACTCGTGGTGATCTTGCTGCTGTTCGGCGCCAAGCGCCTGCCCGACCTGGCGAAGAGCGTGGGCCAGTCGATGAAGATCTTCAAGAACGAGGTCAAGGACCTGCGTGACGACCCGCCCGCCACGGCGCCCCTGCCACCCGTGGCGGACGCTCCCGCGGCGCCGCCCGTGACCCCGGCCCCGGCACCCGCGCCCGCTCCGCAGGCGCCCGCGACGCCGCCTGCCGACCGCCCCGCGGAGGGCGGCACCGGCACCACCGCCTGACCCGGGTGGCCGGCAAGCGCCGCGGGAGCGATCCCGGCGGCCGGATGCCGCTGCGGGCGCACCTGCTCGAGCTGCGGCACCGGCTCTTCCTCGCCGCCCTGGGCCTCGTGCTCGGCGCGGTCGTCGGGTGGTTCCTGTACGAGCCGATGTTCGAGCTCCTGCAGCAGCCGCTGCAGGACGTGGCGAACGAGCGCGGGTCCGTCGTCGCGATCAACTTCGCGGGCGTGGCGACGTCGTTCGACATGAAGATCAAGGTCTCGCTGTTCCTCGGCGTGTTCCTGTCCAGCCCGTGGTGGCTCTACCAGCTCTGGGCCTTCGTCACCCCGGGGCTGACGCGGTCCGAGCGGCGGTACGCCGTCGGCTTCCTCGCCGCGGCGGTGCCGCTCTTCCTCGCGGGTGCCGCGCTGGCCTTCTGGGCGCTGCCGAACGCGGTGCGCCTGCTGACGGAGTTCACCCCGGAGGGCGCCACCAACCTCATCGACGCCCAGACGTACCTGTCGTTCGTCATGAGGCTGCTGCTCGCGTTCGGGCTGGCGTTCCTGCTGCCGGTGCTGATGGTCGCGCTGAACTTCGCGGGCGTCGGACGTGCGGAGACGTGGCGGCGCGGCTGGCGGTGGGCGATCGTCATCGCGTTCACCTTCTCGGCGGTCATGACCCCGACTCCCGACGCCCTCACGATGATCGTCGTGGCGGCGCCGATCTGCGCGCTGTACTTCGTGGCTCTCGGTGTCTGCGAGCTGCACGACCGCCGGCTCGACCGGCGTCGCGCCGCGGCGGGCCTTCCCCGGCTCGACGGCACCATGCCCGGACCGCCGCCGGAGCCCTCGCCGGGTGCCGCCTCGGAGCCGCGCACGTGACGCGTCTCGGCCTCGTCGTGAACCCGACCGCCGGGCGGGGACGCGGCGGGCGTGCGGGCCGCGCGGTGCACGACGAGCTGCGACGCCGCGGGTTCGAGGTCGAGGACCTCTCGGGCCCGTCCCTCGCGCAGGCGACCGACCGCGCACGCGCCGGGGCGCTGCGGGGGCTGGACGCGCTCGTCGTGGTCGGCGGCGACGGCATGGTGCACCTCGGCGTGAACGTGGTCGCGGGCACCGACCTGCCGCTCGGCATCGTCCCGGCGGGCACCGGCAACGACGTCGCACGGACGCTCGGGCTGCCGCGCGGCGACGTGCCCGCGGCGGTGGAGCACCTGGTGCGCGCGCTGGCGGACGGGCCCCGGGCCATCGACGCCGTGCGGGTCGGCGCACCCGGGCGCGGTGCGCGGGAGTGGTTCGTCGGCGTGCTGTCGTGCGGCATCGACGCCGCCGTGAACGCCCGGGCCAACGTCTACACGTGGCCGCGGGGGCACGCGCGCTACGTGCGCGCGCTCGCCGCGGAGCTCGGCACGTTCCGGCCGTTCGGCTACCGCGTCACGGCCGACGGCGAGGTGTGGGAGTCGGCGGGCACGCTCGTCGCGGTGGCGAACGTCCCCTGGATCGGCGGCGGGCTGCAGATCGCGCCCGACGCCCGCGTCGACGACGGGCTCCTCGACGTCGTCGTCGCCGGCCCGTTCACCCGGCGGGGCGTCGTGCGCATCTTCCCGGGCATCTACCGCGGCCGGCACGTCGGGGACCCGCGTGTGCGGATCTCACGGGCGCGGCGCGTCCTGATCGAGCCCGTCGACGCGCTCGGCGTCGCGCCGCCACCGGCGTTCGCTGACGGCGAGCGGATCGGCCCGCTGCCGCTCGAGGTCGAGGTGGTCCCGGGGGCGCTGCGCGTCCTGGTCTGACGCCGTGCGTCGCGCGCTCGTCGGGCGTCGGCGTGCCTAGGGTGGGCCTGTGCCGTCCCGTTCCCGTCACCGTCGTCGTCCCGACAACCCCAGCGGCGCCGCGGGGGCGGGTCCCGACACCTCGGCGGGTGCCGCACGGCAGCGTGCGGCCGACGAGCCCTCGCCGGCCGAGCGGTACGCGGCGGCCCGGCGGCGGCAGCAGGAGGACTCCGGCGAGCTGGGACGGTTCCGTGAGGAGCTCGGCTTCCGCCTGGACGCGTTCCAGGTCGAGGCGTGCACCGCGCTCGAGCGGGGCAGCGGGGTCCTGGTCGCGGCACCCACGGGCGCCGGCAAGACCGTCGTGGGGGAGTTCGCGGTGCACCTGGCGCTCGGCGCCGGCCGCAAGGCCTTCTACACGACCCCCATCAAGGCGCTGTCGAACCAGAAGTACGGGGACCTGGTGCGTCGCTACGGCCCGGGCCAGGTGGGCCTCCTCACGGGCGACACGACGATCAACTCGGAGGCTCCCGTCGTCGTCATGACGACCGAGGTGCTGCGGAACATGCTCTACGCGGGCTCGCCGACGCTCGACGGCCTGGGGTTCGTGGTGATGGACGAGGTGCACTACCTCGCCGACCGGTTCCGCGGACCGGTCTGGGAGGAGGTGATCATCCACCTGCCCGACGACGTGCAGCTGGTCTCGCTCTCCGCGACCGTCTCCAACGCGGAGGAGTTCGGGGACTGGCTCGCGATGGTGCGCGGCGACACCGAGGTGGTGGTCAGCGAGCACCGGCCCGTCCCGCTGGGGCAGCACGTCCTGGTCAACGCCGAGCTCCTGGACCTGTACGCGGGCCACGTGGACCCGACCGACCCGGGCGTCGACCCGCCGATCAACCCGGACCTGCGGCGCCTGCTCGCGAACCGGTCCGGCGGCGAGCGGCGTGGGCCCGGGGACCGCGGGTACCGGGGTCGCGGGGGACGACGACCGGGCGGCGACCACCGGCCCGGCGGTGCACCGGCCGTGCGGACCACGCCGCGCTTCGCCGTCGTCGACGTCCTCGACCGCGAGGGGCTGCTGCCCGCGATCGTGTTCATCTTCTCCCGCGCCGGCTGCGAGGCCGCGGTGCAGCAGTGCCTGGGTGCGGGGATCCGGCTCACCTCGCCGGCCGAGCAGGCCGAGATCCGGATGATCGTCGAGGAGCGCTGCGCCGCGGTGCCCCCGGAGGACCTCGAGGTGCTGGGCTACTGGCAGCTGGCCGACGCCCTGAGCCGCGGGGTCGCGGCGCACCACGCGGGCATGCTGCCGCTGTTCAAGGAGACCGTCGAGGACCTCTTCTCGCGGGGCCTCGTCAAGGTCGTCTTCGCGACCGAGACCCTGGCGCTCGGGATCAACATGCCCGCGCGGTCGGTGGTGCTCGAGAAGCTGGTCAAGTGGGACGGCTCGCGGCACGTGGACGTGACGCCGGGGGAGTACACCCAGCTCACGGGCCGTGCCGGGCGGCGCGGGATCGACGTCGAGGGCCACGCCGTGGTGCTCGGTCACTCGGGCCTCGACCCGGTGCAGCTCGCCGGCCTCGCGTCCAAGCGCCTGTACCCCTTGCGCTCGAGCTTCCGCCCGACGTACAACATGGCGGTCAACCTGGTGGCGCAGGTCGGGCGCGACCGTGCGCGCGAGGTGCTCGAGACGTCGTTCGCGCAGTTCCAGGCCGATCGCGGCGTCGTCGGCCTCGCGCGGCAGGCGCAGGCGCACACGGAGGCGCTCGAGGGCTACGCCAAGGCCATGGAGTGCCACCTGGGCGACTTCGCGGAGTACGCGCGGCTCCGTGGCGAGCTGTCCGCGGCGGAGAAGGACGTCTCGCGGCAGGCCGCCGGCGCGCGTCGCGCGGAGGCGGCGCGCTCGCTCGAGGGGCTGCGCCCGGGCGACGTGCTCGAGGTGCCGCAGGGCCGGCGCAGCGGCTACGTCGTCGTCGTCGACCCCGGCCCGAAGGCGGGCTTCGAGGGTCCGCGACCGACGGTGCTGACCACCGACCGGCAGGTGCAGCGGCTCACGGTGCCCGACGTGGGCCGGGGCGCCCGCACCGTCGGGTTCGTGCGCGTGCCGCGGGACTTCGAGGCACGGGTGCCGGCCGCGCGGCGCGACCTCGCCGCCCGGCTGCGCGCCGCGGTGGCCGACCTCGCGCCCGCGCCGCACGAGCGGCCTCGGCGGGCGGCGCGGGCGGACGACGACGCGCGCGTGCAGGACCTGCGCCGCGCGCTGCGCGCCCACCCGTGCCACGGCTGCCCCGAGCGCGAGGACCACGCGCGCTGGGCGGAGCGCTGGTCGCGGCTGCGCGCGGAGCACGACGCGCTGGTCGGGCGGATCGCGGGGCGGACCGGCTCCATCTCGGTGGTGTTCGACCGCACGTGCGACCTGCTCGCGCAGCTCGGGTACCTCGACGTCGACGACGAGGGCGCGCTGCGCGTCACGCCGGACGGGCGCTGGCTGCGGCGGCTCTACGCCGAGAACGACCTCCTGCTCGCCGAGTGCCTGCGGCGGGGGGCCTGGGACGAGCTGGACCCGCCGGGTCTCGCGGCGGCCGTCTCGACCGTGCTGTACCGGTCCCGCCGCGACGAGGACGCGCAGCCCCACGTCCCCGGTGGCCCGAACGGGCGGCTCGGCGTGGCGATCGACGCGACGGTGCGGGCCTGGTCGGAGCTCGAGGACCTGGAGACCGCCCACCGGCTCGAGACGATCCAGCCCGTCGACCTCGGCCTCGTCGAGGCGGTCCACCGCTGGGCCGCCGGCCGCAGCCTCGACGCGGTCCTGCGGGGCAGCGACCTGACCGCGGGCGACTTCGTCCGCTGGTGCAAGCAGGTCATCGACGTGCTCGACCAGATCTCGTCGGCCGCGCCCCACGAGCGCCTGCGCAGCACCGCCGCGCGGGCCGTGGACGCCGTGCGCCGCGGGGTCGTGGCGTACTCGTCGGTGTGACCTGGCCTATCGTGCGGTCGTGACCTCCACCCTGTACCGCGGCGGCGTCGTCCACTCGCCCGCCGACCCGTTCGCCGAGGCGATCCTGATCGAGGACGGCACCGTCGCGTGGCTGGGTGCCGACGACACCGCGGCGGGCTTCGCCGCACGGGCCGACGACGTGGTCGACCTCGACGGCGCGCTCGTCACCCCGGGCTTCGTCGACGCGCACGTGCACGTGCTCGAGACCGGCCTCGCGCTCGAGTCCGTCGACCTGTCGGGCACCGCGTCGCTGGACGACGCGCTGGCCGCCGTGCGTGCCGCGTCCCGGGACCGGGGCGCGGGTGACGGCGTGCTGCTCGGCTTCGGCTGGGACGAGCTGCGCTGGCCCGAGCGACGCCCCCCGACGCGGTTCGAGCTCGACTCCGCGGCGGGCGGCGCGCCCGTCTACCTCGCCCGCGTGGACGTGCACTCGGCGGTCGTCTCGACCTCGCTGGCGGAGCGGCTGGGCCTCGACCGGCTGGCCGGGTGGTCCGACGACGGACGGGTCGAGCGCGAGGCGCACCACGCCGCACGCGAGGCGGCGCGCACCGTCGACGCCGGCCGGCGGACCCGGCTGTACCGCCGAGCGCTCGAGGAGGCGGCGGCACGGGGCGTGGTGTCGGTGCACGAGCAGTCGGCACCGTTCATCGACACCCGGGCGGGCCTCGTCGAGCTGCTGGACCTGACGCGCGACGCGGCCGGCGGGCTGCCGCACCTGGTCGCCTACCGCGGCGAGCAGTGCGTGACGGTCGACGACGCGCGCGAGGTGCTCGCCGCCGTCCCGGGGCTCACGGGCCTCGGGGGGGACCTCAACGTGGACGGGTCGATCGGCTCGCGGACCGCCGCGCTGCGCTCGTCGTACGCGGACGCCCCCGGTGACGGGGTCCTGCACCTGACCGGGGAGCAGATCTGCAACCACCTGACCGCGGCGTCCCGCGCCGGCGTGCAGGCCGGCTTCCACGTGATCGGCGACCGGGCGATGGACGAGGTGCTGCTCGGGCTGCGCGCCGCGGTGGACGTCGAGGGCGCCGCCGCGATCGCGCGGACCGGCGTGCGGCTGGAGCACGCGGAGATGGTCGACGCGCCGACCCTGGCCGCGCTGGTGCTGCTGGGCGTGCGGCTGAGCGTGCAGCCCGCGTTCGACGCCGCGTGGGGCGGTTCCGAGAGCATGTACGCGACGCGCCTCGGCGCGGCGCGTGCGGCCGCCCTCAACCCGCTCGCCGACCTCGCCGGTGCCGGCGTCCCGCTGGCCTTCGGCTCCGACTCCCCGGTGACGCCCGTCGACCCCTGGGCGGGCGTGCGGGCGGCCGTCGAGCACACCGCGGTCGAGCAGCGCATCTCCGCACGGGCGGCGTTCCGTGCGGCGACGCGAGGGGGCTGGCGCCTCGCGGGCCACGACGAGACCGGCGACCTGCGGGTCGGGGCACCGGCGCACCTGGCGGTGTGGCGGGCCGAGCACCTCGCGGTGCAGGCGCCTGACGGTCGGCTGTCCGCGTGGAGCCCGGACGCCCAGGCGGGCACGCCGCTGCTCCCGCTGCTGGGTGCCGACGAGCCGCCGCCGCGCTGCCTGCGCACCGTCCGGGCGGGCACGGTCATCTTCGACGCGATGGCCTGATCCGCCGGATCCTTGCCTCGAGCACCTGGTCAGCGCGTCGCGCGTCGGCGAGCGGGTGAAATCTGGCGGGCCGCCCCGACCGGCCGCGGTGAGGTCGGCCGGCGGTCGGGCGGTGAGCGCCGCGGCGCGCCGGACGGGTCGTACCGACACGCTGTGCGACACGCCGACAACCGGGCCGCATGTCCGGTTCGTGCCGCCACGGTGACCTGCAGCAAGGCCCGTCACCTGCGCCGATGCCGTCTTGACACCCCTCGTCAGCACGGTAGTTTTCCGGGTGACCCACCGCCGGAGGACGGGGACGACGAGGTCGCCACCACCGCCGGACTGGGACGGGACAGGAGGGGTCCAGCACCCGCTCCGAACCGGATCCAGGGGCTCCGACCGGGCCCGCGTGTTCAGTAGACAACGGTGCGCGCTCACGCGCGCGACCGGTACGAAGGACACGCGGGCCGGTCGGTCGGCCTCCGCCCGGAACCGCTGGTCGGAACCGACGGGTTCCTCGCCTAGGCTGAGCCGGTGCCAGCCGCCCGACCGTCCCGCACCTGGACGCTCGTGCTCGCGGTCGCGGGCGGCCTGCTGATGCGGCTGGCGTTCCCGGACCCCGGTTGGTGGCCGGCCGCCTTCGTCGGCATCGCGCTGCTGTACCTCGCGCTCCGCCGCGACAGCGCCCGGTGGAACGCGCTGGTCGGCCTGGTGTGGGGCCTGGCGTTCTACCCGCTGCTGATCACGTGGGCGGACGACGCGGTCGGCCTGGTGCCGTGGCTCGCGCTCTCGCTCGCGTGCTCGGGGTACGTCGCCCTGTTCGGCGCCGCGTGGTCGTGGGCGCGGCGCGGTGAGGCGGTCCGCCGCAGCCGCGGCTGGCAGCTCGTCGTGTTCCCGCTGGTGTGGGTCGCCGTCGAGGAGCTGCTCGCGTTCTGGCCCTTCGGCGGCTTCCCCTGGGGCCGACTGGCGTTCTCCCAGGCGGACTCGACGCTGCTCGCGTTCGTGTCCTGGGGCGGTGTGCCGCTGCTGAGCGCGCTCGTCTGCGTCGTCGGCGTCCTGCTCGGCCAGGGAGCGGCCGCGCTGCGGCAGGCGAACCTCCTCGGCGCGTCGGTCGCCGGGGTGGCGGCGCTGCTCGTCGTGCTCGCCGGTGTCCTGGTCCCGACGCCGACGTCGGCGCAGGAGGGCACGCTCGCGGTCGGTGCCGTGCAGGGCAACGTGCCGGGTCAAGGGCTGGACGCGTTCGGTGAGCGCGAGGCGGTGCTCGACAACCACCTGGCGGGCACGTACGCGCTGCTCGACCAGGTCGAGCCCGGGGACCTGGACCTGGTCCTGTGGCCGGAGAACGGCACGGACATCGACCCGCAGGCGGACGAGCGTGCGGCCGGGCTGATCGACGACGCGGCGCAGGCCGTCGACGCCCCGATGCTCGTCGGGACCGTGCAGTACCCCGAGACCGGCGGGCGCTACAACACCTCGGTCTTGTGGGAGCCCGAACAAGGCGTGGTCGCGTCGTACACGAAGCAGCATCCCGCGCCGTTCGCCGAGTACATCCCGCTGCGCGGCGTCGCCCGCATGTTCTCGTCGGCCGTGGACCTCGTCACCCGTGACATGCTTCCGGGTGACGAACCGGGGTACATCCCCCTCGAGTCGTCCCGGCTCGGGCGCACCGTCGGCATCGGCACGGTGATCTGCTTCGAGGTGGCCTACGACGAGGTGGTGCGCTCCGCGGTGCGCGCGGGTGGGGAGATCCTGGTGGTGCAGACCAACAACGCGACGTTCGGCTGGTCCGACGAGTCGGTGCAGCAGCTCGCGATGTCGCGGGTGCGCGCGGTGGAGCACGGCCGCGCGACCGTGCAGATCTCGACCGTCGGGGTCAGCGCGGTCATCCAGCCCAACGGCGCGGTCACCCAGCGCACCGAGCTCTTCACCGCGGACCAGATGGTCGCGCGGCTGCCGCTGCGGACGTCGCAGACCTGGGCGACGCGCCTCGGGTCATGGCCGGCGTGGGCGATCGACGTCCTGGCGGTGTGCGCGGTGGTCGCGGGCGCCGTCGGCGCCGCCCGGACGCGCGGGACGGACCGGGGGGAGCGGGCGTGAGCACGCGGGTCCTGGTGGTCGTCCCCACCTACAACGAGTGCGAGAGCATCCCGGTCGCGCTGCGCCGGCTCCACGAGCACGCCCCGGACGTCGACGTCCTGGTGGTCGACGACGGCTCGCCGGACGGCACGGGGGCGATCGTCGAGGCGATCGCCGACGACGAGCGCGCGGCGGGCGCCACCCGTCAGGTCACGGTCCTGCACCGCGCCGGCAAGCTCGGTCTCGGCACCGCGTACGTCGCCGGGTTCGGCTGGGCGCTCGAGCGCGGGTACGACGTCGTGGTCGAGATGGACGCGGACGGCTCGCACCGCGCGCAGGACCTGCCGCGGCTGCTCGCCGCCGTTCCGGACGCCGACCTGGTCCTCGGCTCGCGCTGGATCCCCGGCGGCGAGGTCGTCAACTGGCCCAAGAACCGCGAGTGGCTCTCCCGCGGGGCGAACACCTACGCCCGGCTGATGCTCGGCATCCCGGTGCACGACGCCACGGGCGGGTTCCGGGCCTTCCGGGCGGACCTGCTGCGCCGGCTCCCGCTCGGGGAGGTCGCCTCGCGCGGCTACTGCTTCCAGGTCGACATGGCCTGGCGCTCGGTGCAGACGGGGGCGCGCGTGGTCGAGGTGCCGATCACGTTCGTCGAGCGCGAGCTGGGCGCGTCGAAGATGAGCCGGGACATCGTCCTGGAGGCGCTGCTCAAGGTCACGCAGTGGGGGATAGCAGAACGCTCCCGCCGTGTGGCGGGAGCGTTCCGGAGGAGCAGCAGGAGCGACGACGCGAACCAGCGCGTCTGATCCAGCTCGTCTGAACCGGCCCGTCTGAACCGAGGCGGTCCGCGTGGGGTCAGGCGCTGCGGCGCAGCTTGCCCGAGCGGAGCAGGTCGAGCCGCTCGTCGAGCAGCTCCTCGAGCTCGCCGATGGTCCGGCGCTCGAGCAGCATGTCCCAGTGCGTGCGCGGGGGCTTGCCGGGCTTCGCCTCGGGCTTGGACGCGTCACGCAGGAGCGCCTCCGCGCCGCACCGGCACTCCCACACCACCGGGACGTCGGCCTCGACCGAGAACGGCAGGATGATGGTGTGCCCGTTGGGGCAGTCGTAGTGCGCCTGAAGACGAGGGGCGAAGTCAACGCCGTCCTCGGACTCCATGCTCTGGCTCCCGATGCGCATGCCACGCAGGGACCTGTTCGCCATGGGATTGCCTCCGTAGCCGGATTGCGGCCGTCGAGTGTGAGTTCCACCGGTGTCAACGGTGGGGACCGTTCCAGTGTTCCAGCCTGGCGTGAAGGGATCGTGAACGCACGCGGAGAGCGCCGCAGAGGCTTACCGTGCGGGGGTGACCTCCACCACGCAGACGACCCCCGGACCCACCGACGCGAGCCCTGACCAGGGCGGCGGGCGCGCCGACGCCCCCGAGATGACGTTCCGCCGCCTCGGCGACTCCGGCCTGGTCGTCTCGACCGCCGGACTCGGGTGCAACACCTTCGGCGCCACGCTGCCGGACGAGGGCGTCGCCCCGCTGGTGCACGCGGCGCTCGAGGCGGGTGTGACGTTCTTCGACACGGCCGACGTGTACGGCGGCCGCCCTGGGCAGAGCGAGGAGCTCCTGGGGGCGGCGCTGGGCTCGCACCGCGACGAGGTCGTGGTCGCGACGAAGCTCGGCATGGACACCCGGGGCCTCAACGGTCCGGACTGGGGCGCGCGCGGGTCGCGTCGCTACGTGCGGCGCGCCGTCGAGAGCTCCCTGCGGCGGCTGGGCACCGACTGGATCGACCTGTACCAGCTGCACGCCCCGGACCCGGCCACCCCGGTCGAGGAGACGCTCGCGGCGCTGCACGAGCTGGTGGTCGAGGGCAAGGTCCGGTACGTCGGCTCGTCGAACTTCGCCGCGTGGCAGGTGGTCGAGGCCGACTGGACCGCGCGCACCGCCGGGCTCACGCCGTTCGTCTCCGCGCAGAACCGGTACAACCTGCTCGACCGGTCGGCCGAGGCGGAGCTGGTGCCGGCCGCCGAGGCGTCGGGTGTGGGCATCCTGCCCTACGTGCCGCTCGCGTCCGGCCTGCTGACGGGCAAGTACACGCGCGGCGCGGACGCCCCGTCGGGGTCGCGGCTGTCCCGGATGCCGGACCGCCTCGCGAGCGCGGACTTCGACCGGATCGACGCGCTGACCGCTCTCGCCCAGGAGTGGGGCGTCCCGCTCGCCACGCTCGCGCTCGGCGGCCTGGCCGCCCAGCCGGCCGTCGCGTCGGTGATCGCGGGTGCGCGCACGCCGGACCAGCTGCGGTCCAACGTCGCCTCGATCCTCTGGGAGCCGGACCTCGAGCAGCTCGCTGCGCTCGACGACGCCGCGCCCGCCTGAGCGGGCGGTGCGGGGGTGGTGCCGCGCCGCCGCAGCCCGCAGCGCGATCACCCGTCGCCCCGGTGCCAGGCGAGCGCGCGCGGTCCGCGCGGCCCGACGACGACGACGCCGCGCAGCGGCACGCCCGCCGCCGCGGCGCCCGTGGCCAGCGCGGTGACCCACGTGGAGGTGCACACGGGCCGGTGACGTCGTTCCCCGACGATGGCGACGACGACCGAACCCCCGAGCGCGTGCTCGTCGAGCGCGGCCGCGAGGTCCTCCATCAGGGCACCGCCGAAGCCGCGGCCGACGAGCTCGGGGTCGGGCGGGTCGTCGACGACGACCACGGGCCGCAGCGGGCGGTCGTCCGCGTCCAGCAGCAGGCACCACACGGCGAGCGGCCCGCGTGCCTCGGGCCCCACGATCGGCACCAGCACGGTGAGCGCCTCACCCGGCGCCCGCACCGGGAGGTCCATCAGCCCGGCCACGTCCGCGAGGTGGTCGTCGGGGCCGATCGCGTCGCGGCCGTGGCCGTCGGGGTGGGGCGCAGGAGTCACCATGGCGACGAGCGTGCGGCCGGCGGGCGGTCGGCGGGGGAGCGGGCCGGCACCTGTGGACGGCCGTCGGGGGCAGGGGGCTGGGGTCGGGTGGCGCTGAATCGATTCGGCCACCGATCGGGACCGTCCGAGACCTGGTCCCGATGTGTGCGCTCACATAGCGTCCCCGGCATGCGACGGAGCACACGGACCACGGACCCGATCCCGACGGCACCCCGAACGGGGGAGCGCCGACGACGAGGGGGCAGCAGCCCTCGAGCCGGGACCGGCGCCGCGATCGCGGGAGTCGCGGTGGGTGGCCTGCTCGTCGGCGGCGTCGCGCTCGCGCCGGCGGCGACCGCCGCCGCGGGCTGCGCGGCCACCTACACCGTGGCGAGCCAGTGGGGCGGGGGCTTCGCCGCGGACGTGCGCGTCACCAACCTCGGCGACGCGGTGACCGGCTGGACGGTGTCGTGGCGCTTCGCCGACGGCCAGACGGTGAACCAGGCCTGGAACGCGAGCGTCACCCAGAGCGGCAGCCAGGTCACCGCACGCAACGTCGACTGGAACGCGTCGCTCGGCACCGGCGGGTCGGCCGGCTTCGGCTTCATCGGTGCGTCCGGCACGTCCAACACGGTCCCGACGAGCATCGCGCTCAACGGCACGACGTGCACCGGCGCGGTCTCGCCCTCGTCGTCCCCGACGGCGAGCCCGACGACCACCCCCACCCCGACGCCCACGCCGACGCCGACGACGCAGCCCACACCGACGCCCACGCCCACCACGACGGCGCCCCCGGCGGGGGCGTGGCAGGCGGAGCGGCTCGACCGGGGCGTGATCAGCGTGCGCTCGGGCAGCGGGAACCTGGTCCAGTGGCGGCTGCTCGGCACGGACCCGGCGGGCGTGGGCTTCCACGTCTACCGCGACGGCACGCGGATCACGTCGTCCCCGCTCACCACGGCGACGAGCTATCTCGACAACGGCGCGTCCGCGAGCGCTCGCTACACCGTGCGCGCCGTGGTCAACGGCACGGAGCAGGCGGCGTCGGCCGCGAGCCTGACGTTCGCCAACGGCTACCTCGACGTGCCCATCTCCAAGCCGGGCGCGGCCTACACCGCGAACGACGCGAGCGTCGGCGACCTCGACGGTGACGGCGACCTGGACATCGTCCTCAAGTGGGACCCGACGAACGCGAAGGACAACTCGCAGTCCGGCGTCACGGGCAACGTCTACCTCGACGGCTACCGGCTCGACGGGACCCGCCTGTGGCGCATCGACCTGGGCCGCAACATCCGGGCGGGCGCGCACTACACGCAGTTCCAGGTGTACGACTTCGACGGGGACGGCGGCGCCGAGGTCGCGGTCAAGACGGCCGACGGCACCCGCTCCGGCACGGGCCAGGTGATCGGCGACGCGAACGCCGACCACCGCAACTCCTCCGGCTACGTGCTGGCGGGCCCGGAGTACTTCACGGTCTTCGAGGGCCGCGACGGCTCGGTCGGCGCGACGACGAGCTACGTCCCGCCCCGCGGCACGGTCTCGAGCTGGGGCGACAGCTACGGCAACCGCGTGGACCGCTTCCTGGCCGGCACCGCGTACCTGGACGGCGTGCGGCCGTCGATCATCATGGCGCGCGGCTACTACACGCGCGCGGTCGTCGTGGCGTGGGACTACCGCAACGGGACGCTGACGCGGCGCTGGACCTTCGACTCGAACAGCTCGACCTCCGGGAACTCGGCGGTGGCGGGCCAGGGCAACCACTCGCTCGCGATCGCCGACGTCGACGCGGACGGCCGCCAGGAGATCGTCTACGGCGCGGCCGCGATCGACGACGACGGCCGGGTCCTGTGGAACACCCGCACGGGCCACGGCGACGCGGGGCACCTGGGCGACCTGATCCCGAGCCGGCCCGGCCTCGAGTACTACAAGGTCACCGAGTCCGCGAACCAGCCGGACTCCTGGATGGCGGACGCGCGTACCGGTCAGATCCTGTGGCGCACGGCCGCGAAGGGGGACAACGGGCGTGGGGTGTCCGACGACGTGTGGGCGGGCTCGCCGGGCGCGGAGTCGTGGTCGTCGTCCGACTCCCAGCTCCTGAACACCTCCGGCGTGGGCGTGGGACGCAAGCCGTCGTCGACCAACTTCCTGGCCTGGTGGGACGGCGACCCGGTCCGGGAGCTGCTCGACGGCACCAGGATCGACAAGTACGGCACGGGCGGCGACGCCCGGCTCCTGACGGCGTCCGGGGTGCACTCCAACAACGGGACCAAGTCCACCCCGTCGCTGTCCGGTGACCTGCTGGGGGACTGGCGGGAGGAGGTCGTCTGGCCGACGAGCGACGACTCGGCCCTGAGGATCTACGCGACGCCGATCCCGACGAGCCTGCGGCTGACCACGCTGCTGCACGACCAGACGTACCGCGTGGCGATCGCGTGGCAGAACACCGCGTACAACCAGCCGCCGCACACCGGCTTCTTCCTGGGCGACGGCTTCACCCCGCCGGCGCGGCCCTCGGTCTACACCCCCTGACCGGCCGGCCGGGCGCACCCTACGATCGGCGGGTGCGCCCGGTCGGAACCCGCCTCGACGACCGCCAGCTGCGGCTGCTGGACGAGTGGGCCCCGGGGCTCGTCGTGGTGAAGGACCACTCCTGGGGGCTCGTCGGCACGACGGTGCTGGAGGTCGAGCACGACGGGCGGCGCCTGCTGGTGAAGGCGGGCGACGGAGCCGACCACCACCTGGCGCGGGAGATCGACGCGCACGAGCGGTGGCTGGACCCGTGGGTCGCCACCGGCGGCGCGCCCGCCCTGCTCCGAGCGGACCGCGCGGCGAAGCTCCTGGTCCGGCAGTGGCTCCCCGGGCGGCTGGTGCTCGGGTCCCCGGCTGCGGACGACGAGCGGACGTACCGGCAGGCAGGAACCCTGCTCGCGGCGCTGCACGCTCAGGCCTCCGTCGTCGACGACGAGCACGAGGCGCGCGAGAACGCCCGCACGTTGCGTTGGCTGGGCGCCCGGCACCGCATCGCCGACGCGACCGTCGACCACGTCCGCGCGCTCGTCGCGACCTGGCCCGACGCGCCGGCGACGCTCGTGCCGACCCACGGCGACTGGCAGCCCCGGAACTGGCTGGTCGACTCCGGTGTGGTCCGCGTGATCGACTTCGGGCGGGCGGCCTGGCGCCCCGCGATGACCGACCTGGCGCGCCTGGCGGGCCAGGAGTTCGCGCGCGACCCGCGGCTCGAGGCAGCGTTCCTCGAGGGCTACGGCCGCGACCCGCGCGAACCTGCGGCCTGGCATCGCGTGCGGCTCCGCGAGGCCGTCGCCACCGCCGCGTGGGCGCACCAGGTCGGCGACGAGGCGTTCGAGGCGCAGGGCCTGCGCCTGCTCGACCAGGCGCTCGCCGTCTTCTGACGTGGCGTCGTGGCAGCGTCAGACGTCGCCGATGCGCAGGTGGTTGCCGAACGGGTCGCGGATCCCGAAGTCACGGCCGTAGGGCTGGTCCATCGGCTCCTGGGTCACGTCCACGCCCGCGGCGACCAGTCGCTCGAAGGTGCCGTCGACGTCGTCGGTCGTGAAGGCGAGCCACCCGCCGCCCGCGCCCTTGGTGACGAGGTCGCGCACCTGCTCCGCCGTCTTCTCGTCCTGCGCGGGAGGCCCGGGCCGCTCGAGCAGGATCTCCTTGCGGTCGCCGGGCACGCGGACCGTGAGCCAGCGCATGGGGCCGAAGTCCACGTCGGCGCTGACCTCGAGGCCCAGGACGCCGACGTAGAACTCGAGCGCCTGGTCCTGGTCGAGGACGAAGACGGAGGACAGGTTGTTCCGGGTGAGCATGGGAGCCCCTCTCGTGGTGCGTGGTCGGACGTCCGTCACGCTAGGGGCGCCGGCGGCAGGTGCGCTTCTCCGAAACTGCTCGGCCGTCCCCAGCGCATCGCGAACGATCCGGACGCGGGCTGCGGCCGGCCCGCGGTCGCGTCGCGGTAGGCGCGCGGCGAGCAGCCGACGACCTCGGTGAAGGTGCGGCTGAACGTGCCCAGGCTCGTGAACCCCACCTCCATGCACACGTCCGTCACGCTCGAGCTCGTCGTGCGCAGCAGGAACATGGCGCGCTCGACGCGACGCCGCTGCAGGTAGCGGTACGGCGTCTCGCCGAAGACGCGCCGGAACTCGCGCGCGAAGTGCGACGAGGACATGCAGGCGACGCGGGCGAGCGCCGCGACGTCGAGCGGTTCGGCGTACCGACGGTCCATCGCGTCGCGGGCGCGCAGCAGCCGCCGGTTGGTGTCCTCGCTCTCCCGGGTCACGGCGCCCATCCTGGCCCATGCCCGACACGCGTCCGGAGGTGGGCAGGCGCCCGTCGACGGGGCAGGATCGGTGCGTGACCACCTCCGACGAGCAGCAGCGGCTGCGGGACCTCGCCCGGCTGCGCCGGGTGCGGGACCGGATCGACCGGGAGTACGCGCAGCCGCTGGACGTCGAGGCGCTCGCACGCGGCGCGAGCATGTCCGCCGGGCACCTCAGCCGTCAGTTCCGGCTCGCGTACGGCGAGTCCGTGTACGCCTACCTGATGACTCGCCGGATCGAGCGCGCGATGGCACTGCTGCGGATCGGCGACCTGTCGGTGACCGACGTGTGCTTCGCCGTCGGCTGCCAGTCGCTCGGGACGTTCAGCACGCGCTTCACCGAGCTGGTGGGCGTGCCGCCGAGCGTGTACCGCGCGCGGCACCGGCCGGCGGGCACGGGACCGGCGCCGGAGCTGCCGTCCTGCCACGCCAAGCAGGTCACGCGACCGGTCAGGAATCGAGAAGCACGGCCCGCGGCCACGGCCTAGCGTGACGGCCATGGACATCACCATCCACTACGCGTTCCTCCCGCAGACCGACCCGGACGCGACGCTCGCGTTCTACCGCGACCTCCTCGGCTTCGAGGTCCGCAACGACGTGGGGTACGACGGGCTGCGCTGGCTGACCGTCGGACCGCCCGGGCAGCCGGGCACCTCGATCGTCCTGCACCCGCCGGCCGTGGACCCGGGCATCACCGACGACGAGCGGCGCACCATCCTCGAGCTCATCGCCAAGGGCAGCTACGGCGCGGTCACCCTCGCCACGCCGGACCTGGACGGGCTCTTCGAGCGGCTGCAGGCCGCGGACGCCGAGATCGTCCAGGAGCCGACCGACCAGCCCTACGGCGTGCGGGACTGCGCGGTGCGGGACCCCTCCGGCAACCTCATCCGCATCAACGCAGCGGCCTGACGGCCCGCGGCCGTCGCCACCGGCTTGTCGGCGGGGGCGGCTAGCGTGGTGCCCGGCTCACCAGGGCCGCGCACCACGCCGCGCGCCCGGGGCACGCCGGGACCACGAGGGGACACGGGGAGACACGGATGACCGCCACCGCCGGGACCGCCGCACCGCCGCACACCGCCGACTCGCACGACCTCATCCGCGTCGTCGGAGCGCGGGAGAACAACCTGCGGGACGTGAGCCTGGAGCTCCCGAAGCGGCGCCTGACGGTGTTCACCGGAGTCTCCGGCTCGGGCAAGAGCTCGTTGGTCTTCGGGACGATCGCGGCGGAGTCGCAGCGCCTGATCAACGAGACCTACAGCGCGTTCGTCCAAGGGTTCATGCCGACGCTCCCGCGTCCGGACGTCGACGTCCTGGACGGGCTGACGACGGCGATCATCGTCGACCAGGAGCGCATGGGTGCCAACGTGCGCTCGACCGTCGGCACCGCGACGGACGCGAACGCGATGCTGCGCATCCTGTTCAGCCGGCTCGGCACGCCGCACGTCGGCTCGTCGCAGGCGTTCTCGTTCAACGTCGCCTCGATCAGCGGTGCGGGCGCCGTCACGGTCGAGAAGGGCGGGACCACGACCAAGGAGCGCCGCAGCTTCAGCATCACGGGTGGCATGTGCCCGCGGTGCGAGGGGATGGGCACCGTCTCGGACTTCGACCTGTCGGCCCTGTACGACGAGACGAAGTCGCTCAACGAGGGCGCGCTGACCATCCCGGGCTACACGATGGAGGGCTGGTACGGCCGGATCTTCCGCGGGTGCGGGTTCTTCGACGCGGACAAGCCGATCCGCGACTTCACGCCCAAGGAGCTCGACGCGCTGCTGCGCAAGGAGCCGACCCGGATCAAGGTCGAGGGCATCAACGTCACGTACGAGGGCCTGATCCCCAAGATCCAGAAGTCGATGCTGTCCAAGGACCGTGACGCGATGCAGCCGCACATCCGGGCCTTCGTGGACCGGGCGATCACGTTCGGCACCTGCCCGGACTGCGACGGCACGCGGCTCAACGAGGGCGCGCGGTCCTCCAAGATCGACGGCATCAGCATCGCGGACGCGTGCGCGATCCAGATCAGCGACCTCGCGGACTGGGTGCGCGGGCTCTCGGAGCCGTCGGTGGCGCCGCTGCTCGCGACGCTGCGGGAGACGCTCGACTCGTTCGTCGAGATCGGCCTCGGCTACCTCAGCCTCGACCGGTCGTCGGGCACGCTGTCCGGGGGAGAGGCGCAGCGCACCAAGATGATCCGCCACCTCGGTTCCTCCCTGACGGACGTGACGTACGTGTTCGACGAGCCGACGGCGGGCCTGCACCCGCACGACGTGCAGCGCATGAACGACCTGCTGCTGCGGCTGCGGGACAAGGGCAACACGGTGCTCGTCGTCGAGCACAAGCCCGAGATGATCGCGATCGCGGACCACGTCGTCGACCTCGGTCCCGGCGCCGGCACCGCCGGTGGCGAGATCGTGTTCGCCGGCTCCCTCGACGGGCTGCGCGCGAGCGGCACGCTCACGGGTCGGCACCTCGACGACCGCGCCGCCCTCAAGCCGTCGGTGCGTGAGCCGTCGGGCGCGCTCGAGGTCCGCGGCGCCAGCACGCACAACCTGCAGGACGTCGACGTCGACGTGCCGCTCGGCGTCCTCGTGGTCGTCACCGGCGTCGCCGGCTCCGGCAAGAGCTCCCTGATCCACGGCTCGGTGGCGCGTCGCGACGGCGTCGTGTCGATCGACCAGACCGCGATCCGCGGGTCACGACGCAGCAACCCCGCGACCTACACCGGGCTGCTCGAGCCGATCCGCAAGGCCTTCGCGAAGGCCAACGGCGTCAAGCCCGCACTGTTCAGCGCCAACTCCGAGGGCGCCTGCCCGGTCTGCAACGGCAACGGCGTGATCTACACCGACCTCGCGATGATGGCGGGCATCGCGACCACCTGCGAGGAGTGCGGCGGCTCGCGGTTCCAGGCCGCCGTCCTGGAGCTCACGCTCGGCGGCAAGAACATCGCCGAGGTCCTCGCGATGTCCGTGACCGAGGCCGAGCAGTTCTTCGGCGCGGGGGAGGCCCGCACCCCGGCCGCCCACACCATCCTCGACCGGCTCGCGGACGTCGGCCTGGGCTACCTCACCCTGGGTCAGCCCCTGACGACGCTCTCGGGCGGTGAGCGTCAGCGGCTCAAGCTCGCGACGCACATGGGGGAGAAGGGGTCGGTGTACGTGCTCGACGAGCCGACGACCGGCCTCCACCTCGCGGACGTGGAGCAGCTCCTCGGGCTGCTGGACCGCCTCGTCGACTCCGGCCGGTCGGTGATCGTCATCGAGCACCACCAGGCGGTCATGGCGCACGCCGACTGGATCATCGACCTCGGCCCGGGCGCCGGTCATGACGGCGGCAAGGTCGTCTTCGAAGGCACGCCGGCCGACCTGGTCGCCGCTCGTTCCACGCTGACGGCCCAGCACCTCGCTGAGTACGTCGGCGCCTGACCGCCGCCCGCCGGCAAGCGGGCTAGCGGCCCAGGAAGCGGCGCACGGCCTCCACGACGAGCGCGTGGTCGTCGGCCTGCGGCAGCCCGGAGACCGTGACCGTGCCGACCAACCCAACGCCTTCGACGCGCACCGGGAAGCACCCGCCGTGCGCGGCGTACTCCTGCAGGTCGAGTCCGTGCTGGTCGGCGAACGTCGTCCCGCGTGCGGTCGCGCGCAGGCCGACGAGGAACGACGACGCGCCGAACCGCATCACGACGCGCGTCTTGCGCTCGATCCAGCTGTCGTTGTCCGCCGTCGTGCCGGGCCGCGCCGCGTGGAACAGCTGCTGGCCGGCCCTGCGGATGTCGACGGTGACGGCCAGGTCGCGCTCGGTCGCGAGCTCGACGAGCAGGCAGCCGAGCGCCCAGGCGTCGTCGTTGTCGAACCTCGTGAAGACGAGATCGCGCTCCTGCGCCTCGACCTGCGCGATCGTCGCGGTGATCTCGTCGTTCCGGGCTGCGGAGGACGCAGCGCTGGGCTGGCTCATGCGTTCATCGTGCCGCAGAAGCCCTGCCACGGGCACCTCAGGCCGCTGAGGCGCAAACGCCGATAATGTACATTATGTCAGTTCGTCGTCGTCGGGCGTCGGCACTGCTCCTCCTCCGGCAGGCTCGCCTCGCGTGCGTCCTGCGGGTCAGAGGTCGCGCTCGACGGCAACAGCCCAGCCGGCGGGGTCGTCGCCGGCCGGGATCTGGCGCAGACTCTCCGCGAGCAGCGCGGCGTGAAGCCACTGCTCCTCGAGCGACGACAGTGCCGCCACATCGCGGTACCCGTCGAGCACGTGCAGGTGGGCGCCGGGCGGCGGTGGGTCCCAGCTCCGGAACTGGGTCGCGATCGTCGCGGCGCCTCGCGCGAGGTCGAGCACGCGGTGCCCGAGTCCCATGCTGTCGTGGTCGAGCAGCACGGCGGCTCCCCCGTCGGCGATCAGCACGTTCGCCCCCCGGACGTCCCCGTGCACGAGAGTCGTGGTGTCGCCGAGGTTCGCCAGCCCTCCGAGCAGGCTGTCGAGCCGGGCGGCCGCTCGTGGAGCGCGGGCGCGGGCGGGTGCGTCCTCCGGCGGCGCACTGACCGGCCTTGGGCCGGCGGCCCCGAGCAGAGCGTGCGGCACCGGTCCGGGGAGCTCAGGGTCGACCTCGGCCAAGGCGCGGTGCATCCGGGCCAGCGCCGCACCAGTCGCCCGCAGTGCGGCATGATCGAGTGGATCGAGCGGCGCGCCGGCGTTCAGCGGCATGACGAACACCGACAGGGGCACGGGCCCGGCGACCACCACGCGGTGGGTACCGTCCAACGCCGGCACGGGCGCGGCCACGGGCAGGCCCCTGCCGCCGATGAGGGCCACCACCTCCGCGATGCCGGCAAGACGGGCGAACAGCGCCTCGGCGGCACATGCCTTGACGACGAAGGAACGGGGGCCCGCGTGCACCCACGCGAGGAGGTTCTGGTCGCTCAGGACCACGCGCTCGCACGTGACGCGCAGGTCCCAGTGGTCGGCGATCACGACCGTGAGGTGGTGAGCAGCTGCGGTGGCGTCGGCGAAACCGAAGCGCTCCAGGAGGGCCTCATGAGCGTCGACGCTCTCCCACAGCATGGTCACCGAGGGCGCCTTCACGGTGCCGACCCTAGCCCTCCCTCCCCCGCTCGCCGGCGGGCACGGCCGATCGAGCGAGGCAGAGCCCAGCAGGCATGCCTCCCGGCGGCCACACCGGCCACGCCCCACCTGGCGACCCGTGGCCCAGGACTGCCGTGCGCAGGAGCCCAGCCGCCGCTAGCGGTACGGCACTACGGCCATTCGCCCCACTGTGTCGGCGCGTCGGACACGTCCTGCTTCAGCGCGTCGAGCGAGGTGTAGCGGTGCGGGAACGTGTCGGCCGACTCGTCCGACCGCACCAGACTTCCGTCAGGCTCGATCTTGTACGCCCCGACCCCTCCCACCAGGATGAAGCGTGCGGAGCCCCGGAGACGTGTCTCGTGCATGAAGAGCGCGTATGTCGAGCCGGGATCCAGGCGCGAGATCTCCTCAGCCATGAGGTCCAAGGGCAGCTGTGTGACGGGAAGAGTGGCTCGACCATCGCCCTTGATCCACTCCGCCACGGCGGCGCTCGTCGTCACCGCGGACAGGCCGCTCTCCCCCTCCTCGTCAGCAGGCTCCTCGACGGCGTCGTCCCCCATCCTGGCGACGACGATGACATCGGCACGCGCCGCCAGCTCCTCGATGGACTCCACGCCGTACGCGCGGCTCCCGCCGGCCCCTGGATCGATGTGCCGGGCGGGCCGCCGCGCGTCAGGCGACTGCAGCGGCGCCGATGGATCGCTCGTGGCCGTGCGGGCCGGGCCATCAGTCGGGAACGTGCTGCCCCGGCTCTCGCCCTCCGAGCTGGCCGAGGACGGTGTCAGCAGAAGCAGCAGCGAGACGATCGCCGCCGGGGCAACTCTGATTCGTCCCATCGATACTCCGCAGCGTGCGCTGGTCGCCGACGCCGTGTCGACCCACGTCCTGTCTCCTTCATGTCGTCGGCATCAAGAGTCTTGCGACCCGAGCCGCTAGCTCGGCGTGCTTCCGCGACAACCCGGCGGGGATCAGGGCTGGCGCAGCGCGTCGCTCGGCGGCAGCGGAGTCTGCCCAACGCAGCGCGCTGGGCCGCGTCTGGTCGTGGTCGTGGGCCCGTCGAACACCTGGCGCCACAGCGGGCGGCGGCCAGCCGTCGTCAACACGCTCAGTGGCGCCGATGGCGGGGGGCGCGCAGGTCGACTATTCCGCGATCAGACCCGACGATCGCTCGCGGGCCTCCCAGAGCTCATTCGCCACGATCTCGCAGTCCGCAAAACCGCTACGCATGTCCTGGTTCCATACGACGAGTCGCATCTCGCCAGTCGGTCGCGCAATGATCACGATGCCTTCACGGAATTCGTCCGTCCATCGACGAACCGGTCCGACGTAGATGTCCTCTACCTCTTCCCACCTCACAGCCCACACCTTGTAGGGCCGGGGTCGCCGCAGCCACACCTCAAGACCCCGCGGGCTGGCGCTCAAGATCGACACGCCGCCGGGCGTTACCGTAGGCAATCTTCGACCGAACTCAGGTGGAATGGCCACCCACCAGAAATCAGCCGATCCATCTCGCAGGGCAAGGATTCGGCGACGACCGAGTCGCGCTCGGTAGCGCGAGAGCGGATAACCGATCAGGGCAATCAAGGCGGTCGCGATTGCGGCGGCAAGAGCAAGCTGCAAACCGTACTTCTCAAACACGTGGTTCCTCCGTGATCGGGACATGTCCACGATTGCGCACATCGTCAGTCACGTGGTCTCCCGTCAGCTCATGACCCGCCCGGACATGACGTCCCCACCCTGAGCCCGACCGCGGCAGACCGGGCCACGGGGGCGTTCCTCAGTTGTCGAGCGGTGTCGAGATCGTGTTCGTGTTGCTGCCCGCCGCGCCACGCGAGCCGTGCGGCGCGTCGCTGCGGCGGAACGCGACGGCCAGGGCGATCAGCACGGCGCCGAGCAGCTGTGGCACGAACGTGACGACGTTGAGGACTGTCGCACCGAACCCGCCCATCCACGTGAGCACCTCCGCGACCGCGGAACCCGACATGACGAGCCGCTGGGCCAGCCCGGACGTAGCGATGCCCACGACGACGCACGCGACGCCGAGCCACGCCAGCGCCGCCGGCCTGAAACGAAGACGCACACCGGTTCCTCTCGGTCGCGCCGACGCGGTCGTCGTCGTTGTCGACCGCGTCCGGCGTGCCCACACGGTAGCGGCCCGAAGCTCCGCCGTGCGGCCCGACCAGCGCTACTGTCGCTGCTGTGCCGCTCCCGAGGAGGAAGACGCTCCCCCGCGACATCGCGTCCGTCCTGGCCGAGGGCGACATCGAGGCGATGCGACGTGTGTTCGACCGCTGTCATGTCGACGCGACCGGCGGGTCCTCCCGTCACACGACCCTCAGCTTCACGGAGTGCCCCGACGACCTCGCCCGCTGGCTCGTCGACCGGGGCGCGGACGTCGACGCGCGGGACGCCCACGAGCGGACCGCGCTGCACCACCGGCTCGACGACGGTGCGGTCGAGCTGCTCACGTCGCTGGGCGCGGACGTCACGGCGGTCGACTACCTCGGTGAGACTCCCCTGCACCACGCGGCGGGACGCGCGCGTGTGGACGGGGTGCGTGCGCTGCTCAGGCACGGTGCGGACGTGGCCGCGCGCGACCGGGGCGGTCGCACTCCCCTGGCCGTCGCACTGGACCGCTGCACGAACCTCGCGATCGCGCCGACGAGCGAGCTCGCGGCGGTGCTGCTCACGGCGGGCGCCACGGTCGACGACGCGATGCGGGCGCGGGTGACGGCGATCGGCGAGTCGTTCGAGTTCAGCCGAGAGGCCTTCAACCCCGACTACCTCGCGGACACGGATGCCGGGCTGGCGCGCCTGTACGAGCTGTTCGAGGTGGAACCGGTGCCGCCGCTGCGCCGCCACGACGGGTCCGCGCCGATCGAGGTCTCCGCGACGACCTGGCCGGACCAGCACGCCGAGCTCTGGCGGCTCCTGGTCCCGGCTCGGGGCGCGGCACTCACGGTGCAGGGCGAGGTCGTGCGCGTCTGCGGTCGGCTCGGGCGGGAGATCCTCGACAACGGCAGCATCAACTGGGACGCGGACTTCCGTCGGATGACCGACGCGGTGCCCGACTACCTGGCGTCGGGCACGCCGCTGCCGCACGACCAGCGCCAGGAGGCGGCCCACCTCGTCGCGACCGTCCGTACCGGCGCAGCGCGTGCCGACGAGCTCTCCCGGATGACCGAGCTGGCGGTCGGGTGGGTGCTGCTCAACCCGCGTCCGATGGGCCTGGCCGCTCCCGCCTACGCGCGGTGAGACGGCGCGCGCTCAGAGGTGGCGCGGGAGCTTGAGGACGTACCGCTCCTCGAGCACGTCCTGGTCGCGCTGGAGGGCCATGCGCTCCCCCGTGCGCGTGAAGCCGGCGCGCACGTAGAGGTCGCCGGCTGCGTTGTTGCCGTCGACGAGCCACAGCGACACGGTCCGGGCGCCGTCGGCCAGCGCCGCCTGACGGACCGCGTCGAGCAGCGCCCAGCCGATGCCCTGACGTCGCTGCTCGGGGGCGACCCACAGGCTGACGACGTGGCGGTCGTCGGTGGGCGAGCCGGGCTCCTGCAGCATCGAGACCAGTCCGCGCGGCTCCCCCGCGTCGTCGACCGCGAGCCAGGTGGGCACGGTCCGCACGCGCATGCGCCAGTGCTTCTCCTTGAACCGCTCCTCGCGGCTCAGCGACGACCCGAACGCATCGGGGTCCTCGCGCAGCGCCCGGAGCCGGATACGGGAGACGGCGTCCCAGTCGTCCTCGGTCGCGAATCTGATCTGCACCGTCACAGGATGCCGTACGCGAGGCGGTGCGCCGTCCTCACCCGCCGTGTCCCTGCGGGTCGGGTCGGGCACGCGCGACGTCGGCGACGGCCTCCTCCGGCCGGGGCGCGATCGTCTCGTCGTACTCGAGCTCCGGGACGGCGTCCCTCGCGTCCAGGGGCGGGACGGCCGCCGTGCGCGCGTCGGGCTCGCTCATGTCGGGTCTCCTCGTGGTCGCGTCGTCCTGCGGACAGTGTCCGCCGGACCTGACCTGCGCGCACGTCGTCGCGAGCGACCGGGACGACGAGCCCGGCGCACCGGTCGTCGCGCGTCGGACCTGGTCCGGTCGGGCGCCGTCACCCGATACGGTGGCGTCGTGCTCGTCCTCGGTGTCTGCAGCCTGAAGGGTGGCGTCGGCAAGACGTCCGTGACGCTCGGCCTCGCCTCGGCCGCGCTCGAACGCGGCCTGCGCACGCTCGTCGTCGACATGGACCCGCAGGGCGACTCGACGATGTCGCTCGGCGTGCGGCCGGAGGGAGCGGACGTCGCGAGCGTGCTCGACGAGCCCGGCGAGGAGTCGGTGCGCGCGGCGACGACGCCGAGCACGTGGGCGGACGAGGGGCTCGACGTCCTGCCCGGCTCCGAGCGCAGCGCGCGCCACGACCGGCTCGAGGAGGGCGACCTCGACCGCCTGCGCTACGCGCTGTCGTGGGTCCGGGACTACGACCTGGTGCTGGTCGACTGCCCGCCGTCGCTGGGCTCGCTGACCCGGCTCGGGCTCACCGCGTGCGACCGCGCGGTCGTGGTCACCGAGCCGGGGCTGTTCGCCGTGATGGCGGTCGGCCGGGCGATGCGGACGATCGACGAGCTCCGACGGGGGCCGGCCGCGACGCTGCAGCCGCTGGGGATCGTCGTGAACCGCGTGCGCGCCCGCTCCCTCGAGCAGGCGTACCGCCTCGACGAGCTGCGGACCCTGTACGGGCCGCTGATCCTCTCCCCCGACGTGCCCGAGCGCGCCGCCCTGCAGCAGGCGCAGGGCGCCGCGCAGCCCGTGCACGCGTGGCCGGGCGCGGCCGCCGCCGAGCTCTCGCGGGTGTTCGAGGCCCTCCTGGACCGCGCGCTGCGGGCACCCCGCCGCTGAGCGAGCGCGCCGGTCCGAGCGGTTCCGCCGCCGGAGACGACGAAGGCCGGCGACCCGGAGGTGGCCGGCCTTCGAGGCGGCAGATCAGCTGGCGCTGCGCGTCAGATCGCGCTGCGCGCCTGGCGACGGCGCGCGAGCTCGTCGCTCGGGTGCTCCCCCGGCGTCTCCTGCTCGTCCTCGGCCCGCTCGGTCGGCAGCTCCGCGAGCGTGCCCTCCACCTCGCGCCAGACGCGGCCGACGGCGATGCCGAACACACCCTGGCCGCCCTGCACCAGGTCGATGACCTCGTCCGCCGACGTGCACTCGTAGACCGAGGCGCCGTCCGACATCAGGGTGATCTGGGCGAGGTCGTCGACCCCGCGCTCGCGCAGGTGGCTCACGGCCGAGCGGATCTGCTGGAGCGACACGCCCGTGTCGAGCAGGCGCTTGACGACCTTGAGCACCAGGATGTCCCGGAAGGAGTACAGGCGCTGGGTGCCGGAGCCCGTCGCGGGACGGACGGACGGCTCGACCAGCCCGGTGCGGGCCCAGTAGTCGAGCTGCCGGTACGTGATGCCGGCGGCACGGCACGCGGTCGGGCCGCGGTAGCCGGTCGCGGTGTCGAGATCCGGCAGGTCGTCGTCGAACAGGAGGCCCTGCGCGCGTTGCGGGACGCTCGTGACGTCCTCCGCGTTCTCGTTCAGCACGCTTCCTCCACTCGTCGCGCCCGGTCTCGCACGTCCGTGCGGTGCGCCTGGCCCCACGCTAGGCACCCGGGTCACCGGACGCAACGACACGCGGGGCGTGTCGCCGTCGGCGAGTCTCACCTTGAACCTCAACTTGAGACTTTTGCTACACCGCTCACCCTTCGCGGGCCGTCGTCACCCGCCCTCGGGCTCCTTGCCGGTCTCGAAGTCCTCGGGCGTGACCTGGTCGAGGAACTCCCGGAACCGCTCGACGTCCTCCTCGGCGCCCTCGGCGCCGTCCGTCACGACGACCTCGATGCCCGCCAGCGCGACGATCTCGGCCGAGCACCGCACCGGGACCCCGAACCGCAGCGCCACCGCGATCGCGTCCGAGGCGCGCGCGTCGACCCGGGCGCCGTTGCCGAGCTCGATCTCCGCGTGGAACACGCCCTCCGTCAGACGCGTGATCCGCACGCCCACCACCTGCTCGCCCGCGGCCACGAGCAGGTCGCGCAGCAGGTCGTGCGTCATGGGGCGGGGAGGGACCACACCGGCCTGCGCGGCGGCGATCGCTCCCGCCTCCGCCGGCCCGATCATGATCGGCACCACCAGCTCGGACTCCGCGTCGAGAAGCAGCACGACGATCTCCTCGACCGCGGGGTGCCGACGCACCCCGACGACCTCGACGACGACCAGCTCGGGCTCTTCCACGCCTCCACGCTACGTCGGACGGGCCGATGCGGCAGCGGGGCGGCGCAGCCGGGCCACGGACGGGGTCCGGTCGCAGTCAGGGCGCGACGTCCGTCACGGCGGCCCGCACGAGCGCCGTGTGCATCCGCGCGCACAGCTCCCCGAGCTCGGCCGCCAGCGTCGCGGCGTGCGCGCGCGACGACGCGTTGCGCTGACCCCGCCACGGCGCGACGACCTGGTCGACCAGGTCCGCCTGCCGCTCGGCCGCCTGCCGGAACTGGCGCAGGTGCCGGACGTCGATGCCGTGCTCGGCGAGCGCAGCCGCCGTCGTGACGACCTCGCGGGCCCACGGCTCGAACGTCCCGCCCGGCCGCGCGACGAGGACGCCGGCGGCGACGAGCTCGGCGACGAACTCCGCCTCGACCCCACTCTCCTGCGCCAGCGCGGCCGCGCCCACGCGCTCGTCGGCCCGCTGCAGGACGCCGTCCGTCGCCGCGAGGCGCGCGCGCGAGGTCGGCTCGTCCTCCTCGCCCGCGTCGAGCGCCGCGAGGCGCTCGCCGATCACGCGCAGGGGCATGTACCGGTCCCGCTGCTGGCGCAGGACGAACCGGAGCCGCTCGATGTCGGCCGGCGAGTACTGCCGGTACCCCGCAGGCGTGCGGACGGGCTCGACGAGTCCCTGCTCCTCGAGGAAGCGCAGCTTGGACGGCGTCACGGCCGGGAACTCGATCTGGAGCGCCGCGAGCACGTCGGAGATCCGCATGGACGCGCGGCGGGACAGGCCGCGCGGCCACGGCTCGTGCGCGGCGGGCTCGTCGGGTGCGCCGGACCGCGACGGCTCCTGCGCGACGTCGGGGACGTCCGGGACCTCGTCCACGTGCCGCCGTGCGCGCCCCCCGCTCGCCGGGCTCACCGGCGGCACCTGCGGCCGCGTGTCGTCGTGGAGATGGTCGTGGCGCGCGTCATGCCTCGGGCTCGCGGTGCGGGCTCGGGTGGAAGGTCAGGCGGTACTTCCCGATCTGCACCTCGTCCCCCGAGCGCAGCACCGTCTGGTCGATCCGGGTCCGGTTCACGTACGTCCCGTTCAGGGAGCCGATGTCCCGTACGACGAAGTGCGCACCGTCGCGCACGAACTCGGCGTGCTTGCGCGACACGGTCACGTCGTCGAGGAAGATGTCCGCCTGCGTCGACCGGCCCGCGACCGTGCGCTCGGCGTCGAGGAGGAACCGCGCGCCGGCGCTGGGGCCGCGCTGCATCACCAGCAGCGCGGACGTGGGCGGCAGCGCGTGGACGGCGGCCGACTCGTCCGGGGTCAGGCCGACCGGCGCGCCCTGCTCGATCTCCACCGGCGAGAGCTGACCGAAGTTGACGGTGGTCTCCGGGCCGCCGGGCGTGCGTGTGGTCCGCTCGTCGTCCATCATCAGACCTCCCCGCTCGCACCGTCGGTGCGGATGTGCACATGACCCACCGCCGACAGACCCGTCGCCGATCGCCCCACCCTATGCAACGCGGGAGCCCGGCGCAGCCCTCCGAACGGCTGCACGTCCTCGCGCGGCACCTCAGCCGCCCTCGGGCGGGACGGGCGTCGCGTACGCCGGGTCCGGGAGCGCCCGCACCGCGGTGACCTGGACCAGGTCGAGCTGGTCGACCTCGCCGGACGCCCCGGCGCCGCGCACCGTCGCCATCGCGCCGCCCGGGATCTGCAGCGCGATCGCGAGCGTCTCCGGGTCGCCGATCGCGCGCCACGTGAACGGAGCCTGGAGCTCGACGCCGTCGAGCGCCACGGCGCCACGGGTGCCCGTGAACGACGAGCTGGCCGTGATCCGCTGGTCGTTGAGCTGGATCGCCTCGGCGCCCGCGTTGCGGAGCTCCTCGAGCATGTTGAGCATCGTCGTGGGCTGCAGCCCGCCCTCGGGGTCGACGAGCAGCACCTCGACGCCCGGGCCCTCCGCGGGCAGCCGGCCTGAGAGGATCCCCTGGGTCACGGCGCTGCGCCGCAGCGAGTCCAGCGCCGCCTGCTGCCGGTCCGAGCCGGACAGCAGCTCGTCCCGCTCGCCGCGCAGGTCCGAGACCTCCTGGCGGAGCTGGTCGCCGCGCTCCGTCGTCTCGTCCAGGATGCGGACGAGCTCCGACTGACGCAGGCCCGCGAGCGCGCTCTCGTCGTTCTGCCGGACCTGGACGACGACCGCGAACCCCAGCAGCGCGCACAGCACGCCCGCGAGCAGCTGGGCACGCGTCGCGCGGGGACGCAGCGAGGCGCCCAGGACGCGCCAGCCGTTGGCAGGCGAGGCGCCTGCCGGGTCGGTTGCTGGTTCGACGACCGGTTCGGTTGCCGGCTCGGTTGCCGGCTCGGTTGCCGCATCGTCCTCCGGGGTCGCCGTCGGGCCGTCCGTCGGCGCGACGGTCGTCGTCGTGGCCGCCGCTCTGATGGACGGCGCCGGAGCGGGCGCGTCGCCGGTCACCTGCGGCGCGGGACCGGGCTCCGCGACGGGCTCGTCGGGCACCGCCGCGTCGGACGCGGGCTCGTCGGGAACGGCCGGGCCGGCAGGACGGACCTCGGCGGGCGCCTGGTCGACGGCCGCGTGGTGGACCGGCGCCTCGTGGACCGGCGCCTCGTGGTCCGCCGTCGGGTCGTCCTGCGGCTCGACGGCGGGACCGTCGTCGGCGAGACCGTCGTCGGCGAGACCGTCGCCAGCCGTGAGGCGTCCCGCGTCGGGTGCGCCGGCGCCGTCGGTGACCGGGCGCGCGTCGGCCTGCTCCGAGGCGCGCACGGGCGCGTCCTCGGCCCGGCGGTCGCCGTCGGCCGGCACGCTCGGCGGCGGCACGTCCTCGTCGGGGTCCGCCACGTCAGGCCTTGAACAGGTGACGGCGGATCGAGGCGGCGTTGGAGAAGATCCGGATGCCGAGCACCACGACGACGGCCGTCGAGAGCTGGCTGCCGACGCCGAGCTGGTCGCCCAGGAAGACGATGAGCGCCGCGACGATGACGTTCGACAGGAACGAGATGAGGAAGACGCGGTCGTCGAAGATCCCGTCGAGCATGGCCCGGACGCCGCCGAAGATCGCGTCCAGCGCGGCCACCACGGCGATCGGCAGGTAGGGCTGGAGCTCGGGTGGCACGGTGGGCTGCAGCACCAGGCCTGCGACGACGCCGATGACCAGGCCGATGACGGCGATCACGAGCTCTCCTCCCCGACGCCCCGGGGTCCCCCGGCGGACGCTCCGGCGCGCGCGTCGTGCGACGAGGCTGCCACAGCGACCGCCGTCGACGAAACCGCGACGCCCGTGCCGCGCGACGACGTCACCGAGCCGTCCGTCGCCGAGGGCGAGGACGCCGCCGACGGGGTGGCCGTGGGCGACGGGACGAGAGCGTCCGGGAGGGCGCCGGCGGGCACCGTGGCGTGGCGCAGGTTCACCTGCCCGGCGCCCGGCAGGTCGAGCGACGACTGCGCGGAGATGTCGACGCCGATCCCGTACGTGGAGCGCAGGGCCGTGATGAGCTGGCCGGCGCTGCTGCGGACGAGACCGGTCTGCAGGCGCGTCGAGCTGCCGATCGCGTCGACGCGGTAAGGGCTGGTCAGGGGGACGAGGTCGACCAGGACGGCACTGCCCGCGCTGCGGATCGCGGTCGTGGAGGTGACGCGCTGCCCGTTGATCGCGACCGCCTCGGCCCCGGACGACCAGAGGCCGTTCACGACCACCTGGAGGTCGACGTCCTGCACGCGGGACTCGTCGCCGAGGTCGCTCGTCGCGGCCGAGGGAGCGTCGCTCAGCTCGACACGCAGGCCCGGTCCCGTGACCTCGGACTGGCCCGCCTCGACGGTGCCGGCGGCCAGCTCGGTGCGCAGCGCGGCGTCGCCCTGCCCGACGAGGGCGGACTGCAGCGCCGTGATCTGCTCGCCGAGCGCCGCGGACTCCTCCTGGAGCGCGGCCACCTGGTCGCTGCGCTCGACGATGTTGCCCTCGAGCACCTCGCGCGCCCGCTGGGCGGAGCTGGTCGGCTGGTGCAGGGTCAGTGCCGCGGCCGTCACCGCGAGCCCCAGCAGCACGGCCGCCACCAAGAGGACCGCCCGGCGGCCGGGCCCCGGCGGAGCCTGCTCCCCTGCGGCGCGGCGCCGCGCCGCGAGCGCGTAGCCGGGGTCGAGCGGGCGCCGGTACACCTCGGTGAGCAGCGTCATGGAGGCGTCCGGCCGGCGGTCGGGCGCCCCGGAGTCGATGCCGTGACGGGTGCTCACGGCAGCCCCGCCGAGGGCTCCCCCGGGCTCGTCCCGTCGGTCTCCCGCGCACGCAGCCGTCGGCGCGCCTGCACCAGGTAGAGCGCGCCCGCGAACCAGTACAGCCCGACGCCCCAGAGCGCGAACGCCCAGCCGGCGACCTCCGCGACCGTGCCGACCCACGAGTCCCACGAGGCGAGCAGCAGCAGCGGGAACGCGTACAGGAGCGCGAACGTGCCCGCCTTGCCCGCGAGGTGCACCTGCGGCGGCGGGTAGCCGGCGCGGGCGAGCACCAGCAGCATCAGGCCGAGCACCAGCTCGCGCGCGACGATGACGACCAGGAGCCAGAGCGGGACGACGCCTCGCCACACCAGCCCGACGAGCGTGACGGCGATGAACAGCCGGTCGGCTGCGGGGTCCAGGAGCTGGCCGAGCCGCGTGACCTGGCCGAGCCGCCGCGCGAGGACGCCGTCGAGCCAGTCGCTGGCGCCGGAGACCGCGAGCACGAGCACCGCCCAGCCGTCCTGGCCGGTGGCGATGAGCACGCCGAAGACCGGCACGAGCAGCAGCCGCACCATGCTGATGGCGTTGGGGATCGTGAGCACGCGCGTGCTGAGCTCCCCGACGTCACCGGGGTCGTCCCGTCGCACCTGGTCCGTCACGTGCGCGTGCCTCCCGTCGTCGTGCCCGCCCGATCCTAAGCGGCTGCCCCGCGCACGTCCGCGCACGCCGCGTCCGTGCGCGCCGTGCGGCTTCCGGTCCGGACGGCGGGTAAGGACGTGGCGTGCGACGCTGCACCCGTGCACACCAACGATCCCGCCGTCGTCGACCGGCTCCTGCGCGGACCCGGCCGCTGGGCCGTCGTCGGCCTGTCCACCAACCGGGACCGGGCCGCGTTCGGCGTCGCCGCGTACCTGCAGCGTCTCGGCAAGACGATCGTGCCCGTCCACCCCAGCGCCCCCGTGGTGCACGACGAGCAGGGCTACGCCTCGCTCGCGGACGTACCCGGCGACATCGACGTCGTCGACGTGTTCGTGAACTCCTCGCTCGCCGGCGCCGTCGTCGACGAGGCCGTCGCGCGCGGCGCTCGCGCGGTCTGGCTCCAGCTCGGCGTGGTCGACGAGGCCGCCGCCGAGCGCGCCCGCGCCGCGGGGCTCGACGTGGTGATGGACGCGTGCCCGGCGATCGAGGGGCCGGCGCGCGGGCTGGGCTGACCTGGGCCGCTGACCTACGCCGCTGATCCGCGCCGCTGAACTGCGCCGCTGGTCCGCGCGACGGTCCTGTGCGGCACGTCACCCGTCCGGGACCGTCCGCTCCGGGGACCGCGCGGCTACCATGGGGACATCGCGGAGTTCGTCGCGTCCCCCCTGGAGTATCGCCCCCACCCTTCGTCGGTCGGTGGGCGTCGTCGTGCGAGGGGCACCTGAGGGTGCCCGGGTGTTCGGGGTTGCGACAGCCGCGCGCCGACCTGGCGCCGGTCAGTCCTCCCCCGAAACGAAACGGCCGTACATGACCATGCCCACGGGCTCCTTGCTGTCCTCCTCCACCCCCGGTGCTCCCCCCTCGACCGGCACCGACGCGTCGCCCGAGCTGACGTTCGACTCGCTCGGGATGCCGGACGCGCTCGACCGCGCCGTCCGCGACCTCGGCTTCGTCACGCCGTCGGCGATCCAGGCGCGTGCGATCCCCGCGCTGCTCGCGGGCCGCGACATCGTCGGGGTCGCGCAGACCGGCACCGGCAAGACGGCGGCGTTCGGCCTCCCGCTGCTCGCGGCGGTCGACCCCGCCGTCGGCGCGGTCCAGGCCATCGTCCTGACCCCCACGCGCGAGCTCGCGATGCAGGTCGCCGAGGCGGTCTCGACGTTCGCCCGCCACCTGCCCGGCATGACGGTGCTGCCGGTCTACGGCGGCGCGCCGTTCCTGCCCCAGCAGCGCGCGCTGCAGCGGGGCGCGCAGGTCGTCGTCGGCACGCCCGGGCGTGTCATCGACCACCTCGAGCGCGGCTCGCTCGTGCTCGACCGCGTGCGCTACCTCGTTCTCGACGAGGCCGACGAGATGCTGCGCATGGGCTTCGCCGAGGAGGTCGAGAAGGTCCTCGAGCGGGTGCCCACGGGCCGCCAGGTCGCGCTCTTCTCCGCGACGATGCCCCCCGCCATCCGTCGGGTCGCCGAGCAGCACCTGGTGAACCCCGTCGAGGTCACGGTCGCCCGGCAGTCGTCGACCGTGACCACGGTCAAGCAGACGTACTCCGTGGTCCCGCACCGCCACAAGGCCGGCGCGCTCGGCCGGGTCCTCGCGGTCTCGGAGGCCGACGCGGCGATCGTGTTCGTGCGGACGCGCGGCGCCGCCGAGGAGCTGGGCAGCGCGCTCGTCGAGCGCGGCGTCTCCGCAGCGTTCATCTCCGGCGACGTCGCCCAGGGCGACCGGGAGAAGATCGTCGACCGCCTCCGCAACGGCGCGCTCGACGTCCTCGTCGCGACCGACGTGGCGGCGCGCGGGCTCGACGTCGAGCGGATCGGGCTCGTCGTGAACTACGACGTCCCGCGCGAGCCGGAGACCTACGTCCACCGGATCGGCCGGACCGGCCGCGCCGGGCGCGACGGCGTCGCGCTCACCTTCGTCACGCCGTCCGAGCAGTCCCGGCTGCGCACGATCGAGCGGACCACGCGCACCACGCTCGAGCAGGTCGCCGTGCCCTCGCCCGCCGAGGTCTCCGCGCACCGTGTCCGCGCCCTCCTGGCGCGCGTCCCCGGCCGCGTGCAGGCCGGCCGGCTCGACGTGTACCGGCAGGCGGTCGCGACCCACCTCCTCGAGAACCCCGAGCTGGACCCGACCGCGCTGCTCGAGGCGGTCCTCGCGCTCGCCGTGGGCGACGAGGGTCCCGGCCAGGCCGGTGCCGACGACCTCGACGACGCGCTCGCGCGGGCGAGCCTGTCCACCGACCGCCCGCGCCGGGACCACGACGACGCCGCCCCGCGTCGCCGGGCGAGCACCCACATCGCCGGCGGGTCGCCGCGCTGGCGCGTGGCGGTCGGGCACCGCGACGGCCTGCAGCCCGGCGCGCTCGTCGGAGCGCTCACCGGCGAGGGCGGCCTGACCGGCGCCGACGTCGGCAAGATCGACATCTTCGGCAGCTTCGCGCTGGTCGACATCCCGGGCGGCCTCACGCCCGAGGCCGTCGACAAGCTCTCCCGCACGCGGGTGGCCGGGCGGCCCCTGCGGATCCGCCTCGACGCCGGCCCGCGCGGGGGTCACGGCACGAGCCGTCCGACCACCGGCCACACGAGCGGGCACCACGGTGGCCCCGGGCACGGCCCGGCGCGCGGCCGCAGCTGACGACCGGTCAGCGCGGGCCGCTGCGGGCCACGCTGCCCGCGGCGGCCCGCGCCACCGCGATGTCCGCCTCGCGCAGGACGGCCCCCGCGTCCTCGTAGCCCCGCAGGCTCGGCACCATGCCGATCCGGACCCGGTCACCCATCGCGCTGACCAGCGCGTCGAGGACACCCCGCACGCGTGACGGCACGCCCCCGGGGCCGGTGTCCTCGAGCAGCAGGGCGACCTCGTCGTCCGAGCTCCGGGCCGCGGTGTCGCCCGCGCGGACGGCGTCCCGCAGCCGCTCCGCGACCTCGCGGAGCGACTCGGTGGACGCCGCTCCGCGGGCACCGCCCGGCTGGCTGACGACGGGCGCTCGGACCACGACGAGCGCGCAGTCGTAGTCGTCGATCCGGTGTGCACGCACGACCGCCGCCCCGAGCCGGTCGAGGAACAGCAGGCGCGTCGCCAGGCCGGTCTCGGCGTCGCGCAGCGCGTCGCGCTGCTGCGAGAGCTCGGCCTGCTTGCGGTCCGTCACGTCGACGATCGTCCCGACGAGCCGGGCGGGGCAGCCCGCGTCGTCGAGCACGGTCATCGCCCGGCAGAGCAACCAGCGGTACTCGCCGCCCGCGCTGCGGACCCGGTGCTCGAGCTCGAGCGTCGAGTCGACCCCGGCGAGGGACGCGGCGATCGCGGTCGAGACCTCGTCGCGGTCCGCCGGGTGCACACGGTCGAGCCACTCCGTCGGCGACGAGCCGACCGACTCGTCGTCGTAGCCCAGCGTCTGCTTCCAGCGCGGCGAGTAGTACACGGTGCCCTTCGAGACGTCCCAGTCCCACGTCCCGTCGTCGGCCGCCATCGACGCCAGCGCGTAGTGCTCCTCGCTGACCCGCACGGCGTCCGCGAGCGCGCGCTCGCGCGCCGCGGCCTGCTCGAGCTGGAGCCGCTGCTCGTGCAGCGAGGCGAGGAGGCTCTGCTGGTCGAGCGCCACGGCGAGCAGCGCGGCCCAGTGGTTGAACCGGTCGCGCGCGGTCGTGGAGCGCGCCTCGACCGGGCCCTCGACGGCGAGCAGCCCCCAGTCGCTGCGGCCGCAGGTCACCGGCACCACGAAGGTCGCCTCGGCGACCAGCCCGCCCCGGAGCATCGGCAGCGGCGGGAAGTCGGCGGGCACCGTGCGCGTCCCGACGAGCCGGGTCAGGGCGCCTGCCGCGTCGCGGACCCCGACGATCTCCAGCTCGCGGTCTCCGCCGGGCCCGTCGACCCACAGCGCCAGGCACGCGCGCCCGCGCAGCCCGCGCGGGAGCCACTCGAGCGTGCGCGGGTCGGTGCCGTCCCGCAGCAGGTCCATCGCCACCTCGTACTGGTGCTCCACGGTCGCCTCGAGGCGTCCCGCGCGGCCGAGCAGCGCCGCGGTGCAGCCGCGGGTGAGCGCGAGGATGACCGCGGTGGTGGTGCGCTCGAGCGTGGCGGCCGCGGTGCCGGCCGGCTGCTCGACCAGCAGCGTGTCGCGAGCACGGTGCACCGCGGCGACGAGCAGCTCGAGCGCGTCGGGGTAGGGCTGCAGCGCCGTGGTGAGCTCGGCGAGCCGCGCCATCGCCGCGTCGTCCGGCACCGCGCCGCCCAGGGCCGCGCCCAGGGGCTCGACGACCGCGTGGCACCAGGCCTCCTGCGGCGTCCGTCGCTCGTGCCGCTCGGCGCGACGGTCGGGGTGCCGCTCCGGGTGCCGGTCGGGGTGCCGCTCGGAACGGGCGTCAGTGCGGGCGTCGGTGCGGGCCTCGGCGCGCACGTCGATGCGCGGGTCCGGGCGCACCTCGCGGTGCGTGCGGGGGTCGTGGGGGCCGGGGATCAGCCCGCGCCCGCCGGAGAACGCGGTGCGGGTGAGGTCGAGCAGGTCGTCGCGCCAGTCGTCCCGGGAGGCGTCGGTGCGGGTCAGGGGCGTGCAGCCGCAGGACTCGCGCACCACGAGCGAGGTGGCGGTGCGGTGCTCCCCCACCGGCACGACCTCGCCCCGCAGGCGCGCCAGGAGCAGCCGCACGGCGGCCTCGCCGACACGGTCGAAGTGCGCGTCGACGGTCGTGAGCCGCGGGGTGAGGCGTGCGCCGAAGTCGGCGTGGTCGAACGCCACGACGGCCTGGTCCCGCGGCACCGCGAGGCCCGCATGACGCAGGCCGGCGATCAGGCCGGCGGCGTTGCGGTCGGTCGCGACGACGACCGCGGTCGTGGGCAGGCCGGCCGCGAGCAGCCGGCGCGCCGCGGCCTGGCCACCGGGCTCGTTGTTGTCGCTCGCCTCGTAGACCCACGCGCCGTCCGCCTCGAGGCCGTGCGCGGCGAGCGTGTCGCGGTAGGCGGCGAACCGCTCCCGCATGTCGCGCTGGGTGAGCGACCCGACGAACCCGATCGCCCGGTGGCCGTGCTGGATGAGGTGCTCGACCGAGGCCCGCACGCCCGCGGCGTTGTCCGGCAGCACGACGGGCACGCTGCGGGACGGGAGCTCCTCGCTGACCAGCACGGTCGGCAGCCCGCTGGCCTCGAGCCGGCTCAGCCGCTCGTGCGGCAGCGCCCCGCTGAGCACCACCAGCCCGTCGACCGCGCCGAGCGCGACGGGCACGTCGTCGGGCTCCGCCGCCCCCTCGCGGTCGAGACCCGCCGGGTACGTCTGGACCGCGACGACGCGGTGCCCGCCCGCGCGGCACGCCCGCGCGACGCCGGCGATGACCGCCCCGAAGTAGAAGCCGCCGACGACGGGCGCGAGCACCCCGACCGTCCGTCGAGCGGGGTTCGCCAAGGACCCGTGCCGACCTGTTCCCGCTGAGACCACCCTGCCACCCCGTCAACGTCGTCGGAGCCGAGATGATGCGATTCGGACGCATCGGGCGACACACTAGGCGATTGTGACCACTCCGGCAGCACCCCGAGCAGGACGACGCCCCACCATCTCGGACGTCGCGCGCGCCGCGGGCGTCTCGACCGCCGTCGTGTCCTATGCCCTGAACGACCGGCGCGGCGTCTCCGGGGCGACCCGCGAGCGCGTGCTGCGCGTGGCCGACGAGCTCGGCTGGCGCCCCAACCCCGCCGCCCGGTCGATGCGCGCCGGCGCGCAGGCCGTCGGGCTGGCGATCGTCGCGGGCGAGGCGCTGCACGGCGCGCCCGTGCTCGACGTCGTGGCGTCGCTGCAGCGCGCGCTCGCGCCGCGCGGCCTCTCGGTGGACCTGCGGGTCGTGGACGACGACGTCGCCGCGGCCGAGCTGTACACCCGGTGGGGCGCCGAGCGTCGCTGCGAGGCGGTCGTCGTGCCGAACGTGCGGGTCGACGACCGGCGCCTCGCGGCGGTCGCGGCCGCCGGGCTGCGCGCGGTCGTCGTCGGGCCCCCGCACATCACGCCGGAGCTGTCCGCGGTGGAGGTCGACGACGCCGACGCGTACGCGCGGGTGGGGCGGTACCTCCTCGACCTGGGGCACACGCGCGTCGCGGCCGTCACGGGACCCGCCGACTGGGTGCGCACTGCCGAGTGCGAGGCCGGCCTCCGGCGGGCGCTCGCCGCGGGCGGTGCGGAGCTGGAGGCGGCGGCCACGGACGGCACCGCCGAGGGCGCCGCGGCGGCGGCGCGCCGGCTGCTGATGGCGGCCGCGCCGCCGACCGCGCTGGTGCTCGAGACCGACCTGATGGCGCTCGCCGCCCTGGACGTCGCCCGGCGCACGGGTCTGGTCCTGCCCTGGGACCTGTCGGTCGTCGCCGGCGCGGACAGCGTGCTGTGCCGCCTGGCCACGCCGGCCCTGAGCAGCCTGCCCGCGCTCGGTGCCGAGCTGGGGACCGCCCTGGCGACGGCCGTGCTCGGCGCGCTCGCCGCGGGCCCGGAGGACGCGCCGGTGCGTGTCCCGCTCCAGGTCGCGGCGCTGGCCGTGCGGGGCAGCACCGCGCCGCACGCGCGCTGACGACGAGGTCGCGGGCGCCGCGGGTGCCTCGACGTGGTACCGGTCCCGTGATCGGGAGCCGGGCCCGTCGCGAACCGGTTCGGGTCATTCGTCCTAATCGATTCGCCCGCTCCCCCGCAGATCGGCGGCGTGGTCAGGTGGGTCCCGGTCGCCGACGACTTCCCGGGGCGGCCCTCGTCCGCACAGCGTCGTCGCGGGCGGGCCGCTCGATCCCTCGGAGGACCACGTGTCCCGACACGGACCCCGCACCGCCGGCACCCGCCGGCGTCGCGCCGTCGCCGCCGCCACGACGGCTGTGCTCGCAGCAGTACCCCTCTCCATGGCGTTCATGTCCGGCGCGCAGGCTGCCGAGCCGCACGTCGACAACCCGTACGCCGGCGCCACGCAGTACGTGAACCCGACCTGGGCGTCCGCCGTGAAGGCGTCCGCGGCCAAGCAGAGCGACTCGTCGCTCGCGGCCCGGATGGCCACGGTGGCGAAGCAGCCCACCGCGGTGTGGATGGACCGCATCAGCGCCATCGAGGGCAACGCGGACGGCAACGGCCTGCGCTTCCACCTCGACAACGCCCTCGCGCAGAAGCAGGGCAGCACGCCGATCGTGGTCAACCTGGTCATCTACGACCTGCCCGGCCGCGACTGCTACGCGCTCGCGTCGAACGGTGAGCTCCCCGCGACCGACGCCGGCCTGGCGCGCTACAAGACCGAGTACATCGACCCGATCGCCGCGATGCTGGCCGAGCCGAAGTACGCCGGGCTGCGCATCTCGGCGACGATCGAGCCCGACTCGCTGCCGAACCTCGTGACGAACATCAGCGAGTCGACGTGCCAGCAGGCCGCGCCGTACTACCGCCAGGGCGTGAAGTACGCGCTCGACAAGCTGCACGCGATCCCCAACGTCTATAACTACATCGACATCGGCCACTCGGGCTGGCTCGGCTGGGACTCGAACGCCGGTCCCGCCGCGCAGCTCTTCGCCGAGGTCGCCAAGACGACCACCGCGGGCTTCGCGTCGATCGACGGGTTCGTGTCCGACGTCGCGAACACCACGCCGCTCGAGGAGCCGTTCCTGCCCGACTCGTCGAAGACGCTGGGCGGCGGCAACCCGATCCGCTCGAGCGACTTCTACGAGTGGAACTTCGACTTCGACGAGGTCGACTTCACCGCGCACATGCACCGGCTCCTGGTCGCGGCCGGGTTCCCCTCCAGCCTGGGCATGCTGATCGACACCTCGCGCAACGGCTGGGGCGGCCCCGCCCGACCGACCGCGGTCTCGACCAGCACCGACCTCAACACCTACGTCAACCAGTCGCGCGTGGACAAGCGCGTCCACCGCGGCGCCTGGTGCAACCCGCTCGGCGCGGGCATCGGCATGCTCCCGCAGGCCACGCCGTCGGGCTACACCGCGTCGCACCTGGACGCCTTCGTCTGGATCAAGCCCCCGGGTGAGTCGGACGGCGCGTCGTCGGACATCCCGAACGACCAGGGCAAGCGGTTCGACCGCATGTGCGACCCGACGTTCGTCTCGCCCAAGCTGAAGAACCAGCTCACCGGCGCCACGCCGAACGCGCCGCTCGCCGGCCAGTGGTTCGAGGACCAGTTCGTCACCCTGGTGAAGAACGCGTACCCGGTGATCTCCGGTGGCACCGTGGACCCCGACCCGGTCGACACCGTCGCCCCGTCGGTGCCCGCGGGCGTCACGGTCGGCGCGGTGACCAGCTCGAGCGTCGCGCTGTCGTGGACCGCGTCCTCCGACAACGCCGGCGGATCCGGCCTCGCGGGCTACGACGTCTACCGCGGCACGACCCTCGTCGGGTCGACGACCACGGCGAGCTACACCGCGACGGGCCTGACCCCGAGCACGGCGTACTCGTTCACGGTCCGCGCCAAGGACAAGGCGGGCAACGTCTCGGCCGCCTCGACGGCGGTCTCGGCGACCACGCAGCCCGGCACCGTGACGGACACGGTGGCGCCCTCGGTGCCCACCGGCCTGGCCGCGGGCACCGCGACGACGAGCAGCATCCCGCTGTCCTGGAACGCCTCCACGGACAACGCGGGCGGCTCGGGCGTCGCCGGCTACGACGTCTACCGGGGCACGACGCTCGTCGGCTCCAGCACCACGACGAGCTACACCGCGACCGGCCTCACGGCGGACACGGCGTACTCGTTCACGGTCCGGGCCAAGGACAACGCCGGCAACGTCTCGGCCGCGTCCTCCGCACTGAGCGCCCGCACCAAGGCCGCCGTCGAGCCGACGCCCGACCCGACCACGCCGCAGCCGGGCGCCTCCTGCAAGGTCTCCTACCAGGCCAGCAGCTGGAACACGGGTCTGTCGGCCAACGTCAAGGTCACCAACACGGGCTCCACCGCGCTCAACGGCTGGACGCTCAAGTTCACCTTCGCGAACGGCCAGCAGGTCACGCAGGGGTGGAGCGCGACCTGGACCCAGTCCGGTTCGGCCGTGACGGCGACGAACGCCGCGTGGAACGGCTCGCTCGCTCCGGGCGCGTCGACCGACATCGGCTTCAACGCGTCGCACTCGGGGACGAACACCGCCCCGACCTCCTTCACGCTCAACGGCGCTACCTGCACCGTCGCGTGACACCCACCGCAGGCGGTCGTGCCCCGGCACGGCCGCCTGCGGCGTCCCCGGGCAGGCCCGCCGGCCTCCCGCCGCCCGCTCTCAACGAGGAGAGACCGTGTCCGCACCACTGCACCTCCCCCGGCGCCTGCGCACCGCGCTGACCGGGTTCGTCACCGCGGCCGCCCTCGGCGTGCCGCTCGCCGTGGCCGCCGCACCGGCGCAGGCCGCGCCGGCCGCCGACTGGCTGCACGTCGAGGGCAACCGGATCGTCGACGAGGCCGGTACCGAGGTCTGGCTCACCGGCGCCAACTGGTTCGGGTTCAACGCCACCGAGCGCGTGTTCCACGGCCTGTGGTCGGTGAACCTCGAGTCGATCACGCGGTCCATGGCGGACCACGGCATCAACATCGTGCGCGTGCCCATCTCGACCCAGCTCCTGCTGGAGTGGAAGAACGGCCAGGCCGCCGTCTCCTCGGGCGTGAACACCTACGTCAACCCGGAGCTCGTCGGGAAGACCTCGCTGCAGGTCTTCGACCGGTTCCTCGAGCTCGCCGAGAAGTACGGCCTCAAGGTCATGCTCGACGTGCACAGCGCCGAGGCCGACAACGCCGGCCACTTCTACCCGGTGTGGTGGAAGGGCACGATCACGACCGAGAGCTTCTACTCGGCGTGGGAGTGGGTCACCGACCGCTACAAGACGAACGACACCGTCGTCGCCATGGACATCAAGAACGAGCCGCACGGGACCCCGAACTCCTCGCCGCGCGCCAAGTGGGACTCGTCGACCGACCAGGACAACTTCAAGAACACCTGCCAGGTGGCCGGGCGGCGGATCCTCGCGATCAACCCGCGCGTCCTCATCCTGTGCGAGGGCATCGAGGTCTACCCCAAGGAGGGCGTCTCCTGGTCCTCGACCAACGAGAAGGAGTACTACGGCACCTGGTGGGGCGGGAACCTGCGCGGCGTGAAGGACCACCCCGTCGACCTCGGCGCCCACCAGGACCAGCTCGTCTACTCGCCGCACGACTACGGGCCGCTGGTGTTCGACCAGGCCTGGTTCCAGAAGCCGTTCACGCGCGCCACGCTCGAGCAGGACGTCTGGGACCCGAACTGGCTCTACATCCACAAGCAGGGCATCGCCCCGCTCCTGATCGGCGAGTGGGGCGGCCGGGTCGGCCAGGACGAGCGCCAGGACCGCTGGATGACCGCGCTGCGGGACACCATGGTCGAGCGCAAGATCTCCCACACCTTCTGGTCGCTCAACCCGAACTCCGGTGACACCGGCGGCCTGCTGCTCGACGACTGGACCACGTGGGACGCGGCCAAGTACGCGATCCTCAAGCCCGCGCTCTGGCAGGACGGCGGCAAGTTCGTGAGCCTCGACCACCAGGTCCGGCTGGGCGGAGCGGGGAGCACGACCGGCAAGTCGCTCGGTGAGCTCGGCGGCACCGTCACCGACGTCACGCCGCCCAGCGTGCCGACCGGCCTCACGGCCGGCACCGCCACCACGACCACCTTGCCGCTGACCTGGTCGCCCGCGACCGACGCCGGCTCCGGGGTGGACGGCTACGACGTGTACCGGGGCACCACCCTGGTCGGGACGAGCAGCACGTCCGCCTACACGGTCACCGGGCTGCAGCCGGGCACCGCGTACACGTTCACCGTGCGGGCGCGCGACAAGGCCGGCAACGTCTCGGCGCGGTCCGCGGCGGTGACGGCCACGACGCGGTCCGGCACCAACCCGACGGACGACCCGACGAGCACCCCGACGAGCACGCCCACCGCCCCGCCCGTCGGCGCCTGCTCGGTGACCTACCAGGCCGGCACCTGGAGCACGGGCATGTCGGTGAACGTCAAGGTCAAGAACACGGGTACGACGAGCGTCAGCGGCTGGTCGCTGTCGTTCACGCTCCCGGCCGGCCAGCGCCTCGAGCAGGGTTGGAGCGCCACCTGGTCGCAGACCGGCCAGGTGGTCACGGCCACGGGCGCGCAGTGGAACAGCGCCCTCGCGCCGGGCGCCTCGGTCGACCTCGGGTTCAACGGGACCCACACCGGGACCACCACGAGCCCGACCGCGTTCACGCTCAACGGCTCCGCCTGCACCGTCGGCTGACGGCGCCTCCCGGAGTCCCTCGATCAGGCGCCGGCGGCGGGTGACGACCCCCGCCGCCGGCGCCGACCCACCGGCTCGCTCACCGTCAAGAGTCGTGCGGTGCGTGCACCGTCAGACCAGGCGCCGCACGGCCGCCAGCAGGTCGTCGACGTCCTCGGGCGTGGTGTCGAAAGCGCACATCAGGCGGACGGTGCCGTGCGCCCAGTCGTAGAACCGCCAGGTCCGGCGCAGCTCCGCCGCCACCTCGGGCGCCAGCCGTGCGAAGACGCCGTTGGCCTGGACGGGGTGCAGCAGCTCCACGCCCGCCTCGGTGAGCCCCGCCGCGAGCCGCGCCGCCATGGCGTTGGCGTGCGTGGCCGAGCGCAGCCACAGGTCGCCCTCGAGGAGCGCGACGAGCTGCGCGGACAGGAACCGCATCTTCGACGCGAGCTGCATGTCCATCTTCCGCAGGTACGGCAGCCCCGTGGCGGCCGCGGGCGAGAGGACGACGACCGCCTCGCCGAACGCGAGGCCGTTCTTGGTGCCGCCGAGCGACAGCACGTCGACGCCGACGTCCGTGGTCATCGCCCGCAGCGGCACGCCGAGCGAGGCCGCGGCGTTCGCTATCCGCGCACCGTCCACGTGCACGGTGAGGCCCAGCCCGTGGGCGTGGTCGGCGACCGCGCGGATCTCGTCGGGCGTGTAGACCGTCCCCACCTCGGTCGACTGCGTGAGGGACACCACGCCGGGCTGGGCCCGGTGCTCGTCGCCGAAGCCCCACGCCTCGCGGTCGACGAGCTCCGGGGTGAGCTTGCCGTCGGGGGTCGGCACCGGCAGCAGCTTGATGCCCGCGACCCGCTCCGGCGCGCCGTTCTCGTCCGTGTGGATGTGGGCGTCCGACGAGCAGACGACGGCACCCCAGGGCGGCAGCACGGCCTGCAGGCTCAGCACGTTCGCGCCCGTGCCGTTGAACACCGGGAACGCCTCGGCCTGGGCACCGAGGTGCTCGCGGACCACCTCCTGGAGCCGCGCGGTCCACGCGTCGCCGCCGTAGGACGTCTGGTGCCCGCCGTTCGCTGCGGCGAGGGCCTCGAGGACCTCGGGGTGGACACCGGCGTAGTTGTCCGACGCGAAGTCGCGGCGGTCGGGGTCATGGAGCGGTCTCACGCCCCCAGTGTCCCCCGCCCGGGCACGTGGTCCGGTCACGACGAGCGCCGTGCCGTCCACCGAGCGCGCGTGCGCCCGGTGCGCGATGATCCTGGCCACCCGCACCGAGGAGGACACGTGAGCGAGCACGACGCCGGACGGACCGCCGACGACGAGCGCGGCCGGTCGGGCGAGCAGGACGCCGACCCGCGCGACGGCCGGCGGGAGACCTACACCGAGCGCATGGACCGCAACTGGGACGAGCTGCTGCAGGAGCTGCGGGTCACCCAGACCGGCGCCCAGATCCTCACCGGGTTCCTGCTGACCATCCCGTTCCAGCAGCGGTTCGGCGACCTCGACGCCTACCAGCAGGACCTGTACCTCGTGCTCGTCGTCCTCGCCGCGCTGGCGACGGCGCTCATCGTGGCGCCCGTGAGCGTGCACCGCGTGCTCTTCCGCAAGCGGATGAAGCCGGAGCTCGTGGACGCCGGCAACGTGCTCGCGCGCGCGGGCCTGGCGGTCCTGGGCCTGGCCCTGGCCGGCAGCGCGTCGTTCGTGTTCGACGTCGTGCTCGACCGGACCGCGGGCTACGTCGTCGGGGCGGTCGGCCTCGCCGTGCTCGCCGTGTGCTGGTGGCTGCTCCCCGTGGCCCTGGTGCGCGCGAAGGCGCGCGACTGATCCCCGGCCCGGAGGGCTCCGGGGACGCCGCAGGCCCGGCCCCCGCGGGGACCGGGCCTGCGGACGGGCTCAGCCCTGGACGGCGCGCTTGAGCGTGCTGCCGGCGGTCACCTTGACGCGGTAGCCGGCCGGGATCTCGAGCTTCTCGCCCGTCTGGGGGTTCACGCCCGTGCGGGCGGCGCGGTCGGCGCGGCCGACGGCGAGGAAGCCGGGGATCGTCACGGTCTCGCCGGCGGCGAGCTGCTCGACCAGGACGTCCTGGAACGCGCGCAGCGCCTTGTCGGCGTCGGCGGCGGACAGACCGGCCTTGCCGGCGACGGCCTGGACGAGCTCGGTGCGGTTGAGGCTCACGGAAGTTCGCTCCTGTCTGGATCTCCAACGGCCCCGGACGAGCAGGCCGCAGACGCCGACACTAGCCGGGCTCCCGCGCAGGTACGTGCACGGACACCCGCCTGACGTGCGGTGTTCGTCACGCGCGAACACGCGGGTCTCCCGCAGCGAGCCGGAGCGAACCGCGACGAACCGGCCCGCGTCCGTCACCCGTGCGTGCGCTCGAGCAGCCGCTCGACCGGCCACGTGGTGATCACGCGCTCGGCGGTGATGCCGTGCTGCGCCGCGCGCAGGCACCCGACGGCCTGCCAGTCGAGCTGCCCCGGCGCGTGCGCGTCGGTGTCGATGGCGAAGTCGCAGCCCGCCGCGACCGCGACCGCCAGCAGCTCGTGCGGCGGGTCGAGCCGGTCCGGGCGGCAGTTGATCTCGACGGCCACGCCGTTCTCCGCGCACGCGTCGAACACCACGCGCGCGTCGAACTCGCTCGGCGGTCGCTGCCGGCCCAGGAGCCGGCGGCCGGTGCAGTGGCCCAGGACGTCGGTCCGCGGGTTGCGCACGGCGCTGACCATCCGCCGGGTCATCGCGGCCCGGTCCATCCGCAGCTGCGAGTGCACGGACGCGACGACGACGTCGAGCTCGTCGAGCAGCCCGGGCTCCTGGTCCAGGCCGCCGTCGTCCAGGACGTCGACCTCGATGCCGGTGAGCACCCGGAACGGCGCGACCGCGCGGTTCAGCGCGGTCACCTGATCCATCTGGGCGCGCAGCCGGGCGGCGGACAGCCCGTGGGCCACCGTGAGCCGCGGCGAGTGGTCGGTGATCGCCTGGTACTCGTGCCCGATCTCGAGCGCCGCGAGCAGCATCTCCTGGATCGAGGTGGCGCCGTCGCTCGCCTCGGAGTGCGCGTGCAGGTCGCCACGCAGGGCCGCGCGCAGGTCCCGCGCGGCGTCGGCGTGCTCCCCCGCGGCCTCGTCGTCGGCGGCGAGGCGCGCGGCGAGCTCGGACTCGAGCTCCGCCAGGTACGGCACGTCGCGACCGCGCCACGCCAGCTCGGCGACGCCCGCGGTGCGGGCGCCCACCGACGGCAGGTCCGTCAACGAGGCCGCCGCGACCAGCGTCGCGAGCCGAGCGGGCTCCTGCTGCTCGACGACGCCGGCCGCCGTGCGGAACGCCGCGCTGCGGTAGGCGCTCGCCTGGGCGCGCTCGAGCAGGAACGCGCAGCGCCGCAGGGTCGCGACCGCGCGGTCCCGGCGGTCCGCGTCGGTCACGACGCCTTGGCCTTCGCCTTCTTCGCGGGGGCCTTCGTGGTCGCCTTGCCGGACGTCTTCGGCTCGTCGTCGCCGGCGGCGGCACGCTTGCGGCGGGGCTTGGCGGCGGGCTCGTCGTCGGCCGCGTCCTCGTCGGACGACGCCGCGCCGCCCCGAGCGGACCGGGCCTTCTCGACGCTGCGCTGCAGCGCGGCGAGCAGGTCGACCACCTCGCCGCCGCCCTCCTTGCCCTCCTCCGCCGCGGGCTGCGGCAGCGACCGCGTGTCGCCGGAGGACACCTTGGCCTCGATGAGCTCGGTGAGCGCCGCGTCGTACCGGTCCTCGAACTGCGACGGGTCGAAGTCGGCGGCGAGCGAGTCGACCAGCGACTGCGCCATCGCCAGCTCCGCGGGCTTCACGGTGACCTCGGCGTCGAGGATCGGGAAGTCGGCGGCGCGCACCTCGTCGGGCCACAGCAGCGTCTGCAGGCAGATGACCTTGTCCCGCACGCGCAGCACGGCCATGGACTCGCGCTGGCGGAGCGCGACCTTGACCACCGCCATGCGGTCCGCCTCCTCGAGCGCGCCGCGCAGCAGCGCGTACGGCTTGGCGGCGGTCTTGTCGGGCTCCAGGTAGTAGGTCTTGCCCAGGAGGATCGGGTCGACCTGTTCGGCGGGCACGAACTCGAGGACCTCGATCTCGCGCTCGGTCGCGAGCGGCAGCCGGGAGAAGTCCTCGTCGGTCAGCACGACGAGCTCGCCGTCCGCGGTCTCGTAGCCCTTGGCGATCTCGTCCATCGTCACCGGCTCGCCGTCGACGCTGCAGACCTTCTTGTAGCGGATGCGGCCGCCGTCGGCCGCGTGCACCTGGTGCAGCGTCACCTCGTGCTCGCCCGTCGCGGCGTACAGCCGCACCGGCACGTTCACCAGGCCGAACGCCACCGCGCCCTTCCAGATCGCCCGCATCGTCGCCCCTTCGTGTTCGGTGGCCGGCCGTCCGACCACCGTCGTCCTGCTCCGTGTCCCACCGTGCCCTACGTGACGCGGCCGCGTGGGCGCCGCGCCGAGCGCGCCGCCGCCCCGAGCGCGCCGGACTGCCGGCGTGACCCGTTCTCGGCAGGATGGACCCGTGCAGCCCATGCTCGCCACCCCTGCAGCCTCCGGCGTCCCGCCGACGGGCGCCCGCTGGGCGTTCGAGATCAAGTGGGACGGCGTGCGCGTGCTCGCGGACACGACCGGCGGCCGGCTGCGGCTGTGGAGCCGCGCGGAGCGCGAGGTCACGCCCGCCTACCCCGAGCTCGCCGGTCTCGTCGCCGTCCCGGACGCGGTCCTGGACGGCGAGGTCGTGGCGATGTCCGACGGCGTGCCCTCCTTCGCCGCGATCGCCGAGCGCATGCACGTGCGCGACGCGCGGCGCGCCGCCGAGCTCGCCCGCTCGCGCCCGGTCACCTACCTGGTGTTCGACGTCCTGCGGCTCGCGGGCACCGACCTCACGGGCCGGACCTACGACGAGCGGCGGGCCGCGCTCGAGCAGGTCGCGCTGCCGGAGAACGTCGCGCTCTCGCCCGTGTACGACGACGGGGCGCAGCTGTGGGACGTGACGCGCGGCCACGGCCTCGAGGGCGTGGTGGCCAAGCGACGCGACTCCACCTACCGCACGGGCGCGCGCTCGGGCGACTGGGTCAAGGCCGCGCACCGGCGGACCCGGACCGCACTGGTCGGCGGGTGGCGCGACGAGACGGGCGGCTCCGGCCGCGTCGGCTCGCTGCTGCTCGGCGCACCCGACCGGGACGGCGCGCTGCGGTTCCTGGGTCGTGCGGGCAGCGGCCTCGCGGGGCCCCTCGCGCGACGCGTGCGCGAGCTCGTCGTACCGCGCCCGACCAGCCCGTTCGGCGACGACGTGCCGGCCGTGGACGCACGCGGCGCGCACTGGTGCGAGCCGACGCTCGTCGTCGACGTCCGCTACCTGCAGCGCGGCAGCACCGGCCGCCTGCGGCAGCCCGTCGTCCGCGGGGTGCGCGACGACACGACTCCCGACCCCTGGGAGACGCCATGACGCCCGAGCGCCAGGTCCTCGACGTCGGCGGCGTGCCCGTGCGCGTGTCCCACCTCGACAAGGTCCTCTACCCTGCCGCCGGGACCACGAAGGCCGAGCTCATCGACTACGTGGTGCGCGTCGCGCCCGCCCTCCTCAACCAGCTCAAGGACCGTCCGGTCACCCGGATCCGGTTCCCCGACGGCGTCGGCGGCTCGCCGTTCTTCGAGAAGAACGTCCCCCGCGGCGCACCCGACTGGCTGCGGCACCGTCGCCTGCCGGCGGCGCCGGGGAACGACGAGGGCGACGAGGGGACGGTGCTCGACCTGCCGTTCCTGGACGACCTCGCGGGTCTCGTCTGGGCCACCAACGCCGGGGCGCTCGAGCTGCACACCCCGCAGTGGAGCGTCACCTCCGCGGGCAAGGTGCGGGGCGCGGACCGCCTCGTCGTCGACCTGGACCCCGGGCCCGGCGCCGGGCTCGACGAGTGCGCGCAGGTGGCGCACCTGGTCGCCGAGCGGCTCGCCGCCGACGGGCTCGAGCGGACCGTCCCGGTGACCTCGGGCAGCAAGGGCATGCAGCTGTACGCGCCGCTGCCCCGGCGGCGGCCCGCGGCCGACACCCGGCGGTACGCCCGCGACCTCGCGCAGGCGCTCGCGGCCGCGCACCCGAAGCTCGTCGTCGCGGTCATGCGCAAGGACCTCCGCGGCGGGAAGGTCCTGCTCGACTGGTCCCAGAACCACCCGGCCAAGACGACGATCACGCCCTACTCGCTGCGCGGCCGCGAGCAGCCTCGCGTCGCGGCACCGCGGTGGTGGGAGGAGATCGGGCCGGGCCTCGAGCAGCTGGGGCCGCGCGACGTGGTGCGTCGGCTGGACGAGCGCGGCGACCCGTTCGCCGAGACGGCAGGATGAGCACCCGCCGCCAGCGATGGCGGACCGCGGGGCCGTGAGGCAGCGTTGTTCCCGGGCCGCCCACCGGCGTCCCGCACGACCGAACGAGGAGCTGAGAGCATTGGCGCGCAAGGACCTGCCGAAGTACACCGTCCCCTCCCTCACGCCCGAGGACGGCGCCAAGGTCGCCGCGATCCTCCAGACCCGCCTGGACGCGTTGAACGACCTGGCCCTCACGCTGAAGCACATCCACTGGAACGTGGTCGGCCCGCACTTCATCGCGGTGCACGAGATGATCGACCCCCAGGTGGACGCGGTCCGGCTCATGGTGGACGCGATCGCCGAGCGCATCGCGACCCTCGGCGTGGCCCCCGTCGGCACGCCCGGTGCGCTCGTGAAGAACCGCACGTGGGACGACTACGAGATCGGCCGCGCGGGGGCGATCGAGCACCTCGGCGCGCTCGACCAGGTCTACGTCGGCGTCATCACCGACCACCGCCAGGCGGCCGAGGACACCGAGGAGCTCGACACGGTCACCAACGACCTCCTGGTGGGCCACCTGCACGAGCTCGAGCTCTTCCACTGGTTCGTCCGCGCCCACCTCGAGTCGTCGGGTGGTGCGCTCAGCACGGGCAGCGCGCACACCGAGACCGGTGCGGCGCGTGCCGCCGGCGGTGCCGCACGCAAGGCGTCGGCGGCCGAGTGAGCGACGCTCCTGGTCACCAGGCGGGCCGGTCCGCCCGGCCCGACCCGTCGACCGGGGGCCACGAGGTCCTGCGGGCGGTCCGGCCCGGGGCGGCGCGCCCCGGGTCGGCCAACCCCGCGGCCCACCTCCACCCCGCAGCGCGGCTGGAGGACGCGTTCGACCGACGCGTCGCCGCGGTCATGCGGCGCCGCGGCTGGACGCTGCGCATCGAGCCGTACGCCGGCTACGGCGGGCCCGGCTGGGTCCGGGTGTTCGCCCGCACGCTGCTCGCCGCGCCCGAGGTCGGGGACGAGGACCTGCCCGGCGCCGGCGCAGCGGCGCAGGCCGGAGCGCCCACGGCGACCGCGGTGCGGGGCTGGCGCTCGTTCGCGACCGCGCAGGTCGCCGGGGCCGAGCTCGAGATCCGCGTCGGCGGCCGGACGCACCACGTGCGGACCGACCGGGGCGGCTACCTCGACGTGCGGCTCGAGAGCGACCTCGAGCCGGGCTGGCACGACGTCGGCCTGAGGTCGACGAGCGGCGCCGAGGCGAGCGCGCCGGTGCACGTCATCTCCCCCGACGTGCGCTGGGGGCTGGTCAGCGACGTCGACGACACCGTCGTCGTCACGCGCCTGCCGCGCATGTTCGTCGCGGCCTGGAACACCCTCGTCCGGCACGAGAACGCGCGCGAGCCGGTGCCCGGCATGGCGGGCCTGTACGCCCGGCTGCTGGGCGGGCGCACCGACATCCCGGTCGTCTACCTGTCGACCGGCGCCTGGAACGCCGCGCCCGCGGTCGGCCGGTTCCTGCGCCGCTTCGGGTACCCCGCCGGGCCCATGCTGCTCACCGACTGGGGACCGACCAACACCGGGTGGTTCCGCAGCGGGCGCGAGCACAAGCTCTCCCAGCTGCGGCGGCTCATGGACGAGTTCCCGCAGATCCGCTGGGTCCTGGTGGGCGACGACGGCCAGCACGACCCGCAGATCTACGCGTCGGCGGCCGCCCACCGGCCGGCGCACGTGCGTGCGGTCCTGATCCGGCAGCTCACGTTCGCCGAGCACGTGCTGGCGCACGGCCTGCCCGCGCCCGCCCCGGAGACGGTGCGGGCCGAGCACCGCGCGGTGCACGACGGCATCGCCGTGCTCCAGGGCGCCGACGGCTACGAGCTGCTGCGCGCGGTGCAGGCAGCGGGCATCGTCCTCGACTGAGGGGCGTCGGCGGCCCGGCCGGCCGGACGCGGGTCAGAGGCGGTTCGGGTCGTCCCAGTCCTCGTTGCTGGCGATCGCCTCGTCGTCGGGCTCGAGCTCCGTGGCCGTGAGCGAGCGCGGCGCCCGCGAGGCGTCGCCGCCCGAGCGCGCGTCGGCCGCCGCCAGCAGCGCCGCGTCGGGGGCCCGGTCGGCCAGGCGCTCGGCCGAGGGGTCGGAGACCAGGTCGCGGCCGCTGTCACGGTTCTGGTCCCGGGTGATGTCGCCAGTCATGGTCTCGTTGTACCTCCCCCGGTGGGTGCGCGCACGCCGCGACCACGGCACGGCCTCGTCGGGACCACGTCGCCGGGGTCGTCGAGAGACGAAGGTCACATGTCGGCAAGATCACAGGTGCCTCGCCGTCGACTATCTCGACGTCAACTTACTATCGAACGGTGCCAGCAGACCGGAACACCCTCCCCGGCAGCCGTCACGACGACGGGCCCGTCGACGTCGTCCTGATCGGCGGCGGAATCATGAGCGCGACGCTCGCGAGCCTCATCAGCACGCTCGAGCCGACGTGGCGCATCGAGATCCACGAGCGGCGCGACGGCCTCGCGCAGGAGAGCTCGAACCCCTGGAACAACGCCGGCACCGGCCATGCCGCGCTCTGCGAGCTGAACTACACGCCGCAGCGCCCCGACGGCACGATCGACATCGGCAAGGCCGTCACGATCAACGAGCAGTTCGAGCTCTCGCGCGAGCTCTGGCACTTCCTCGCGGGCCGCGACCGCCTGCCGCTCGGCACCGGCTTCGTGTCCACCACGCCGCACATGACGTTCGTCCGCGGTGCGGAGGGCGTGGACTACCTCCGGCGCCGGTTCGAGACGCTGCGCGAGCACCCCCTGTTCTCGGACCTCGAGTTCAGCACCGACCCCGAGCAGATCGGCCGCTGGGCGCCCCTGCTCGTCGCGGACCGCGACCCGTCGGAGCCCGTCGCCGCGACCCGCGCCGCGGGCGGGACCGACGTCGACTTCGGCGCGCTCACCCGCTCGATGGTCCAGGACGCGGTGCTGCGCGGGGCCGACCTGCACCTCGAGTCCGAGGTGACGCGGCTGCGTCGTCGCGCGGACGGCACCTGGCGTCTGACGGTGCGCGACCGGCGGTGGAACGGCCACCGCCGCGCCCGGACCGTCGACGCGCGCTTCGTGTTCATCGGCGCCGGTGGCGGCGCCCTGGGCCTCCTGCAGAAGTCGGGGATCCCCGAGGCCAAGGGCTACGGCGGCTTCCCGATCAGCGGCCAGTTCCTGCGCACCACCAACCCCGCCGTCGTCGCGCAGCACCAGGCCAAGGTCTACGGCCGCGCCGAGATCGGCGCCCCGCCCATGTCCGTCCCCCACCTCGACACGCGCGTGGTCGAGGGTGAGACGGCCCTGCTCTTCGGTCCGTACGCCGGCTGGAGCATGAAGTTCCTCAAGCACGGCTCCTGGCTGGACCTGGTCCGCTCGATCCGCCCCGGCAACCTGCTCCCGATGGTCTCGGTCGGGCTGCGGAACCTCGACCTGCTGAAGTACCTCATCGGTGAGGTCACGGCCTCGTCGCAGGACCGCATGCGCACGCTGCGCCAGTTCATGCCGACGGCGCGCGAGGGCGACTGGGAGCTCATCACGGCGGGCCAGCGCGTCCAGGTCATCAAGAAGGCCCCCGGCGGCGGCGCACTCGAGTTCGGGACCGAGCTCGTCACCTCCGCCGACGGCAGCATCGCCGGCCTGCTCGGCGCCTCCCCCGGCGCCTCCACGGCCGTGGCGACGATGGTGGACCTGCTCGAGCGGTGCTTCCCGGGCCGCGTCGAGGCCTGGCGCCCCCAGCTGCGCGAGATGATGCCGAGCCTCGGCGGCGGCACCTGGGACGAGTCGTTCGAGCTCGAGCAGCTGGTGGACGAGACGTCGTTCTCGGCCGATCATCGAGCGTGACCTCCGACGAGACCGGCAGCCCGACCCCCGCGGGACCTTCGCCCGAGGAGGCCGTCAGCGCCCAGATGCGGCGGGCGAAGGTCCAGGCCTTCACCGACCACACGACCGTCGGGCAGGTGCAGACGTCCGACGACGGGCGCGTCTCGATCGAGTGCGCGTGCGGCATGCGGCTGACCAACGGCCCGACGTGGTCGCTCGACGAGCACATCCGGCTGCACCGGGCCGAGGCGCGGTTCCTGGCGGTCGCCGCGGTCGCTCCCGACGGGATCCCCCGGCTGGTGCCCTGGCCGATCTCGGGCTGACACCGGGCGCCTCGTCCGCCGCTGCTCGTCCGACGCTGCTCGTCCGACGCTGCTCGTCCGACGCTTGTCCGGGCGGTCAGCCGCGGGCGGTGTCCGGGGTGCCGTCGAGCACCATGTCGCCGTGCTCGTCGTGCACGTGCGCCACGCCCGCCTCGTGCGCCCGCTCGTGGGCCTCGCGCTGCGCCATCCGTGCGGCGATGCGTGCCTGGACGTCCTCGCGCCGGAGCGGGGGCACGGTCGTCGGCGGCTGCCGCCGCTCCGGCAGCGCGGCGATGACCTGCGCGGTCGCTGCGGCCACCGCCCGCACGGCCTCCTCGAACGGCTCGCGGGTCGCGTCGCTCAGGCGCGTGACCCCGGTGACCTTGCGGACGTACTGGACCGCCGCGGCCTCGATCTCGTCGGACGTCGCGGGCGGCTCGAGCCCGCGCAGCGTGGTGATGTTCCGGCACATGCGCGCCACGCTACGCCCGCCGCTCCAGGTCGAGCAGGAGCAGCTTCGCCTCGGCGCCGCCCGCGTAGCGACCGGGCGAGCCGTCGGAGCGCACCACCCGGTGGCACGGCAGCACCACGGGCACGGGGTTCAGCGCGCAGGCCGTGCCGACGGCCCGCACCGCCCGCGGGCTGCCCGACGCCGCGGCCACCTGGGCGTAGGACGCGGTGCGGCCGTACCCGATCTCGCCGAGGCGCTCGACGACCGTGCGGCGGAACCCGTCCAGAAGACGCAGGTCGACCGGGACGTCGAACTGCCGCCGCCGCCCGGCGAAGTACTCGTCGAGCTGCCGCGCGACGGCGTCGAGGCGGCCGGGCGCCGCGAGCACCCGCGGGCTGATGCGCGTCGCGAGCGAGGTCAGCACCGCGTCGTGGTCCTGGACCGCGAAGGCCACACGCACCAGGCCCGCCGGCGTCGCCGCGAGCAGGAGCGGCCCGACCGGCCCCTCCCAGACCCGGTACGCGACGTCCAGCAGGCCGGCGTCCCGGGCGTCCCGCACGAGCCGCGCGTGCAGCGCGGCGAGCTCGCCGTCGTCGACGACGGTGCCCGACCCTGCGTGCTGCTGCTCGTTCATCGTGGCTCTCCCTCGTCGTCCCAGCGTGCGTAGGTGCGCCGCAGCGTCGCGATCCCGTCCGCGCCCGCCCGCCGCGCGGCCGCGGGCGTGCCGCCCAGCACCTCGGCGACCTCCGGGTAGGGCAGCCCGCCGAGGTGGTGCAGCGCCACGGCGCGGCGCTGCCGCTCGGGGAGCGCGCCGAGCGCCGCCCACAGGTCGAGGCCGTCGGCGACCCCGTCGGCCTCGTCGACCCGCTCGCCCGCCTCGGGCAGCACGTCGACCGGGACCGCACGTCGCGCGGACCCGCGCACCGTGTCGAGCGCCTTCCGGCGGGCGATCGTGACGAGCCACGCCTCGACGTTGGCGCCGGCGTCGAGCGCCGGCCACGCGCGCAGCGCCGCGAGGAACGTCTCCGCCCACGCGTCCTGCGCGTCGTGGTGGCCGACGACCGAGCGGCACACGCGGAGCACGGTCGCGCCGTGCCGGCGCACGACGTGCTCGAAGGGCTCGTCCACGGTGCCAGTCTCCCCTTCCCGAGCAGCTCGCGACGGCAGCCCCGGAGTCGGCGTCCGAGGCGCTCCCCCGGTCCAGCACGGCACCGCTCCCGTGCCGCCCGGTCCGAGGCGCTCCCGTCACGAGGTAGACGCCAGTGACCGCCCGGGTGTGAGGCCGGGCGTGCGGCCGGGACGCGCGCCACGGCAACTTTCTCGTCCTGACGCGCGTGGTGAGCGCCCCGTGCGCTCGACCGCGCGATCCGGTGCGAGAGTGAGGCCATGACGAACCTGGAGACGCAGCCGGCGCCCGAGGTCTGCGCACGGCACGGCCGCACCGGCCCCCGGCTGGACCTCCACGAGGCGCGCGAGGTCCCGCTCGGCGGAATCCGCGGGATGCAGGTCCGCCGCACGCTCCCCCAGCGCTCGCTGCCGACGGTCGGCGCCTGGTGCTTCCTCGACGAGATCGGCCCGCAGGACGTGGACATGCGCGTGCTGCCGCACCCGCACACCGGCCTGCAGACGGTGACGTGGCCGCTCGTGGGCGAGATCCGGCACCGGGACAGCGTCGGCTCCGACGTCGTGGTCCGGCCCGGGCAGCTCAACCTCATGACCGCGGGCGCGGGGATCGCGCACTCCGAGCTCTCGGTGGACGGGCCGGGTCGCCTGCACGCGGTGCAGCTCTGGGTGGCGCTGCCCGACGGCGCGGCCGACGGACCGGCCGCCTTCCAGCAGGTCACCGACCTCCCCGTGTGGCGTGCGCCCGGCGTCGCGGCGACCGTGATGGTCGGTGAGCTGGGCGGGCTGCGGTCGCCCGCGCGCGTCCACACCCCGCTGCTCGGTGCCGACGTGACGGTGGCGGCGGGCTCCGCCGCGCGCCTCCCGCTCGACCCGGACCACGAGCACGCCGTGCTGGTGCTGGCCGGTCGCCTCGTGGTCGAGGGCCGCGAGGTGGCCCCGGGCCCGCTCCTGTACCTCGGCGACGGGCGAGAGACCCTCGACGTGGCCGGCGACGAGCCGGCGCGCTTCCTGCTGCTCGGCGGTGAGCCGTTCGCCGAGGACCTCGTGATGTGGTGGAACTTCGTGGGGCGCGACCACGCCGCGGTCGCGGCCGCGCGCGCCGAGTGGGAGTCCGCCGGGCGCGACGCCCGGTTCGGGCACGTCCGCGGGCACGACGACGAGCGGATCCCCGCGCCCGACCTGCCGAACGTCCGCCTGCAGCCTCGGCGCCGCGCGACGACCGGCGCGGAGCCGTCCGCCGGCTGACGCGGGCTTGCCACGGACGCCCTGACCTGCGGCAGGATGGGAGCGTGACCACACCGTCGCCCCCGCTGCCCGCCCGTTCGGTCGTCGTGGCCCGTGCGCTCGCCGACGCCGGGGTGCGCGGCGAGGTCGTCGAGCTGCCTGACTCCGCCCGGACGGCCGCCGAGGCCGCGGCGGCGCTCGGCTGCCTGGTCGACCAGATCGCGAACAGCCTCGTGTTCTGGGCCGACGGGCGGCCCCTGCTCGTCATGACCAGCGGGCGCCACCGGGTCGACACGGTGGCGTTGGCGCGCCGGCTGGGCCGGGCGTCGATCGACCGCGCGACGCCGGAGCAGGTCCGCGCGGCCACCGGCCAGGCGATCGGCGGGGTCGCGCCCGTGGGCCACCCGGCGCCGCTCGAGACCGTCGTCGATGAGTCGCTCGCGGAGCACGGGCAGATCTGGGCGGCCGGCGGGACGCCCCACACCGTGTTCCCTACGACGTTCGACGAGCTCGTCCGGGTCACCGGCGGGGCGGTGCACACGGTCACGAGCTGACCGCGCGGCCCGGCGGATCAGCCCCGGCGCCCCGGGACCTTCCGCACCCCTCCTCCGCCCTGCGCGCGGGGACGATGGTCCATGCCGGGCCGGCCACAGACGGCAGGCCCCGGATCGGACGGTGGTGGCGGCGTGCGGATCGACGGTCCCGTGGTGGTCGCGGTCGACGGGGCGCCCGGCAGCGAGCGGACGCTGCGGTGGGGCGTCGCGGCCGCGCTGCGGCGCGGTGCGCGGCTCGTCGTCGCGCACGTCGCGGTGCCGCCGGTCGCGTGGTCGTGGGGCGGCGCGCCCGCGGTGCCGCCCGACGACGAGGGCGTGCTGGCCGAGCTGCGCGCGGTCTGCGGACAGATCGCGCGCGCCCATCCCGGGCTGCACGTCCAGGGCGTGCTGCTGCACGGTCCGACGGTGCCGGCGCTCACCTCCTACGCCGCCGACGCGCAGCTGCTCGTCGCCGGGACGCGGGACGGGCGCCGCGCCGGCCGCGGCGTCGGGCGCGCGCTTTCCTGGCGTGCCCGCTGCCCCGTCGCGCTCGTCCGCGCGCGGGCAGCCGGCGACGACGAGCCGGCGGCCGACCTCCGCCCGGGCCCGGTCGTCGTCGGGGTCGACGGCACAGCCGCGTCGTGGCTCGCGGCGGGACTCGCCGCGCGCGAGGCGCTGCGCGACGGCCGCGCGCTGCACGTGCTGCACGCGTGGCGCCCGGGGTCGGACGACGCGGCGCGCCAGGCGGCGGCCGAGCTCGCCTCGGACCTCGCCGTCACGTACCCGGCGCTCGTCGTCCGCGCGCTGCTGGTCGAGGCCGACCCGGTCGACGCGCTGGTCGAGCAGTCCCGCACCGCCGGACTCGTCGTCGTGGGTGCTCGGCGGTGGTGGGTGACGCGCGGAGGCGTGGTCGGCCGCCGGGTGGCGCACCGCGCGGGGTGCCCCGTGCTCGTCGTGCGCGACGGCCTCGGCTGACACCGTCCGTTACGTCCTGGTATCTGACGGCCGGGCGCGCCATCCTCACCTGAGAGGCCGCGCGCACCGCCGGCCGCACGACGAGGAGGCGGTCATGGGCTACCCCGGGGACGGGCGGCTGCCCGTGGTCTACGTGCGCGGCTACGCGGGCGGGCCGTCGGGCATCGACAGCGCGGTCGACGACCCGTTCTACGGCTTCAACGAGGGGTCCGTGCAGGTCCGCGTCGACGGCACGGACCGCCCCACGTTCCACCAGTTCGAGAGCCCGCTCCTGCGGCTGATGATCGACCACGGGTACGAGCTCCTGGTGCGCGGGGACCAGGAGGCCTACCTGCGCGGCCAGGAGGCCGGCTCCGTCCCCGCGGCGTCGATCTGGGTGCACCGCTTCTACGACGAGTTCGCGCCGCACCTGACCCGCGACCCGAACGCGTTCTCGATCGAGCGCGCGTCGCAGAGCCTGTTCGAGCTCGTCCAGCTCGTGCGCCGCCAGACCGGCGCGCCCCGGGTCTTCCTCGTCGCGCACTCGATGGGCGGGCTCGTCGTGCGCGGCATGCTGCAGCGCGTCGTGCCGGACGACGAGCGCGTGGGCGGCAGCCTCGACGCGGCGACCGCGTTCGTCGACCGCGCCTTCACCTACGCCACCCCGCACGGCGGGATCGAGTTCGCCGTCGGCTTCGGGCTGCTCGAGAAGGTCCGGGACACGCTCGGGGTGCAGGGAGCGGACATCTTCGGTCCCCGGCGGATGCGTGAGTACCTGGTGCCGACGCGCGTCGCGCTGCCGGGAGGCGCCGACGCGTTCGACGCGACGGACCTGCCCGACGGCGGCTTCCCGCGCGAGCGGTTCTTCTGCCTCGTGGGGACGAACGCGTCGGACTACGCCGTGGCGCTGGGGCTGCCCGCACGGGCCGTCGGGCCGCGCAGCGACGGGCTGGTGCAGATCGACAACGCCTACCTGCGCGGGACGCCACGCGCCTTCGTGCACCGCAGCCACTCGGGCCGGTTCGGCATCGTGAACTCCGAGGAGGGGTACCAGAACCTGCGGCGGTTCCTGTTCGGGGACCTCGAGGTGCGCGCCGACCTCACGGACCTGCGCCTTCCCGGCACGCCGGACGACGAGACCGCGTGGCAGCTCGAGACGCGGATGTCGATCCGCGGCCTGCCCGTGGTCCTGCACGAGCAGAGCGCCGACCACCTGTGCCCGGTGCAGATCGAGCGACCGGTGCGCGAGGACGACGTCGCCACCCCCGTCCCGCTCGTGCGCACGTACCTCTCGTCGTCCGCGACGCGTCCCGAGGACCCGCGCACCGGCGGCACGGTCGAGACGATGCGCCACGTGCTGCGGCTGCGCCTGCTCTCCCTGCGCAGCAAGGGCGGCCTGCTGTCCTTCCTCGACCACCTCGAGCAGGCCGAGGACTGGGCGGACGTGCTCGTCGTCGACATCCAGCTCCCGGCCGACGGGCCGCCGCGGACCTGGGCCCGGTGGGGCTCGCAGCTCCCGGGCGCGCTGCGGGACTGGGCGCCGGACCCCGAGCGGGACGCGCCGCTGGCCGACGAGGACGACGCGGCCGGCGCGTGGCGGGTGCGGATCCCGGTACCCGAGAACGCGCGTGCGCTGCTGGGTGCCGACGCGGCGGTGACCATCGCGGTCTCCGCGCGGGCCACGCTCGACCGCGCCTGACGCCGTCCGGGCGTGGCGGCTGGACCGCTCGGCGCCCAGGCGCGAGGGTGGGCCCGGCCCGCGGTCCGCGCCGGCCGCGGAGGAGGACGCGTGACGCAGGACCAGCCCGACGTCGGCGCGGGGGCACCCGCGCCCGCCTCGTCGTACACGCTCCGCGCCCTCGTCGCGCTCGCCGCGACGTTCGTCCTGCTGGCCGGGCTGTGGTGGGCGCGTGGGTTCGTCGGTCCGGTGGCGCTCGCCGCGGTCGTCGTCGTCATCGTGCACCCGCTGCGGTTCGGTCTCGAGCGCCGGGGCTGGCCCCGCGGTGCCGCGACCACGGTGGTGGTCCTCAGCGGGTGGCTCGTCCTGGCGCTCATCGCCGCGCTGATCGCCTTCGCGGTGGCCCGGTTCGGGTCGATGGTGGCCGACTACGGGCCCGAGCTCCGCTCCGCGCTCGACGACGCGCGGTCGTGGCTGGCGTCGGCCGGCCTCGACGGCGCGGCGACCGACGCCGCATCCCGCGCGCTCGACCCGCAGCGGCTGCTCGGGGTCGCCACCCACCTCGGCTCGTCGGCGGTCGCGGTCGCCGGCGCGCTGTTCCTGGTCTTCGCGTACGTGCTGTTCATGGCGGCCGACGGCGCGCGCTACAGCACGGCGTCGAGCCTGTTCGGCGGCGAGCGGGGACCGGCCATCGCGCGCGCCGAGAGCTACACGCGGGGCGTGCGGCGGTACTACGTGGTCAACGCGACCTTCGGTGCCGTCGTCGCGGTCCTGGACGGCATCGCGCTCGCGATCCTCGGCGTCCCCGCGCCGGTGGTGTGGGCGATCCTCGCGTTCGTCACCAACTTCGTCCCGAACATCGGCTTCGTGCTGGGCCTGATCCCGCCCGCGATCCTCGCGCTCGTCGTCGGCGGCTGGCCCATGATGCTCGCGGTCGTCGCCATCTACTGCGTCGTCAACGTGGTGCTGCAGGTGCTCGTCCAGCCCAAGGTCGTGAGCGACGCGGTCGACCTCAGCCTCACGCTCAGCTTCGCGTCGGTGACGTTCTGGACCTTCGTGCTGGGTCCCCTCGGGGCGATCCTCTCGATCCCGCTCACGCTCCTGGTCCGCACGCTGCTGCTCGAGCCGGACGGCTCGGCGGGGTGGCTGCGGTGGCTCTCGGGCGACCGCGCCGCGGTGCCGGTGGTGCCGGCGGCGCCCACCGCACCGACGGCACCCGCCGTGCCGACGACCGGTGAGCGATCTCACCAGCACGAGGGCACGGAGGCCGGACCCTCGGCCGATCCCGTGTGAGAGCCTGAGGCCAGAGCCCGTCGCCGGGCTCCCGGACGAGGGTGCCGTACCCGGTCAGCGACAAGACGGCACGTGGGAGTCGTCATGGCATGGGCCGTTCTCGTCGTGTCCGGGGTTCTCGAGGCGGTGTGGGCCACCGCGCTCGGGCGCTCGCAGGGGCTGCACCGTCCGGTGCCGACCGTCGTGTTCGCCGTCGCGCTGGTCGCCAGCATGGCCGGGCTCGCGTACGCGATGCGCAGCCTCCCCACCGGCACGGCGTACGCCGTCTGGGTCGGCATCGGGGCGACCGGCACCGTGGCGTGGGCCATGCTCACGGGCGCCGAGCCGGTGAGCCTCGTGCGCGTGCTGCTGCTGCTCGGCATCGTGGGCTGCGTCGTCGGGCTCAAGGTCGTCCACTGACGCCTCCCGGCAGGCCGCACACCTGTCCGGTCCGTCGTCCGGTCCGTCGTCCGGTCCGTGGTGCGGCGCGCCGACGAGCGCCGTGCGCCCCCGCCCGCGATCATGGGCTCCACCTGCGGGAGGAGCTGGCATGACGGACGGGCGCGCGGACGCGGAGGACGGGACCGACTGGCGCGAGCTGGTGACGGTGATCCTGCTGTCGATCACGACGGTGCTGACCGCGTGGACCGGGTTCCAGGCGTCCAAGTGGGGCGGGGCGATGTCGATCTCGTTCTCGCAGGCGTCGACCGCGCGCATCGAGGCGTCGCGGCTCGAGGCGGACGCGAACCGCAAGCAGAGCATCCAGGTGTCGTTGTTCACGCAGTGGCTCCAGGCCTACCAGGCCCAGGACGCCCAGCTCACCGAGTTCCTCGAGGACCGGTTCCCCGAGCCGCTGGCCACGGCGCTGCCTGCCTGGGTCGCGACGAAGCCGCTGCAGAACCCGGACGCACCGGCGACCCCGTTCGAGATGCCGGAGTACGTGATCCCGGAGCTCGGGCTCGCGCAGGCCGCCGACGCCCGCGCGGACGCCAAGTTCGACGAGGCGCTGCGCAACAACCAGCGCGGAGACAACTACACGGTGCTCACGGTCGGGTTCGCCGCGGTGCTGTTCTTCGCGGCCATGTCGGGCCGGATGAAGGCACGCCGGGCGCAGTGGACGCTGCTGGGCCTGGCCTGCGTCGGCTTCGTCGTCCTCGCGTCGTTCCTGGTCACGTTCCCCAAGCTCGTCTGACCGCGGCGCCGACGGCCTGCGCCGACGGCCTGCGCCGACGGCCTGCGCCGACGGCCTGCGCCGACGGCCTACGCCGACGGGCGGACCGTGGCCCGCGGCGCCTGGGGCGGCCCGACGAGCCAGCTCACCGAGCGCGCGACGTCCCCGGCGCGCAACCACTCGTAGCGCTCCGACCGGGGGTCGTCCTGCTCGTCGCGCCAGGCGACCATGACGTGCTCGGCCGTCCACCGCACGGCCCGCGCGGGGCGCCACTCCTCGGTCCCGTCCAGCCACACCACGCGGACGATCACCGGGATGTCGCCCTGGGGTCGCACGGGGATGTGCTCGGGCGCCTCCCGGTTCGCCACCTCACGCCTGGTCTGCTGCCGTCCGCTCACGCGGCCATCGTAGGTCGTACGGGTGTTCGAATGCGAGACGGGCCCCCACGTTCACCCCCGAGGTGCCATCCTGGGCACGTGTCCACCTCCACCCCGCCCTCCGCCGCGCTCGCCGTGCGGCGCGGTCGCTCGACCCGGGAGGACATCCTCGAGGCCGCGGTCCAGCTGTTCGGCCAGGTGGGCTACCGCACCGCCTCGCTGCGCGAGATCGCGTCCCGCGTGGGCATCTCGCACCCGGGGCTGCTGCACCACTTCCCGAGCAAGGCGGCGCTGCTGGCGGCCGTCCTGGCGCGCCGGGACGAGGTGGACCTCGCGGCGTCCCAGGCGGACCGGGCCGCCGGCCTGCCGGTGGCTGAGGTCTTCGCGCGGGTCGTCGAGCGCAACGCGGCCCGTCCCGGCATCGTCGAGCTCTTCGCCACGCTGTCGGCGGAGGCGACCGCGCCCGACCATCCCGCGCACGCGTACTTCCGCGAGCGCTACACCACGGTCCTCGCCGAGCTCACCGCCGACTTCGCGGAGCTCGACGCGGCGGGCCGGCTGTGCCCGGGGGTCACGCCGGAGTCCGCCGCGCGTCGCACCGTCGCCGTGATGGACGGCCTCCAGGTCCAGTGGCTGCTGGAGGCCGACCGTCCGGGCACGCGCGTCGACATGGCGGCCGAGATCCGCGCCTTCTACGCGACGCTCGCGCCCGACCCCGAGGCGTCCTGAGCGTTCGCCGCGGCCACGAGCGCGTCGAGCCCGTCGCGGTCCAGCGGCGCGAACCCGAAGTCGAGCAGCACCTTGATGGGCATCTGCTGGATCATCGCCTGCATGCTCTCGTCCGGCTCGGGCGCACCCTCGGGCAGCGTGAGGTAGGGCGCCGCCAGTCGAGCGCCCACGGGGTGCGCGAGCCACTCGGCGATGGTGGACATCACGCCGAGCTCGCCCCAGAGCGGCTCGCCGACCACGTCGACGCGGCTCGTCGTGCGGACGTCGCGGGACGACGCGCCGACCTCGACGACCATCTCGCCGCCCCCGACCACCCAGCGCCGCAGCCCGGGGTGCCAGTAGGACAGGTCGCGCGCGGTGAGCGTGAGCGCGATCTCGCGCGACTCGCCGGGCGCGAGCGTGACCTTGGCGAACGCCTTGAGCTCGCGGACCGGCCGCAGGACCGCGGCCTGCGGGTCCCGTACGTACACCTGCACCACCTCGGAGCCGGTCCGGGCTCCCGTGTTGGTGACCGTCACGCGCACGTCGACCGTCGAGCCCGCTCCCTCGCCGCGGACCGTGGCGACGACGTCGCCGTACGCGAACGTGGTGTAGCCGAGGCCGTGGCCGAAGGGGTAGGCGACGTCGAGCTCGCGGGTGTCGTACCACCGGTACCCGACGAGCACGCCCTCGCCGTACCGGACCTCGCCCGCCTCGCCGGGGAAGTTGCCGAACGCCGGTGTGTCCTGCAGCCGCAGCGGGATGGTCTCCGTGAGGCGCCCGCCGGGCTCGACCGCGCCGGTGAGGACGTCGGCGACCGCGGAGCCGCCCGCCTGACCGCCCAGCCACGTCTCCAGCACGGCCGGCGCGAGGTCGCGCCACGGCAGGTCGACGGCGGACCCGTTCGCGAGCACGACGACCACGCGGGGGTTGACCGCGGCGATCGCCGCGAGCGCCGCGACCTGGTTCTCGGGGAGGCCGAGCCGCGGCCGGTCGTACCCCTCGGACTCGTCCGGTGCGGGCAGGCCGAGGAACAGCAGGACCGTGCCCGCGTCGCGCGCCGCGGCGACGGCCGCCGCGAGCAGGGCCTCGTCGTCCCCCGACGGGCCGCCGTCGATCGTGAACCCGGGCTCGAAGGGCAGGTCGGCCGCGGTGGCGGCGCGCAGCGCGCCCAGGGCGTCGTCGAGCCGGGTCGGGTTGACCTGAGAGGAGCCCGCGCCCTGGTAGCGCGGCGTGCGGGCGAACTCGCCGACGACGAGCGTGCGCGCCGGCTCGGCGAGCGGCAGGAGCGGGGCGCCGTCGACGGGCTCGTTGCGCAGCAGCACCGTGCCGGCGGCCGCGGCCTCGCGCGCCAGCGCGTGGTGCTCGTCGACGTCGAACGTGCCCGTGCCGACGACCGCGGGCTGCGCGCGGGCGACGAGGTGCAGCACGCGGCGCACCGCCTGGTCGAGCACCGCCTCGTCGAGCGTGCCGGCCCGCACCGCGGCGACGACCTCGTCGTCCGGGCGCGACCCCGCCGCGGGCATCTGCAGGTCCAGTCCGGCCGCCAGCGCGGGGACGCGGTCGTGCACCGCGCCCCAGTCGGAGACGACGAGGCCCTCGAACGCCCACTCGTCGCGCAGCACGGTGGTGAGCAGCCACGGGTCCTGCGACGCGTACGTGCCGTTGACCTTGTTGTACGCGCACATCACGGTCCACGGCTGGGCGCGGGTGACCACGCGCTCGAACGCCGGCAGGTAGATCTCGCGCAGGGTCCGCTCGTCGACCTGTGCGGAGATGCGCAGCCGGTCGGTCTCCTGGTTGTTGGCGGCGAAGTGCTTGAGCGAGGTGCCCACGCCCTGGCTCTGGATGCCGTCGACCAGCGCGGTGCCGATCTCGCCCGCGACGACCGGGTCCTCCGAGACGTACTCGAAGTTCCGCCCGCACAGCGGGGTGCGCTTGATGTTGACGCCGGGGCCGAGCAGCACGCCCACGTCGTTCGCGCGGGTCTCGCGGCCGAGCGCCTCCCCCACCCGGTGCACCAGGTCGACGTCCCACGACGAGCCGAGCGCCGCCGCCGTCGGGAAGCACGTCGCCGGGACCGACTCCCCCAGGCCCAGGTGGTCCGACGAGGCGACCTGCTTGCGCAGCCCGTGCGGCCCGTCGGTGACCATGAGCGCGGGGACGCCGACGCGGTCGACCGGCTGGGTGTGCCAGAAGTCCGACCCGGAGGTCAGCGACGCCTTCTCCTCGAGCGTCAGCTCGGCCAGGACCTTCTCGACGTCGAACGGCGTGCTCTCGGACGCAGTCATGCGGGCACCTCCCTGTGCGCGGGACTCGTGGCGTCATGCTAGCGCTCTCTTACCAGGCGGTAAGGAGGGATCGAGGTCTCGTCGGGCGCGGCGTCGTGCGGTCGCGTTAGCGTGGCGACGTGCTGGAACCCGAGGTCACGCGCCCGCCCGAGCCGGACTGGGTCGCGCACGCGATCTGGTGGCACGTCTATCCCTTGGGCGCCGTCGGCGCGTTCCCCGCGGACCCGCCGCCCAGCCCCGACGAGCACCGCCTCCTGCGCCTGGTGCCCTGGCTCGACCACGTGGTGCGGCTCGGGGCGTCCGGCATCCTGCTCGGCCCGGTGTTCGCGTCCGTGACCCACGGCTACGACACGGTGGACCACGGACGGCTCGACCCGCGGCTGGGCGAGGAGGCCGACTTCGACGAGCTCGTGGCCCAGGCGCACGCGCGCGGCCTGCGGGTGGCGCTCGACGGCGTCTTCAACCACGTCTCGCGGGAGCACCCGCTGGCGCGTCGTGCGCTCGCGGAAGGCCCGGCCAGCGAGGCGGGCTCGTGGTTCCGCTGGCGCGACGGTGACCACGGCCCGGAGCTGGACGACTTCGAGGGCCACGGCGCGCTCGTCGCGCTCGACCACGCCTCCCCCCGGGTCGCGGACCTGGTCACCGAGGCGATGAGCCACTGGTCGGACCGCGGCGCCGACGCGTGGCGGCTCGACGCGGCGTACGCGGTGCCGCCCGCGTTCTGGGCGTCCGTGCTGCCGCGGGTGCGCGAGCGCCACCCGGACGTCTGGACGTCGGCGGAGGTCATCCACGGCGACTACGCGGGCTTCGTCGCCGCGTCCGGCGTCGACAGCGTCACGCAGTACGAGCTGTGGAAGGCGATCTGGTCCAGCCTCGAGGACGCCAACCTCTACGAGCTCGACCACGCGCTGGGCCGGCACTCGCAGATGCTCGCCTCGTTCGTCCCGACGACGTTCGTCGGGAACCACGACGTGACGCGCATCGCGAGCCGCATCACCGACGAGCGGCACCGGGCGCACGCGGTGGTCCTGCTCGCCACGCTGGGCGGCACCCCCACCGTCTACGCCGGCGACGAGCTCGGGTTCCGCGGCGTCAAGGAGGACCGGGCCGGCGGTGACGACGCCGTGCGGCCACCGTTCCCCGACGGCGGGCCGGACACGCTGCTGCTGCCCGACGAGGGTGTGCGGCGGCTCCACCAGGAGCTGATCGGTCTGCGCAGGCGCCACCCGTGGCTGCACCGCGCGACGTCGACGACGCTGCACCTGGGCAACCGGGGGCTCGTGGTCGAGCAGCGCGCGGGGGACGCGGCCCTCGTCGTCGCGCTGAACCTGGACGACGAGCCGTTGCCCCTGCCCGACGGGACGCGTCACCTGGCGCCGCTCGCCGCGAGCGACGGCAGCGGCCCGACGCACGTCGCCCCGCACGGGTGGCTGGTCCTGGGCCCCGGACCGGACCGCTGACGCGGGACGATCTGCGACCGCGCCGACGTTGTCCACGGGAGAGCGGACGACCCGCGTCCCTCGCCGCCCGCCGCGGCACCCTCGGCGCAGGAGCTGTCACACATGAGCACGTCCACCGACCCGCGGGTCACCACCGACCAGGTCCTGCACCCGGACACGGTCATGGACGCCGTGACGCTGCGCGTGGGCGACCTCGAGCGCATGTCGTCGTACTACGCCGACGCCCTGGCGATGGAGCCGATCGAGGAGCGGACCCGCGGCCGCGAGGTGCACCGCGTGCTCGGTCGCGGCACCACCCCGATGATGCGGCTGGTGCACACGCCGGACCTGCCGGAGACCGACCCGCGACAGCCCGGCCTGTTCCACACCGCGTTCCTCTTCGACGACCCGACGAGCCTCGCTGCGACCGTCTACCGCGCGGCACAGGACCCGGCGAGCCGCTTCGTCGGCTCGAGCGACCACTCGGTGAGCGAGGCGTTCTACTTCGCGGACCCGGAGGGCAACGGGATCGAGCTGTACACCGACCGTGACCGCAGCCTCTGGCTGCACGCCGGCGGCGAGCTCCGGATGGACACCACGTACCTGGACCCGAACGCGTTCCTGCGCGAGCACCTGACCCAGGACGCGCTGGACGCCGGCGCCGCGCTGGCCGGGCGCGTCGGCCACGTGCACCTGCAGGTCGGTGACATCGGCCGCGCGGGGTCCTTCTACCTCGACACGCTCGGGTTCGAGGCGACGGTCCGCGGCTACCCGGGCGCGCTGTTCGCGTCCGCGGGCGGCTACCACCACCACGTCGCGATGAACGTGTGGAACAGCGCGGGGGCCGGCCCGCGCGCCGCGACCCTCGGGCTCGCCGACGTCGCCGTGACGGTGCCGGGCCGCGACGACCTCGACGCCCTCGCCGCGCGGCTGCGCGCACGGTCCGTCGAGTTCTCCGACGACGGCCGCGCGATCACGGCGCGCGACCCGTGGGGCACGCAGGTCACGGTCTCCCTGCCGGGGACGACGACGGACGAGGTGCTGGCGCGCTGACGTGCCGCGACGCCGCACCTGGCACGCGGCGGTGCCGTCCACCACCCGAGGACGGCACCGCCGCGCGGCGCAGGGGGTCAGCGACCCGCGAGACCGGACGGTCCGGCGAGCAGGCCGACCACGAGCGGGACGGCGTACGCCGAGGTCACGTGGCGACGCAGCGTCGGCGTCCACCCGGCGTCGTCGCCGATCGTCGCGTCGTGCGCCGCGTTGTACGCGCCCAGCAGGTCGACCGGACGCAGGTTCACGACGTTGCCGTTCTCGGTGACCCTCGTGCCCTTGTAGACCCCGATCACCGTCGCGGGGTCGACCGGCCCCGTGAACGCGTTCTTCTCGGCGACCAGCTGCGACTCGACGCCCAGCCCCCAGCTGTAGACGTACTCGTAGTCGTCCCGCGGCGAGGAGACGTAGCTGTTGTTGTAGACGTCGACCTGGCCGTACCGCACGCGCGGCGTGCGCTGCCCGAGGTCGCGGAACTCGTTGTGGTGCAGCGTCACGCGCAGAAGCCCGCGGTCGGTGGTCCGGGAGTCGCTGTTGCCGATGAGCATGACCTTGTCGTGGTCGTGGAAGTCGTTCCACGAGACCGTGACGTAGTCGGACGCGCGGACGATGTCGAGGAGCCCGTCGTGCGCCTGCATCGGCCGGCCGAACTCGACCGGCTGAACCGCGTCGAGGTTGTCACCGTCGGACAGGTCGTTGTGGTCGATCCAGACGTTCGTGGCGCCGTAGACCGTCAGCAGGTCCCACTCCGAGTTCCAGTTGCCCGTCTCCCCGTCGGTCGGGTCCCACGCGGGGAAGCAGTCGTACGCGTCCGTGAGCGTGAGACCGCGGACGATCACGTTGTCGACGTCCTTGATCTGCAGCGCCGCACCGGTGATCTCCGCGCCGCGCAGCCCGACGAGCGTCGTGTTGGCACCGATCTTGATCTCGATCCGCTCGCGCTGCGCGGCCATCGACGCGACGCGCGCGTCCTCGACCGGCCCCGACGGCTCGCTGTCCCAGCCCCAGACCGCGGGGTCGTAGGCGGCGAGGTAGTCGTCGTAGGAGAACCCGTCACGCGCGTAGTCCTCGCAGGTCAGGGGGTTGCCTGCGTCGTCGGTGTTCGCGTCGATGGTGCCGGCGACGAAGACGATCTTCGGCTCGTCGCCCGCCACGGCCGCGACGAGCTCGGCCCGGTCCGTCACCGTGACGTGCGTCGGCGCGGCCGATCCGCCGGTGGTGCCCTCCCCCGCCGAGCCCCAGCCGTCGCCGTCCGGCAGCACCTGGCGCGCGAGCGCGAGGTCGAGCCGCGTCGGGCCCGGCTCGCGGCCGTGGCCGTGCCCCTCGTGCCCGCGCCCGGCGACAGCGGGGGCCGCCGTCAGCACGAGCGCGCCGATCGCCGCGACCGCCACGGTCGCCGTCGTCCTGCGCAGCGGCCGCGCGTCGCGATACCTGCTTCGTCCCATCGTGGTCGACCCTTCGATGAGCGCCGCCGGACTCCGTCGTCCGGCAGGGAAAGCGCTTGCAGCGGACGATAGCAACGAATCGGGCGGCGGGAAACCGCTTGCTCGCGGCGCATGCGCGCCTGTCGACGCGCGTCTCACCGCGCGACGTCCTCGACTCGCTGGTGCGTGCGACGACCGCCGGAACCCAGCCGGTCCTCTGGGCGACCGGTCTCACGGGGTGAGAAGCGCGGGGACGCGCGTCGATCCCGCCCGAGGACGGTCGTCCACGAGACAAGGCACCGCCCCACGGCCCCGCCCAGGCAGCGGTGCGGGCGCCGGTGCAGCTCCCTCGCGGCGGGGTCCGTCCGCACCCGGTCCCGTGGCGTCCGGCCGCGGGTAGGCTCCGGCGCGTCGCGGCGCGCACGACCGAAGGAGGTGGCCCGTGGCGGTGATCGAGGACGCCCGGCCGCTGGGACGCAGCCTGGAACGCTCGTACGAGGTCGTCGTGAGAGGGAGGCTGAAGTTCCGCGTCGGCCCGATGGTCTACGTCGCGTTCTCGGTCGACGAGAGCGTGATGGGGTTCGCCTTTCCTCGGGAGGAGCGGGCGGCGCTGGTGTCGAGCGACCCGCGCACGTTCCAGATGCCGTCGGTGGCCGACGCGCGGTTCAACTGGGTGCACGCCGCGCTCGCGGAGCTGGACCCGACCGAGGCGCGCGAGCTGGTCGTCGACGCCTGGCGCATGGTGGTCCCCCAGAAGCTGTCCCGCGCCTACGACCTCGCCCACCCGGACGGTCCGGGCTGACCACGGACCATCGGGGCGCCGGCGCCGGGACGGCAGGTCCGATGGCGGCAGGTCCGCAGACGGCTCAGGCCTGGTGAGACGGTGTCTCACCAGGCCTGATCTGTCGGGCTGACAGGATTTGAACCTGCGACCCCTTGACCCCCAGTCAAGTGCGCTACCAAGCTGCGCCACAGCCCGATGGCTCCCGAAGAAGCCTGCGACAGCCTACCGTACGGGCGGGGCTGCCCCGGCACCCCGGCCGTCTGCCGCGGCGCCGGCGACGCCGTCCGTGCCTCGTGTGCCTCCCGTGCTCGACTGCGTGCTCGACTGCGTGCTCGACTGCGTGCTCGACTGCGTGCTCGCCTGGGCGCTCGCCTGCTCGCGCGAGTGCCGCAGCACGTCCAGCTCGGCCGCGATCAGGCCGAGGATCACCACGTCGACGGCGAGGACGACGAACCCCGCCCACTGGTCGAGGCGCAGCAGCGCCACCTCCGTGACCAGGAGGCTCACCAGCACGGCGCGGCGGAACCACTCGAAGGCCCGCTCGCGGTCGCGGCCCGCGGCGACGAGCCCGACGACGCACGCGGCGACGGTGCCCGCTCCCCCGGCGACCAGCATCACGGCCACCCAGGCGGGCGCGTCCTCGTCGGACAGCCACAGGCCGCGGGCCACCGCGAGGACGGCGACGCCGACGATCGCGACGACCGCCAGGCGCGGCACCCAGGACGCCCGGACCAGGCGGCGCGTGGTCCCGACGACGGCGCGCGACACCGCGGCGACGGGGTCGGGCAGCTCGGCCCGGTCCGGCCGGACCACGGCGACCAGCGCCGCGACCTCGTCGTGCCCCGGCGCCCCCGCCGACTCGTCGAGGAGCCGGTCGGCGTGCTCCCGGACGCGCGGCGAGAACCCGCCGGCGACGCCGGCGACGGCCTGGTCCACCGCCGCCGCGAGACGTTCGGCCGGCACGGGCCGGCTGCCGGCGCCGACCGCCTCACCCACGAGAGCCAGGGTCACGACCGCCACGTAGACCAGCATCGCGGTGGGTCCGTAGAAGTAGTCGTAGTCGTCCGTGACGAACTTGCCGACCTCGTCGACGAACAGCCCGAACCCGACGCCCGCGACGAGCACGACGAACGGCCGCACCACGGGCCCCAGGAAGGACAGCGAGAGCACCAGCGCGAGCCCGAGGAGCAGGCCGCCCCACAGCACGTGCGAGATGTGCAGGCCGTCGCCGCCCACCTGCGGGAACCCGGCGACCGCCAGCGCCCCGCGCGTCACCAGCACGGTCAGGACCGTCGCGACCAGGAAGCCCGTCAGGTGCCGGGACGCGTCGGGGTCGCGCGGCAGGCCCCAGCGCAGGAGCGCACCGCGCAGCCCCCGGGGCGTCGACTCCGGGCTCATCGGGTCACCGCTTGCGCTTCTCCCGCACCCGCACCGAGATCGTGATCGGCGTGCCCTCGAACCCGAAGGTCTCGCGCAGGCGGCGCTCGATGTAGCGGCGGTAGCCGGGGTCCAGGAAGCCGGTGGTGAACACGACGAAGCGCGGGGGCCGGGTCGAGGCCTGCGTGGCGAACAGGATGCGCGGCTGCTTGCCGCCCCGCACCGGGTGGGGGTGCGCCGCGACCAGCTCGCCGAGGAACGCGTTGAGACGTCCGGTCGAGATGCGGGTGTCCCACGACTCGAGGGACCGCTCGAGAGCCGGGACCAGCCGCTCGGCGTGCCAGCCGGTCTTCGCCGAGATGTTCACGCGCGGCGCCCAGGTGACCTGCACGAGCTCCTTCTCGATCTCGCGCTCGAGGTACGGCCGGCGGTCCTCGTCCATGAGGTCCCACTTGTTGTAGGCGATCACGAGCGCGCGGCCGGCGTCGATGACCTGCTGCACCACGCGGGTGTCCTGCTCGGTCATGGGCTCCGACGCGTCGAGCAGCACCACCGCGACCTCGGCCTTCTCGATCGCGGCCTGCGTGCGCAGGCTCGCGTAGAAGTCCGCGCCCTGCGTCTGGTGCACCCGGCGCCGGATGCCCGCGGTGTCGACGAAGACCCACGGCACGCCCTTGAGCTCGATGAGCTCGTCGACGGGGTCCCGCGTGGTGCCCGCGACGTCGTCGACCACGACGCGCTCGGTGCCCGCGACCTTGTTCAGCAGGGAGGACTTGCCCACGTTGGGCCGTCCGACGAGCGCCACGCGACGCGGTCCCTGCGGCCGCAGGACCCCGTGCGCGGAGACCTCCGGGAGGGCGTCGAGGATGGCGTCCAGCAGGTCGCCCGTGCCGCGGCCGTGCAGCGCCGAGACGGGGTGCGGCTCGCCGAGGCCCAGGCCCCACAGCGCCGCCGCGTCCGCCTCGGCCGCGGGGCCGTCGACCTTGTTGGCGCACAGCACCACGGGCTTGCCCGAGCGGCGCAGGAGGCGGACCACCTGCTCGTCGGTGTCCGTGGAGCCCACGGTCGCGTCGACGACGAAGACGACCGCGTCGGCCAGCGCGATGGCGACCTCCGCCTGCTCGGCGACGCGGGCGTCGATCCCGGCGACGTCGATCTCCCAGCCGCCGGTGTCGACGAGGGTGAACCGGGTGCCGGACCACTCGGCGGGGTAGCTCACGCGGTCGCGCGTCACGCCGGGCTTGTCCTCGACGACCGCCTCGCGGCGGCCCAGGATGCGGTTGACGAGGGTCGACTTGCCCACGTTCGGCCGGCCGACGATCGCGAGCACGGGCAGCGCCGTCTCGACCTTGCCGTCCTCGCCGTCGCCACCCTCGCCGGTGAGGAGCGCGAGGTCCTCGTCCTCCAGCTCGTACTCCGCGAGGCCGGCCCGCAGGGCGCGCTCACGCTCGGCGTCCCCGGCCTCGTCGGGCAGCACGAAGTCGACCTCAGGCTCACTCATGGCGACCATTCTCCCCGACGAACGGCCCCGCGCCTCACGCGCCGGTCCACGTACCGGTCGACGCACCGGTCGGGGCGCGGTCCCGAGCACGCCGGCCGGCGTCAGGAAGCGGCCGCGCGCCCCTCGAGCGGTGCGTCGGTGGGGAGCCCGACGCCCGTCGCGGTCACCGTCGCCGCGACGTGCAGCGCCAGGGCGTCACGCAGCCGGACGTTCGCCGCGGCCGTCGCCTCGCGGCCCGAGACGCCGGGCGGCCGCTCCAGCAGCACGGGCTCGCCGAACGCGATCACGAGGCGTCGCCGCAGCCCGGGCAGGTGGTTCACGCCCTCCCCCGTGCGACGCGTGCCGAGCACGGCGACGGGCACGACGGGCGCCTTGCCGTTGAGCGCGAGCCAGGTGATGCCGGCGCGCGCGTCGCTCGCGTCGCCGCGGCCGCGGCTCCCCTCGGGGAACACGCCCACGACTCCCCCGCGGCGCAGCACGCCCAGCGCGGTGGACAGCGCCGTGCGGCCCCCGTCGCGGTCCACCGGGATCTGACCGGCCCGCCGCAGCACCCAGCCCACCGGGCCGACGAACATCTCCTCCTTGACGAGGATGTGCGCGCCGCGCGGGGCGACGCCCAGCAGCAGCGGCCCGTCGACCACGCCCGTGTGGTTGGCGGCCAGGAGCACCGGCCCCTCGCTCGGCACGTGGTGCCGTCCGACCACTCGCGTGTCCCACACCACGCGGGCGAGGAACCGCCCGACCCACCGGGACCAGCGCGGGCCCCAGATCGACGGCAGCGCGTCGCGGCTCATCGCGTCACCGACCGGTCACCTGCGTGACGACAGCGAGCACCGCCTGCACCGTCTGCTCGAGGTCGAGGTCCGAGGAGTCCACGGTGACGACGCCGTCAGCCGCCACCTGGAACTGCACCACCGTCGAGTCGTCGGCGTCCCGGCGCAGCACCTGGTCGCGGGTCGCGGCGACCGCCGCCTCGTCGTCGGAGCCGTGCACGTCGCGCGCCCGCCGCGCGAGGCGCGCCTCCTCCGAGGCCGTCAGCAGGATCCGCACGTCCGCGTCGGGCGCGACCACGGTCGTGATGTCGCGCCCCTCGGCCACGATCCCGCGACCGCCGGAGAACGCTCCCGGGTCGCGCTGCGCGGCGATCGCGGTCCGCTGCCGCCGCCGGAGCTCGTCGCGGACGTCGAGGTTGGTCGCCACCGCGCTCACCGCGGCCGAGATCGCCGTCGCGCGGATTGCCTCCCCGACGTCCGTGCCGGCGACCACGACGTGCGGCGCATCCGGGTCCACGCCCTGGTCGAGCGGGAGCTCGCGCACCGCGCGCGCCACCGCGGGCTGGTCCTCGAGCGGCACCCCGGAGTGCAGGCACCACCACGTCGCGGCGCGGTACATCGCCCCCGTGTCCAGGTACGCCAGGTCGAGGCGGCGCGCGACCTCGCGCGCGACGCTCGACTTCCCCGAGCCGGACGGCCCGTCGATCGCGACGACGACCGTGCTCACACGACCAGCCTCCATCCGCGGGCCGTCAGCTCCGCCTCGAGGTGCGCCACCGCCGCGGGGAGCACCGAGATCACCGCCATGCCGACCGGGCGGCCGGCGGCGTGCTCGAGGCGCAGGTCCTCGAGGTTGACGTCGGCGTCGCCGACGTCGGTGAGCAGCCGCGCGAGGGCGCCGGGCTCGTCCGGGACCAGCACCGCGACCTCGTCGTAGGCGCGCTGGGCACCGCCGTGCTTGCCGGGGATCCGGGCGACGCCGTCGTTCCCGCGCGCGATCGCCCGCGCGATGGTCACGAGCGCGCCGGGTCCGACCGTCTCGGGGCCGTCCGCGACGTCCGCCTCCGCCAGGGCGGCGATCACGTCGTCCAGGTCCGCGCGCAGCGCGACGAGCACCGGCAGGACCGCGGCCGAGTTCGCCGCCAGGATCGACGTCCACAGCTCGGGGTCCGAGGCGGCGATCCGCGTGACGTCGCGCAGCCCCTGCCCCGCGAGGCCGAGCGCGTCGCCCTCCACGTCGGTGAGCCGGGCGGCGACGAGCGAGGACACCACCTGCGGGACGTGCGAGACGGCCGCGACGGCGGCGTCGTGCTCGTCGGCGTCCATGGTCAGCGGCACCGCGCCCAGGTCCACGGCGAGCTCGCGCACGACGAGCGCCGCCTCGGGCGAGGACTCCGCCGCGGCCGCGATCACCCACGGGCGGCCGAGGAAGAGGTCCGGCACCGCCGCCGACGGCCCGGAGCGCTCCCGCCCCGCCATCGGGTGGGAGCCGACGTAGCGGTCGAGCGCCGCGCCGGACGCGCGGAGCTCGGCGAGCACGTGACCCTTCACGCTGGCGACGTCGGTGACGACGGCCGCGGGGTGGCGGTCGAGCTCGTCGCGCACCACCTGCGCCGTGACGTCGGGCGGCGCCGCGACGACGACGAGCGCGGGCTCGTCGTCGTCCGGTGCGCACGGGCGGCCCGCGCCCACGTCTCGCGCCAGCGCGACCGCGGTGCGCGACGGGTCCTGCAGGCGCACGTCGACGCCCAGGGCGCGCAGCCGCAGGCCTACCGAGGCGCCCAGGAGGCCGGCCCCGACCACCAGGACGGGACCGCGGGTAGCGGCCGTCACATGCCCGCCTGCGTCATCAGGGAGCCGATCTCGACCTGGGACAGCACGCGCGTGCGGCCCTGCTTGAGGTCGCCCAGCCGGATCGGGCCGATGCGCGTGCGCACCAGCTTCGTGACCGGGTGGTCGACCGCGGCGAACATGCGTCGCACGATCCGGTTGCGGCCCTCGTGGATCACGATCTCGACGAGGCTCGCGTGCGAGAGCGCCTGGACGATCGTGACGCTGTCGGGCTTCACCGGGCCGTCGTCGAGCTCGATGCCCTTCTGCAGGCGTGCCGCGAGACCGGGCGTGACCTTGCCCTGCACCTCGGCCAGGTAGGTCTTGGCGACCGCGTGCGACGGGTGGGACAGGTGGTTCGCCAGCTCGCCGTCGCTCGTCAGCAGCAGCAGGCCCTCGGTGTCCGCGTCGAGCCGGCCGACGTGGAACAGCCGCTCGCTGCGGTCCTTGACGAACTGGGCGACCGACGGGCGGCCCTCCGGGTCGTGCATCGTCGAGACGACGCCCTTGGGCTTGTTGAGCGCGATGGTGACGTGGCTGGTGTCGAGCTGGACGCGCATGCCGTCCACCAGGACCACGGCCTTCTTGGGGTCGACCCGCACGCCGAGCTCGAGGACGACCTGGCCGTCGACCTCGACGCGGCCCGACGCGATCAGGTCCTCGCACGCGCGCCGCGACCCCATGCCCGCCGTGGCCAGCACCTTCTGCAGGCGGATGCCGTCCGGGTCGTGCACGTCGACGGGGACGACGTCCGCCCGCGGCCGCGACGTGGCGCGCGCGGGAGCGCCCCCGCGGGAACCGGCGCCCGCCCCGCGCGGCTTGCCACCGGTCTTGCCACCGCCCTTGCCACCGGCCTTGCCACCGCCGGCACCGGGCCGGCCGGTGCCCGCCGGCTTGCCGGCCTGGCCGCGGTGCGGCTTGCGGCCGCCGGTGGCGCTGCCGCCGGCGCCGCTGCCGCCGGAGCTGCCTCGGTCGCCACGGCTGCTGTCACTGCGGCTGCTGTCACTGCGGCTGCTGCTCCGGTTGCTGCTGCCGCGGTTGCTGCTGCTGCGGTTGCTGTCGCGGGCGTTGCTGTCACGGCCGTCGCCTCGGCGCTGCTGCGGGCTCATACGTGTCCTCCGATCGGACGGCCGGGCTCGTCGACGCCGTCCAGCGCGTCGATCTCCGGCAGGTAGGGAGCGAGCGGGGGCAGCTCGTCCAGGGTGGACAGGCCCATCCGCTCCAAGAAGTATCCCGTGGTCCCGTACAGGAGCGCACCACTCGTCGGCTCGGTGCCCACCTCGGTGATCAGGCCGCGGGCCGTCAGCGTGCGCACCACCCCGTCGACGTTCACGCCGCGCACCCCGGACACCTGCCCGCGGGTGACCGGCTGGCGGTACGCGATGACCGCGAGCGTCTCGAGCGCGGCCTGGGTCAGCCGCGCGGTCTGGCCGTCGAGCACGAACCTCCCGACGACGTCCGCGTAGGCGGGCGCGGAGTAGATCCGCCACCCCTCGCCCGCGCGCCGCAGCTCGAAGCCGCGCGCCCGGCCCTCGCCCTCGCCGCGGTACTCGGCGGCCAGCTGCTCGAGCAGCTCCTCCACGCGGTCGGTCGGCAGGGCCAGCACCGCCGCCAGCCGGACGGCGGGGACGGGCTCGTCCGCGACCATGAGGACGGCCTCGAGCGCCGCGAGCGCGCCGCCGGGGAGGTCCTCGACGTCGAACGCGAGCTCCTCCGGGGAGTCGGCGGGCGGCTGGGGTGCGGCGTCGGTCATCGGTCCGCCTCCTCGGGGTGGTCGGGGCGGTCGGAGTGGTCGGGACGGTGGGCACCGGCCGGCGCGCCTGCCGGCGCGGCGGCGGGCGCCCCGCCGTCGGCCTGGTCGAAGTCGTCGGAGACCTCGACGTCGCCCTCGGCCGCACCGGTCCACCGCACGGTCAGCTCGCCGAGCGGCGTCACCTGGTCGAAGCCGACGGCGCCCTCGCGGAACAGCTCGAGGACCGCGAGGAACCGCGCGACCACGACGATCGTCGAGCCCGCGTCGGCGACGAGCGATCGGAACGAGACCGCGCCGTGGTGCCGCAGGCGGTCGACGAGCACGGCGGCCTGCTCGCGCACCGACACGGGCGGCGCGTGCAGGTGGCTGATGTCCACGCCGGGAGCGGGGGCCCGGGGTGCCAGCGCCTTGGCGGCGAGTGCCGCGAGCTGGTCGGGTCCGATCTGCCAGACAAGCTCCGGCAGCAGCGCGGCGAGCTGCGGCTCGAGCGTCACCGTGCGCGGGAAGCGTCGCCCCTCGGTGGCCCACCGGTGCGCCAGGTCGCCGGCGACCTGCTTGTACGCGCGGTATTGCAGCAGCCGCGCGAACAGCAGGTCGCGCGCCTCGAGCAGCTCGAGGTCCTCGTCGTCCTCGACGTCGGCCGAGGGCAGCAGGCGCGCCGCCTTGAGGTCCAGCAGGGTCGCCGCGACGACGAGGAACTCGGACGCGCGGTTGAGGTCCCACGCCGCCTCGGCGGCCCGGATGTAGCCGATGAACTCGTCGGTGACGCGCGCGAGCGCGACCTCCGTGATGTCGAGCTTGTGCTTGGCGATCAGGCCCAGCAGCAGGTCGAACGGCCCCGAGAAGTTGTCGAGGTGGACCTCGAAGCCCGCGCTCCCTGCGGGACCGGGTGCCGTGGTCGCGTCGCCGGGCGGCGCGACCTCAGGCGGCGTCGCCACGGGCGACGAGCTCGCGCGCGAGCTGGCGGTACGCCACCGCGCCGGCGTGGGAGGGCGCGTACGTGGTGATCGGCTCGGCGGCCACCGTCGCGTCGGGGAACTTCACCGTCCGTCCGATCACGGTGTGCAGCAGCACGTCGCCGAACGCCTCGCTCACGCGCGCGACGACCTCGCGCGCGTGCAGCGTGCGCGAGTCGTACATCGTGGCCAGGATCCCGTCGACCTGCAGGCGCGGGTTGAGCCGGTCGCGGACCTTCTCGATCGTCTCGATGAGCAGGGCGACCCCGCGCAGCGCGAAGAACTCGCACTCCAGCGGGATGAGCACGCCGTGCGCCGCGGTCAGGGCGTTCACCGTGAGCAGGCCGAGCGACGGCTGGCAGTCGATGAGGACGACGTCGTAGTCGTCGAGCACCGGGCGCAGCACGCGGGAGAGCACCGACTCGCGCGCGACCTCGCCGACGAGCTGCACCTCCGCGGCGGACAGGTCGATGTTGGCGGGCAGCAGGTCCAGGCCGGGGGTCGCCGTCGGGCGCACGACGTCCGCGATCTGCGCGTTGCGCTCCATCAGCAGGTTGTAGACGGTCAGTTCGAGCTCGTGCGGGCTGACGCCCAGGCCGACCGACGCGGCGCCCTGCGGGTCGAAGTCGACGATGAGGACCTTGCGCCCGTACTCCGCGAGCGCGGCGGCCAGGTTGATCGTGGTCGTCGTCTTGCCGACGCCACCCTTCTGGTTGCACATCGCGATGACCCGGGCGGGCCCGTGCGAGGCGAGCGCGGCCGGCTCGGGGAAGTCCGGGAGCGGGCGCCCCACGGCGTCCAGGGCCTGCGTCGTCTCGCTGCTCACCACGTCGCACAACCTACCGGAGCGCCGGCTCCCGACGCGTGCGGGCGCGCGAGCGACTCCGGCCGGCTCGCCGCCCGTCAGCGGGCGCGGGGGTGGCTGAGCTGGTAGACCTCGCGCAGCGAGTCGACGGTGACCAGCGTGTACACCTGCGTCGTCGTGACGGACGCGTGCCCCAGCAGCTCCTGCACCACGCGCACGTCCGCCCCGCCCGCGAGCAGGTGCGTCGCGAAGGAGTGCCGCAGGGTGTGCGGCGACAGGTGGGCCGCGTCCCCCAGGCCCGCCCGCCCGGCGGCCGTGCGCAGCGCCGCCCACGCGCTCTGCCGGGAGAGCCGGGCACCGCGCGTGTTGAGGAAGAGCGCCGGCGTGCCCCGGCCGCCCGCCGCGAGCGCGGGCCGTCCCCGCACGAGGTAGGCCTCGACGGCGTCCAGCGCGAAGGACCCGAGCGGGACCACCCGCTCCTTGCCGCCCTTGCCGCGCAGCCGCACCGACGCGCGCCCCGGGCTCGCGTCCAGGTCGTCCACGTCCAGGCCGACGGCCTCGGAGATGCGCGCCCCGGTGGCGTAGAGGAGCTCGAGGAGCGCGCGGTCGCGCAGGGGCACCGGGCCCTCGCCGAGGCCGGCCGCGTCGAGGAGCTGCTCGACCTGCTCGACGGGGATGGCCTTGGGGAGCCGGCGGGGCTGCGCGGGCGGCCGGACCGCGCGCGCGGCGTCGTCGTCCGTCACCCCGTCGCGCACCCAGAACCGGTGCCAGCCGCGGACCGCGACCACCGCGCGCGCCGCCGACGCCGGCGACAGCGGGCTGCGCCCGTCGGCACCCGTGCGGACGGCGAGCAGGTAGTCCTCGACGTCCGCCTCCGCGACGTCGCCGGGCGCGGCGCGGCCCCGGGCGTCGAGGAACGCGACGTAGCGACCGAGGTCCCGCCGGTAGGCCGCGAGCGTGTTCACCGACAGGCCGCGCTCGACGGTCAGGTGCGCGAGGTACGCCTCCAGCGCGCGGGCGAGCGGCGACGGCTCGTGCTCCTGGACCGGCGGGGCGCCCGTGCCCTGCTGCGCCCCCGCAGGCTCGTCGACCTCGACCTCGACCTCGACCCCGACCTCGCTGGTTCCGCGGTGCGGTGCCGCCGTCACGTGCCGCGCTCCCGGCGTCGCGTCAGAAGGGCAGGAAGACGTCGACGGAGATCGCGACGGACAGCAGCGTCAGGTAGGTGATCGAGGCGTGGAAGACGCTCATCGCCCGCAGCTTGCCGCGGGCCGGGTCCTCGGCGCGGCGCAGCAGCGTGATGCAGGCCCACAGGAACCAGGCGCCGAGGGCCGTCGCCACCACCGCGTACACCCACGTCATGCCGGCGGCGGGGACCAGCAGCAGCGAGCACGCGATCATCGCGAGCGTGTAGCCGATCATCTCCCGCGCGACCTTGGTGTCCTTGGCGACCACGGGCAGCATGGGCACGCCCGCCGCGGCGTAGTCGTTGCGGAACTTCATCGACAGCGGCCAGTAGTGCGGCGGCGTCCAGAAGAAGATCACGCCGAACAGGAGGACGGCCGGCCAGCCGACGCTCCCGGTGACCGCCGACCACCCGATCAGCACGGGCATGCAGCCTGCCGCGCCGCCCCACACGATGTTCTGCGGCGTGCGGCGCTTGAGGATCATCGTGTAGCCGACGACGTAGATGAGGATCGCCCCGGCCGTCAGCAGCGAGGACACGGGGTTCACCACGAGCCACAGCCAGGTCAGGCTGACGGCGCCGAGGACGAGGCCGAAGGTCAGCGCGGCCCGCGGGCTGATCTCCCCCGTGGCCGTCGGCCGGCGCCGCGTCCGGTTCATCACCTGGTCGATGTCGCGGTCGATGTAGCAGTTGAGGACGTTCGCGGACCCCGCGGCGAGCGCGCCTCCGACGAGCGTCGCCAGCACCAGCCCGAGGCTGGGCCAGCCGCCCTCGGCGAGCAGCATCGTCGGGATCGTCGTGACCAGGAGCAGCTCGATCACGCGCGGCTTCGTCAGGACTACGTACGGTGCGACGACCCCGCGGACCCGAGCCCAGGCGCCGGCCCGTTCCGCGGCACCGGCCGGCCTCGCGGGGGCACCCTGGTGCGGCGAGGCGGACGCTCCGGCGTCAGCGACGGGCAACGAGGTCGTGGGGCGCACGCGGGGCAGGTCCGTTCGTCGGGAGCGTCCTCGAGGACGAGGGCAGCGGGGCGTTCGCCAGCCATGCTACGACGTCCCCGGGACCAAAGCCCCTCACCCGCGCGGGCGTCGCCTGTGAGTTCGGTCGCTCGCGGCAGCCGTCGCGGTCGACGTCGGCCGCACGTGTGACGGCGACGTCACACGCGGCTCACGGCCGGCGAGCCCGGGCCGGTGAGGTTGGCCGGTGGCTGGTCATCCGGACGACCAGCGCCCTCGTCGGCTATAGGCTCGAACGGAACCGTCCGTCGTCGAACGCCTCGCGCGCCGCGCTCCCCGTGAGCCGGCCACCCCCGCGGCGCCACCCGGACGGTGACGACGTGCCTGTCGGGCACGTCCTTTCAGGTCGGACACGTCACCCGGCTGCCACCGGGTGGGAATGAGGTGCGGTGAACGCGAAGGCTCCCCTGGCGCAGACGGTCGGCTGGTCCGATCTCGACCTGCAGGCGGTCGACACCGTCCGCGTGCTCGCGGCGGACGCCGTCGAGAAGGTCGGCAACGGTCACCCGGGGACGGCGATCAGCCTCGCCCCCGCTGCGTACCTGCTCTACCAGAACGTGCTGCGGCACGACCCGACGGACCCGCACTGGCTCGGCCGCGACCGGTTCGTCCTCTCGGCCGGGCACTCGTGCCTGACGCAGTACATCCAGCTCTACCTCGGCGGCTTCGGGCTCGAGATCGAGGACCTGCAGGCGCTGCGGACCTGGGGCTCCAAGACCCCGGGCCACCCCGAGTACAAGCACACGGCCGGCGTGGAGATCACCACCGGACCGCTCGGCCAGGGCCTCGCCTCGGCCGTCGGGTTCGCGATGGCGCAGCGTCGCGAGCGCGCGCTGCTCGACCCCGACGCGGCGCCGGGCACGAGCCCGTTCGACCACTACACGTACGTCATCGCCTCCGACGGCGACCTCCAGGAGGGCGTGACGAGCGAGGCGTCGTCCATCGCGGGCACGCAGGAGCTCGGCAACCTCGTCGTGCTGTGGGACGACAACCACATCTCGATCGAGGGCGACACCGAGATCGCGTTCACCGAGGACGTGCTCGCGCGCTACGAGGCGTACGGCTGGCACGTCCAGTTCGTCGACTGGACCGCGGGCGGCGAGTACCGCGAGGACGTCGACGCCCTGGCGGCGGCGATCGAGGCGGCCAAGGCCGTGACCGACAAGCCGTCGTTCATCGGGATCCGCACGCTGATCGCGTGGCCGACCCCGGGCAAGACCGACGACCACTCGTCGCACGGCTCGAAGCTCGGCACCGACTCGATCCGCGGCCTCAAGGAGCTGCTCGGCTTCGACCCCGACCAGACGTTCGAGGTCGCCCCGGAGGTGCTCGCGCACACGCGCTCGCTCGCCGACCGCGCCGCGACCGCGCGCGCCGCCTGGCAGGAGTCGTTCGACGCCTGGGCCGCCGCGAACCCGGAGCGCAAGGAGCTGCTCGACCGGCTCGTCGCGCACGAGCTCCCGGCCGGCTGGGAGGACGCGCTGCCGGTGTTCCCCGCCGGCAAGGCCGTCGCCACGCGCGCCGCGTCGGGCGAGGTGCTCTCGGCGATCGCCGACGAGCTCCCCGAGCTGTGGGGCGGCTCGGCCGACCTCGCGGGGTCGAACAACACGACGATGAAGGGCCAGCCGTCCTTCATCCCGGCCAAGCGCTCGACGCACGAGTTCGCGGGCGACGAGGGCGGCCGCACGCTGCACTTCGGCATCCGCGAGCACGGCATGGGCGCGATCCTGTCCGGGATCACGCTGCACGGTCTGACCCGTGCGTACGGCGGCACGTTCCTGCAGTTCGCCGACTACATGCGCGGCTCGGTCCGGCTCGCCTCGCTCATGGGAGCGCCGACGATCTACGTCTGGACGCACGACTCCATCGGCCTCGGCGAGGACGGACCCACCCACCAGCCGGTCGAGCACCTGACCGCGCTGCGGGCGATCCCCGGCCTGTCCGTGGTCCGTCCGGCCGACGCGAACGAGACCGCGCAGGCGTGGAAGGCCACGCTCGAGCACCGCGACGGACCGGTCGGCCTGATCCTCACGCGGCAGAACGTCCCGACGTTCCCGCGCGGCGAGGACGGGTTCGCGGGCGCCGAGGGCGTCGCCAAGGGCGCCTACGTGCTCGTCGACGCCAGCAACGGCGACCCCGAGGTCGTGCTGATCGGCACGGGCTCCGAGGTGCAGCTCGCGGTCCAGGCGCGAGAGACGCTCGAGGCCGCGGGCGTGCCGACGCGCGTCGTCTCGGCGCCGTGCCTCGAGTGGTTCGCCGAGCAGGACGCGGAGTACCGCGAGTCGGTGCTGCCGTCCGGCGTGCGCGCGCGGGTCTCGGTCGAGGCCGGCATCGCGCTCTCGTGGCACAAGATCGTCGGCGACGCCGGTCGCACGGTGTCGCTCGAGCACTTCGGCGCCTCGGCGGACTACGAGACGCTCTACCGCGAGTTCGGGATCACGGCCGACGCCGTGGTCGCCGCTGCGCGCGAGTCCCTCGCCGCCGCGAACGCGTCGGCCGCCCCGAGCGCCGCGGCCGCGGCCCCGACGGCGACCGGCACGGGCGACCAGCAGGGCTGACGCACCGCACCAGCACGGCTGACGCCACGGTGGGCCCGGGAGACAACCCGGGCCCACCGCGTCAGGATTGAGCCGGGACGGCGTGGTCAGCGCGCCCCCGGGCCGGACGGCAGGCACGACGGCGACAGCACCATCGAGGGAAGGAACGACCATGGCACCGAGCGGACCTCTCGCACGGCTCACGGACGCGGGAGTGGCCGTCTGGCTCGACGACCTGTCGCGCGAGCGCCTGCGCACCGGCAACCTCGCCGACCTCGTCGAGCGCGGCGTGGTGGGCGTGACCACGAACCCGACGATCTTCGCCACGGCGATCGCGGCGGGCGACGCGTACGACGAGCAGCTGCGCGAGCTCGCGGCGCAGGGCGCGGACGTCGACGCCGCGGTGTTCGCCATCACGACCGACGACGTGCGCGAGGCCGCCGACGTGCTGCGTCCGGTGTACGACCGCACGGACGGCGTGGACGGCCGGGTGTCCATCGAGGTCGACCCGCGCCTCGCCCACGACACGGCGGCGACCGTCGAGTCGGCGAAGGCGCTGTGGTCCACGGTCGGCCGACCCAACGTCTTCATCAAGATCCCCGCGACGGTCGAGGGACTGCCCGCGATCACCGCGGTGCTGGCAGAGGGCATCAGCGTCAACGTGACGCTGATCTTCTCCCTCGAGCGCTACCGCGGCGTGCTCGACGCCTTCGTCGCCGGCCTCGAGGCCGCGCGGGACGCCGGGCACGACCTGGCGCCCATCGGCTCGGTGGCGTCGTTCTTCGTGTCGCGCGTCGACACCGCGATCGACCCGCGGCTCGACGAGCTGGGCACGCCCGAGGCAGCGGCCCTGCGCGGCCGCGCGGCGATCGCCAACGCGCGCCTCGCCTACGGGGTGTACGAGGAGGTCGTGGCGAGCGAGCGGTGGCAGGCGCTGGCCGCGGCCGGCGCGCACGTCCAGCGACCGCTGTGGGCGTCCACGGGCGTCAAGGACCCGGCGTACCCCGACACGCTCTACGTCGACGAGCTCGTCGTCGCCGGTGTCGTCAACACGATGCCCGAGAAGACGCTCGACGCGGTCGCCGACCACGGGGGCGACGGCCACGACACCGTGACGGGCACGCAGGACGAGTCCGCCGCGCTGCTCGACCGCCTGGTCGCGCTCGGCATCGACGTCGACGACGTCGCGTCCCACCTCGAGGCCGAGGGCGTCGAGAAGTTCGAGAAGAGCTGGGGCGAGCTGCTCGCCAAGGTCGACGAGGGCCTGCGCGGCGCCGCCGACGGTGCGGCGGGTGACCGATGAGCCCGACGAAGGTCGCCGAGGGACAGAACCCGCTGCGGGACCCGCGCGACCGGCGGCTGCCGCGCATCGCCGGGCCCTGCGGGCTCGTCATCTTCGGCGTGACGGGTGACCTGGCCCGCAAGAAGCTCATGCCGGCGGTGTACGACCTGACCAACCGCGGCCTCCTGCCCCCCGGCTTCGCGCTCACCGGCTTCGCTCGGCGCGACTGGGAGACGCAGGACTTCGCCCAGATCGTGCACGACTCGGTGAAGGAGCACGCGCGCACCCCGTTCCGCGAGGCGACGTGGCGTCAGCTGTCCGAGGGCATCCGCTTCGTCCAGGGCACGTTCGACGACGACGACGCGTTCGACCGCCTGCGCGCGACCGTCGAGGAGCTCGACGTCTCGCGCGGGACCGGTGGCAACCACGCGTTCTACCTGTCGGTGCCGCCCTCGTCGTTCCCGGTCGTGTGCCAGCAGCTCGACCGGTCGGGGTTGTCCCGGCCCCAGGACGGCACGTGGCGGCGCGTCGTCATCGAGAAGCCGTTCGGGCACGACCTGGCGAGCGCGCGCGAGCTGCAGGACATCGTCTCGAGCGTCTTCCGGCCCGACGACATCTTCCGGATCGACCACTACCTGGGCAAGGAGACGGTCCAGAACCTGCTGGCGCTGCGGTTCGCCAACCAGATGTTCGAGCCGATCTGGAACGCGAACTACGTCGACCACGTGCAGATCACGATGGCCGAGGACATCGGCATCGGCGGGCGCGCGGGCTACTACGACGGGATCGGCGCGGCGCGCGACGTCATCCAGAACCACCTGCTCCAGCTCCTGGCGCTGACCGCCATGGAGGAGCCCGTCTCCTTCGACGCCGCGTCGCTGCGCGCCGAGAAGGAGAAGGCACTGTCGGCCGTGCGCCTCCCCCGCGACATCGGCCGGCACACGGCGCGCGGGCAGTACACCGCGGGCTGGCAGGGCGGCCAGAAGGTCGTCGGCTTCCTCGAGGAGGAGGGCTTCAACCCGAGCTCCACGACGGAGACGTTCGCCGCGGTGCGGGTGGACATCGACACGCGCCGCTGGGCGGGCGTGCCGTTCTACCTGCGCACCGGCAAGCGGCTCGGCAAGCGCGTCACGGAGATCGCGGTCGTCTTCAAGAAGGCGCCGCACCTGCCGTTCGAGTCCACGGCGACCGAGGAGCTCGGCAAGAACGCGCTGGTCATCCGCGTGCAGCCCGACGAGGGCGTCACGCTGCGGTTCGGCGCGAAGGTCCCCGGGACGGCGATGGAGGTCCGCGACGTCACCATGGACTTCGGCTACGGCCACGCGTTCACCGAGGCGTCCCCGGAGGCCTACGAGCGCCTGATCCTGGACGTCCTGCTCGGTGACCCGCCGCTGTTCCCGCAGAACACCGAGGTCGAGCTCTCCTGGAAGATCCTCGACCCGATCATCGAGTACTGGGCCAACCACGGGAAGCCCGACCAGTACCGGGCCGGGACCTGGGGTCCGGCCTCCGCCGACGAGATGATGGCGCGCGACGGGCGCGCGTGGAGGCTGCCGTGATCATCGACATGCCCGGCACGACGACGCGAGAGGTCGCGAAGCGCCTGCTGCAGGAGCGGGACGAGGGCGGCGCGGTCGCGCTCGGCCGCGTGCTCACGCTGCTCATCGACACCGGCGACCACGACCCCGAGCACGCCATCTCCGCCGCCAACGACGCGAGCCGCGAGCACCCCTGCCGCGTCATCCTCATCACGTCGCAGCTCCCCGGAGGGTCGGAGGAGCGCGGCCTCGACGCGCAGATCCGCCTCGGCGGGGACGCGGGTGCGAGCGAGGTCATCATCCTGCGCCCCACCGGGGAGGTGACGGACCACCTCGACACGCTCGTGATGCCCCTGCTGCTGCCGGACGCTCCGATCGTCGCGTGGTGGCCGTACGAGCCCCCGGCAGTGCCGTCCGAGCACCCGCTGGGCCGCATGGCGCAGCGCCGGATCACCGACACGGTCCGCTCGTCGGACCCGGCGGGCATGCTCGCGCGCCTCGCGAGCTCGTACGTCGAGGGCGACACCGACCTGTCCTGGACCCGCGCGACGCTGTGGCGCGGCCTGATCGCCGCGACGCTCGAGAGCCCGCCCTACGAGCCCGTGCGGCGCGCCGTCGTCTCGGGCCAGAGCACCCACACGTCGGTCGACATGGTCGCCGCGTGGCTCGCCCAGGCGCTGCGCTGCCCCGTCGAGGTCGAGCGCATCGACGACGCGCCGGCGATCATCCAGGTCAAGCTCGAGCGGTCGAGCGGTGACATCGTGCTGGACCGGCCCGACGGCAAGACGGCCGCGCTGCGCCAGCCCGACCAGCCCGAGCACCGGATCGCCCTCCCCATCCGGCACCTGCGCGAGTGCCTCGCGGAGGAGCTGCGGCGGCTCGACCCCGACGAGGTCTACGGCGAGGTGCTGACCAAGGGCCTCGCGAGGCTGTCCGCATGACCTCGGCGCAGCGCGAGGTCGTCGTCCACCCCGACGCCGAGGTCCTCGCCCAGGCGACCGCGGCGCGGCTGCTCACGACGCTCGTCGACGCGCAGTCGCACCGGGCTCCCCTGCACGTCGTCCTGACCGGCGGCACGGTCGGTATCCGCACGCTCGCCGCGGTGGCCGCGTCGCCCGTGCGCGACGCGGTCGACTGGTCCGGCGTGCACCTGTGGTGGGGCGACGAGCGCTTCCTCGCCGACGGCGAGGCCGACCGCAACGAGACCCAGGCGCGGGAGGCGCTCATCACGCCGCTGGGCGACGCGCTCCCCGCAGCCAACGTGCACGCCGTGCCGGCGCTGTCGACGCAGGTCGCGACGACGCAGGACGCCGCGGCGGCGTACGACGAGGAGCTGGCGGCGTGGGCCCCGGAGGGCGCCCTCGTCCCGACGTTCGACGTGCTGCTGCTCGGCATGGGGCCGGACGGTCACGTCGCCTCGCTCTTCCCGGGCCACCCCGAGGTCGAGGCGTCCGGCACGGCGGCGATCGGCGTCCAGGACTCCCCCAAGCCGCCCCCGCTGCGCGTCTCGCTCACGTTCGACGCCATCCGGTCCGCCCGTGAGGTGTGGGTGGTCGCCGCAGGCGCCGAGAAGGCCGGCGCGGTCGCCTCGGCCCTCGCGTCGGCGCCGGTGAGCACCACGCCGGCAGCGGGTGCGCTGGGCCGCGAACGCACGCTGTGGCTCGTCGACGTGGCGGCCACGCAGGAGCTGCAGCAGGACGCCTAGCCGGCCCCGCCGGGACCGGCCGGTTCACTTCCCGACGACGATCGGAGCGGCATGCCGGACGAGCTGGACCTCTGGGCGCAGGTCGACGACTACTTCGCGGTGCTCGCGCCCGAGGACGACCACCTCGTCGCGACGCGCGAGCGGGCGGCAGCCGCCGGGCTGCCCGACATCGCGGTGGCAGCCAACCAGGGCAAGCTCCTGCACCTGGTCGCCGCGCTCGTCGGCGCGCGCCGCATCCTCGAGATCGGGACGCTCGGCGGCTACAGCACGCTCTGGCTCGCGCGGGCGCTGCCGCCGGACGGCACGCTCGTGTCCCTCGAGATCGACCCCGCCCACGCCGCGGTCGCGCGGGAGTCGCTCGCCGCCGCCGGAGTGGGCGACCTCGTGGAGGTCGTCGTCGGGCCGGCCGCCGAGACGCTCTCCGGCATGGTCCGCGCCGGGAGCGCGCCGTTCGACCTCGTCTTCGTCGACGCGGACAAGCAGTCGCTGAGCCGGTACCTCGAGCTCTCGCTCGAGCTGTCCCGTCCGGGCACCGTGATCATCGTGGACAACGTGGTGCGGCAGGGTGCGGTCGTGGACCCCGCGCACCCGGACGAGCGGGTCCAGGGCGTGCGGCGCATGGTCGACCTGCTCGCCGACCACCCGCGCCTCGACCCCACCGTGATCCAGACCGTCGGGGTGAAGGGGCATGACGGGTTCGCCCTCCTGCGCGTCCTGCCCTGACCGCGCGCCGCCCGGCGCTGCGGACGACGGACCGGCAGCACTGGCCCGGGTAGCACGACGGGCACCCAGCGGTTCGCGGGGCGCCCGTCGTCGGTCGTGCGGTGGACCAGGGAGCAGTGCCCGGTCAGCGTCCCCGCCGGGCGCGCAGCGCCTCCAGGGCCTCGTCGAGGATCGCGGCGCCGTCCTCGTCTGACCGGCGCTCCTTCACGTACGCGAGGTGCGTCTTGTACGGCTCGTTGCGCACGGGCGAGGGCGGGTTCGCCTCGTCCTGGCCGGCCGGGAACCCGCAGCGCGGGCAGTCCCAGGTCACGGGAGCCTCGGCCGCGGCCTCCTCGGCGAAGCTGGGCCGGGTCTCGTGGCCGTTGGCGCACCAGTAGGAGATCCAGATCCGCGGCGCGGCGTCGCCGCGCTCGGCCTCCCCCATCGGGCCCGCGCCGACGCGCGAACCCCGGATCGCGTTCCCGCTCGCCATCGCCGTCGCCTCAGGCGTCCGGCGCGACGCGCTCGACGAGCCCGAGCACGATGATCGTCACGGTCCAGATGAGCGCGACACCGACGGTGATGCGGTTCAGGTTGCGCTCGGCGACGCCGGAGCTGCCGGCGCTCGAGGTGATGCCGCCCCCGAACATGTCCGACAGGCCACCACCCTTGCCCTTGTGGAGCAGCACCAGGGGCACCAGGAGCAGGCTGGTCAGCACCAGCAGCACCTGCATCGAGATCTTCACGGCGGTCACGTCGGTGTCGTTCCTCACTTGCGAGCGGGTCCGTCCCCGCGCGACGACGCACGGGCCGGGGTACAGGGTAGGCGACGAATCGTGCGCCGGGCCACATCGCCGCACCGGCACGGTCCCCCGCGGGGGTGCCGTGCCGGTGCGGTCGATCAGGAACCGGTCAGAGACCGACGGCGTGCGACTGGTAGCGCACGATCTTCGCGAACTCCTCGGGGTCGAGGCTCGCGCCCCCGACGAGGGCGCCGTCGACGTCGGGCTTCGCCATGATCGAGGCGACGTTCGACGACTTCACCGAGCCGCCGTAGAGGACGCGCACGGCCTGCGCCGTCTCGTCGTCGTACAGCTCCGCGACCCGGCCGCGGATGGCCTCCGCCAGCTCCTGCGCGTCCTCGGGGGTCGCCGTCTCGCCCGTGCCGATCGCCCAGACGGGCTCGTAGGCCACGACGACGTCGCGGACCTGCGCGGCGGTCAGGTCGACGAGCGCGCCCTCGAGCTGCAGCAGCGTGTGCGCGACGTGCGCGGCGGCCCGGCGGGTCTCTAGGTCCTCGCCCACGCACAGGATGGGCTTGAGGCCCGCCTTGAGCGCGTTCTTCACCTTGGCGTTGACCAGCGCGTCGTTCTCCGCGTGGTACTCGCGCCGCTCCGAGTGCCCGATCACCGCGTAGGTGACGCCGAGCTTGGCCAGGAACGACGGCGCGATCTCGCCCGTGTAGGCGCCCGACTCGTGCGCCGAGACGTCCTGCGCCCCGTACACGATCTCGAGCTTGTCGGCGTCCACGAGCGTCTGCACGCTGCGCAGGTCGGTGAACGGCGGGACCACCGCGACCTCGACCGTGCCGAAGTCGTGCTTGGCGTCCTTGAGCGTCCACGCCAGCTTCTGCAGCGTCTGGATCGCCTGCTGGTGGTCGAGGTTCATCTTCCAGTTGCCCGCCATGAGCGGGGTGCGCGTGGCCATCAGTCCTCCAGGACAGCGATGCCGGGGAGGGTCTTGCCCTCCAGGAACTCGAGGCTCGCCCCGCCACCGGTGGAGATGTGGCCGAACTTCGCCTCGTCGAAGCCGAGCGTGCGCACGGCCGCGGCGGAGTCGCCGCCGCCGACGATGGTGAACGCACCGTCCGCGCCCGCGTCGATCAGCGCCTGCGCCACGGCCTTGGTGCCGCCTGCGTACGCCTCGAACTCGAACACGCCCGCGGGGCCGTTCCAGACGACCGTCTTGGCGTCGACGATCTTCGACGCGAACAGCTCCTCCGAGGCCGGGCCGATGTCGAGCCCGATCTTGCCGTCCGGGATCGCGTCGGCGGCCACGACCTCGGCCGGCGAGTCCGCCTTGAACTCGGCGGCGACGCGGATGTCGACCGGGAGCACGATCTCGACGCCGGCCGACTCGGCCTGCTCGAGGTAGCCCTTGACCGTGTCGATCTGGTCCTCCTCGAGCAGCGAGCTGCCCACCGAGTACCCCTTGGCCGCGAGGAACGTGAACAGCATCCCGCCACCGATGACCAGGCGGTCGGCCTTGGTCAGCAGGTTGGAGATCACGCCGAGCTTGTCCGAGACCTTCGAGCCGCCCAGGACGACGACGTACGGGCGCGCCGGGTCCTCGGTCGCCTTCCTGAGCGACTCGACCTCGTTGAGGACGAGCTTGCCCACGGCGTGCGGCAGCGTGAGGGCGACGTCGTAGACCGACGCCTGCTTGCGGTGCACGACGCCGAAGCCGTCGGAGACGAACACGTCCGCGAGGGCGGCCAGGTCGGCCGCGAGCGACGCGCGCTCCGCGTCGTCCTTGCTGGTCTCGCGCGCGTCGAAGCGGATGTTCTCGAGCAGCGCGATCTCGCCGTCCTGCAGCGCCGCGACCGTCTCGCGCGCGGACTCGCCGACGGTGTCCTTCGCGAGCGCCACCGGCTTGCCGAGCAGCTCGGACAGGCGCGTCGCGACCGGCGCGAGGGAGTACTTGTCCTCGGGCGCGCCCTTGGGCCGGCCGAGGTGGGCGGTGACGACGACGCGCGCGCCGGCGTCGAGCAGCGCGGTCAGCGTCGGGAGGGCCGCGCGCACGCGGCCGTCGTCGGTGATCGTCGTGCCGTCGAGCGGCACGTTGAAGTCGGAGCGGACCAGCACGCGCTTGCCGCGCAGGTCGCCGAGGTCCTCGATGGTCTTCATGGTTCCTTCTCCTCCAGGCGGACAGGTGCCTGCACGACAGCGTCCGCGCGCGCCGGGCCGGTGGCCGTGGCGCACGCGGACGCTGGTCGTGCTACCGAGTGATCGGTGAGGACGTCGTCAGAGACGCTCGCCCACGTACTGCGTGAGGGCGACGAGGCTGTTCGAGTAGCCCCACTCGTTGTCGTACCAGGAGACGACCTTGACCTGGTCGCCGATCACCTTCGTGAGCTTCGAGTCGAAGATGCTCTGGTGCGGGTCTGTCACGATGTCGCTGGAGACGATCTCGTCCTCGACGTAGGACAGGACGCCCTTGAGCGGGCCCTCGGCGGCGGCCTTGACCGCGGCGTTGACCTCCTCGACCGTGACCTCGCGCGAGGCGGTGAAGGTCAGGTCCGTGGCGGAGCCGGTGATCGTCGGCACGCGGAGCGCGAAGCCGTCGAGCTTGCCCTTGAGCTCCGGCAGGACCAGGGCGACGGCCTTGGCCGCGCCGGTCGACGTCGGGACGATGTTCTGCGCGGCGGCGCGGGCACGACGCAGGTCGCGGTGCGGGCCGTCCTGCAGGTTCTGGTCGCCCGTGTAGGCGTGGATCGTGGTCATGAGACCACGCTCGATGCCGATCGAGTCGTTGAGCGCCTTGGCCAGCGGGGCGAGGCAGTTCGTGGTGCAGGACGCGTTCGAGATGATGTGCTGCGTCGCCGCGTCGTACTGCTCGTGGTTCACGCCGACGACGAAGGTGCCGTCCTCGTTCTTCGCGGGCGCCGAGATGATGACCTTCTTGGCGCCGGCGTCGATGTGCGCCTTGGCCTTCGTGGCGTCCGTGAAGAAGCCGGTCGACTCGATGACGATGTCCGCGCCGAGCTCGGCCCACGGCAGGTCAGCCGGGTTCCGCTCAGCCAGCGCCCGGATCTTCTTGCCGTCGACGATGATGTTCTCGTCGTCGTGGTCCACGCTCAGCGGGAAACGGCCCAGGACCGTGTCGTACTTGAGCAGGTGCGCGAGCGTCGCGTTGTCCGTCAGGTCGTTGACCCCGACGATCTCGATGTCCGCACCGGACGCCACGATGGCCCGGTAGAAGTTGCGACCGATACGGCCGAAGCCGTTGATGCCGACCTTGATGGTCACGTGCCCTCCTCGGCAGCGCCGACGGGGCCGGCGCACAATAGGTGGTGGTGTCTCGCACGCCGATGTGCGTGCCTCTCGCCCTCGCCGCCGCGATACCGGTTCATGCCCAGCACGTGACGCTCGTGTGACGATCGGATGTCCCGAGCCTATACCCCTGCGCCTGCGTCGCACGCCGCGAAGGTCCCAGGGCGGGCGCCTGTCCACGTGCTGGGATGCGCCTCCGCAGCGCTGACCACGGCCTCCGCAGCGGGGTCGGCAGCCCTCCGCAGGCGGGCGGGCTGGACCCGCGGACCGCAACCCGTCGAGCGCTGCAGGTCGAGCGCTACAGGTCCAGCAGGTCCGGCGAGAGGCCGGCCTCCGTGTCGGGGATCCCGAGGTCGGACGCCCGCTTGTCGGCCGTGGCCAGCAGGCGCCGGATGCGGCCCGCGACCGCGTCCTTGGTCAGCGGCGGGTCCGCGAGCTTGCCGAGCTCCTCGAGCGAGGCGTCCTTGTTCTCCAGCCGGAGCCGGCCGGCCTCGCGCAGGTGCTCGGGCAGGTCCTCCCCCAGGATCTCGAACGCGCGCTCCACCCGGGCGCTGGCCGCGACCGCCGCCCGCGCCGACCGGCGCAGGTTGGCGTCGTCGAAGTTCGCGAGGCGGTTCGCGGTGCCGCGCACCTCGCGCCGGACGCGCCGCTCCTCCCACACCAGCATCGTCTCGTGCGCGCCGAGCCGGGTGAGCATCGCGCCGATCGCGTCTCCGTCGCGGATCACCACGCGGTCCACGCCGCGGACCTCGCGCGCCTTCGTCGGGATGCCCATGCGCCGGGCCGCTCCGACGAGGGCGAGCGCCGCCTCCGGACCGGGGCAGGTGACCTCGAGCGACGACGAGCGACCGGGCTCGGTCAGCGAGCCGTGCGCCAGGAACGCCCCGCGCCAGGCCGCCTCGGACTCGCCGATGCCCCCGGCGACCACCTGCGGCGGCAGCCCGCGCACCGGACGCCCGCGGTTGTCGAGCAGGCCGGTCTGGCGCGCCAGGGACTCGCCGTCCTTGACCACCCGCACCACGTAGTGGCTGCCGCGGCGCAGGCCGCCGCCGGACACGACGATGATCTCGCTCTCGTGGCCGTACACCTCGGCGATCGCCTGCCGCAGCCGCCGCGCGGCGATCGCCGTGTCCAGCTCCGCCTCGATGACGATCCGTCCCGAGATGATGTGCAGGCCGCCCGCGAACCTCAGCGTCGCCGACACCTCCGCCTTGCGGCACGAGGTCTTGTCGATCTGGAGTCGGGCGAGCTCGTCCTTCACCTGTGCCGTCAACGCCATGGGCGCCATCCTGCCATTCGCGCGGCGCGCGCGTGCCCGGTCCGGACAGCCGTCCACCTCCGCCGCGCGGCCGGTCCGGAGCTCGGCGAGGTCAGGCGCGCTGGCCGGGCACGTCCCCGAGCACGCCGTCGACGACGTCACGGAACGCCGCAGCCAGCCGCAGCGGGTCGTGCCGCGGCGAGCCGTCGGACCGCCCCACCTGCCGCAGCAGCAGCCGGACGTCCCGCTCGGCGCACCGGTCCGCGAGCCGGCTCACGTCCTCGACGGCACGCGGGTCGGCGACGACCGCGTGCACCCCGAGGTCCGGGGCGTGCGCGTGCAGCACGTCCAGGTAGTCCTCGGCGTGCATGCCCGCCGTCTCGCCGTCCTCCTCGGGCGACAGGTTGAGCGTGACGATGACGCGGCCGTCCGCGCGGTGCAGCGCGGAGCGCAGGTCCGGCACCAGCAGGTGCGGCAGGACCGAGGTGTACCAGGAGCCCGGCCCCAGGACGACCCAGTCGGCCCGGTCGACCGCCTGCACCGCGTGGATGCAGGCCGACGGCTGCTCGGGGACCAGCCGGACCTGGGCGATCGGGTCGGTGGTCACCGCGACCGCGCTCTGGCCGCGCACGGTCTCGGTCCGGCCGTCCGCGCGCAGCACGTCCGCCTCGATCAGGAGGGGCACCTCGGTCATCGGCAGCACCCGGCCGCGCGCGCCGAGCAGACGGCCGACCCAGTCCAGCCCGGCCACCGGGTCGTCGAGCAGCTCCCAGAGCGTCACGATCAGGAGGTTGCCGAGCGCGTGCTGGTCCAGCGGGCCCGCGCTCGCGAACCGGTGCTGCAGGACGTCCCGCCAGGTCCGGCCCCAGTCCGAGTCGTCGCACAGCGCGGCGAGCGCCATCCGCAGGTCGCCCGGGGGCAGCACGTCCAGCTCGTCGCGCAGCCGTCCCGACGAGCCGCCGTCGTCGGCCACCGTGACCACGGCGGTGATCTGGTCGGTCATCAGCCGGAGCGCGGACAGGGTGGCGGACAGGCCGTGCCCGCCGCCGAGCGCGACGACCGCCGGCCCCCGGCGCTGCGCACCGTCGGGCGGCGGCGGGGTCGGCAGGTGGGGACGGGCGGTGGGTGCCGTGCTCACTCCTTGCCCAGGTCCCGCGCGGCGACCGAGACCCGGTGACCGGCCTCCCGGAGCCGCGCCGCGACCGCCTCGCTGATGGCGACCGAGCGGTGCTTGCCGCCCGTGCAGCCGACCGCGATGGTGACGTAGCGCTTCTCCTCGTTGAGGTAGCCCGCGAGCACGGGCTCGAGCGCGCCGACGTAGCGGTCGATGAAGGTGGTCGCCCCGGGCAGCCCCAGCACGTAGTCGCGCACCGGCGCGTCCCGACCGGTGAGGTGCCGCAGCTCGGTGACCCAGTAGGGGTTCGCCAGGAAGCGGACGTCGACCACGTGGTCCGCGTCCAGCGGGATGCCGTACTTGAACCCGAAGGAGATGACCGAGACCCGCAGCACGTCGTCCATCTCGCCGCCGACGAGCGCGCGCACCTCGCGGGCGAGGTCGTGGACGTTGAGGTCCGAGGTGTCCACGACCGTGTCGGCCCGCTCGCGGATGTCCGCGAGGACGGCGCGCTCCTCGGCGATCCCGTCCATGATCCGTCCGTCGCCCTGCAGCGGGTGCGGCCGGCGCACCTGCTCGAACCGCCGGACGAGCACCTCGTCGGACGCGTCGAGGAACAGCACCCGGTACTCGACGCCCGCCTCCCGCAGACCGCCCAGCACCTGGGCGAGGTCGGCGAAGAACCCCCGGCCGCGGACGTCGATCACCGCCGCCACGCGGTGCGCGCGCGTCTCCACGGGGCCGCTGGTGAGCATCCCGACGAGGTGGGTGAGCATCTGCGCGGGCAGGTTGTCGACGACGTACCAGTCGAGGTCCTCGAGCACGGCCGCCGCGCGGGTCCGGCCCGCGCCGGACATGCCAGTGATGATCAGCACCTGGGGCTGCTGCAGCCGCGGGTGCTGGGTCGCGGCGTCGATGGCGGGGATCCCCGCGGGGACCGTCATGGGCGAAGGCTCGTCGCTCATGTGGCCAGCATGCCAGCAGGACCGGCTGCCGCGGTCGCCTCCGGCCGCGCGTCGGGACCCGGCTCCGCGGACTCGGCCGACACGGCGACCGCGAGGTCGGTGGGCACCTCCTGGCCGGCGGCGGGTGCTGCGGACGTCGCGCCCTCGCCGGAGGCCAGGGCGGCGACCACCGCCGCGGCCGTGCGCTCGCCCATGCCCGGCACCGAGGCGATCTCCTCGACGCTGGCCGCGCGCAGCCGCTTGACCGAGCCGAACCGGCGCAGCAGCGCCTTCTGCCGGGCCGGGCCGAGACCCGGCACGTCGTCGAGGACGGAGGCCGTCATGCCCTTGCTGCGGCGCTTGCGGTGCGCCGTGATCGCGAAGCGGTGCGCCTCGTCGCGGAGCCGCTGCAGGAGGTACAGCCCCTCGGAGCTGCGCTGCAGGATGACGGGGTAGTCGTCGCCCGGCAGCCAGACCTCCTCGAGCCGCTTGGCCAGGCCGCACAGCGCCACGTCGTCGATCCCGAGCTCCGCCAGCGCCGCCGCGGCTGCCGCGACCTGGGGCGGACCGCCGTCGACCACGACGAGGTTCGGCGGGTACGCGAACCGGCGCGGCCGCTCCGTCGAGCCCCCGGTCGGCGTCCACTCGACCGGTCCGGACACAGGCTCGTCGTCGTCCTGGCCGCCGAACCCGAGGTCCAGGTCGGCCGAGTCCGCGCGGTCCGCGAGGTACCGGCGGAAGCGGCGCGTGATGACCTCGTGCATCGCGGCCGTGTCGTCGGCCGCGCCGTCGCCCGCCGGTCCCCGGACGTTGAAGAGCCGGTACTCGCTCTTGCGCGCGAGCCCGTCCTCGAACACCACCATCGACGCCGACTGGTACGTGCCCTGGTTGTGCGAGACGTCGTAGCACTCGATGCGCAGCGGCGCGCTCTCGAGCCCGAGCGCCTCCTGGATCTCCCGCAGCGCCTGGCTCCGCGAGGTGAGGTCACCGGCCCGGCGCGTGCGGTGCAGCATCAGTGCGTGCTCGGCGTTCTTCAGCACGGTCGCCGCGAGCTCGCGCTTGTCGCCGCGCTGGGGGACCCGCACCTGGACACGGGAGCCCCGCAACCCGGCGAGCCAGTCCTGGACCTGCACCACGTCGTGCGGCAGCACCGGCACGAGCACCTCGCGCGGCACCGCGCCGGCGTCGGCGTCCCCGTCCGCGCCGTAGACCTGCTGCAGCAGGTGCTCGACGAGGTCCGCGTCGTCCAGGTCCTCGACCTTCTCGACGACCCAGCCCCGCTGGCCCCGGATCCGGCCGTCCCGGACGTGGAACACCTGGACCGCGGCCTCGAGCTCGTCCCCGGCGAGCGCGAAGACGTCGGCGTCCGTGCCGTCCGCGAGCACCACCGCGTTGCGCTCGGTCGCCCGCTGCAGCGTCGCGATGTCGTCGCGGAGCCGTGCCGCCTGCTCGTAGTCGAGCTCAGCGGCGGCCTCCTTCATGCGCTGGGTGAGCCGCCGGGTGAACCGCGACGTGTCGCCCGCCATGAAGTCGCAGAAGTCCTGGGCCAGGCGGTGGTGGTCGTCCTCGGAGATCCGCCCGACGCACGGCGCGGAGCACTTGTCGATGTACCCGAGCAGGCACGGGCGACCCTGCTGGTGGGCGCGCTTGAACACCCCCGCCGAGCACGTCCGGACCGGGAAGACCCGCAGCAGCAGGTCGACCGTCTCCCGGATCGCCCAGGCGTGCGCGTAGGGGCCGAAGTACCGCGTGCCCGGACGCTTCGCGCCGCGCATGACCTGCACGCGCGGGAACTCGTCGGCGAGCGTCACCGCGAGGTAGGGGTAGGACTTGTCGTCCCGGTACTTCACGTTGAAGCGCGGGTCGAACTCCTTGATCCAGGAGTACTCGAGCGCCAGCGCCTCGACCTCGGTCCCGACGACCGTCCACTGCACCGAGCTCGCGGTCGTCACCATCTGCTGCGTCCGCGGGTGCAGCCCGGCGACGTCCTGGAAGTAGCTGTTCAGGCGCGATCGCAGGCTCTTCGCCTTACCGACGTAGATCACCCGGCCGCTGGGGTCCCGGAACCGGTAGACGCCGGGCTGGTCGGGGATCTCCCCCGGTGCCGGCCGGTAGGTCGAGGGATCAGCCATGGTTCGAGCCTAGTTCGAGCGTGGGACACACCGATGCCCGGACAGCGCCGACGGACGGGGCTAGCGTGAGGCCATGGCACAGCTGCTGCACTCGTACTCGGTGGACCTGACCTGGACGGGCGCCGGCTCGGCAGGCACGACGACGTACACGTCCTACGGCCGCGACCACGAGCTCGTCTCGGGCGACAAGCCCCGGTTGCCCGGCACGTCCGACCCCGGCTTCCGCGGGGACCCGGCACGCTGGTCGCCCGAGGACCTGATGGTCGGCGCGCTCGCCCAGTGCCACATGCTGTGGTTCCTGCACCTCGCCGCCTCGGCGGGCCTGGTCGTCGTCGGGTACACCGACGCGGCGTCCGGCACGATGCGGATCGAGGCCGCGGGCCACGGCCAGTTCACCGAGGTGGTGCTGCGCCCCCGCGTGACGGTGCGCACCTCGGTGCTCCCGGACGGGCGCGCGGTCGACGACCAGGTGTTGGCGGACCTGCACCATCGCGCGCACGAGCACTGCTTCATCGCGCGCTCCGTGAACTTCACGGTGCGGCACGAGCCGGCGCCCGTCCAGCTCGAGCGCCGCGACGCCCCGGTGGGCTGAGCGCCGCGAGGAGCCCGCGCGGAGCGCGTCACGCCGAGACCGCCTCCCGCACGGGCTCCAGCACCTCGGCGAGGAACCGGCCGGTGTGGCTGGCCGCGACGCCCGCAACCTGCTCGGGCGTCCCCTCGGCGATCACCTGCCCGCCCCCGGAGCCGCCCTCCGGGCCCATGTCGATCACCCAGTCGGCGTTCTTGATGACGTCGAGGTTGTGCTCGATCACGATGACCGAGTTGCCCTTGTCGACGAGCGACTGCAGCACCCCGAGCAGCTTGCGGATGTCCTCGAAGTGCAGGCCCGTGGTCGGCTCGTCGAGCACGTAGACCGTGCGTCCGGTCGAGCGGCGCTGCAGCTCGGTCGCGAGCTTCACGCGCTGTGCCTCGCCGCCCGACAGCGTCGGGGCCGGCTGACCGAGCCGGACGTAGCCGAGGCCGACGTCGACGAGCGTGGTCAGGTGCCGGCTGATCGCCGGGACCGCGGCGAAGAACTCCGCGGCCTCCTCGATCGGCATGTCGAGCACGTCCGCGACCGTCCGGCCCTTGAAGTGCACCTCGAGCGTCTCGCGGTTGTACCGCGCGCCGTGGCAGACCTCGCACGGGACGTAGACGTCCGGGAGGAAGTTCATCTCGATCTTGATCGTGCCGTCACCCGCGCACGCCTCGCAGCGCCCGCCCTTGACGTTGAAGGAGAAGCGACCGGGCGTGTAGCCCCGCACCTTCGCCTCCTCGGTCTCGGCGAACAGCCGCCGCACGTGGTCCCACACGCCCGTGTAGGTCGCGGGGTTGGACCGCGGAGTCCGGCCGATCGGGCCCTGGTCCACGTGCACGACCTTGTCGAGGTGGTCGAGACCGGTGACGCGCTTGTGCCGCCCCGCGACGCGACGGGCGCCGTTGAGCTCGTTCGCCATCACCGTGTAGAGGATCGAGTTGACGAGCGTGGACTTGCCCGAGCCCGACACCCCGGTCACGGCGGTCAGCGTCCCGAGCGGGAACGACACGTCGATGTTGCGCAGGTTGTGCTCGCGCGCGCCGTGGACCGTCACCTGGCGCTTGCGGTCCACCGGGCGGCGGTCCGCGGGCATCGGGATCTGCCGTCGGCCCGACAGGTACGCGCCGGTGACCGAGCGCTCAGAGGCCAGCAGCCCGGCGAGGTCGCCCGAGTGCACCACGTGCCCGCCGTGCTCGCCGGCGCCCGGACCGATGTCGACGATCCAGTCGGCGGTGCGGATCGTGTCCTCGTCGTGCTCGACGACGATCAGCGTGTTGCCGAGGTCGCGCAGCCGCGTCAGCGTGTCGATCAGGCGACGGTTGTCCCGCTGGTGCAAGCCGATCGACGGCTCGTCGAGCACGTACAGGACGCCGACGAGGCCGGAGCCGATCTGCGTCGCGAGCCGGATCCGCTGCGCCTCGCCGCCCGACAGGGTCGCCGCAGGCCGCGTGAGGGAGAGGTAGTCGAGGCCGACGTCGAGCAGGAAGCCGAGCCGCGCCTGGATCTCCTTGAGCACCTGGGCCGCGATCTGGCGCTCGCGCTCGCCCAGCTCGAGCGTGTCGAGGAAGCTGCGCGCCTCGTTGATCGGCAGCTCGCAGACCTCGGCGATCGACCGGCCGCCGACCTTCACCGCGAGGACCTCCGGCTTGAGCCGCGCGCCACGGCAGACCGGGCACGGGACCTCGCGCATGTAGGCCTCGTACTTCTCCTTGCTCCAGTCCGAGTCGGTCTCCGAGTGCCGCCGCTCGAGGAAGGTCACGACCCCCTCGAACCCGGTCGAGTACTGCCGCTCGCGTCCCCAGCGGTTCTTGTACCGGACGTGCACCTCGTGGTTGCGGCCGTACAGCACCGCGTCGCGCGCACGCTGCGGCAGCGCACGCCACGGGACGCTCGTCGAGAAGCCCATCTCCTCCGCCAGCGCGGTCAGGACGCGCCCGAAGTAGTCCGAGGAGATCTGGGCCCACGGCGCGACCGCACCGTCGTCGAGCGACAGCTCGTCGTCGGGCACCACGAGGTCCGGGTCCACCTCGAGCCGCGACCCGATGCCCGTGCACTCCGGGCACGCGCCGTACGGCGCGTTGAAGGAGAACGTGCGCGGCTCGATCTCGTCGAGCGTCAGCACGTGGTCGTTGGGGCAGGCGCGGTTCTCCGAGAACCGCCGCTCCTTGCCCGGGTCCTCCGCGTCCGCGTCCACCAGGTCGATCACGACGAGCCCGCCCGCGAGACCGAGCGCGGTCTCGACCGAGTCGGTGAGCCGCCGCTGCACGCCCTCACGCGAGACGAGGCGGTCGACGACCACCTCGATGTCGTGCTTGAGCTTCTTCTCGAGCGTCGGCGGCGACGTCAGCTGGACGACCTCGCCGTCCACCCGGGCGCGCGCGAAGCCCTTGCCCTGCAGCTCGGTGAACAGGTCCGCGTACTCGCCCTTGCGTCCGCGCACCACGGGCGCGAGGACCTGGTAGCGCGTGCCCTCGGGCAGCTCCAGCAGGCGGTCCACGATCTGCTGCGGCGTCTGCGCGGTGACGCGCTCCCCGCACTCCGGGCAGTACTGCGTCCCGGCGCGCGCGAACAGCAGGCGCAGGTAGTCGTACACCTCGGTGATCGTGCCGACGGTCGACCGCGGGTTGCGGTTGGTCGACTTCTGGTCGATCGAGACCGCCGGCGACAGGCCCTCGATGAAGTCGACGTCGGGCTTGTCCATCTGCCCGAGGAACTGGCGCGCGTACGCCGACAGCGACTCGACGTACCGACGCTGACCCTCGGCGAAGATCGTGTCGAACGCCAGGGACGACTTGCCCGAGCCCGACAGGCCCGTGAAGACGATCAGCCGGTCCCGGGGCAGATCGAGGTCGACGTTGCGGAGGTTGTGCTCGCGGGCGCCCTGCACCACCAGACGTTCGTTCACGGCTGGGAGTCTACGTTCCGGCACTGACAGTCGCACACTCGTTCGACACCGGTTCGCCCTCGGCGCAACCCCCGGGCAGGGGTGCCTCGCGCGGCACGTCGGCGCGCAGGCAGCCCCGCCCGGCGTGCCGAACGCGACGGGTCACGCGATCCTGGACGGGCCATGCAGACGAACCACGCCACGCAGACTGACCACCCCGCGCGCACGAACCACGTCACGCCACCCGACGCGGCTCACGACCCCGAGCCGCTGCCCGTCCCCATCGGGGAGTACGCCGTGCTCGGCGACGGCCGCACCACGGCGCTGGTGTCGCGCCGTGGCTCGGTGGACTGGCTCTGCCTGCCGCAGATCGACTCGGGCGCGTGCTTCGCGCGGCTGCTCGGCACCGAGGACCACGGGCGCTGGCTCCTCACCGTCCCCGACGCCGCGGAGGTCACCCGCCGGTACGTCGGCGACTCGTTCGTCCTGGAGACCACGTACGTGTCCCCCACGGGCACCGCGGTCGTCACCGAGGCGATGCCGTTGAGCGACGACCGCGCGGACGTCGTGCGCCGGATCGACTGCACGCAGGGCGAGGTGCGGGTGCTGCACGAGTGGATCGTGCGGTTCGGGTACGGCGCGGTGGAGCCGTGGGTCACGCGCGTGGACGACGGTGGCCGCCCCGCGATCCGCGCGGTCGCGGGCCCCGACTCGCTGCTGCTGCGCGGGACGCGCCTGCCGCGGGCCACGGACCACCGGCACCGGGACGAGCTGACGATGAGGGAGGGCGAGTCGCTCGAGCTGTCGCTCACCTGGATCCCGTCGTGGTGCCCGGCGCCGCCGGTCCTGAGCATCCCGGACCGGATCGACACCACCCGCATCGCCTGGGGCCTGTGGGCCCGCGACTGCGCCTACGACGGGCCGCACCGCGAGGCGGTGGTGCGCTCGTTGCTGGTGCTGCGGCTGCTCACCGACTTCGAGACCGGCGGGATCGCCGCCGCGGCCACGACCTCGCTGCCCGAGGACTTCGGCGGCGCCCGCAACTGGGACTACCGGTTCTGCTGGCTGCGCGACGCCGCGCTCACGCTCGAGGCGCTCGTCGAGCAGGGCTTCCTGGAGGAGGCCACGCAGTGGCGGGACTGGCTCCTGCGCGCCGTGGCGGGCGACCCCGCGGACCTGCAGATCATGTACCGGGTCGACGGCGGGCGCGAGCTCCTGGAGCGCGAGCTCGACCACCTGCCGGGCTACGCCGGCTCGCGGCCGGTCCGGATCGGGAACGCGGCGGTCGGCCAGGTGCAGAACGACGTGCTGGGCGAGGTGATGTCGGCGCTCGAGGCCGCGCGCGTCGCGGGCATCACGGACACCCCGGCGTCGTGGTCGCTGCAGTGCCACCTGGTCGAGGAGCTCCTGGCGCACTGGACCGAGCCCGACCGCGGGATCTGGGAGGTGCGCGGCGACCCCCGGCACTTCGTCCACTCCAAGGTCATGGCGTGGGCCGCGGTCGACCGGGCCGTGCGCGGCGTCGAGCTGCACGGCCTGTCCGGTCCGGTCGAGCGCTGGCGCGCGGTGCGCGACGAGATCCACGCCGACGTCCTGGCGCACGGCTGGGACGACGAGCGCGGGACGTTCGTGCAGGCGTACGGCGCCCGGCACACGGACGCCGCGCTCCTCCAGATGGTGCAGGTCGGGTTTCTCCCGGCCGACGACGAGCGCCTCCGCAGCACCATCGCGGCGATCCGCGCCGAGCTCGAGATCGCCCCGGGTCTCCTGCGCCGGTACCCCGTCGAGCGCACCGACGACGGCGTCCCCGGGGACGAGCACGCGTTCCTCGCCTGCTCGTTCTGGCTCGCCGACGCCCTGGCCCGCACCGGCGACCCCGACGCCGCGGGCGAGGTCCTGGACACGCTCGTCGGGCTCGTCAACGACGTCGGCCTCCTCGCCGAGCAGTACGACCCCCACGGCCGCCGGATGGCCGGCAACGTCCCGCAGGCGCTGTCGCACCTGGCGCTGGTCCGTGCCGCCCACAGCCACGCCGCGGCGACGGCAGCCCACGCGACGGCGGGCTCGAACGTGGCGACGGCCGCGCGGGAGGGCGCATGAGCGAGGCCTACACCGGTGACGTCACGGTGGGCGGCCCGACGGCGGTGCGCGTGCTCGACGAGATCGAGATCCGCAAGGTCGGCGTGGGCCCGATGCAGAACAACGCCTACCTGGTCACGTGCCGACGCGACGGCGCCCAGCTGCTGGTCGACGCCGCCGCGGAGCCGGACCGCCTGCTCGCGCTCGTCCGCGAGGGCAACGGCGGGGCGCGCCTCGACCTCGTCGTCACCACCCACCGGCACCGCGACCACCTCGGCGCGCTGCGCTCGATCGTGACCGTCACAGGCGCTCCCGTCGCCGCCGGGGCCGACGACGCGGACGAGGTCGAGCGGCTGGCCGACGTCCCGGTCCCCCGCCGCCTGCACGCCGGCGACGTGCTCGTCGTCGGTCACGCGACCCTCGAGGTCGTCGCGCTGCGCGGGCACACGCCCGGCTCGGTCGCGCTGGTCTACCGCGAGCCCGAGCACGCCGCCGCGCCGGGCTCGCACCCCGGCCGGGCGCACCTGTTCACCGGTGACTCGCTCTTCCCGGGCGGCGTGGGACGGACCGGCAGCCCCGAGGACTTCGCGTCGCTGTGGTCCGACGTGGTCGAGCGGCTGTTCGACCGGTTCGACGACTCGGCCTGGGTGTACCCGGGCCACGGCGCCGACACCACGCTCGGCGCCGAGCGGCCGCACCTCGACGAGTGGCGCGAGCGAGGCTGGTGACGGTGCGGCCCTGCCACGTCAGTCGGGCGGCCCCAGGTGCGACGCCGCGACCGTCGCGTGGGCCGACTCGTCGTCGGAGGGGTGGAAGATCCCGGCGAGCACGTCCCGGTACAGCCGGCCGAGCTCGTTGCCCGTGAAGTAGGACCCGCCGCCCGAGGCGCGCAGCGCGAGCTCGACCACCTGCCGGGCCGACTCGGTCGCGCGCACCTTGAGCCCGACGAGCTGGGCGAACCACCGCGCACCGTGGTCCACGCGCTCGTCCACGTCCCGTGCGAGCGCCCGCACCTGGAGCTCCGCACCGTCCTGCAGCAGCGCGGCGTCCGCGATCCGCCAACGGATGTCGGGGTCCTGGGCGTAGGCGCGCCCGTCGGCCTTCATGGAGGTCCGACGACGCGCGTTCGCCACCGCGAGCTCGATCGCGCGGCGCCCGATGCCCGTGTAGACGGCACCGAGCAGGATCTCGAACACCGAGAACAGGGCGAAGACGAACGAGTCCGCCGACGGCCCGGGCGGCAGGCGCCGGTAGACCTGCGCCGGCGGCGCGTACGCACCGTCGAGGACCGTGGTCGCGGACTGGGTCGCGCGCATGCCCAGGGTGTCCCAGTCGTCCTTCGTCGTGACGCCCTCCCGGCCGACGACCGCGTGGACGAGCCGCGGGTCGTCGGGGTCCTCGTCGTCGAGGCCGAACGTCGCCAGGCGGGTCCACACCGGCGACAACGAGGTGAAGATCTTGGTCCCGGTGAACCGGTAGCCGCCGTCGGGCTGGCGCTCCGCACGCGTGCGCGAGCCGAACATCACCAGGTCGTTGCCCGCCTCGGAGTTCCCGAACGCGTAGACCTCCCCGGCCGCCGCGTCGCGCAGGACGAACTCCGCGGAGTCGTCCCCCCGGTCCAGGAGCTGCGCGGCGAGGCCCGTGACGACCAGGTGCATGTTCACGGCGAGCGCGGTGGCGGGCGCGGCGGCGCCGAGCCGGACCTGCTCGGCCGCGACCTCCTCGAGCGTCAGTCCCGCGCCGCCGAGCCGCTGCGGCACGAAGGCGCGCAGGTACCCGGCTGCCGTGAGCTCCGCCAGGTCCTCGTGCGGGAACGTGTTGTCGCGGTCGTGCGTGGCCGCGCGCTCGTGGATGCGCGCCAGCAGGTCCTCGGTCAGCAGCGTGCGCAGCTCGCGCGGCATGGCGGCCTCTCTCGTGGGTCTCGTCGTCATGGAACGTGTCGTCATGGAACGTGTCGTCAGGGAACGTGCCGTCATGGCGCTCGGTGCGGTGCGGCGGGTGTCGTGCGTGCCGGCGCCGGGAGGAGGCGTCGTCGAGCGCGTCAGTTCACCCGGTCCGGGTGGGAGCCGGTGCGCTCGCCGCGGTCGAGCGCCGCGATGCGCTCGTGGTCCTCGTCCGTCAGGTCGAGCCCAGCGAGGTCGAGGTTGCTCCGGATGCGCTCCGGCGTGACCGACTTGGGGATCACGGCGACGTTGAGGTCCAGGTGCCACCGCAGCACGACCTGCGCGGGCGTCGCGCCGTGGCGGGCGGCGATGTCCACGAGCACCGGGTCCTCGAGCACCGCGCCGCGCCCGAGCGGCGACCACGCCTGGGTGATCACCCCGAGGTCGGCGTGCAGCGCGCGCAGCTCGCGCTGCTGCAGGTACGGGTGCAGCTCGACCTGGTTCACCACGGGCACCTCGCCCGTCGCCGCGACGACCCGCTCCAGGTGCTCCGGCTCGAAGTTGGAGACGCCCACCGAGCGGACGCGACCCTCGTCGCGCAGGGCCACCAGCGTCCGCCAGGTCTCGACGTACAGCCCCCGCGCCGGCGCCGGCCAGTGGATCAGGTAGAGGTCCGGCGCACCGATCCCGAGCCGCTCGACCGACGCGGCGAAGGCCGCGCGCGCCGCCTGCTCGCCGTGCGCGTCGTTCCACAGCTTGGTCGTCACGAAGACCTCGTCGCGGTCGAGCCCGCTGGCCCGCACCGCCTGGCCCGTTGCCCGCTCGTTGCCGTACAGGGTGGCGGTGTCGAGCAGCCGGTAGCCCGCGGTCAACGCCGTCGCGACGGCGGGCTGCGCCTCCTCGTCGGACACCTTGTAGAGACCGAAGCCGATCGCCGGCATCCGCATCCCGTCGGACAGGGTCAGGTACGTGGTCACCCCGCCACTCTGCCACCGCTCGTGCGGCAGGATGCGGTCATGGCCACCTTCGCCGTCCGGTACACCTACGACGAGCGCGCCGACGTCCGTGACGTCGTGCGCCCCGAGCACCGCTCCTACCTGGCCGGGCTCGCCGAGGCGGGGAGGCTGCGCGGCTCGGGACCGTGGGTCGGCGGTGAGCCGGGCGCGCTGCTGGTCCTCGAGGCGTCCGACGAGGCCGCGGTGCGAGCGCTGCTCGACGCCGACCCGTTCCAGCGCGAGGGTCTGGTCGTCGAGGTCCACGTGCGGCAGTGGGACGTCGTGCTCGGTCCCTGGGCCGGCTGACGCGGCTCGGTCCGGACGCCGCGGTCAGGCGTCCAGCGCCGCCCGCTCGTCGCGGCGGGACTTGAGCAGGCTCGCGACCGCGGTCACGCCGAGGATGAACACGATCGCGCCGAGCGACACCCAGATCGGGATCTCCGGCGCCCACGGCACCGGCTCGCCGCCGTTGATGAACCCGACCTCGTTGGTGTGCAGCGCCTCGAGCACCAGCTTCACGCCGATGAAGCCGAGCAGCACCGCCAGGCCGTAGCTGAGGTAGACCAGGCGCGAGAGCAGGTCCCCGAGCAGGAAGTACAGCTGGCGCAGACCCATCAGCGCGAACAGGTTCGCCATGATGATCAGGTACGGCTCGCTGGTGAGCCCGAAGATCGCGGGGATCGAGTCGAACGCGAACAGCAGGTCCGTCGCACCGAGCGCGACCAGGACGACGAGCATCGGCGTGATCAGGCGCCGACCGCCCTCGACGACCGTGAGCCGCACCCCGTGGTACTCCGACGTCGCGGGGAACCAGCGCTGCACCAGGCGCAGGAGCAGCGGCGGGCTGTACTCCTCGTCCTCGTCGTCGGACATGCCCTCGCGGCCCACCTTCCACGCGGTCCACACGAGGAACGCGCCGAACAGGTAGAACACCCAGCTGAAGGCGCTCACCAGCGCCGCGCCCGCCAGGATGAAGACCGCGCGGAACACCAGGGCGAGCACGATGCCGACCAGCAGCGCCGTCTGCTGGTACTGCCGGGGCACGGCGAACCGGGCCATGATCAGCATGAAGACGAACAGGTTGTCGACCGAGAGCGAGTACTCGGTGAGCCAGCCGGCGAAGAACTCCCCCGCGTACTGACCCCCGGAGGTCCACCACACGCCGAGGCCGAACGCCACCGCGAGCCCGACGTACAGGGCGAGGTGGCGCAGGCACTCGGCGGTCGTCGGGACGTGAGGACGTCGCGAGACCACCACGACGTCGACGACGAGCAGCGCGCCGACGAGGGCGAGCGACACGGCCCAGACGAGCAGGGGGACCTCCACGGGTCAGGACTCCACTTCGGCGTCGGTGCGCGCGTCGCGGCGCGTCTTGACCAGGCTCGCCACGGTCGCCACCGCGAGCGTGCCGAGGATGACGGTCAGCGACAGCCAGATCGGGATCTCGGGCGCCCACGTGACCGGCTCGCCGCCGTTGATGAACGGCACCTCGTTGACGTGCAGGGCGTGCAGGAACAGCTTCACGCCGATGAAGCCCAGGATGAAGGCCAGGCCCTGCGACAGGTAGACCAGGCGCTCGAGCAGCCCGCCGATGAGGAAGTACAGCTGGCGCAGACCCAGCAGCGCGAACGCGTTCGCCGTGAAGACGATGTACGGCTCCGAGGTGAGCCCGTAGATGGCGGGGATCGAGTCGAGCGCGAAGACGATGTCGGTCGAGCCGATCGCAACCATGACGAGCAGCATCGGCGTGAGGACCCGACGGCCGTCGATCCGCGTCGTGAGGCGGTCGCCGTGGTACTCGTCGGTCGTCGGCAGCACGCGGCGGACCCAGCGGACCATGAGGCCCTCGCCGGCGTCCGGGTCAGGCTCCGCGCCGTGCTCCCGCGCCAGGTTCCAGCCCGTGTAGACCAGGTACGCACCGAAGATGTAGAAGACCCAGGCCCACTGCTCGATCGCCGCCGCACCGGCCACGATGAACAGCGTGCGCAGCACCAGCGCGATCGCGACGCCGACCAGCAGGACCTTCTGCTGGTACGCCCGCGGGACCGCGAACTTCGTCATGATGATGAGGAAGACGAAGAGGTTGTCGACCGACAGGCTCTTCTCGGTCACGTACCCGGCGAAGTACTCCGCGCCGTAGTCCCAGCCGGACACCATGCCGAGACCCACGCCGAAGACGAGGGCGAGGGCGATGTAGACGGCCGACCACCAGGCCGACTCGCGGAACGTCGGTTCGTGCGGCGTCCGCACGTGGGCGAAGAAGTCGAACACGATGAGTCCGACGACCACGCCCGCCGTGACGAGCCAGGCAAGGGTCGAGACGTCCACGGGCAAACCTCCGGTACGCAGATGTGTGTCAGTACCGAAGGTCTCCCCCGCCCGCCTGCCGGCGGGCCGACCGCACCGGGTCCAGGTCTTCCGGGATCCGTGATGACGACGCGGTCGATTGTGGGGTACTCCCCTTCATCGCACGCCATCCTAGGGCACCTCCGGCGCAGGCGCGTGCTCCGTGGGCCTGCGACCGGTCACTGCACGCAGAACTCGTTGCCCTCCGGGTCCTGCATCGTGACCCAGAAGCCGCCGAGCTCCTCGCGCTCGTAGAGCGTGCGTGCGCCGAGCGTCTCGAGCTCGGCGGCGCGCGCGCGGACGGCACTCGGCCGCTCCTCCGCCGGCAGACCGGCACCGGCGTTCACGTCGAGGTGGACCCGGTTCTTGCCGGCCTTCTCCTCGGGCACCTTCTGGAACCAGAGGCGCGGCCCCAGCCCGTCAGGATCGACCACGGCGTACGCCGAGTCGCGCTGGTCGAGCGGCACGCCCATCGCGTCCAGGCACTCGTCCCAGGTGGCGAACGGGGCGGGCGGAGCGTCCTCGACGTACCCGAGCACCTGCGCCCAGAACGCGCCCAGCGTCGGCGGGCTCGCCGCGTCGAAGGTGACCTGGATCTTCACAGCCATGCGTCCGTCTCCTGTCGTCCTGTCGTCCCCCGGAGTCGGAGGACCCGTGTGCGCGTCGCTCCGCTCACGCGGTCGCGGCCTGCATCCCGCGCAGCTCCTTCTTGAGCCCGGAGATCTCGTCGCGGAGCCGGGCGGCGAGCTCGAACTGCAGCTCCCCGGCTGCGGCGTGCATCTGGTCGGTGAGGTCCTGGATGAGCCCCGCGAGCTCGCCGGCCGCCGCCCCGGTGAGGCGCGTGCGCTCGTCGTGCGGTGCCGGACGCGAGCCGAAGCCGGGCACCGGGGCCTTGCCCCGGCTGGACTGCCGCCCACCGCCGCCCAGGAGCTCCGCGGTGTCGGCGTCCTCCCGCGCGAGCAGGTCGGTGATGTCGCCGATCTTCTTCCGCAGCGGGGTCGGGTCGATGCCGTGCTCGAGGTTGTAGGCGACCTGCTTCTCCCGCCGGCGGTTGGTCTCGTCGATCGCGAGCGTCATCGCGGGCGTCATCTTGTCCGCGTACATGTGCACCTGGCCGGAGACGTTGCGCGCGGCGCGCCCGATCGTCTGGATGAGCGACTTGCCCGAGCGCAGGAAGCCCTCCTTGTCGGCATCGAGGATCGCGACGAGCGACACCTCGGGGAGGTCGAGCCCCTCGCGCAGCAGGTTGATGCCGACCAGGACGTCGTACTCGCCCAGCCGCAGCTCGCGCAGCAGCTCCACCCGACGCAGGGTGTCGACCTCCGAGTGCAGGTACCGCACGCGGACACCCTTCTCGAGGAAGTAGTCCGTGAGGTCCTCGGCCATCTTCTTGGTCAGCGTCGTCACCAGCACGCGCTCGTCCTTCGCGACCCGGTCGTTGATCTCGCCCAGCAGGTCGTCGATCTGACCCTTGGTCGGCTTCACCACGACCTCGGGGTCGACCAGCCCGGTCGGACGGATGATCTGCTCGACCACGCCGTCGGACATCGAGAGCTCGTAGTCGCCGGGCGTCGCCGACAGGTAGACCGTCTGGCCGATCCGGTCGACGAACTCCTCCCACCGCAGCGGCCGGTTGTCGACCGCGCTGGGCAGCCGGAAGCCGTGGTCGACGAGCGACCGCTTGCGTGACATGTCCCCTTCGAACATCGCCCCGATCTGCGGCACGGTGACGTGCGACTCGTCGATCACGAGGAGGAAGTCCTCAGGGAAGAAGTCGAGGAGCGTGTTCGGGGCCGAGCCGGCCGTCCGACCGTCGATGTGGCGGGAGTAGTTCTCGATCCCCGAGCAGGACCCGACCTGGCGCATCATCTCGATGTCGTAGGTCGTGCGCATGCGAAGGCGCTGGGCCTCGAGCAGCTTGTTCTGCCGCTCGAGCTCCGCGAGCCGCTGCTCGAGCTCCGCCTCGATCCCGCCGATTGCCCGCTCCATGCGCTCGGGACCGGCCACGTAGTGCGTCGCGGGGAAGATCATCATCTGCTCCTCCGAGCGCACCACCTCGCCGGTGAGCGGGTGCAGCGTCGCGAGCGCCTCGATCTCGTCCCCGAAGAACTCGATCCGGATCGCGAGCTCCTCGTACACCGGGATGATCTCGACGGTGTCGCCGCGGACCCGGAAGGTGCCGCGCGTGAACGCGGTGTCGTTGCGCGCGTACTGCATCTGCACGAACCGGCGCAGCAGCTGGTCGCGGTCCACCTGGTCGCCGACGTGCAGCGACACCATGCGGTCCACGTACTCCTGCGGCGTCCCGAGGCCGTAGATGCAGGACACCGACGCCACCACCACGACGTCACGCCGGGTGAGCAGCGAGGACGTCGCGGAGTGGCGGAGCCGCTCGACCTCGTCGTTGATCGACGAGTCCTTCTCGATGTAGGTGTCCGTCTGCGCGATGTACGCCTCGGGCTGGTAGTAGTCGTAGTACGAGACGAAGTACTCGACCGCGTTGTGGGGCAGGAGCTCGCGGAACTCCGTGGCGAGCTGCGCCGCGAGCGTCTTGTTCGGCGCCATGACCAGGGTCGGGCGCTGCAGCTTCTCGATCAGCCAGGCCGTCGTCGCCGACTTGCCCGTGCCCGTCGCGCCCAGCAGGACGACGTCCTTCTCCCCCGCCTGCACCCGCGTGGCGAGCTCGGCGATCGCGGTCGGCTGGTCGCCGGACGGCGTGTACTCGGACACCACCTCGAAGGGGGCGACGGTCCGCTGCAGGTCGGTCACGGGGCGCATGGCTCAACGCTACGTCCGACCACCGACACGGTCGCCCCGCGCCGGTCGAGACGCCCGTCCGAGACGGACGCGGCAGGCGTCAGTCCTTGCCGTCGACCAGCGTGACGATGGCGTCGCGGTCCTCGGCGACCACGGCGGACACGTACCAGTCCAGGAACGCCTCGTACGCCGAGAAGCCGATGAGCTTCTTCTTCGCCATCGGCACGAGAGCGGCCACGCCGCCCTCCTTGACCTGGAACGACGTGATCGCGGTGCGCGCGGTCGTCCGCCCGATGGACCGGTCCGTCACGACGTCGAACCGCATGACCTCACGGCCCTCGACGTGGTCGCGGACCGAGAACGACGTGGCGTGCGGGCCACGCGTCTCGAGCCGGATCCGGCCGGCGGCGTCGTCGACGTTGGTCGACGCCTTCTCCGCGAGCTCGAGCATCCGGGCCTCACCGAGCCCCGATCCGATCGAGACCGATGCGCGCGTCTGGACGGGCTTCGCCATGGACCGCTCCCTCTCGAGATGTGAGTCGACGGCGCCCCCATCGGCACCGTCCTGCCCCCAGACATCGGCAAGGTAGCGCAGATCACTGAGCCCGGGGACAACATTGACCGAATCCGCCCGGTACGGATGACTCATCTGTGGTATGGGAGCGCGCCCACCGCCGGAGCCTGGCATGACGCCTACGCGTCGGCGTCCGCCTCCTGGGCCCGCTCCGCCGCGAGCCGGTCCCACAGCTCGTCCACCTGGGCGCACAGCTCGGCGTCGCTGCCGGTGCCGTCGAGCACGACGTCGGCCACCGCGAGCCGCTCGTCGTCGCTCGCCTGCGCGGTCACGCGCGCCTCGGCGGCCGCCCGGCTCATCCCCCGCAGCCGCACCAGGCGCTCGACCCGCAGCACCGCCGGGGCGTGCACGACGACGACCACGTGGAAGGTCCCCGCCTGGCCCGTCTCGACCAGCAGGGGGATGTCGTGCACCACCACGGCACCCGGGTCCGCCGTCGCCGCCGCCGCCTCGCGCTCCACCGACAGCCGGCGCACGACCGGGTGGACGATCGACTCCAGGCGCGTGCGGCGTGCGTCGTCGCCGAACACCAGGGCGCCGAGCGCGGGCCGGTCGAGCGAGCCGTCGGCGGCGAGGACGCCCTCGCCGAACGCCGCGACCACCTCGTCGAGCCCGACCGACCCGGGCGCGAGTGCCTCGCGCGCCAGGACGTCGGAGTCGATCACCACCGCCCCCCGCTCGCCGAACCGCCGTGCGGCGACGGACTTGCCTGCCGCGATGCCGCCTGTGAGCCCGATGCGTTGCATGCCCCCCATCCTGCCCAGGGCCGGCGCCTCGCGCCGTGCGAGAGGTCCGCCGGGACGCCGACGGGCCGGCCACCCGAAGGTGACCGGCCCGTCGAGCCGGGCGCCGCGGACGGCGCCCGGGGTGCTCAGTTGCCCGTGAGCTTCTCGCGCAGCGCGGCGAGGGCCTCGTCGGACGCGAGCGTCCCCGTGGCCTCGTCGGTCGACGAGGAGTAGGTCGACGCAGCAGCGGCGGCCGGGGCAGCAGCCTCGGGGGCAGCGGCCTCGGCGTCGGCCTTGGCGGCCTCGGCGACCTGCTTGCGGTGCGCCTCCCAGCGCTCGTGGGCGGCCGCGTACTGGGCCTCCCACGCCTCGCGCTGGGTCTCGAAGCCCTCGAGCCACTCGTTGGTGCTCGGGTCGAAGCCCTCGGGGTACTTGTAGTTGCCCGCCTCGTCGTACTCCGCCGCCATGCCGTACAGCGCGGGGTCGAAGTCCTCCGACTCGGGGTCGAAGCCCTCGTTCGCCTGCTTGAGCGACAGCGAGATGCGGCGACGCTCGAGGTCGATGTCGATGACCTTGACGAAGACGTCGTCGCCCACCTGGACGACCTGCTCCGGGATCTCGACGTGGCGGACGGCCAGCTCCGAGATGTGGACCAGGCCCTCGATGCCGTCCTCGACGCGCACGAACGCACCGAACGGGACGAGCTTGGTGACCTTGCCGGGGACGACCTGGCCGATGGCGTGCGTCCGGGCGAACGCCTGCCACGGGTCCTCCTGCGTCGCCTTCAGCGACAGCGAGACCCGCTCGCGGTCGAAGTCGACGTCCAGGACCTCGACCGTGACCTCCTGGCCGACCTCGACGACCTCGGACGGGTGGTCGATGTGCTTCCAGGACAGCTCGGAGACGTGCACGAGGCCGTCCACGCCGCCCAGGTCGACGAACGCGCCGAAGTTGACGATCGACGAGACGACACCGGGGCGGACCTGCCCCTTCTGCAGCGTCTGCAGGAAGGTGGAGCGCACCTCCGACTGCGTCTGCTCGAGCCAGGCACGGCGCGACAGAACCACGTTGTTGCGGTTCTTGTCGAGCTCGATGATCTTGGCCTCGATCTCCTTGCCCACGTAGGGGCCGAGGTCGCGGACGCGACGCATCTCGACGAGCGACGCGGGCAGGAAGCCGCGCAGACCGATGTCGAGGATGAGGCCGCCCTTGACGACCTCGATGACGGTGCCGGTGACGACGCCGTCCTCCTCCTTGATCTTCTCGATCGTGCCCCAGGCGCGCTCGTACTGCGCGCGCTTCTTGGACAGGATCAGGCGGCCTTCCTTGTCCTCCTTCTGGAGGACGAGGGCCTCGACCTCGTCGCCGACCTTGACGACCTCACCGGGGTCCACGTCGTGCTTGATGGACAGCTCACGGGAGGGGATGACGCCCTCGGTCTTGTAGCCGATGTCGAGCAGGACCTCGTCACGGTCGACCTTGACGACGGTGCCCTCGACGATGTCGCCATCGTTGAAGTACTTGATGGTGGCGTCGATCGCGGCGAGGAAGTCCTCCGCCGTGCCGATGTCGTTGATCGCGACCTGCGGCGTGGCGGGCTTCGCGGGGGTGGAGATGCTCATGTAGTGGTGGGCTCCGATGCGGACAGGAAGTAGGTGCGAACAGGGACGGCGCACGGCCCGGCTCCGGGATCACGGATGTGTTCTCGAGGCTCCCGACCGCTGCGCGGGACCCCGTCCGGGGACCTCACGCACGCACGCGGGAAGAAGGCGCGCGGCACCGCCGTCCACCTTAACGGTGGCGGACAGGGCGGGTCAAAGACGTCAGGCCAGCGCGCGGGCCACGGCGAGCAGCTCGTCGGGCACGTGCTTGACCTTCCCGGCGACCTCCTCGAGCGGCACGAGCTCGATCCGGTCGCCGCGCAGGGCCGTCATCACGTTCGACCGGCCCTGCGTCACCGCGTCGATCGCCGCGACGCCGAACCGGCTGCCGAGGATGCGGTCGGTCGGCGTGGGCGTCCCGCCGCGCTGGACGTGACCCAGCACGGTGACCCGCGTGTCGAACCCCGTCCGCTCCTCGATCTCGGCCTTGAGCCGCTCGCCGATGGCGCCGGCGACGATCTCGCCGAACTTCCCCACCTGCGTCTCGTAGTGCATCGCCGTCCCCTCGGCCGGCACGGCACCCTCCGCGACGACGACGATCGAGAAGCTCGCGTGCGCGCGGTGCCGGTGCTTGAGGAAGCGCTCGATCGTCGCGATGTCGAACGGCGCCTCCGGCGCCAGCACGAGCTCCGCACCGCCCGCGATGCCCGCAGTCGCGGCGATCCAGCCCGCGTGCCGGCCCATCACCTCGACGATCATCACGCGGTTGTGGCTCTCGGCGGTGGTGTGGATCCGGTCCACCGCCTCGGTCGCGATCGTGACCGCGGTGTCGAAGCCGATGGACTGGTCCGTGCCCCACACGTCGTTGTCGATCGTCTTGGGGATCGCGACGATCCGCACGCCCGCCTCGGCCATCTTGCTGGCGGCGTGCAGCGTGCCGTCGCCGCCGATGCAGATCAGCGCCTCGAGCCGCTCCGCCTCCAGCGTTGCGAGCACCGCGTCGATGCCGCCGTCCGACGCGTGCGGGTGGAACCGCGCGGTGCCCAGGAGCGTCCCGCCCACGGGCAGGACGTTGCGGATGTGCTGCCGCGTCAGCGGCATCACGTCACCGTCGACCACGCCCCGCCACCCGTTGCGGAAGCCCACGATCTGGTGCCCGTACTCGCCCTCGCCGCGCTTGACCACGGCCCGGATCGCGGCGTTCAGGCCGGGGACGTCGCCGCCCCCGGTCAGCAGACCGACTCGCACGCTTGCTCCTTCGTCGACAGGTGGGTTGCGGTGCGCGTCGTCGGGCGACCGTACGTCCAGCCTAGCCAGGCCGCACGACCGACCGTGGCCCGGGGGTCCTAGGCGCACCCGGCACACTGGTGCCATGCACGACGAGCCGGACGAGCCGCTGGCCGAGGTCGCCTTCCGCGACGCGGGCGACGACGGCAGCGCCGGCCGGCGCTGGTGGGACGCGAACGCGGCCGACTACCTCGACGAGCACGGCGAGTTCCTGGGCGACGCCGACTTCGTGTGGTGCCCCGAGGGGCTGCGCGAGCGCGACGCCCACCTGCTCGGCGACCTCACCGGCGCGCGTGTCCTGGAGGTCGGCGCCGGCGCGGCCCAGTGCAGCCGGTGGCTCGCGCGCCAGGGCGTCGAGGTCGTGGCGTCCGACGTCTCCGCGAGCATGCTCGGCTCCGCGTCCCGGCTCGACCGGCGCGCCGGCGTGCGGGTGCCCGCCGTGGTGGCCGACGCGCGGGCGCTCCCGTTCCCCGACGCGTCGTTCGACGTCGTGTTCACCGCGTTCGGCGCGATCCCGTTCGTCCCCGACGCGCACCGGGTGCACGCCGAGGCGGCGCGCGTGCTCCGGCCCGGTGGGCGGTGGGTGTGCGCCGTGACCCACCCGGTCCGGTGGGCCTTCCCCGACGACCCGACCGGCCTCACCGCCGTGCGCTCCTACTTCGACCGGTCGCCCTACGTCGAGCTCGGCGCGAGCGGGCGGGTGCTCTACGCCGAGTACCACCGGACGGTCGGCGACCACGTCGCGGACCTCGTCGCCGCCGGCCTCGTCGTCGAGAGCATCGTCGAGCCGCCGTGGCCGGCGGGCCATGAGCGGACCTGGGGCGGCTGGGGACCGGTGCGTGGGGCGCTGCTCCCGGGCACGGCGATCTTCGTCGCTCGTCGTCCCGACACCGCCAGCCCGGCCGCGCCGCCGCTCTGACGACGCCGACGGCGCGCGCCCGCAGGGGACGCGCGCCGTCGGCCGGCGGATCGGGGGGACGACTCAGTGCGTGGTCGCCTTCTCGGCACCCGCTCCGGTGAGCGAGCGCACCTCCATCTCCGCGAACTTCTCCGGGTGCGGCTTCTCCTTGCTGAGCAGGGTGCCCAGGATCCCGAGCAGGAACGCGAGCGGGATCGAGATCAGGCCCGGGTTCTCCAACGGGATCAGGTGGAAGTCGATCGAGGTGTCCTTGATCATCGACAGGCTCTCCCCCGTCGTCGGGTCGACCTTGCCGGAGACGACCGGCGAGAACGCGATCAGGACGATGCAGGACACCAGGCCGCCGTACATGCTCCACAGGGCGCCGGCCGTGTTGAACCGCTTCCAGAACAGCGAGTACAGGATCGTCGGCAGGTTGGCGCTCGCCGCGACCGCGAACGCGAGGGCCACGAGGAACGCGACGTTCTGCCCGTTGGCGAAGATCCCGCCGATGATGGCGAGGATGCCGATCGCGATCACGGTGATCCGGGCGACCTTCACCTCGCCGTCCGGCTTCACGTCGCCGCGCTTGATGACGTTCGCGTAGATGTCGTGCGCGAACGACGCGGCGGCGGTGATCGTCAGGCCGGCGACCACGGCGAGGATCGTCGCGAACGCGACCGCCGAGATCAGGCCCAGCAGGATCGTGCCGCCGAGCTCGTAGGCGAGCAGCGGGGCCGCCGAGTTCACGCCGCCCGGTGCGCCCTTGATCGCGTCCGGCCCGACGAGCGCCGCGGCGCCGTAGCCGAGCACGAGCGTGAACAGGTAGAAGATGCCGATGAGCCAGATCGCCCAGACCACGGAGCGCCGGGCCTCCTTGGCCGAGGGCACCGTGTAGAAGCGCATCAGCACGTGCGGCAGACCGGCTGTCCCGAGCACCAGCGCCAGCGCCAGCGACAGGAAGTTGAGCTGGCTCGTCGCGGACGCGCCGTACTGCTTGCCCGGCTCGATGAGCGCCTCGCCGCCCTCCCCCGCGGCGTCGATGGCTCCCTGCATGACGTCCGACAGGTTGAAGCCGAACTTCGCGAGCACCCAGACGGTCATGACGCCCGCGCCGAGGATCAGCAGGATCGCCTTGATGATCTGCACCCAGGTGGTGCCCTTCATGCCGCCCACCAGCACGTACAGGATCATCAGCGCGCCGACGACGGCGATCACCACGCCCTGCGCGGCGGTGCCCTCGATGCCCAGCAGCAGCGCCACCAGTCCGCCGGCACCCGCCATCTGCGCGAGCAGGTAGAAGAAGACCACCGCGAGCGTCGAGAGCGCTGCGGCCATGCGGACGGGCCGCTGCCGGAGCCGGAAGCTCAGGACGTCCGCCATGGTGAACCGGCCCGTGTTGCGCAGCAGCTCGGCGACCAGCAGGAGCGCGACGAGCCAGGCGACCAGGAAGCCGATCGAGTACAGGAAGCCGTCGTACCCGTTGATCGCGATCGCGCCGCAGATGCCCAGGAACGACGCCGCGGACAGGTAGTCCCCCGCGATCGCGGTCCCGTTCTGCGGTCCCGTGAACGAGCGCCCGGCCGCGTAGTAGTCCGCCGCGGTCTTGTTGTTGCGCGAGGCGCGGAACACGACGACGAGCGTGACGAGGACGAACAGGGCGAAGATGCCGATGTTGACCGCCGGCTCGCCGATCTGCGTCGTCTCCGCGGCGAGCACCGTCCCCCCGGCGCTCACGCTGCTTCTCCCGTGTTGAGCGTGCCGTCCTCGATGTGCCGACGCAGGCGGTCCGCGACCGGGTCCTGCCGGTTGTTGGCCCACCGCGCGTAGATCATCGTGATGGCGAACGTGGACACGAACTGGCCGAGGCCGAAGAGCAGGCCGACCGTGATGTTGCCCCACACCTTCGTGGACATGAAGTCGTGCGCGTAGTCCGCGAGCAGGACGTACAGGAAGTACCACGCCAGGAACAGCGCGGTCATCGGGAACACGAAGCGCCGGAAGCGGCGCCGCAGGGCCTGGAACTCCTCGCTGCGTTGGACCTGCTGGTACGGGGTCTCAGACGATTCGTCGAACGTGTCGCTCACGCACGCCTCCCTCGGACGGACGACGGCCTCGTTGCCGTCGGCGACTAGCAGTGTGGCGTACGACACACCGTTTCGCTACGAGGACTTTCGGAGGTTCGCGCGAGAGGTTCCGGGTGCGGTCAGCGCGGGCGGGTCAGTGCCCGGCCTCGTGCCAGCTCGCGCCCGCGCCGACGCTCACGTCCAGCGGCACGTCGAGCGGCCCGCCGGGCAGCCGATCGCCCGCCCCGGCCATCTGCTCCCGGACCAGCTGCTCGACCTCGTCCCGCTCGCCGGCGGCGACCTCGAGCACCAGCTCGTCGTGCACCTGGAGCAGCATCCGGGAGGCGAGGCCGCGCCGCGTGAGCTCGGCGTCGACCCCCAGCATCGCGAGCTTGATCAGGTCCGCCGCGCTGCCCTGGATCGGCGCGTTGAGCGCCATCCGCTCGGCCGCCTCGCGCCGCTGCCGGTGGTCGCTCGTCAGGTCGGGAAGGTAGCGGCGCCGGTCCAGCAGCGTCGCGGTGTAGCCGGTCGCCCGTGCCTCGTCCACCACGCCGGTGAGGTACTCGCGCACGCCGCCGAACCGCTCGAAGTAGTCCCGCATGAGCTCGGCCGCCTCGCCGACCTCGATGCCGAGCTGCTGCGACAGGCCGTACGACGAGAGCCCGTACGCCAGGCCGTAGGACATCGCCTTGATCTTGGAGCGCTGCGCGGCGGTCACGTGGTCGGTGGGCACGCCGAACACGCGCGACCCGACGTAGCTGTGCAGGTCCTCCCCCGAGCGGAAGGCGGCGATCAGGCCCTCGTCACCCGAGAGGTGGGCCATGATCCGCATCTCGATCTGCGAGTAGTCCGCGGTGAGCAGCGTCTCGAACCCGGGTCCGACGACGAACGCACGCCGGATGCGGCGGCCCTCCTCGGTCCGGATCGGGATGTTCTGCAGGTTCGGGTCGGTCGAGGACAGCCGACCGGTCGCCGCGATCGTCTGCTGGAAGGTGGTGTGGATGCGGGAGTCGGGCGCCACCGACCGCTGCAGGCCCTCGACCGTCTGCCGCAGCCGGATCGCGTCCCGGTGGGCGAGCAGGTGCTCCAGGAAGGGGTGCTGCGTGCGCGCGTACAGGTCCGTCAGCGCGGCCGCGTCGGTGGTGTACCCCGTCTTGATCCGCTTGGTCTTGGGCATGCCGAGCTGGTCGAAGAGAACCTCCTGCAGCTGCTTGGGCGAGCCGAGGTTCACCTCGCGGCCGATCACGGCGTACGCGTCCGCCGCCGCAGCCGTCACCTGCGCGCCGAAGCCGCGCTCGAGCTCGGCCAGGTAGGGCGCGTCGACCGCGATGCCCGTCGCCTCGAGGCGCACCAGCACGTCCTCGAGCGGCAGCTCGACGTCGGTCAGCAGGTGGCGCGCACCGCGGTCCGCGACCTCGGCGTCCAGCACCTCGGCGAGGTCGCGGACCGCCGCGGCGCGCACGGCGGCGCGCCGGTCCTCGTCCGTGCCGTCGAGCTCGAGGTCGAGGGCACCCTGGCCGCCCGCGGAGCCCTCGTCCTCACCGAGCTCGCGGTGCAGGTACCCGATCGCGAGGTCGGGCAGGTCGTAGGCCCGGCGGTCCGGCTGGCAGAGGTACGCGGCGAGCTCGGTGTCCTGCACCACCCCGGCCAGCGCGAGACCGCGGCCGCGCAGCGCGTGAGCGGCCACCTTGGCGCCGTGCACGATCTTCGGCGCCTCGGCGTCCGCGAGCCAGCCCGCCAGGGCCGCCTCGTCCTGCGGTGACACCGCCGCGAGGTCGACCAGGGCCGCCTGGCCGTCGGCGTCGGCGATCGCGACTCCCCAGGCGTCGCCACCCGCGGGCGCACCCGACCCGCGCACGTCCAGGCCCAGCGCGTGCTGCCGACGCGCGGCGAGCCAGCCCTCGAGCGCGCCGTCGGCGAGGTCCGCGAGCTCGAGCGCCGCCGCCGCGACGGCCACCGCGGACGCGCTCGACTCGTCCGGGAGCATCGCGAACAGCCGGTCCCGCAGCGTGCGGAACTCGAGCTCGTCGAGGATCGTGTGCAGCGCCTGGCGGTCCCACGGCCGCGCCTCGAGGTCCTCGGGCCCGACGGGCAGGTCCAGGTCGAGCACCAGCTGGTTGAGGCGACGGTTGAGCTGCACCTGCTCGAGGTTCGCGCGCAGCGACTCCCCCGCCTTGCCGGTGATCTGCTCGGCCGCCGCGACGACGCCCTCCAGCCCGTCGTGCTGCGTGAGCCACTTCGCGGCCGTCTTGGGTCCCACGCCGGGGACGCCCGGGAGGTTGTCCGAGGTCTCGCCGACCAGGGCCGCGAGATCGGAGTACCGCGCCGGCCCGACGCCGTACTTGGCCTCGACCGCCTCGGGCGTCATCCGGGCGAGCTCGGAGACGCCGCGCACGGGGTAGAGGACGGTCACGTCGTCCGACACGAGCTGGAACGCGTCCCGGTCGCCCGTGCAGATGAGCACCTGCATGCCCTGCGCGGTCGCCTGGGTCGCGAGGGTGGCGAGCACGTCGTCCGCCTCGAACCGCTCCTTGGTGATGACCGGGATGTGCAGCGGCTCGAGCACCCGGCGGATCACGTCCACCTGACCCCGGAACGGCTCGGGCGTCGCGTCGCGCGTGCCCTTGTACGCCTCGTACACCTCGGTCCGGAACGTCGTGCGGCCCAGGTCGAACGCGACGGCCACGTGCGTCGGCTGCTCGTCCCGCAGGAGGTTGGCGAGCATCGACGTGAAGCCGAACACCGCGTTCGTGGGCTGGCCCGCCGAGGTCGAGAAGTTCTCCACGGGCAGCGCGAAGAAGGCGCGGTAGGCCATGGAGTGCCCGTCGATCAGCAGCAGCCGCGCGGGCTGGCCGGACGGCTGCGGCCGGGCGCTCTCGACCGCAGGCTGGTCGGCGGGCTCGACGGCGGGCTGGTCGGCGGACTGGTCAGGCGTGGACCCGGCTGGCTGGACGTCGCTCACGGGTGCCAACCTATCTGCCATGACTGACACCCCCGACGCCCTGCGGGACGAGCGCGGCACCCTGATCGAGCGGCTCGGCATCGTCGTGACCGAGATCGGCGCGCAGCGCACGGTCGGCACGATGCCGGTCCAGGGGAACACCCAGCCGTTCGGGCTGCTGCACGGGGGGGCCTCGGCGGCGCTGGCGGAGACGCTCGGCTCCTACGCGGCGGTCGCGCACGCGGGCCCGGGCCGTGGCGCCGTCGGGATCGAGCTCAACGCGACCCACCACCGCGCCGCCCGCAGCGGCACGGTCACCGGCACCGCGACCGCGCTGCACCTCGGCCGGCGCACCGCGTCGTACGAGATCGTCGTCGTCGACGAGGACGACCGCCGGCTGTGCACGGCCCGGCTCACGTGCATGATCGTCGACGCGCTCTGACGCGCACCGCTCTTGCTCGAGGCCGCCGGCGCTACCAGATGCCGCGGGACGACGGCGACGTCCGCCGCAGGGCCACCGTCGGGTTGACCTGGACGCTCAGCGACGCGGTCTGCTCCTCGAGCGGCTGCCGCGCCTCACGCGCCTGACGACGCCGGGCGATCAGGTCCTCGAGACCCCGGGTACCGGGCCGTCGGGCGCCCGTGCCCGCCGTCGCGTCGTGCGCGAGCCGACGCTGCAGCGCGGCCGTCCCCGCGACGCGGTACGCCGCGGCCGGCGCGAAGCCGAGCCGCGCGAGGAACCGCTGCATGCCGCGGGCACCGGGCAGCGGTGCGGCGTAGACCTCGGCCGCGCCGTGCTGCTCGGCGGCCTCCGCGGCGGTCGCGACGAGCACGTGGCCCAGGCCGCGCCGGCGGGCCGTGCGCATCACGTAGAGCGCCTCGAGCGCGAGTGAGGCCGAGTCCGAGAACAGGCTGGGACCGACGAGCCGCGCCAGCAGCAGGCCGGCCGGCTGGTCGTCGATCGTGCCGACGAGCACGAGCCCGCCGTCGACGGCGAGGAACGCGCCCAGCTGACGACGCAGGCGCTCGGCGTCGTCGGTGCACAGCTGCGCACCGACACCCGTCTCCTTGCGCGCCTCCATGGACAGGTGGACGAGGTCGTCGAGATCCTCGGGGCGGGCAGCTCGCGCTTGCACTCCGGGACGCACGGTAGACACCTCCGGCGGACGAGGGGGATCCGGTCGAGTGAGGTCGACGTCCCGCTGCCCACGGTGGCGCCGAGGTCGATCATGGCCCACCCGGGCCCGTGCTGCCTAGTCCTGCCTGGGACCGCTCACCGGTTCCCCGGCGCGTCCCGGCCGGCCGGCGTGTCGCGACGCACCCGATCGTGCGACACGCGGCCCGAGGAGGCATGCTGCCGAAACGATCCCGACACAATCAGTCCCTAACGTCGGCCGGGCTCGCGTCCGTACCGACCGGTAGCCAACAGGCGCAGTGTCGCGTCCGGTGGCGGGAGCGGCACGACGGCGACACGCACGACTGCGACACGCACGACCACGACACGCAGGACGACCGCCCACCCCCGGGCCGGTCGCGCGAGGAGACGGACGGAGGTCCTCGGTGAGCGCACTCGGCCATCCAGGACGAGCACCCGGCACGGACACACGGCACACGCTCAGGCGGTCAGACCGCGGACGCCGGACGAGCGGAGCCCTGGTCCTCGTCGCGGCCGTCGTCCTCGCGGTGCTGTCCCTCGTGGCGCCGACCGCCGCGTCGGCCGCGACGGGAGACGGCCCGTGCACGCCCGACGCCTCGACCGGCTGCGTGCTGGGCACCCTCAAGCAGGCGGACGGCGAGCCCGCCGTCGGTGTCCAGCTCACGGTCGAGGGCGCCGGCGAGACGGTGCAGGTGGCGACGGACGACGACGGTGCGTGGTCGGTGCCGATCACCACCGCGGGCGCCTACACCGTGACGATCGACCCGCAGACGCTCCCCGAGGGCGAGACGCTGCGTGATCCGAGCACCACGTCGCGCACCGTGAACGCCCTGCTCAACTCCCAGTCCCGCGTGCTCTTCGCGCTGGGCGAGCCGACCTCGTCGGGACCGACCGCCACGCCGACGTCGGGCGCCAGCGCCGGCCCGACCGCGGCGCCGGGCGACGAGCCCGGGACCGACGCGCCCGCCTCGTCGGGCAGCGGCGTGACCGGCAAGCGGGTCGCGCAGCAGCTCGCGAACGGCCTCGTGTTCGGTCTGCTCCTCGCGCTCGCCTCCGTGGGCCTCTCGCTCATCTACGGCACGACGGGGCTGAGCAGCTTCGCGCACGGCGAGCAGGTGACGCTCGGCGCGGTGCTGGCCTACACCTTCGTGCAGACGCTCGGGATGAACGTCTGGGTCGCCGCGCTCGTCGCAACCCTCTGCGGTGCCGCCACGGGCTGGCTGCAGGACGCCGGGCTGTGGCGCCCCCTGCGCCGACGGCGGGTCGGGCTCACGCAGCAGATGATCGTCACGATCGGGCTCTCGATGGTGCTGCAGTACCTGTACCAGTTCATCTACGGCGGCGGACGCCTGCGGATCGACACCAGCAACCCCGACCCGGTCCGGATCGGCCCCGTCACGCTCACCGTGCAGGGTCTGGTCTCGGCCGGCATCGCGATCGTGGTGCTCGCGGGCGTCGCCGTCTTCCTGCTCTACAGCCGGACGGGCCGCGCGACGCGCGCCGTGTCGGACAACCCGGCGCTCGCCGCGGCCTCGGGCATCGGCGTCGAGCGCGTCATCCGGATCGTGTGGATCGGCGCCGCAGGCCTCGCCGCGCTGGGCGGCGTGCTCGTCGGCCTCTACTTCCAGTCGACGGCCTGGAACATGGGTGGCACGGTGCTGCTGCTCATGTTCGCCGCCGTCACCCTGGGCGGTCTCGGGACCGCGTGGGGCGCGCTCGCCGGCTCGATCGTCATCGGCGTGGTCGCCGAGATGTCGAGCCTCGTCATCCCGTCGGACATGAAGTACGCCGGCGCGCTGCTCATCCTCATCCTCGTCCTGCTCGTCCGGCCCCAGGGCATCCTGGGCCGGCGGGACCGGATCGGCTGAGGCCAGGAGGGACACCATGGACTGGACCCGCATCCTCACGAACGTCGCCGGCGAGGCCTTCGCGCCCGCGACCGCCGCGTACGCCCTGGCCGCCATCGGCCTGAACATCCACTTCGGCATGACCGGTCTGCTCAACTTCGGCCAGGCCGGCTTCGTGCTCCTGGGCGCGTACTCGTACGCCATCACCGCGATCGCCGGCTGGCCATTCTGGGCGTCCGTCATCGCGGCGATGGTCTCCGCGATCATCTTCGGCATCATCCTCGGCATCCCGACGCTCAAGCTGCGCGGCGACTACCTGTCGATCGTCACGATCGCGGCGGCCGAGATCGTGCGCATCATCAGCCGCTCGACGTCGCTCACCTGGCTCACCGGCGGGAACTCCGGGCTCTCGGGCGGGGACGGCTACAAGAAGTCCTTCGAGGCACTCTGCCCGTTCCCCGACGGCAGGACGACGATCTGGGTCTGGACCTACCCCAACTGCGCGGGGAGCAGCTGGTGGCTGCGCGTCGCCGCGTGGGCCGCGGTGGCGATCGGCTGCCTGCTGGTGTGGCGCTGGATGCGCAGCCCGTGGGGGCGGGTGCTCAAGGGCATCCGCGAGGACGAGGACGCCGTGCGCGCGCTCGGGAAGAACGTGTACGGCTACAAGATGCAGGCGCTCATCCTCGGCGGCGTCGGGGGCGCCGTGGCCGGCATCTTCTACACGCTGCCGACCTCGGTGCAGGCGGACACGATGGGCCGGACCATGACCTTCAACATCTGGACGATCCTGCTGCTCGGCGGCGCCGCGACCGTGTTCGGTCCGGTCCTGGGCTCGATCCTGATGTGGACGATGCTCATGCTCGTCAAGAGCGTGCTGCGGGACGCGGAGCTGTCCTTCATCTCGAGCACGCAGTCCGAGGCGTTCAGCTGGATGCTGGTGGGTGCCACGCTCATGCTGCTGGTGATCTTCCGACCACAAGGCATCCTCGGCGACAAGAAGGAGCTGGCGATCGATGTCCGCTGAGACTCCCCCCGGCACCTCCCCCGCCGACGGGACGACGCCGGACCCGGCGACCGTCCCCGACCCGGCCGAGTCCGCGACGGCGCGCAGCGCCGTGTCCCGCGAACGCATCGCCCGTGACCTCGCGGCGGTGCCGCGGAGCCCCGGCGCGCCGAAGCCGGACCCGATCATCGTGGCCGACGGCGTGCGCCGGACGTTCGGCGGGATCCATGCCGTCGACGTCGAGCACCTCGAGGTCCAGCGTGGCGCGATCACCGCACTGATCGGGCCCAACGGCGCCGGCAAGACGACGCTGTTCAACCTGCTCACCGGCTTCGACCGGGCCGACGCGGGGACGTGGTCGTTCGAGGGCCGGCAGGTGCAGGGCAAGGCGGCCGCCCGGATGGCCGGGCTCGGCATGGTCCGCACGTTCCAGCTGACCAAGGCCCTGTCCCGGATGACCGTGATGGACAACATGCGCCTCGGCGCGGTCGACCAGCGCGGCGAGACCGTGCTCGGGTCGCTCCTCCCGTGGCTGTGGCGCGCCCAGGAGGCGGAGATCACCGAGCGCGCACGGGAGCTGCTGGAGCGGTTCAAGCTCGGCGACAAGGCCGACGACTTCGCCGGGAGCCTGTCCGGCGGTCAGCGCAAGCTCCTCGAGATGGCCCGCGCCCTCATGACCCGTCCCACCATGGTCATGCTCGACGAGCCGATGGCCGGCGTGAACCCCGCGCTGACCCAGTCGCTGCTGGGGCACATCCAGGCGCTGCGCGACGAGGGCATGACCGTGCTCTTCGTCGAGCACGACATGCACATGGTGCGGCACATCTCGGACTGGGTCGTCGTGATGGCCGAGGGCCGCACGGTGGCCGAGGGTCCGCCCGGCACGATCATGCAGGACCAGGCCGTGGTCGACGCCTACCTGGGCGCGCACCACGACACCGACCTGGGCGACGACGCGCTCCTGGAGGAGGGCGCCGCCGACCAGTACGAGGCCGAGGCCGAGGCCGAGGAGGCGACCAAGTGACGCAGACCACGGGCCCCGACGTCCACCGCGGGGCTCCCGGGGGCGAGCCGCTGCTCGCCGCCACCGGCCTCTACGCGGGCTACCTCCCCGGCGTCGACATCCTCAACGGGTGCGACCTGGTGCTGCACCCGGGCGAGCTCGTCGGGATCATCGGCCCGAACGGGGCCGGCAAGTCGACCCTGCTCAAGGCCCTGTTCGGGCTCGTCCCGATCCGGCAGGGCACGGTGACGCTCGGCGGCGAGGAGATCACCAACGAGCGTGCGGACAAGCTCGTCCGCCGCGGGGTGGGGTTCGTCCCCCAGACCAACAACGTGTTCCCCTCGCTGTCGATCGAGGAGAACCTGCAGATGGGCATCTTCCAGGACGCGAAGCGGTTCACCGAGCGGTTCGAGTTCGTCACCGACATCTTCCCGGCGCTCGGCGAGCGCCGGCGCCAGCGCGCGGGCTCGTTGTCCGGTGGCGAGCGACAGATGGTCGCGATGGCCCGGGCGCTCATGATGGACCCGTCGGTCCTCCTGCTCGACGAGCCCTCGGCAGGCCTGTCCCCCGTCCGTCAGGACGAGGCGTTCCTGCGCACCCGCAAGATCAACAAGGCGGGCGTCTCGATCGTGATCGTCGAGCAGAACGCGCGCCGGTGCCTCCAGATCTGCGACCGCGCCTACGTACTCGACCAGGGCCGCAACGCCTACTCCGGTCCGGGTCGCGAGCTCATGCACGACCCGAAGGTGATCCAGCTCTACCTGGGCACGCTCGCGACCGACGTCGAGCAGGCCGCCGAGCCGGGCGCCTAGCGACCTGCTCCGCTCCGTCGACGGGGCGCCGCGACCGCACGAGGGCGCGGCGCCTCTTGCCGTCCGGACCGTGCCGCGCGCGCCGACGGCGCGCGCGGCCGCTCGTCGGACCTCTCACAGACGCTCGTCGGCCCCGGAGGTCGCGCGGACCTCCGGGGCCGACGAGCGGTCAGCAGCGCGGATCAGCCCTCGACGGAGCCCTCCACGGCCTTCTTCCAGGTGTTCGTGTTGTCGTCCTCGTACTGGTAGATCCCGATGAACGCCGACGACGGGTCGTTGTCCGCGTTGAACGGGCCCGCGCCGGACGCGGCCTCGTAGTCGATGTCCTCACCGGCGGTCACCAGGTCGGCGCACTCCTTGAAGCCGGTGCACTTCGTGCCGCCGTCGGCGCCCGAGACGGCCGCCATGTTCTCCTGGATGGTGGCGCCGTCGGTGCCGCCGCCCTTGAGCGCGGCGAGTGCGATGAGGATCGCGGCGTCGTACGACTCGGGGCCGTACGCGTAGTCCTTGAGGTCCGGGTCGACCTCGAGCATGCGCGCCTTGAACTCGTCGTTCGGGAACGCGCCGGGGATGGTGCCCTGCGACGTCCACGCCGCCAGCGTGCCGGACTCGAAGTCCTTCGAGTAGTCCGCGGTGTTGCCGTCGACCATGTAGACGCGGCCCTTGTACCCGGCGGCGACGAGCTCGGGGACGATCGACTTCGTCTGCTCGAAGGCGATGATCGCGATCGCGTCCGGGGCGCTGCCGCCGTTCGACGACATCACACCGGTGACGGGGTCGGCGAACGACGAGGCCGTGGGGTCGAACTCCTCGCCCTGGTTGCCGTACGTGACGGTCGCGCCGGCGGCCTCGACGGTGGACTTGACCACGTCACGCAGCGAGGTGCCGTACTCCTCGTTGAACACGAGGATGCCGAGGTTCTCGATGCCGTCCTCGAGGATCAGGTTGCCCAGCGCGGAGCCCTGGACGGTGTCCGGCGGCGCGGTGCGGAAGTAGAACGGGCTGTAGCCCGACAGGCTCGTCGCCGTGTTCGCGGGCGAGACCATGACGACCTCGGCGTTCGTGATGTCGTCGACCACGAGCTGGGTCACGGCGGACGATGCGGCACCGATGACAGCCTGGACACCCTGGCTCTGCAGGTCCGTCCACGACTGCGGGGCCACGTCGCCGTGGTCCGCGTCCGACGAGTCGGCGTGCTTCACGACGACGTCAGCGCCGTTGATGCCGCCGTTCTCGTTGATCTCCTTGACGGCGAGGTCGACGCCGGCGATCTCGGGCGGGCCGAGGTACGCGAGGGAGCCGGTCTGCGGCAGCAGGGTGCCGATCACCAGCGCGTCGCCGTCACCGCCGGCCGCAGGGCTGCCGGACGTGGTGTCGCCGGGATCGTCGTCCGACGAGCTGCAGGCGGTCAGGACGAGCGCGACGGCACCGGCAAGGGCAGCTGCCCTCATCGCGTGATGAGAACGGACCATGGGTTCCACCTCTCCGTGAGGAACGCGTCCGGGGGCCCGACGGCATCGGGTCCCCGTGCAATGTGACGCGACGGTAACCATGGTTTGTATCCGGGATGTGTCCGCCAAGGACATCCGGTGCTTCGTTGCCGATCTGTGACTAAAGTCCCGGCCGGACGCGTGCCTCGCGTCGCCGCGGACCGGGTCAGCGGACGGGACGGGTCAGGACCCGCCGCCGACCTGCTCGATGACCGCGTCGGCGACCTCGCGCATCGTCAGGCGACGGTCCATCGACGTCTTCTGGATCCACCGGAACGACTCCGGCTCGGTGAGGCCCATCTTCGTCATGAGCAGACCCTTGGCCCGGTCCACACGCTTGCGCGTCTCGAACCGCTCGGCGAGGTCGGCGACCTCCGACTCGAGAGCGCTGATCTGCGAGTACCGCGAGATCGCGATCTCCACGGCCGGCAGCAGGTCCGCGGGGCTGAACGGCTTGACTACATACGCCATGGCGCCCGCGTCCCGCGCGCGCTCGACGAGCTCGGTCTGGGAGAACGCCGTGAGCAGGACAACCGGCGCCAGGTGCTCCTTGGCGATCCGCTCCGCGGCGGAGATCCCGTCGAGGACCGGCATCTTGACGTCCATCACGACCACGTCGGGCTTCAGCTCGGTCGCGAGCGCGACCGCCTGCTCGCCGTCCCCGGCCTCGCCGACGACGTCGAACCCGCCGTCGCGGAGCGTCTCCACGACGTCCATGCGGATCAGCGCCTCGTCCTCCGCGACGACGGCGCGGCGCAGCGGCCGACCGCTCGGCGCCGGACGGTCGTCGTCGGCAGCGGGCGCGGCGGTCAGGTCGAGGGCGTCGGGGGTCGCCGTCGTGGTCTCGGGGGTGGCGTCCTTGGTCACGAGGCACAGCGTAGTGCGCCAACCACTCCAGTCAGGGTCTGTGGCGGGTGTGAGTCCCTTCACGCACAGGATGTTCACGCCGCCCGGCCCGACCGGCGTCACGGCGGCCGCCGGATATGCTGGCGCGCGGCCCCGATAGCCCAACCGGCAGAGGCGTTCGGCTCAAACCCGATCCAGTGTGGGTTCGAATCCCACTCGGGGCACCCTCGCTCAGGCGGTCAGCGCATCTTCGAGCGCGGCGTCCATGGCGTCGACCGGCGCGGTCCGTCCCGTCATCAGGCGGACCTGCTCGGCGGCCTGGTGCAGCAGCATCCGCTCGCCGCCGACCGTCGTCCCGCCCAGGCGCGCCCACGCCGCCTGGAGCGCGGTCGGGCGCGGGTCGTAGGCCACGTCGAGCAGCACGCCCGCCGGCGCGGTGGCGAGGTCGGCGGCCAGCCCGTCCGCGGCGTGCGGCGGGAGCGTCGACACGACCACGTCGGCGCGCGGCAGCAGCGCCGCGGCCTCGTCGAGCGAGCGGAACGACGGCTCGACGCCCATCCGGTGCGCGGCACGCATGAGCCCGCCGGCGCGCGCCATCGAGCGCACCAGGACGACGGGCGTCGGGCAGCCCAGCTCGGCGAGCGCCGCGAGCGTCGAGGCCGCGGTGGCGCCGGCGCCGAGCACCAGCGCCGAGCCGACCGGTCGCGCGGCGTCATCCCCGTCCGGGCGCGGGCCCAGGCCCTCGCCCAGCGCGGTGACCAGCCCGTAGACGTCCGTATTGGCGCCGACGAGCGTGCGCGCACGGCCCGTGCCCTGCGGCAGGACGGTGTTGACGGCGCCCACGACCTGCGCGAGCGGCTCGACGTGGTCGAGCAGCGGCAGGACCGCGTGCTTGAGCGGCATCGTCAGGCTCAGCCCTGCCCACTCGTCGGACAGGCCCGCGACGAATGCCGCGAGCTCGTCCTCCGTCACGTCGTGCGCGTCGTACGACCAGCCGCCCAGGCCGAGCGCGGCATACGCCGCCCGGTGCAGGCGCGGCGAGAGCGAGTGCGCGATCGGGTGGCCGAGCACGGCGGCCCGGCGAGCGTCCGGGGCGCTCACTCGTCCCCGTGCTCCTCGATCCAGGCGTTGAGCTTGGCGACGCACGCGTTGTGGTCGTCGATCGTCACGCCGAACTCGGTCTCCCCGGTCTCCAGGTTGACGGTGCACCAGAAGATCCAGTCGCCGTCCGCGGGGTCCATGACCGCCTCGATCGACTTCTTCCCCGGAGCGGCGATCGGCGTGGGCGGCAGCCCGGCGTGCTGGTAGAGGTTGTAGGGGTTGCTCGCGTCGTCGAGCATCGCCTGCGTCAGCTCCGTGCCGGAGACGCCGGCGCCGTACGCGACCGACGCGTCGATGCGCAGGAGCTCGCCGACGTCGAGCCGGTTCTCGATCGCGCGGGCCATCTTCGGGCGATCCTCGTCGTGCTTGGCCTCGCGCTCGACCAGCGACGCCTTGATGAGCACGTCCTCCCACTGGTCCTTCGGGGCGCCCGCGCCCTCGAGCGCGTCGACCGTCGCCGAGGTCATCTGCCGGAGCAGGTCGGTCGCGCCGTCGTCGGGCTGGACCTCGTACGTCGCCGGGAAGAGCCAGCCCTCGACCTCGCCGCCCGCCTGCTCGGGCAGGCCGAACGAGTCGGGGTCCTTGACCGCGGCCTGGAGGTCCTTGAGCGGGATCGACGTCTTCTCGCTGATCCGCGTGACGATCTGCTTGACCGTCAGCCCCTCCGGGATCGTCACCTTGGTCTGGAGCTTGCTCGCGGGGTTCAGCAGCGCGTCGACGGCGTCCGCCGCCGGCATCTCGAGCAGCAGCTGGTACGTCCCGGGCTGGATCCCGGTCGCGGCGGGGTTCGCCCCGTAGGCCGCGACGAACGCCGACGCCGACGCGACCACGCCCGCGTCCTCGAGGGTCTGGCCGATGGCCTGGCCGCTGTCGCCGGGGCTGACGACGACCTGTGCGCTGCCGTGCCCGGGACCCGGGAAGTCGGCGCCCGTCGTCGCCGCCGGCTTGCCCGACCCGCCGAAGACGTCGTCGATCGAGGACCAGACGACGTAGCCCGCAGCGACGAGCAGCGCGAGCACCACGATCACGACCCACGTCGTGCGGCGCCGCTGCGCCTGCCGCTGCCGGGCCTCACGCCCCCGCTCGCGCGAGCGGCGCGGAGGCTGCTGCGGCGCCGGCGGGGGCGACGGCTCGCCGGCACCGGTCGGTGCCCACCACTGCGTCTGGCTGTCGCTCACGTTCGCCTCTCCACGTCATCGTGCGTGCCCCCCGCCCGGACCATGGTGGCCTGCAGGAGAGGGTACGGGTCAGTCCTGGTCCGCGTCCTCGTTCTCCGCCTGCCACGCCCGGAGCTTCTCGACGTTCTCGAGGTGCTCGTCGTACGTGTCGGCGAACAACGTCTCACCGGTGTCGAGGTCGACGGTGACCCAGAACAGCCAGCTCCCGGCCGCCGGGTGCAGCACGGCGTCGATGGACGCCTCCCCCGGCGACGCGATCGGCGTGGGCGGCAGCCCGTAGCTCGTGTACGTGTTGTAGGGGTTCGACGCGTCCTCGATCATCGCCGTCGTGGGCGCGCCCGTCGTGCCCGCGCCGTAGGACACGGTCGAGTCGATCTCGAGCGGCTGGTCGATCGCGAGGCGGTTCTCGATGGCGCGGGCGATCTTCGGCCGGTCCTCGTCGAGCTTCCCCTCGCGCTCCACGAGCGAGGCCTTGATGAGCACGTCCTGCCGCTCGGCCCGGGGCACGTGCTTGGCCTCGAGCACGGCGACGGTCTTGGCGACGAGCTCGCCCAGGACGTCCTCGGCCGACGCGTCCGGCGCGACCTCGTACGTCGCGGGGTAGAGCCAGCCCTCGACCTTGCCGCCGGCCTCCGCGGGCAGGCCGATCGCCTCGGCGTCCTTCGCCGCGTCCTGCAGCTCCTGCAGCGGGATCGTCGTCTTCTCGCTCACCTTGGCGAGGATCTGCTCGGCCAGCAGGCCCTCCGGGATGGTGACGCGCAGCGACGCCTTGCTCGCGGGGTTCAGCAGCGCCGTCACGGCGTCGGCGGCGGGCATCTCCAGCAGCAGCCGGTACGTGCCGGGCTGGATCGACGTGGCGTCGGCGTTCGCGGCGAACGCCGCGGCGAACGTCGCCGCGTCGGCGACCACGCCGGCGTCCGTCAGCACGCGCCCGATCTCCGCCCCGCTCGCGCCCTTCTCGATCGTCACGGTCGCGGAGCCGTGGCCCGGACCCGTGAAGTCGTCCGACGCGGCGACCGAGGCGGTCGGCTCGTCGCCGCCGCCGGGGCGCACGTCGAGCAGCGACGCGACGACGTAGCCGGCACCGAGCACCAGCGCGAGCACGACGAGCACGACGACGAGCGAGCGCCGACGCTGCGCCCGGCGGGCGCGCGCGGCGCGGGCCCGGCCCGCGGGTCGCTCACGCCGCTGCGGCGCGGGGTCCTGGCCGAGGACGTTGGTGTCCTCGGTCCGGTCGCCCGTCCACCACAGGGTGTCCGTCGTGCCCTGGCTGTCGTTCACGAGTGCGTAGCTCCACCGTCGTCCGTCGGTCCGCCCGCAGCCCCCTGACGCGTCCCGTCGAGCTCCGGGGCGACCTCGACCCGTTCTCCGGGACGACGCCCCGTCGCACGCTCGGCGTCCAACGCGTACTGCAGGATCACCACCGCCGCGGCCTGGTCGACCACGTCACGGTGATGGCGACCGGATCGGCCGGCCGCGTGCAGCGCCTGATGCGCGGACACCGTGCTCATCCGTTCATCGACCAGCCGCACCGGGACGGGTGCGACGGCCTGCGCCAGCATGTCAGCGTAACCGCGTGCCGCGGCAGAAGAGGGACTTTCCGCCCCTGACAGGTGCCTCGGCAACCCGACGTACACACACTCCGCACATCGTTCGCGCGCCTCCCGCACGATCCGCGCGAGGTCCTTGGGCAGCCGTCCGGGCCGTCGCCGCAAGTCGCGCGGCAGCGTCTCCACCGGGGTCGCGACGAGCCCGTCCGGGTCGCTCGCCGCGAGCCCGACGCGGACCGTGCCGACGTCGACGGCGAGGCGCGGGCCGCGCACGACCTCGTCGCGCGCGGCCCGGCTCGCGTCGGACGGTGCCACGGTCAGCCCGCGACGGCCGTCGCCACCGCCGCCAGGGCCGCACCCAGCTGCGCCGCGTCGGCGCCACCGCCCTGCGCGAGGTCGTCCTTGCCGCCGCCCCCGCCACCGAGGACCTGGGACGCGGTGCGCACCAGCGCGCCGGCCTTGAGGCCGGCCTCCCGGGCCGCGGCGTTCGTCGCGACGACGACGACGGGACGGCCCTTGCTCACGGCACCGACCGCGACGACGACGGGCGCGGCCTCGCCGAGCCTCGACCGCACGTCGAGCACCAGCGTGCGCACGTCGTCGGGCGACTGCTCCCCCGCGTCGTGCGTCACGACGCGCGCCGAGCCGACCTGCTGCGCGTTCGACGCCAGCGAGCCGGCAGCCGCCAGCACCTGCGCCTGCCGCAGCGAGGCGAGCTCCTTCTCCGACTCCTTGAGGCGGGTCATCAGGCCCGAGACCCGCTCGGCGAGCTCGTCGGGACGCGCACCCAGGAGGCCGGAGAGCTGCCCGACGAGGGCGCGCTCCTTCGCCTGGTACCCGTACGCGCCGGAACCCACGAGCGCGTCGACGCGGCGCACGCCGGACCCGATCGCGGACTCCGAGAGCAGCGTGACCAGGCCGAGCTCGCCCGACCGCCTGACGTGCGTGCCCGCGCACAGCTCGAGCGACCAGTCGCCGCCGATCGACACCACGCGCACCTCGTTGCCGTACTTCTCGCCGAACAGCGCCATCGCGCCCATCGCGCGCGCCTCGTCGATCTGCTTGATCGAGTCGGTGACCTCCAGGTCGTCGCGCAGCCGCTCGTTCACGCGCGCCTCGATCTCGGCGACGACCGTCGCCGGGGTCGCCGACGGCGAGCGGAAGTCGAACCGCAGCCGGCTGGGCGCGTTCAGGGAGCCGGCCTGCGTGGCGCTCTCGCCCAGGGACTCGTGCAGCGCCTTGTGGACCAGGTGCGTCGCGGTGTGGGCGCGCGCGATCGCCTGCCGGCGCGCGGTGTCGATCGCGGCCGTGCCCGCGGCGCCGAGCGTGATCGTGCCGTCCACGAGCCGGCCGTGGTGCACCGACAGCCCCTTGATGGGCGCCTGCACGTCGTCGACCTCGATGCGGCCGCCCTCGTCGAGCACGATCGTGCCGGTGTCCGCCTGCTGGCCCCCGGACTCCGCGTAGAACGGCGTGACGTCCAGCACCACCTCGACGTCGGCCGGCGCGGTCGCGGTCGGCACCGGGACGCCGTCGACGAGCAGGCCCACGACCTTCGAGCGCGCCTGCGCGTCGGTGTAGCCGACGAAGGTCACGGGCTTCGCGACCGTCTCCGAGAGCACCGCGTGCAGGTCCTGGTACGCCGCGATGTCGGCGTGGCCCGCACGCTTGGCCATCGCGTCCGCCCGGGCGCGGGCGCGCTGCTCCGCCATGAGGGTCGTGAACGCCTCACGGTCGACGTCCACACCGTGCTCCTGCGCCATCTCGAGCGTCAGGTCGATCGGGAAGCCGTAGGTGTCGTGGAGCTGGAACGCGTCCGCCCCGGACAGCAGCGGCCGCGCGTCCGGGACCGGGGGCGCGGTGCGCTTCGCGCTCGCGACCGCGGTGTCCAGGATGGTCGTCCCCGCAGCGAGGGTGCGGCGGAACGCGTCCTCCTCGGCGTACGCGACCTGGCTGATCCGCTCGAAGTCGCGCTGCAGCTCCGGGTACGACGCGCTCATCGCGTCGCGGCTCATGGGGAGCAGCGTGGGTAGCGCCGGGTCCTCGACGCCGAGCAGCCGCATCGCGCGGATCGACCGGCGCAGCAGACGGCGCAGCACGTAGCCGCGGCCCTCGTTGGACGGCGTGACGCCGTCGCCCATGAGCATGAGGCCCGAGCGCACGTGGTCCGCGACCACGCGCATGCGCACGTCGTCGTCGTGGTCCGCGCCGTACCGCTTGCCGGACAGCGCCACGGCGCCGTCGATGACCGGCCGGACCTCGTCGATCTCGTACATGTTGTCGACGCCCTGCAGCAGGTAGGCGACGCGCTCGAGACCCATGCCCGTGTCGATGTTCTTCTGCTTGAGCTCGCCCAGCAGCGGGAAGCCGTCCTTGGTCCCGCCGTTGTCGCGCTCGTACTGCATGAACACGAGGTTCCAGATCTCGAGGTAGCGGTCCTCGTCCACGACCGGGCCGCCCTCGGCGCCGTACTGCGGCCCCCGGTCGACGTAGATCTCCGAGCACGGGCCGGCCGGGCCGCGCGCGCCCGTCGACCAGAAGTTGTCCCGCATCCCGCGGCGCTGGATCCGCTCGTCGGGCAGGCCGGCGATGCGCTTCCACAGCGCCGCCGCCTCGTCGTCGTCGTGGAAGACGGTCACCCAGATCGACTCGGGGTCGAAGCCGTAGCCGCCGTCGGCCTGGCTGCCCGTGACGAGCTCCCAGGCGTAGGTGATCGCCCCCTCCTTGAAGTAGTCGCCGAAGGAGAAGTTGCCGTTCATCTGGAAGAACGTGCCGTGCCGCGTGGTCTTGCCGACCTCCTCGATGTCGAGGGTGCGCACACACTTCTGCACGCTCGTGGCGCGCGGCCACGGCGGCGTCTGCTCCGCCAGCATGTACGGGATGAACGGCACCATGCCCGCGATCACGAACAGCGTGGACGGGTCGGGCGAGATGAGCGGGGCCGAGGGCACGACGGCATGCCCGCGCTCGGAGAAGTAGTCGAGCCAGCGCTGGCGGATCTCAGCGGTACGCATGGTGTCCTCGTCGATGTCCTGGAGATGTCCGGGCCGGTCGCGGCCCGGTGGTCGTGGTGGTCGAGCCGGCCGCTGTGCGGCAGTTCGACGTGGTGCGGGGCACGGGTCAGAAGAAGGCGGCTTCGCCGTCGTCGTCAGGGTCGTCGAGCGGTCCGGCCCAGCCGCCCGGGACCGGGGTCCCGCCGCGCCGGCCGCTCCACGCGGCTCGCAGCTCCTCGACGTGCCGGCCCTGGTTCGCCCGGGCCTCGTCGACGTCGACGTCACCGACCAGCTGGTGGCGGAGCTGGGCCTCCCGCTCGGCCATGCCGGCGACGAACTCGTGCCGGGCGGTGCCGAGCGCACGCGTGATCGCCGTGGCGCCCTCGACGACGTCGGTGGTGCCCTCCGGCAGGTACGCGACCGCGAGGTCCCGGCCCTTGCGCACCACGACGACGGTGGCGACCACGCCGACCCCGACCCAGAACAGGCGCCGCATCAGCGGCCCTTGCGGGCGCCGGCCGCCAGTCCGCCGAACGCGCGGCGGACGCCGTAGGAGAACGCGGCGACCTTGACCATCGGGCTGCCGACGGTCGCCGCGAACAGCGCGGTGAGCGCGGAGACGTTCTGCGACACCTGCGCGGCAGCGGTCGTCACCTTGTCGACGTTGTCGAGCTGCACGTTCGACGAGGCGACGAGCTGCGCGGTCTCGTCGAGCACCGGGACGGTGTGGTCCGTGAGCTCCTTGACGGAGTCACGCGCCTCGTCCAGCACCTTGCCGAGCTTGAGCAGCGGCACCGCGCACAGCCCCACGAGCAGCACGAACGCGATGGCCGCGACGAGCCCCGCGACGTCCGAGACCGACATCCCACGTCCTCACTACCCGGTGTACCTGCGCCTGACGGTGAAACCCTACCCGCGCGCCCCGCGGACGACAGAACCCCGCCGCGCGAGGCGCGACGGGGCTCCGAACGGGACCGGGTGGGTCAGCGGGCGTAGTACTCCACGACCAGCTGGACCTCGCAGGTCACGGGGACCTCGGCGCGCTTCGGCTCACGGACCAGCACGGCCGTCAGCTTCTCGAGCTGGACGTCCAGGTAGCCCGGGACGGCCGGCAGCACGTCGCGGTGCGCACCGGCGGCGGCCACCTGGAACGGCGTGGTGGCCTGGCTCTTCGGCTTGACCTGGATGGTCTGGCCCGGCTTCACGCGGAAGGAGGGGCGGTCGACGATCTGGCCGTCGACGAGGATGTGGCGGTGCACCACGATCTGGCGCGCCTGCAGGATCGTGCGGCCGAAGCCGGCGCGCAGGACGAGCGCGTCGAGACGGGTCTCGAGGATCTCGACGAGCGCCTCACCGGTCAGGCCCGGGGCCTTGCGGGCGTCCTGGTAGGCACGGGCGAGCTGCTTCTCGCGCAGCGCGTACTGCGCACGCAGGCGCTGCTTCTCGCGCAGCCGGACCGCGTAGTCCGACTCGGTGCGACGACGCGCGCGGCCGTGCTCACCGGGCGGGTAGGGACGCTTCTCGAAGTGCTTGACGGCCTTGGGCGTCAGGGCCAGGCCGAGGGCGCGGCTCAGGCGGACCTGGCGACGCGAGCGGGTCACACTGCTCACAGCTGTACTTCCTGTCGTGTTGACGTCACGCCGGCCGGACGGCGTCCGGGGCGTGGGGCCGACCTTCGAGGGAACGGCCGCGGTCAGCTGGTGACGACGCGTCCGGTTCCTGGCTAGGGCCCCAGGTGGTCGGTGCGGCACCCACGGGTGCTGCACGACCGTGACACCTTACCCGCTGAGGCGCCCTCCGGCCGAATCGCCGAGCATCCACCGCTCGGCGACTCCCCGGTCAGGCGGGCCCGAGCAGCTGGCGGATGCGGTCGAGGCGGTCGGTGACCTGACGCTCGAAGCCCCGGTCGGTGGGCTCGTAGTACCGCTGGCCCTGCAGCTCGTCGGGCAGGTACTGCTGCGACGCGACGCCGTGCGGCTCGTCGTGCGAGTAGACGTAGCCCTTGCCGTGGCCGTGCTGGGCGGCGCCCGGGTAGTGCGCGTCCCGCAGGTGGGTCGGCACCGAGCCGATCCGGCCCGCGCGGACGTCCGCCAGCGCACGGTCGATGCCGACGTAGGCCGCGTTGGACTTGGGCGCCGTCGCCAGGTGGACGACGGCCTCGGCCAGCACGATGCGCGCCTCGGGCATGCCGATCAGCTGCACCGCCTGCGCCGCCGCGACCGCGGTCTGCAGCGCGCTCGGGTCCGCCATCCCGACGTCCTCGGCGGCCGAGATCACGATCCGGCGCGCGATGAACCGCGGGTCCTCCCCCGCCGCGATCATCCGCGCCAGGTAGTGCAGCGCGGCGTCGACGTCGGACCCGCGCACCGACTTGATGAACGCGCTGATGACGTCGTAGTGCTGGTCGCCGTCGCGGTCGTAGCGGACCGCCGCGACGTCGATCGCGCGCTCCATGGTGGCGAGGTCCACCGCCGCCGGCCCGTCCTCGCCCGTCGCGCCGGACAGCGCCGCGCCCGCGGCGGCCTCGAGGATCGTCAGCGCCTTGCGCGCGTCCCCGCCGGCCAGGCGCAGCAGGTGCTCCTCCGCCTCGGGCTCGAGCCGGACCGCCTCCCCCAGGCCGCGCTCGTCGGCGACCGCGCGCCGGACCAGCGCGCGGACGTCCTCCACGTCCAGCGGCTGCAGCGTGAGCAGGAGCGAGCGGGACAGCAGCGGCGAGTTCACCGAGAAGGACGGGTTCTCCGTCGTGGCGGCGACGAGCGTGACCCAGCGGTTCTCGACGCTCGGGAGCAGCGCGTCCTGCTGGGCCTTGGTGAAGCGGTGCACCTCGTCGATGAAGAGCACCGTCTCGCCGCCGTCCGTCGCCAGGCGGCGACGGGCGTCGTCGACCACGGCGCGCACGTCCTTGACCCCGGCCGTCACGGCGGACAGCTCGACGAACCGACGGCCCGACGAGGTGGCGACCAGGTAGGCCAGGGTCGTCTTCCCGGTCCCGGGCGGACCCCAGAGCACGACCGACGAGGGCGCCGCGCGCCGCTCCGCCTCCCCCGCCGGCTCGACGAGCCGGCGCAGGGGCGAGCCCGCGACGAGCAGGTGCGCCTGACCCGCGACCTCGTCCAGCGAGCGCGGGCGCATCCGGACCGCGAGCGGCGCGCCCGCGCCGGCGAGCGGGACGCCCGCCGCCGTGGACGACACCGCGTCGAACAGGTCCATGCGCGCAGCGTACGTCGGCCTGCCGACACCGCCGCGCCCACCCGGCGCGCACCCGGCGCACCCCCGGCGCACCCCCGGCGCGAGGATGCCGTCCGTGGGCGGGCACGGCCCCGCCGACGCCGCGGTGTGCGCGCACGCGCAGCGACCTGCGACGATGACCGCGTGTTCGCACGTCTCGGGCGCCTCGTCGCGCACCACCCACGCGTCACCGTCGTCGTGTGGATCGTCCTGACCGTCGTCGGCTACGCCTTCGCGGTCCAGGGCGTCCACGGCGAGTCCCTGTTCGACCGCCTCAGCACGGGGCAGCCGGAGGCACCGGGCTCGGAGAGCGCGCAGGCGCGCGCGATCCTCGAGGAGGCCGACGAGTCCGGCACCTCCCTCACGCTCGTGCTGTCGGGCGTCGACCCCGCGGACCCCGACGTCGCGACCGCGCTCGCGCCCGCACGCGACGACGTCGCCGCGATCCCCGGGGTCGCGTCGGTGATCGACCCGTTGGTGCTGCCGGACGGGGTCGAGAACCCCGCCGCGGCGCCCCTCGTCGCGCAGGACGGCGACGGCTTCCTCATGGTGGTCGACCTCGACCCGACGCTCTCCGACGAGGCGCACGCCGAGACCGTCGACGCCGTCACGGAGCGACTCGGCCAGGTGCCGGACGACCTGGGCGACGTCGCGCCCGACGTGACGGGCATCGTCGGCGGGACGCCGCTGATCGTCGACGAGATCACCTCTCAGGTCGAGGAGGACCTGCGCACCGGCGAGGCCATCGCGCTGCCGATCGCCCTGCTCGTCATGGTCCTGGTGTTCGGCGGCTTCCTGGCCGCGGCGATGCCGATGGCCGGCGCGGTCGCGTCGATCGCCGGCGGGCTCGCGACCGTGCTCGCGCTGACCTACCTCATGGACGTCGAGTCGTCCGTGGTGAACGTGGTGACGGTGCTCGGCCTCGGGCTCTCGATCGACTACGGCCTGCTGATCGTCTCGCGGTTCCGGGAGGAGCTGCACGCGCTCGTCGACCACGACGAGGGCCGTTCCGCCCGACGCCGCCGCGGGGACGGCGCCGTCGTCACGGCGGTGGAGCGGGCCATGGCCACCGCGGGCCGCACGGTCGCGTTCTCGGCGGTGACCGTCGCGATCGCGGTCGCCTCGCTCCTGGTGTTCAGCCCGCAGATCCTGCGCGCGATCGGCGCCGCGGGCTGCGCGGTCATCCTGGTCGCGGTCGCGACCGCCCTCACGCTCGTCCCCGCGCTGCTCACCCTGGCGGGCCGGCGGCTCCTCAGGCCCGGCCTCCTGGCGCGCGTCCCCTTCCTGCGCCCCGTGCTCGCGCGCACCGCCGACGTCCAGGCCGAGGAGGGCGTGTTCTCCCGGCTCGTCGGGCGCGTGCAGCGCCATCCCTGGCTGGTCACCGCGGGAGCGGTGGCGCTGCTGGGCGTGCTGGCCGCGCCGCTCGCGCACCTCGAGCTGCGCGGCTCGACGACCGCGCTCCTGCCCGAGAGCAGCACGCAGCGCCAGTTCCTGGACGTCCTCGCCGAGCAGTACCCCGCGTCGACGAGTCCCGACATCACGGTCGTGACCGAGGCGACGATGGCGGACGCCACCGCCTGGGCGGACGAGCTCGCCGCGCTCGACGACGTGGCGTCCGTCGACCCGCCCGCGGTCGTCGGCTCGTACGTCGTGATCGGGGTCCGCCCCGCCACGGACGACCCCGGCGGCGAGGTCGCCCGCGGCGTCGTCGAGGAGATCCGTGGGCTCGACCCGGCCTTCCCGACGTGGGTCGCGGGCCAGGCCGCGTCGCAGACGGACTTCGTCGCCGCACTCGCCGACGGCGCGCCGTGGGCCGCGCTGATCGTCGTCCTCGCGACGTTCGTCCTGCTGTTCCTCATGACCGGCTCGTTCGTGATCCCCGTCAAGGCGCTGCTCACCAACGTGCTCTCGCTGGCCGCGTCGCTCGGCGTGCTCGTCTGGGTGTTCCAGGACGGCCACCTCGAGTCGCTTCTCGGGTTCACGTCCGCCGGCGGCATCGAGACGTACGTCCTCGCCCTCGTGATCGCCTTCGGCTTCGGCCTCGCGATGGACTACGAGGTGTTCCTGCTCTCGCGCATCAAGGAGCTGCACGACGAGGGCCGCCCGACGTCCGAGGCGGTGCGGCTCGGGCTGCAGCGGTCGGGCCGGATCATCACCTCGGCCGCCGCGATCATCGTCGTCGTGTTCGCCGGGTTCGTCGCGGGCGAGCTGCTGGTCATCAAGGAGGTCGGCTTCGCGCTCGCCGTCGCCGTGCTCATCGACGCCACGGTCGTGCGGCTCCTGCTGGTGCCCGCGACGATGACGGTCCTGGGCCGGCTCAACTGGTGGGCTCCCGGCTGGGCGAAGCGACTGCACGCGCGCGTCGAGATCACCCACTGACCCCGTGCGCCCCCTCGAGCCCCGCCCCGACGTGGCGCCCGCACCGGACGCCGACCCGCGACGCGCGGCCGGCTGGGGCGCTGCGGCCGTGGTGCTCGTGGTGCTGACCGCGAGCCACGTCCTCTTCCTGGTCAGCACCGCGCGGCACGGCGAGTCCGGCATGGCGTTCTCGTGGTTCGTGACCGCGCTGCTCACACCGGTGCTCGGTCTCGCCGCGTGGCGGTGCGCGCGTCGCTCGCTCGCCGCGGCTCGTCGGCCCACCCCAGGTCCGCCGGACCCCGCGGCCGAGGCCCCTGGGCGTCACGAGTCCCTGCGGCCCGATGCGCCACCGACGCCGCGGCGGTGGTAGCCGCGCCGGTCGCTCAGGAGGGCGGCCGCTCCGCCGTCGGGGGTCCGAACGAGTCGAAGCGCGCCTCGCACACGTAGCCGAGCCGCTCGTAGATCCGGCGGGCGCCGGCGTTGTCGGCGTACATGCCGAGGGAGACCCACGGCGCCCCGGCCCGCAGCCCGGCCGTCGTGGCCGCGGCGGTCAACGCCGCGCCCAGGCCGCGACGCCGGGCGCGCGGCCGGACCCCGAGCCCGTGCAGGTGCCAGGAGGCCGCGTGCGCGGAGTCAGCGGCGGGGCGCAGGCTCGCACCGATCACCCCGACGAGCGCGTCGTGGTCCGCGACGCCGAACCAGGCCGCCTCGAGCGCGCCGCCGGGGTCCGCGGACGTGCCCGGGTTCGCCTCGGCGAGGCACGCGCGGATCTCCGCGGCGTCGGCCACGCGGTCCAGCTCCCGCACGGCGGCGGCCGGCTCGAGCGCGGGAGCCGGCGCGCCGCCGGGTGGGCGGTCGGCCAGGCCGTCGGGACAGGTGGTCGAGGCGAACCAGTCCCACGACGAGAACGGGCGCAGCCCGAGCGCGGCCAGCACGTCGTCGGACGGCGACGTCCCGCGCGGCACGCTCATCCAGCCGTGCGGGCGTCCCGCGCGCCGCCGCGCGAGGTCGGCCAGCAGCCCGCGCACGCGTCCCGCATCGCCACGGCCCACGACCGCACGCTCGACGTGCGGCGAGTCGACGACGACCACGACGGCCTCGTCGTCCCCGACCACCTCGACGTCGTGCCACCCCGGCGCGTCCGTCCGCAGGAACCGGTCGGACCGCCACCGCGGCGGCAGCAGGTCGAGCGCCGTCACGGCGCGGCGGGGGCCTCGACGGCGGGCTTCGCCTCCTTGGGCTTGGCGTCCACGCCCGCCTCGCGGCGCTGCTCGACCGTGATCGGGGCGGGCGCCTGCGTGAGCGGGTCGTAGCCGCCGCCCGACTTCGGGAACGCGATGACCTCGCGGATGGACTCCGCGCCCGTGAGCAGCGCGACGATGCGGTCCCAGCCGAACGCGATCCCGCCGTGCGGCGGCGCGCCGAACTGGAACGCGTCGAGCAGGAAGCCGAACTTCTCCTGCGCCTCGGCCGGGCCGATGCCCATGATCTCGAACACGCGCTCCTGCACGTCACGGCGGTGGATTCGGATCGACCCGCCACCGATCTCGTTGCCGTTGCAGACGATGTCGTAGGCGTACGCGAGCGCCTCGCCCGGCGCCTCCTCGAAGCGGTCGATCCACTCGGGGGTCGGGGACGTGAAGGCGTGGTGCACCGCCGTCCACGCGCCACCGCCGACCGCGACGTCGTCGTCCTCGCCCGTGGGCTTGAAGAGCGGCGCGTCGACGACCCACACGAACTCCCACGCCGCCTCGTCGACCAGGCCGCCGCGACGGCCGATCTCGAGGCGGGCCGCACCGAGCAGGGCGCGCGCGTCGGACGTCCTGCCGGCGGCGAAGAAGATCGCGTCGCCCGGCTGGGCGCCCGTCGCGGCGGCCAGGCCGGCGCGCTCGTCGTCGGTGATGTTCTTGGCGACGGGGCCGCCGAGCTCGCCGTCCTCGCCCACCGTGACGTACGCGAGACCCTTGGCCCCGCGCTGCTTGGCCCACTCCTGCCACGCGTCGAACCCGCGGCGCGGCGTGCTCGCGCCACCTGGCTGCACCACGGCGCCGACGTAGGGCGCCTGGAACACGCGGAACGGCGTGCTCGCGAAGTACTGCGTCAGGTCGACGAGCTCGAGCCCGAACCGCAGGTCCGGCTTGTCGGTGCCGTACCGCTCCATGGCCTCGGCGAACGTCATGCGGCGGATCGGCGTGGGGATCTCGACGTCGACCAGGCGCCACAGGGCGACCAGGATCTGCTCGGCGAGCGCGATCACGTCGTCCTGCTCGACGAAGCTCATCTCGATGTCGAGCTGCGTGAACTCCGGCTGACGGTCGGCGCGGAAGTCCTCGTCGCGGTAGCAGCGCGCGATCTGGTAGTAGCGCTCCATGCCGGCGACCATGAGCAGCTGCTTGAAGAGCTGCGGCGACTGCGGCAGCGCGTACCAGCTCCCCGGCGACAGGCGGGCGGGGACCAGGAAGTCGCGCGCACCCTCGGGCGTGGAGCGCGTCAGCGTCGGGGTCTCGATCTCGACGAAGTCGTTGGCGTCCAGCACCGCGCGTGCCGCACGGCTCACGTCCGAGCGCAGCCGGATGGCACGCGCGGGCGCCGGCCGGCGCAGGTCGAGGTAGCGGTGCCGGAGGCGGGCCTCCTCGCCGATCGTCTCGTCGAGCGCCGACGAGACCTGGAACGGCAGCGGCGCGGACTCGTTCAGCACGACGACGTCCGTGGCGACGACCTCGATCTCGCCCGTCGCCAGGTGCGCGTTCTCGTTGCCCTCCGGACGGCGGCCGACCTCGCCGGTCACCTGCAGCACGTACTCCGCGCGCAGCCCGTGGGCGACCGCCTCGTCGCGGATGACGACCTGGGCGATGCCCGACGCGTCCCGCAGGTCCACGAAGGCCACCCCACCGTGATCGCGCCGACGGTCCACCCAGCCCGTGAGGGTGACGGTGGTGCCGATGTGCTCGGCCCGCAGCGAGCCGGCGGTGTGGGTGCGCAGCACGGAAGGTCCTTCAGGTCGGGGTCCGGGCCCGGTCGGGCGCCGCGACGATCATAGTTGGGGTCCCTGCGCGGGCTCGACGCGAATGCGGCCGGGCACGGTCCGCGCAGGGGATGCTCGCGGTGCGACGCGGTCAGAAGAGGCTCGGCTGCACCTCCGCCGCCGCGGCGTGGGCGCGGGACGCGCGGGGCGACCACCGCACGCCGCCCTCCTCGGGTCGGTGACGGTCCAGCGCGTGCCGCGCGAGCAGGGGGGCCACGCGCGCGGCCAGCCACGCGCGGTAGTCGCGGTGCGCGTAGGACCCGTCCCCGTACACGCGCCGGTAGCCGGCGACGAGCTCCGGCCGCTCCCGGTCCAGCCACGCCAGGAACCACTCCCGCGCGCCGGGCCGCAGGTGCAGCGGCAGGACCGTCGCCCGCTGCGCGCCCGCACGGGCGAGCGCGGCGAGCAGCCGGTCCAGATGCTCGGTCGAGTCCGTGAGCCACGGCAGCACCGGAGCGACCATGACGTGCACCGGCAGGCCGGCGTCACGCACGGCACGCACCAGGTCGAGCCGCGCACGCGCGGTCGGCGTGCCCGGCTCGAGGCTCTGCTGCAGCTCGTCGTCCAGCACGGCGATCGACACCGCGAGCGAGACGGGGACGTCCTGTGCCGCCTCCTGCAGCAGCGGCAGGTCCCGGCGCAGCAGCGTGCCCTTGGTCAGGATGGACAGCGGCGTCCCGGAGCCGGCCAGCGCCTCGATCACGCCCGGCATCAGTCGATACCGCCCCTCCGCACGCTGGTAGGGATCGGTGTTGGTGCCGAGGGCGACGTGCTCGCGTCCCCACGAGTCCCGTGCGACCTCGGTCCGCAGCACCTCCGCGACGTTCGTCTTCACGACGATCTGGGTGTCGAAGTCGCGGCCCGCGTCCAGCTCGAGGTACCGGTGCGTGCCGCGGGCGAAGCAGTAGACGCAGCGGTGCAGGCAGCCGCGCATCGGGTTCACCGTCCAGCGGAACGGCACCTGCGAGGCGTCCGGTACCCGCGACAGGGCTGACCGCGCCCGTACCTCGTGGAACGTCACGCCGGAGAACTCGGGCGTCCGCACCGTGCGGACGAGTCCCGGGAGCTCGAGACCGGGCAGCGCTCCCTCGTCGGCGCCGATCTTCTGCCCGTCCCATCGCACCCATCGATTCGAACACACGTTCGCACGCCGCGCAACCGTCTGCGGTTGCCGACGTCGCGGACGGCCCGCAGGCTCGACGGATGACGGCCACCCCAGCCAGCCCGCCCGCCCACGACGTCCGCGACGCGAACGCGCCCGGCGTCCTGCTGCAGGGGGTGGTCCTGGCGGTCCTGGTCGGCGCGAACTTCGTGGTCGGCGCGCTCGGCAGCCTCGCGACGCGGGAAGCCGTCGACGGCTGGTACGCGGACGCCGAGAAGGTGCCCTGGAACCCGCCGGACGCCGTGTTCGGCCCCGTCTGGAGCCTGCTCTACGTGCTCATGGGCGTCGCCGCGTGGCTGGTGTGGCGCCGCGCGGGATGGGCGCCGGCGCGGCGGGCCCTCACCCTCTACGTGGTCCAGCTCGCGTTCAACGCCGCCTGGACGCCGATCTTCTTCGCGGGCCGGTACGCCTGGCTCGCGCTCGTCGTCATCGTCGTGCTGCTGGGCCTCGTCGTGGCGACGGCGCTGGCGTTCCGGCGGCACTCCCGCGTCGCGGCGTGGCTCCTGGTCCCCTACGCGCTGTGGGTCGCGTACGCGACCTCGCTGAACCTGGGCATCGCCGTCCTGAACTGAGGCGCGGCGCCCCGTCTCAGCCGGCCGGGACGACGCGCGGGTACAGGTCCTCGGCGGGCGGGGACCAGGTCCCCGCGTCGGCGGGCGCCTGCTCGCCCGAGCGGATGTCCTTGACCTCGTCGGCCGTGCCGCCCGCCTCGGCGGGGCCTGGGAACCACACGAACGGGATCCCGCGCCGGTCCGCGTGGCGGATCTGCTTGCCGAACTTGGCCGCCGACGGCGCCACCTCGACCGGGATCCCGCGCTCGCGCAGCGCGGTGGCCACGGCGTCCGAGCGGTGGCGGTCCTCCTCCGACGAGACCGCGACGAGCACGGCCGACGGCACCGCACGGGTCGCGCGCACCAGCCCGGCGCCCAGAAGGCGCGAGACGAGCCGCGACACGCCGATCGACAGCCCGACCCCCGGGTAGCTGGTGGCACCGTCGGTCGCGAGCGTGTCGTACCGCCCGCCCGAGCAGATGGAGCCCAGCTGCTCGTGGCCGACCAGCACCGTCTCGTAGACCGAGCCCGTGTAGTAGTCGAGCCCGCGGGCGATCTTCAGGTCGGCGACGACGACGCCCGGCGCCCGGTCCTGCGCGGCCCGCACCAGCTGCCCCAGCTCGGCGAGCCCCTCCTCCAGCAGGTCGTGCTGCGCGTCGGCCTCGACCGCCAGCCGGCGCACGCGGTCGACCACGTCCTCGTCGGTCCCGCTGATCGCGGCGAGCTCGAGGCACGCCCGGGCCTGGTCGCCCGTCGCGCCGGCCTCGGCGACCAGGAGGTCCGCGACCGCGTCGGCGCCGATCTTGTCCAGCTTGTCGATGCTGCGGAGCACGGCCTCGACGTCGGTGAGCCCGAGGCCGCGGTAGAAGCCCTCGGCGACCTTGCGGTTGTTGACCAGGATGCGCACCGGCGGCAGGCCGATCGACTGCAGCGCGGTGAGCGCCTCCGCCATGACGAGCGGCAGCTCGACCTCGTAGTGGTACGGGAGCTCGCCCGCCCCCACGACGTCGATGTCCGCCTGCACGAACTCGCGGAACCGGCCGTCCTGGGGTCGCTCGCCGCGCCAGACCTTCTGGACCTGGTAGCGGCGGAACGGGAACGCGAGGTGACCGGCGTTCTCCAGCACGTACCGCGCGAACGGGACCGTCAGGTCGAAGTGCAGACCGAGCTGCCCCGCGCGGTCCGGCTCGGCGCACGCGGCCCCCGGCTCCTCCTGGAGGCGGCGCAGCACGTAGACCTCCTTCGAGGTCTCGCCCTTGCGCAGGAGCTGCTCGAGCGGCTCGACCGCGCGCGTCTCGATGCCCGCGAAGCCGTGCAGCTCGAACGTGCGCCGCAGCACGTCGAGCACGTGCTGCTCCACGACGCGCCCCTCGGGCAGCCACTCGGGGAATCCGGACAGGGGGGTCGGTCGCGCCATGCCCCGATCCTCGCAGACGCGCGCGCCGCGCCACGCGACGTTTCTCAGGACGGGCATCTCTCACGACGCGCGCCCAGGTCGCCGTCGCTCAGGACGCGCGGCTGACGGCCGGGTCCGACGAGGGCGCGCTCCCGCTCAGGCGCGGACCAGGAACGGGTTGGCGGCGAGCTCCGCCGCCACGTCGCTCGTCGGACCGTGCCCCGGGAGCACCTGGAGGCCGGGGTCGAGGCGGGCGACCACCTCCCGCAGCGTGCGGGCCATGGTCGGTCCGTCCCCGCCCGGCAGGTCGGTGCGCCCGATCGTCCCGGCGAACAGCACGTCGCCCGTGAGCGCCAGGCCGGCGACGAGGTAGAGGGTCGACCCCTCGGTGTGGCCGGGCGCGTGCCGCGCGACGACGGTGATGCCGTCGAGGTCCAGGTCGACGTCCTCGTCGCGGGGCGTCGAGATCCCCGACCCTCGCTCGTCGGACTCGTGCTCGTCCGACGGGCGCTCGACCGGCTGGGTCCCGGCGGGCACCGGGACGTCCGGTGCGAAGCCGCCGGGGGGTGTGCCGAACGGCCGCACGTCGGCGGGGCGGCGGTACGCGGCGGCGTCGACGCCGACGAGCGCGAGCGCCTGCGCGAGCGGCCCGTCCGGGTCGTGCGCCGCGCCGCCCAGCGAGCCGAGCGTGCCGAACGGGTCGTCCAGACGGTAGGCGTCGCGCGCGTGCAGCAGCACCGGGACGTCGAGGCGCTCCGCCACCTCGGCCGCGTCCCAGGTGTGGTCGACGTGTCCGTGCGTCAGCAGCACCGCGCGGGGGCGCAGTCCCCGCTCGACGACGGCGGCGACGACGTGGTCCGCCACGAGCGCCCCCGGGTCGACCACGACGCAGGCGCCGCCGTCCGCGACGAGCACGCTGCAGCGCGCGCCGAACACCGGGGAGATGATCGTCAGGACGTCCACGCCGAGCACGCTAGGGCCCCGGGCCGCCCCGACGCACCCGCGCGCCGTCCCGACGCCCGTCCGACGGCCCGCCGCACCGTGACCGGACTGTGATCCCACGGGTCGCGCCGCGGATCGCGCGCGCCTGCCACCTGCCTAGACTGTGCGGGGTTCCACCGTGCGACGCCGCAGGACGAGACCTGTGCCGGCCGGCGGCGGACGCACGACGTCACGAGGAGTGTGGGTTGTCCAGCAAGCGGGAGCGCGAGTACGAGCGCCGCCGGTACGAGAAGTGGCAGGTCCGTCACGCCGAGGCGCTGCGCCGCCGGCGCCAGCAGCGCATCGTCGCGGGCGCCGTCGTCGGCGCGCTGGTCGTCGTGATCGGCGTGGTCGCGCTCGTCGTCGCGAACGGTGACGACGAGACCCCCACGACCGCGGGCGAGACCGGCAGCCCGGCCGCGACGGCCGGCGCCGGTCCCGACGCCACCCCCGGCGCCACCCCCGGCGCCGTGGCCACCAACTCCGCGGACGTGCCCGACCCCGCGCTCGCCGAGGACCGGACGTGGACCGGCGACATCGCGCTCGACAGCGGCGACGTCGGGATCGAGCTCGACGGCGCGGCCGCGCCCCAGGCGGTCGCGAACTTCGTCACGCTCGCGCAGGACGGCTACTTCGACGACACGAAGTGCCACCGCCTCGTGACCGAGGGGATCTACGTGCTGCAGTGCGGCGACCCCGACGGCACGGGCACCGGCGGCCCCGGCTACACCTGGGGCCCGATCGAGAACGCGCCGGCGGACGACGTCTACCCCGCGGGCACGATCGCGATGGCGCGCGTCGGCAACGACGGCGCGTCCATGGGCTCGCAGTTCTTCATCGTCTACCAGGACAGCACCATCCCGTCGGACTCGGCGGGCGGCTACACCGTGTTCGGCCACGTGACGTCCGGTCTGGACGTCGTCGAGGCCATCGCCGACGCGGGCACCAAGGACGTGGGCGGGATCACCGCCCCGGTGTCCGACGTCATCATCGAGGGAGTGAAGATCCAGTGACGCAGACCCCGGACGAGTCGCCCGAGACCGCCGCCGCACCCGCTCCCGAACCCGCTCCCGTCGAGGTGACGTCCGACGAGACGGTCGAGACGGCCCTCGAGCCCACGGCCGACGTCGCGACGGAGGCCGGGCCGGTCGCCGACACCGAGGCCGTGACCGAGGCGGAGCCGGTCGCCGACACCGAGGCCGTGACCGAGGCGGAGCCGGTCGCCGACACCGAGCCCGTCGCCGAGGCAGAGCCCGTCGCCGAGACCGAGACCGGCACCACGGACGAGCCCGTCAGCGAGAGCGCGCCGCCCGCCGAGGGCGAGCAGGTGCCCGAGACCGAGCAGGCCGCGGAGGTCGAGGCCGTCGCGGAGCCGAAGCCCGCGACACCGCGGCCCAGCCCTGCCAGCGTGCGCCCCGGTCCGCGGCCGGTGCCGCGGCCGCCGGTCGCCGCGCCGACGGCACCCGCCGCAGCGGCAGCCGCGGCGACGGCACCGGCAGCGCCCGCCGCCCCGGTCACGCCGCCCGTGGACGCGGCCGAGGCCGCGCTCGCCGCGACGTTCGGGTCGGTCGACGAGGACGGCACGGTGCGGGTGCGCGAGGCGTCCGGCGAGCGCGTCGTCGGCCAGTACCCCGGCGCGACGGCCGAGGAGGCGCTCGGCCTGTACGTGCGGCGGTTCCTCGACCTGCAGGCGAAGATCACGGTCTTCGAGGCGCGCCTGACCGCGACGGACCTGTCGGTCAAGGAGATCGACCAGACGCTCGCGAAGCTGACCGAGGAGACCGCCGAGCCGGCCGCCGTGGGTGACCTGGACGCCCTCCGGACCCGGCTCGAGGCCCTGCGCGGGGTCGCGGCGGAGCGCCGGGCCCAGGCCGAGGCCGAGCGTCAGGCCGCGCGTGCCGCGGCCGTCGAGGCGCGGACCGCGATCGTCGAGCAGGCCGAGAAGATCGCGGCCACCGATCCGAGCCGCATCCAGTGGCGCCCGGCGGGCGAGCAGCTGCGCTCGCTCCTGGACCAGTGGAAGGACGCCCAGCGCAGCGGGCCCCGTCTGGACCGCCCCACCGAGGAGTCGCTGTGGAAGCGGTTCAGCCACGCGCGGACCACGTTCGACCGTGAGCGACGGCACTTCTTCGCCGAGCTCGAGCAGCGCAACGCCTCGGCCAAGCAGGTCAAGGAGCGCCTGGTCGCCGAGGCCGAGCGGCTGCAGTCCAGCACCGACTGGGGAGCCACCGCCGGCGCGTTCCGCGACCTGATGACCGAGTGGAAGGCGGCCGGTCGGGCCAGCCGGGCCGACGACGACGCCCTGTGGGCGCGGTTCCGGGCTGCGCAGGACGCCTTCTTCGCGGCGCGGGACGCCGAGAACGCGGCGACCGACGCCGAGTACCAGGCGAACCTGCAGGTGAAGGAGGCCCTCCTCACCGAGGCCGAGGCGCTGCTGCCGCTCGGCGACCTGGCCGCGGCGAAGCAGGCGATCCGCGGCATCCAGGACCGCTGGGAGGCGGCGGGCAAGGTCCCGCGCGGCGACGTGCAGCGCGTCGAGGGACGTCTGCGGGCTGTCGAGAGCGCGATCCGTGACGCGGAGCAGCGCCAGTGGACGCGCACCAACCCGGAGACGCGGGCACGCGCCGAGGGGGCGGCTGCCCAGCTGGAGCAGGCGATCGCCGGGCTCGAGGCCGACCTGGCGAAGGCCGAGGCCGCGAAGGACAAGCGCCGCATCGCGGAGGCCCAGGCCGCGCTCGACGCCCGGCGCGCCTGGCTCGAGCAGGTGCAGCGCGCCGCGCACGACGCGCGCGGCTGAGCCTCGTCCACAACCCGCGTCACGCCACGAGGGGGCGTGCGGCATCCTGACCGGGTGCCGCACGCCCCCTCGCTGCTCCCCCGGCCCCGCGAGCTCGCGCGCCTGGTCCGGCGCGAGGACGTCGGCGCCGCGGCGTGGACCGGGATGCTGCGCGACGGCGTCCTGACCGTCGTCCGGCAGGACGTCGCGACGGTGGGTCCGGTGCCGCCCGGCGCGCCGGACCGCGCCCGCGCGCTGGAGCCGCTGCTCCCCCGCCACGGCGTGGTGGGCCGGGACGCCGCCGCCTGGGTCCACACGGGGACGCTCGAGCCGCTCCGGGCGTGCGTCCTGGTGCCGTGCGGCGTGCGGCGCCCGAACGCGCAGCCGGGACGCACCTGCGCGGAGGCGGACCTGCCGCCCGACGACGTGCTGCGCCTCGGTGCGGTGCCGGTGACGACGATCGAGCGGACCGCGGTGGACGTCGCGCGGTGGCTCGAGCCGGACCGGGCGGTGGACGTGCTCGTCGGGCTCGTCGTCGCCGGGCTGGACCTCGACGACACGTGCCGCCGCCTCGACGCCCTGGCCGGCCGACGGAACCTGCGCGCGGCGCGGGAGGTGCTCCGACGGACGGCGGACCGCGTCAGCGGGCCGCCGGCTCCTCCGTCCGCGCACCCGTGATCCGGTAGACGTCGAACACGCCCTCGACCTTGCGGACCGCCGCCAGGACGGACGCGAGGTGGGACGGCTCCGCCATCTCGAACACGAACCGCGACATCGCGACCCGGTTGCGCGAGGTCGAGACGGACGCCGACAGGATGTTGACGTGGTGGTCCGACAGGACGCGCGTCACGTCGGACAGCAGCCGGGACCGGTCGAGCGCCTCGACCTGGATCTGGACCAGGAACAGCGACGACGAGGCGTGCGTCCAGGCGACGTCGACCATGCGCTCGGGCTGGCGGCGCAGCTGCTCGACGTTGATGCAGTCGGACCGGTGCACGCTCACGCCCGCGCCGCGCGTCACGAAGCCGACGATCTCGTCGCCCGGGACGGGGGTGCAGCACTTGGCGAGCTTCACCCAGATGTCGTCGACGCCCTTGACCTCGACGCCCGGGTCTCCGGTGCGCACCCGGCGCGCGGTCGGACCGGGGCGCGCCGTCTCGGCCAGGTCCTCCTCGGCCCCCGTCTCGCCCCCGAGCGACTGCACGAGCTTCTGGACGACGTTGGCGGCCGAGACCTGGCCCTCGCCGATCGCCGCGTAGAGCGCCGACACGTCCGAGTGCCGCATCTCCGAGGCCACCGCGACCAGCGACTCGTGCGAGAGCAGGCGCTGGATCGGCAGGTTCTGCTTGCGCATCGCCTTGGCGATCGCGTCCTTGCCGTGCTCGATGGCCTCCTCGCGGCGCTCCTTCGAGAACCACTGGCGGATCTTGTTGCGGGCCCGCGGGCTCTTGACGAACCCGAGCCAGTCGCGGCTGGGCCCGGCCGTCTCCGACTTCGACGTGAACACGTCGACCACGTCGCCGTTCTCGAGCGCCGAGTCCAGCGGCACCAGCCGCCCGTTGACGCGCGCACCCATGGTCCGGTGGCCGACCTCGGTGTGCACCGCGTAGGCGAAGTCCACGGGCGTGGAGCCCTGCGGCAGCGCGATCACGTCGCCCTTGGGCGTGAACACGTACACCTCGGAGCCCGCGATCTCGAACCGCAGCGAGTCCAGGAACTCCGACGGGTCGGCCGTCTCCTTCTGCCAGTCGACGAGCTGGCGCAGCCACGCCATGTCGCCGCCGGCCGGCGCCTCGGCCTGCGCCCCGCTCTTCGCGTTCTCCTTGTACTTCCAGTGCGCCGCGACGCCGTACTCCGCCCGGCGGTGCATGTCGTGCGTCCGGATCTGGATCTCCACGGGCTTGCCGCCCGGACCGATCACCGTCGTGTGCAGCGACTGGTAGAGGTTGAACTTGGGCATCGCGATGTAGTCCTTGAACCGGCCCGGCACCGGGTTCCACCGCGCGTGCAGCGCACCGAGCGCCGCGTAGCAGTCCCGGACCGTGTCGACCAGGACACGGACGCCCACCAGGTCGTAGATGTCCGCGAAGTCGCGACCGCGGACGATCATCTTCTGGTAGATCGAGTAGTAGTGCTTGGGCCGGCCGGTGACCGTGGCCTTGATCTTCGAGGTCCGCAGGTCCGCGCCGACCTGGTCCCGCACCACCGCGAGGTACTCCTCGCGCGCGGGCGCGCGCTCCGCGACCAGGTGCACGATCTCGTCGTACACCTTCGGGTACAGCGTCGCGAACGACAGGTCCTCGAGCTCCCACTTGATCGTGTTCATGCCGAGGCGGTGCGCCAGCGGTGCGTAGATCTCGAGCGTCTCGCGCGCCTTCTTCTCGGCCGATGCCGCGGGCACGAACTTCCAGGTGCGCGCGTTGTGCAGGCGGTCGGCGAGCTTGATGACCAGGACGCGGATGTCGTGCGCCATCGCGACGACCATCTTGCGCACCGTCTCCGACTGCGCCGCGTCCCCGTAGGTGACCTTGTCGAGCTTCGTCACGCCGTCGACCAGCATCGCGACCTCGGGCCCGAACTCCCGCCGCAGCTGGTCGAGCGAGTACTCGGTGTCCTCCACCGTGTCGTGCAGCAGCGCCGCGACGAGCGTCGAGGGTGTCATCCCGAGCTCGGCCAGGATGGTGGCGACCGCGACCGGGTGCGTGATGTACGGGTCGCCGCTCTTGCGCAGCTGCCCGCGGTGCGCACGCTCGGCCACCACGTACGCGCGCTCGACCGTGGTGAGGTCGGCCTTCGGGTGGTTGGCCCGCGCGGCCTGCAGGACCGGCTCGAGCGCCGGGTAGGCGGGGCCACGGGGCGCACCGAACCGCGGGAGCCGCGCCAGCACACGCGACGCCGACGAGCCGCCGTCCGACGAGCCGCCCGTGGGCTCGACGCCCGACGCGAGGTCCTCCGCCACCCGGTCCCCCTCCTGCTGCTGGTCACGCTCGGTCGTTCGAGTCTACGACCGTACGCGGGTCCGACCGTCCCGGCACGGGGGCGGGACAGCGCCCGGCCGCACGCGCGGCGTGCGCGTCAGTCGACCGTGAGCACCGTGTCGATCGCGAGACCCGGCAGCAGGTCCCGTCCGCCGAGCCCGGCGATCTCGACCAGGAACGCGAGCCCGACGACCTCGGCACCGCACCCGCGCAGGAGCTCGACCGTCGCCGCCGCGGTCCCGCCCGTGGCGAGCACGTCGTCGACGACGAGCACGCGCGCCCCGGCGGGCACGGTGGCCGGGTGGATCTCGATGGTCGCCTCGCCGTACTCGAGCGCATAGCTTTGCGAGGCGGTCGGGGCAGGAAGCTTGCCCGCCTTGCGGACCGGGACCACCCCCGACCCGAGCGCCGCGGCGACCGGGGCCGCGAGCAGGAACCCGCGCGCCTCCATCCCGGCGACCAGGTCGACCGGCCCCGTCGTCCCGGCCGCGAGCGTGCCGACGACCCCGGCGAACGCGTCGGCATCGGCCAGCAGCGGCGTGATGTCCCGGAAGAGCACGCCCGGCAGCGGGTAGTCCGGCACCAGCCGGACAAGCTCGTCGGCCCGGCGCGCGACGTCCGCGCGCGCCGGGCCGGCGGGCCGGTGGGAGGTGTCCGGCGTCATCGACCGGTCTTGCGGCGCTTCGGCTGGGCGGCCTGACCCAGGTGCTCACCCGGGCGCAGCTGACCGGCGGCGGAACGCACGCCGGCGCCGGCGAGCGCCGCGGTGTCCGGGTCGCTCACGCCCGCGCGAGCGGCGAGGACCTTGGCGGTGTGCGCCTTGATCTTCGGCTCGCGCTCGCGCAACGTGACCTCGAACGGGGTCGCCAGGAAGATCGACGAGTACGTGCCGACGAGCATGCCGACGAAGAGCGCGAGCGCGATGTCGCGCAGCGTGCCCGCGCCGAGGACGAAGGCTCCGACGAAGAGGATCGCCGCCACCGGCAGGAGCGCGACGACCGAGGTGTTGATCGAGCGCACCAGCGTCTGGTTGACCGCGAGGTTCGCCTTCTCGGCGTACGTGAACCGCGTCTGGTCGAGCGTGTCCGCGGTGTTCTCGCGCACCTTGTCGAAGACCACGACCGTGTCGTAGATCGAGTACCCCAGGATCGTCAGGAACCCGATCACGGTCGCGGGCGTGACCTCCCAGCCGACGCCGGCGTAGATGCCGACCGTGATGATCAGGTCGTGCGCCAGGGCGACGAGCGCGGCGAGCGCCATCCGCCAGTTGCGGAAGTAGAGCGCCATGACGACCGAGACGAACAGCAGGAAGACGATGATTCCCGTGATCGCCTTCTGCGAGACGTCCTTGCCCCACGTCGGTCCCACGAACTGGGTCGTGATGTCGTCGTCCGTGACGTCGAACGCCGTCTGCAGCGCGTCGCCGACCTCCTTGACCTCGTCGTCGGTGAGCTCGGCGACCTGGATCCGCAGCGAGTCCTCGCCGAGGTTCGTCACCTCCGGCGACTCCTCCGGCGCGACGCTCTGCACCGTGTCGATCGCGAGCTGCTGGTCGCGATCGCCCTCGATCCCCGAGACGACGAACTCCGAGCCCCCGCGGAACTCGATGCCCGGGTTGAGACCCGGCTTGATCAGGAGGATCGCGGAGATCAGGACGAGCACGGCCGAGACCGCGTAGAACGCGCGGCGGCGGCCGACGATGTCGTACGAGCGCCGACCGGCGTACAGGTCGTTGCCCCACTGGGCGAATCCGGCGGCCATCAGCGGTCGCTCCCCTCGGGACGGTCGTCGCCGGCCGTCGTGCCGCGCGGCGCGCTGCCGCTCGACGTGCTGTCGGTGGGTGGGTCGCCGACCGTCCGGTCGTCGACGGGCGCGTCGACGACGGACGCGTCGTCCACCGCTGCGTTGTCGGCGGGCGGGTCGGCCGCGGGCTGCTGGGCGGCCCGCTGGGCGGCCTTGCGCTCGGCGATCGTCATGCCGCGGGTCCCGACGCCGGCAGTCACGGGCTCGCGCTCCACGACCGCGTCCTGGACGTCCTGGTCCGCCGAGCCGGGCTCGACGTCCGGCCGGCGGCCGGTCACGACGCGCCCGCGGCCGACGTAGCGGGTCCCCGGGACCCCCAGACGCCGCGGGTCGAGGCCCGACGCCGGGTGGCCCTCGCCGAAGAACTTCGTCTTCGCCAGGAGCTCCATCATCGGGTGGGTGAACAGGAACACGACGATGACGTCGATGATGGTGGTGAGGCCGAGGGTGAACGCGAAGCCACGGACCCCGCCGACCGCCAGGAAGTAGAGCACCACGGCGGCGATCAGGTTCACGGCGTCGGAGGCCAGGATCGTCCGCTTGGCACGGTCCCACCCTCGCTCGACGGCCGCGCCGAGGACGCGTCCCTCACGCAGCTCGTCGCGGATGCGCTCGAAGTACACGATGAACGAGTCGGCGGTGATGCCGATCGCCACGATCAACCCGGCGACGCCGGGCAGCGAGAGGCGGTACCCCTGCGTCCACGACAGCAGGGTGATGACGCCATAGGTCAGCGTGGCCGCGATCACCAGCGAGCCGACCGTCAGGAGACCGAGCGCCCGGTACTGGAACAGCGAGTAGACGACGACGAGCACCAGACCGATGAGCCCGGCCAGCAGGCCCTTCTCCAGCTGCTCGGAGCCGAGCGTCGCGGAGATCTGCTGCTCGCTCTGCACCTCGAAGTTGATCGGCAGCGAGCCGAAGTTGAGGCGGTTCGCCAGCTCGGCCGCGCTCGCCTGCGTGAAGCTGCCGGAGATCTGCGCCTTGCCGTTGGGGATGGTCTCGTCGACGCTGGGCGCCGAGATGATCAGCCCGTCCAGCACCATCGCGAACTGGTTCTGCGGCTGGGTCAGCGTCGAGAGGCGCGTGGTGACGTCCGCGAACTCGGAGGCGCCCTCGGAGGTGAACTCCATGTTGACGACCCACCGCGTGCCGACGGTGCCGTTCGCGAGGGTCTCGAGGCCCGAGGACGCGCTGTCGATCTCGCTGCCGTCGATCTCGACCGGTCCGAGGATGTACTTCAGGCCGTCGCTCTGGCCCGTGCTGATGTCGATGCTGCACGTGACGAACGCGGCGTCGGGGTCGCCCGAGATGCTGCCCGCGAGGTTCGCCGGGTCCGTGCAGTCGAGGTCGTCGAACTCGGCCTGGACGTCGTCCGTGACCCAGTAGGCGGCGTCGCTCGCGGACTCCGGGCCCGCCGCGTCGTCCGCCGGCGCCGACGCCGACGGCGTCGGCTCGGCGCTCGCCGCCGCGCTCGGGTCCGTCGCCGGAGCGCTCGCGTCGTCGGTCGCGTCGGCCGAGGTGTCCTCGGTCTCGTCGCCCACCGGCTCGAGCGCCTCCTCGGCCGTCGGCGTTGCCGCGGGCGTCGGGTCGGTCGAGGGCTCGGCGGACGGGTCCGTCGAGGGCTCGGCGGAGGGGTCCACCGACGGCGCCGCGGTGGGCTCGACCGTCGGCGTCGCGATCCCCTGCTGCAGCACGGGGCGGAACTCCATGTGCGACGAGCGGCTGATCGCCGTGATCGTCTCCTCGGAGGCCTTGCCCGGGATCGCGACGACGATGTTGCCGCCGCCCTGGCTGCTGATCTCGGCCTCGGCGACACCGGACCCGTCGACCCGCTGGCGGATCACGTTGATCGCCTGGCTGATGTCCTCCGAGGTCGGCTCGGTGCCGTCCTCGGAGACCGGGTTGAGGATGATCTGCGTCCCGCCCTCGAGGTCGAGGGCGAGCTTCGGCGTCCAGGTCGCGTCGGACGCCTTCGTCCCGACGAAGACCGCGAGGAACGGCAGCAGGACGATGACGGCGAGCACGACGAGCGTGCGCACAGGCCTGCGGCGGCGTGTGGGTGGGGCCAACGGAGTTCTTCTCTCGTGCGCGCACCGGCCGCCCGTGCGGCCGGTGGGGTCCTGGTCCGGAGGAGCGCCCCCGGGCCGCATGGGTCTACTTGGAGGTACCCGTGTCGTCGTCGCGACGCTTGTCGAGCGAGGACAGGTCGTTCGGCACGTCGATCACGGCGTCGTTGGCGCGGGCGATGCGGTCGGCGTCCGACGCCGCGGCGTCGTCGTCGTCGACGTCCTCGTCGTCCACCACGTCGTCCTCGACCGGCGGGTCCATCCGCTTGGCGATCGCGGCGAGCACCCACTGCGTGCGACCGCCGCCCGGCTCGGCCTCGAGCGTGACGCGGTCGCCGGCGACCTCCACGACCGTGCCGATCATGCCGGAGGCCGTCATCACCTCGTCACCCGGCGCGAGCTCGTTGCGGAACTCCCGCTGCGCGGCCTGCTGCTTGCGCGTGCGCCGCGACATGAACCAGAAGGCCACGACCGCGAGAGCGAGGATGAGGAACATCGAGTAGCCACCGCCGCCACCCGAGGGGGCGGAGGTGTCGGCCGCGAGTGCGGCGCTGAGCAGAGTCACAGCAGGTCCTTCGGCGTTGACGTGTTCGGGGCAGTGTAGGCGCAGCGGCCCGCCGCTCCAACGTACGGCCCACCACTCGGGTTCCCCGGCACCGCGCGACGGAGGTGAGCGGGCCCGTGCCTGCGCGCGGGAGCGAGCTCAGGAGAGAGCTCAGGAGAGCGGCGGGCGTGTGCTCTGGAGCAGGCTCAGGAGCACACGCTCAGGAGAACAGCGTGCCGGTCTCCGGTGGCGGCGTGAGCCCCAGGTGCGCCCACGCGGCGGGCAGCGCGACCCGACCGCGCGCGGTCCGCCCGACGAGCCCCTCGCGCACCAGGAACGGCTCGGCGACGGTCTCGACCGTCTCCGGCTCCTCACCCACGGCGACCGCGAGGGTCGTCAGACCGACCGGTCCCCCGCCGAACCGCAGGCACAGCGCCTCGAGCACCGAGCGGTCGAGCCGGTCGAGCCCGCGCTCGTCGACTTCGTACACCTCGAGCGCCGCGCGGGCGGCCGCGAGGGTGAGCCGGCCGTCGCCCCGCACCTCGGCCCAGTCGCGCACGCGGCGCAGCAGGCGGTTCGCGATGCGCGGCGTGCCGCGGGACCGCGAGGCGATCTCCCGCGCCGCCGCACCCGCCAGCGGGACGTCGAGCAGCCCGGCCGAGCGCAGGAGCACCTGCTCGAGCTCGTCGGCGGCGTAGAAGTCCAGGTGGGCGGTGAACCCGAACCGGTCCCGCAGCGGAGCCGGCAGCAGGCCGGCGCGGGTCGTCGCGCCGACGACCGTGAACGGCGGCAGCGCGAGCGGGATCGCGGTCGCGCCCGCCCCCTTGCCCACGACGACGTCGACGCGGAAGTCCTCCATCGCGACGTACAGCAGCTCCTCCGCGGGCCGTGCCACCCGGTGGATCTCGTCGAGGAACAGCACCTCGCCCTCCTCGAGCGAGGACAGCACCGCGGCCAGGTCACCGGCGTGCTGGATCGCGGGGCCGCTCGTCACCCGCAGCGACGTCCCGAGCTCGGCCGCGATGATCATGGCGAGCGTGGTCTTGCCGAGCCCCGGCGGACCCGAGAGCAGCAGGTGGTCCGGCGCGCGACCGCGGCCCCGCGCGGCCTCGAGCACCAGGGAGAGCTGCTCGCGCACGACGCGCTGGCCGACGAACTCCGCGAGCCGTCGTGGCCGCAGTGCCGCCTCGGCCGCCCGCTCGAGGTCGTCCGCACCCGGCCGCACCAACGAGTCCGCGGGCAACCGCTCGGTCACCAGGCCGTCGCCGTCCTCGTCGTGCGCCCCGCCGTACCCACCGGGCACGGCGTCGGACCCGGCGTCGGACCCGGCGTCGGGACCGGCGCGACCAGCGCGGTCAGCCACGTCCGCCGCCCAGGGTGCGCAGGGCGGCCCGCAGGAGGCCGGGCACCTCGTCCGCGGCGACCGGTCCGGTCACGTCGGCCAGGGCCGTGCCCACGGCCTCGTCGGCGGCCTTCTGGTTCCAGCCCAGCCCGACGAGCGCGTCCACCACCTGCTGACGGTGGTCCCCCACCGGCAGCGCCGGCGCGGCGCCGGCCACCGCGCCGCCCTCGGGGGCGGGCGCTCCCAACCGGTCCTTGAGCTCCAGCACGATCCGCTGCGCGCCCTTGCGGCCGATGCCCGGGACCCGCTCGAGCGCCTTGAGGTCCTCGCCCGCCACGGCGCGCCGCAGCCCGTCCGGGGTGTGCACCGCGAGCATCGCGAGGGCGAGCCGCGGTCCCACGCCGCTCACGGTCTGGACGACCTCGAACACCTCGCGCTCGTCGTCGTCGACGAACCCGAACAGCGTCAGGGAGTCCTCCCGGACGACCAGGGAGGTGTGCAGCGTCGCCTCCTGACCCACCCGCAGGTGGGCCAGCGTCGCCGGCGTGGCCTGGACGAGCATGCCGACCCCGCCGACCTCGACCACCGCGGCGTCGAGCCGCACCGCCAGCACCGCACCGCGCACCGAAGCGATCACGTGCGCCCTCACCTTCGTCGTCCGGTCCCGTGCCGCCGCCCTCGGCACCGGGCTCAGGTCTGGTCTCAGCTCTGGTCTCAGCTCTGGCCTCAGCGCTGGTTCAGCAGGGGCAGCCCCGCTGCCGCGGCCCAGCCTGCCACACGCGGGCGAACACACGTACGAAGACACGCCCCATCGCGCGACCCCTCGGCGCGGTGCGTCACCGGCGCGCGGCGCGCTCCGTCACCGGCGCGCGGCCTGCTCCGCAGCCGCCCACGCGCGCTGGGCCGCCGTCATCGACGAGGCCGGTCGCTGCGGCGCGCCGAGCGCGCCCGCCGGCCGCCACAGGTGGCAGATCGCGAGCGCCAGGGCGTCGGCCGCGTCGGCCGGCCGCGGCAGGTCCTCCAGCCGGAGCAGCCGCGCGACCATGGTCTGCACCTGCGCCTTGTCCGCGCGCCCGCTGCCCGTCACGGCCGCCTTCACCTCGGACGGCGTGTGCAGCGCGACCGGGATCCGACGACGCGCGGCGGCCACCATCGCGAGGCCCGCGACCTGCGCGGTGCCCATCACCGTGCGCAGGTTGTGCTGCGCGAAGACCCGCTCCACCGCGACCGCGTCCGGCGCGTGCTCCTCGAGCCACTCCTCGATGCTGCGCTCGATCACGAGCAGGCGCTGGTCCACGTCGAGCCCGGGCGCCGAGGTCGCGACCCCGACGTCGACCAGGCGCGCTCGCCGACCGGGCAGGCCGTCGACGACACCCAGCCCGCACCGGGTCAGGCCCGGGTCGACTCCCATCACGCGCATGCACGCATGGTCGCACCCGGCGCCCGACGGACGGGGACCGACCCGCCGCCGCGGCGGCGCGCGGTCAGTCGTCCTCGAGCTCCGCCATGACCTCGTCGGACGCGTCGAAGTTCGCGTAGACGTTCTGCACGTCGTCCGAGTCCTCGAGCGCGTCGACGAGGCGGAGGATCTTGCGTGCGCCCTCGGCGTCCACCTCGATCTGGGTGGCCGGCCAGAACACGACGTCCGCGGAGTCGTACTCGATGCCCGCGTCCTGCAGCGCGGTGCGCACGGGGACCAGGTCGGTCGCCTCGCTCAGCACCTCGAACTGCTCGCCGAGGTCGGTGACCTCCTCGCCACCGGCGTCGAGGACCGCCTCCATGACCGCGTCCTCGTCCGTGCCCTCCTTGGGGACGATGACGACGCCCTTGCGGCTGAACAGGTAGGAGACGGAGCCCGGGTCGGCCATCTGGCCGCCGTTGCGCGTGAACGCGACGCGGACGTCGCTCGCGGCGCGGTTGCGGTTGTCCGTCAGGCACTCGACCAGCACCGCGACGCCGCCGGGGCCGTAGCCCTCGTACATGATCGTCTGGTAGTCGGCGCCGCCGGCCTCCTGGCCGGAGCCGCGCTTGAGCGCGCGGTCGATGTTGTCGTTCGGGACCGACGACTTCTTCGCCTTCTGGATCGCGTCGAAGAGCGTCGGGTTGCCCGCGGGGTCACCGCCGCCCGTGCGGGCGGCCACCTCGATGTTCTTGATGAGCTTCGCGAAGAGCTTGCCGCGCTTCGCGTCGATCACGGCCTTCTTGTGCTTCGTGGTGGCCCACTTGGAGTGACCCGACATCGGCTGACTACCCCTGGCTCTGGCGGACGATTTCGACGAACAGGCGGTGCACCCGGGTGTCGCCCGTGACCTCCGGGTGGAACGAGGTGACGAGCAGCGGTCCCTGGCGGACCGCGACGATCCTACCGGCGGCGGGACCCCCCTCGACCCGGCCGACGACGGTCGCCCGGGGACCGACCTCCTCGACCCAGGGCGCGCGGATGAACACCGCGTGCAGCGGGCCGTCGTCGATCCCGTCGATCGTCAGGTCCGTCTCGAACGAGTCGACCTGCCGGCCGAACGCGTTGCGCCGCACCGTCACGTCGACGCCGCCCAGGGTCTGCTGCCCTTCGATGCCGCCCTCGACGCGGTCGGCGAGCAGGATCATCCCCGCGCACGAGCCGTACGCCGGCATGCCGGCCCGCAGCCGCTCGCGCACGGGCTCGAACAGCTCGAAGGCGCGCAGGAGCTTGTCGATCGTCGTCGACTCGCCGCCCGGGATCACCAGGGCGTCCACCGCGTCGAGCTCGCTCACGCGCCGCACGGTGACCGCGCGGGCGCCGACCGTCTCGAGCGCGTGGACGTGCTCGCGCACGTCGCCCTGCAGAGCCAGCACACCCACGACAGTCGTCACGACGTCCGATCCTAGGTCGAGCGTCAGCGCGACGCCGCCGCCCGTCCGGCGCCGCCCGATCCGGCGGCCAGGTGGTCCGCGAGCCGCCCCAGCCCCTCGACCAGCTGCGCCCGGGGTGCGGCGAGGCTGATCCGGACCATGCCCTGAGCCGCCGCGCCGAACGTGCTGCCGGGCGCGACCGCGACGTGACGGTCTGCGAGCAGCGAGCGCGCGAACGCCTCGGTGTCCGGTGTGCCGACGTCGACCATGAGGTAGAACGCACCGTCCGGCTCGACGAAGCGCACGCCCCGTCCCGCCAGGAGCGCGACGGCGGCGTCGCGGCGGTCCCAGTAGGACTCGACGGACTCGTGCACCCACTCCTGGGGACCCTCGAGCGCGGCGAGGGCCGCGCGCTGGCTCGTCGTGGCCGGGCAGGCGACGGTCGCCTCGGCGAGGTGCCCGAACGGCTCGAGCAGGTCGTCGCTCGGCAGGACGACGTAGCCCACGCGCCACCCGGTCATCGCGTAGGTCTTGGACATCGTGTGGAACACGAGCACCCGGCCGTCCACGTCGTGCTGGGCCGGGCTCGTGTGCGGCACGCCGAACGTCACGGACTCGTAGCACTCGTCCGAGAGCACCCACAGGTCGTGGCGGCGCGCGAGCTCGACGAGCGCCGCGACCGTCTCCGCCGGGTACACCGCGCCGGTCGGGTTGTTCGGGCTGCACACGACGAGCGCGCGCGTGCGGTCCGTGATGGCGGCCTCGACGTCGGCGACCAGCGGGACGAACCCCTCCTCGCACCGGGTCCGGTAGGTCCGCGGGACCGCACCGCAGGCGACCGCCGCCATCTCCCAGTTGGGGAACGTCGGGTCCGGCAGCAGCACCTCGTCGCCGGGACCGAGGAGCGTCGCCATGGCCATCGCCAGGCCGTGCATGGCGCCATGGGTCACGACGACCCGAGCCGGGTCCACCCGGACGCCGGAACGTCGGGCCACGCGCGCCGCGGCGGCCGCCCGCAGCTCGGGGAGCCCCAGGCTCGAGGAGTACCCCGTCGCTCCCCGGTCGACCGCGTCGGCGACCGCCTCGACGACGTGCTGCGGGACCAGCGCGTCCGGCTCGCCGATCTCGAGGTGGATCGCCTGCGGGTCCTGCAGCGCCAGCTCCATGAGGGCGCGGATGCCGCTGCGCGGCACGCGCAGGACCGGGGACGTCGACGACGGCGAGGGCATGGACCGACGGTACGCGCACCACGTCACGCGGAGGTTACCGGCCGGTAGCGGCGCCGGTGCGGGTCACTCGTGGGCGAGCCCCAGGTGCCGGACCTGACCGTCCCAGACCGGGAGCAGGGCACGGACCAGGTCGACGAGCCCCTCGGGGAAGACCTCGATCTCGACCGACGCCAGGTCCTCGAGCACCCACCACCGCAGCTCGTCGATCACGTCCTGCTCCAGGGGCGTCCAGCCCGACCGGTCCTCGGCGACGAACGACGACGACGGCACGCGCGCCAGGAAGATCTCCTCGTCCTGCCGGCAGTGCTCCCGCGCGAAGTCGAAGACCGCGGACCGGGTGAGCACGGGCCCCATGACATCGTCCGGGGCCAGGACGATCCCCGACTCCTCGCGCACCTCCCGGATCGCCGCGTCGACCGGCGACTCCCCCGCGTCGATGCCGCCCCCGATCGTGAACCACCACGACCGCTCGGGCTGGTCCGCGTCGTGCCCGCGGATCAGCAGCACGCGGTCGTCCTCGTCGAGCAGGATCACTCGGGCGCCGCGGCGGAACAGGAGCCCGTCCGCGCCCCGGACCCACTCGGCGCCGAGGGCGTGCCCGGGCGCCCCGGCGTCGCCGCTGGCGGCTCCCGCCGGCGGTCCACCGGGGACGACGAGGGCCGCGGGCTGGTCGCCGCCCGCGGCCCCCGTCGGGGCGTCTGGGTTCACCAGCCCCGCTCGGCCAGACGGTGCGGGACGGGCACGTCGTCGACGTTGATGCCGACCATGGCCTCACCGAGACCGCGCGAGACCTTGGCGATCACGTCCGGGTCGTCGTAGAACGTCGTGGCCTTGACCACGGCGGCCGCACGCTCGGCCGGGTTGCCGGACTTGAAGATGCCGGAGCCGACGAAGACGCCCTCCGCACCGAGCTGCATCATCATGGCCGCGTCCGCCGGGGTGGCGATGCCGCCCGCGGTGAACAGCACCACGGGGAGCTTGCCCGCGACGGCGACCTCCTTGACGAGCTCGTACGGCGCCTGCAGCTCCTTCGCCGCGAGGTAGAGCTCGTCCTCGGGCAGCGACGACAGGCGGCGGATCTCGTCCCGCAGCGTGCGCATGTGCGTGGTCGCGTTCGAGACGTCGCCGGTGCCGGCCTCGCCCTTCGAGCGGATCATCGCCGCACCCTCGGTGATGCGGCGCAGCGCCTCACCCAGGTTGGTCGCGCCGCAGACGAAGGGGACGGTGAACGCCCACTTGTCGATGTGGTGCGCGTAGTCGGCCGGGGTCAGGACCTCGGACTCGTCGACGTAGTCGACGCCGAGGCTCTGCAGCACCTGCGCCTCGACGAAGTGGCCGATGCGCGCCTTGGCCATGACCGGGATCGAGACGGCCTCGATGATGCCGTCGATCAGGTCGGGGTCGCTCATGCGGGCGACGCCGCCCTGGGACCGGATGTCCGCCGGGACGCGCTCGAGCGCCATGACGGCCACGGCACCGGCGTCCTCGGCGATCTTCGCCTGCTCCGCGGTGACGACGTCCATGATGACGCCGCCCTTCAGCATCTCCGCCATGCCGCGCTTGACGCGCGCGGTGCCGATGACGCCGGCGGCGTCGCTCGTCGGGGTGGGCTGGCTGTTCTCGCTGGTCACGTCGAGCCTCGCAGAAGTTCGTGCGGTCGGGAGGGCCGCGCGCCCCGGGTGCTCGGCGGGCGGCCCGAACCTCGTCATCCTAGTGCGTGCGCCCGCGGGTCCCGACGGGTCGTCTCAGCCCACGCCCGGCCGGGGCAGGGCGTCCGGCCACGCGTCGTCGAGCTCGAGCGTGCGCGGCTCGGGCGCGTGGCCCGCGAGCCGCAGCGCCCGCACCAGGAGGCCGCGGCGCACGTCCTGCGTCTGCATCACGGCCTCGTTGTGGAACCGGCGCGCGAGCTCCACGCGGTACCAGGCCCAGCTGAGCGCGTCGACGAGCTCGGCACCCGCCTCGCTCGCGCACAGCGCGGCGACCTCGTCCGGGTCGTCGAGCACCGCGCGCAGGGTCCCGCTCAGCTCGCTCTCCACCCGGCCGCGCTCCTCGACCTGCTCGGGCACGGAGCCCGAGGTCGGCGAGGAGAGCGCACGGTCGCGGGGGTCCCGCGGGTCGGCGAGCAGCAGCGCGACCAGCTCGGCGGGCGCGTCCGAGCGGCCCCCGTCCTCGCTGGCGAGGGCGCCCCAGGCGGCTTCGCCGATCAGCACCGAGCTCACCGGGTCGAGCAGGCCGGACGTCGCGAGCTCGGCCGCGACCGTGGCACGCCGCACCAGCTGGGTCTCCACGACGCTGCGCGACGCCCCGACCTTGCGGTGCAGCCGGTCCAGGCGCGACGCCGCGACCCAGACGGTCCAGCCCAGGAGCGCGAGGACGAGCACGACGACGACCGCGACCTCCGACCACGTCATCGGCTCTCCCCCCGGCCCCGCCGCAGCTCCATCAGGCGCGCCCCGCGCAGCGACGACGGGTCCTCGCCGACCGGCGCGCTGCCGCCCTCGACCGCCATCTCGTAGACGGCGAGCACCTGGTCCGTGACGGCGGACCAGTCGTACCGCCGCACCACCGCGTGCGCGCGCTCGACGACGGTCCCCCGCAGCGCCGGGTCGGGCAGCACCCGCAGCAGCGTGCGCGCCAGGTCGCCCGCGTCGCCGGTCCGGAACAGGACGCCGGCCGCGCCGTCGTCGAGCACCCGCGAGAACGCCCCGAGGTCGCTCGCGACCACGGCGGCGCCCGCGCTCATCGCCTCGACCAGCACGATCCCGAAGCTCTCGCCCCCGGTCTGCGGCGCGACGTAGACGTCGACCGACGCGAGCAGCCGCGCCTTGTCCTCGTCGGACACGCCGCCCAGGAACTCGACGGCGCCCGCGCGCTCGCCCAGGAGCTCGCGCGCCTGCTCCTGCCCGCTGTCGCCGCGCCCCGCGACCAGGAACCGCGCACCCGGGATCGCGTCGAGCACCTGCCCGACCGCGCCCAGGAGCACCGGCAGCCCCTTGCGCGTCTCGTCGAGCCGGCCGAGGAACGCGATCGTCGGCGCCTGCGCGGTGCCGACCCACCGCTCGTCGGGCTCCGCCGCCTCAAACGCGTCCACGTACACGCCGTTCGGGATCACGACGGCGTCCCCGCCCAGGTGGTCGACGAGCGTGCGGCGGGCGTCCTCGGAGACGGCGATCCGTGCGGAGATCTTCTCGAGCGACTGCCGGACCAGCGGGAACGCGACCTGCAACGAGCGCGAGCGCACGGTCGAGGTGTGGAAGGTCGCGACGATCGGGCCGTCCGCGATCCACAGCGCGAGCATCGACAGGCTCGGCGTCACCGGCTCGTGCAGGTGCAGGACGTCGAACGCGCCGGCGGCGAGCCACTTGCGCGTCCGGGCCGCCGTCACCGGACCGAACGTCAGGCGCGCGACCGAGCCGTTGTAGCGCACCGGGACCGCGCGGCCGGCGGCCGTCAGGTAGTCCGGGACCGGCGTCTCGTCGTCGGCCGGCGCCAGGACCGAGACCTCGTGCCCGCGGGACAGCAGCTCCTCCGCGAGGTCCCGGACGTGGAACTGCACGCCGCCGGGCACGTCGAACGAGTACGGGCACACGATCCCGACGCGCAGCGGACGGTCGGTCGTCGGCGTCACGAGACACCCCGCGTGTCGGTCTCCCCCGCCCGTGCGCGCGTCTGCGCGTACCGCACCGGGTCGAGGTCCTCGACGAAGACGCGCTGCAGCATGTGCCAGTCCTGCGCACGCTGCGCGATCCCCGCCGCGAGCTGGTCGACCCAGGCCTGGGTCAGTGCCGCCACCCGCTCGCCGCGCGGCACGTCGTCGGGCAGCGGGGGCACGGGCACGAAGTCGATCCGGATCCCCCACGGCGAGCCGGCCGCGCGCCGGCGCGCGCCCCGCAGGCGCTCGTACGTGATCACCGTCGTGAGCAGCGGCGCGTCCGCGGTCAGCGCGAGCGCGGCCGGCCCCGCGGCCACGCGGGCACGGCGACCGAACAGGTCCACCTCGACGCCCTTGGCGGTCAGGTCGCGGTCCGCGAGCAGCGGCACGAGGACGGGTCCGTCGCGCACCTCCCGGACGAGCCGGCGGAACACGTCCTGGTCGCCCAGCGCCAGGATCTTCAGCCCGATGCTCTCCCGGAACCGCAGGAACTCCTCGAACACCTCGGGCGGCTCGAGCCGCTCCGCCACGGTCGTGACGGGCGCGACGTTGCGCTGGGCCCACGCCCCCGCGAGGTCCCAGTTGCCGAGGTGGCCGAGCGCCAGGACCACCCCGCGCCCCTCGCCCGTCAGCCGGGTCACGTGCTCCAGCCCGACGGCGCGCACGCGCGCGTCGATCTGCTCCGGGGCCACCGAGGACAACGTGAACGCCTCGCCGAAGTAGCGCAGGTAGGAGCGCATGCCGGCGCGCGCCAGTCGCCGGACGCCCCGCACGTCGAGGTCCGGCCGCACGCGGGCCAGGTTCGCCTCGAGCCGGTCCACGCCGCCGCGGCGCAGCGCCCACGTCACGTCGGCGCCCAGGTTGCCCGCACCACGCACCAGCCAGCCGGGCAGGCGGCCCGCGTGCCGCCAGGCGAACGCGTACAGGCGCGCGGTGTCGACCTTCACGCCGCGCCCTCCGGCGGCAGCGCCTGCCGCCGGACCATCGCCATCCGCTGCACCACCGTGATCGCCGAGGCGACCGCCAGCAGCGCGAGCACGACGGTGAGGACGACCGCGGGCAGGCCGAACCCGACGAGGCCGGTGGCCGTGAGCACCAGCAGCAGGCGGTCGGCCCGCTCGGCGATGCCGCCCGAGGCCGTCATGCCGAGCCCCTCGGCGCGGGCCCGCGCATACGGCACCACCGAGCCGAGGATCAGGCAGGCCAGCGCGAGCGAGCCCGCGAGCCGGTCTGCCCCGTCGCCGAAGAACCACAGCACCAGGCCGCCGAAGATCGCGGCGTCGCCGAACCGGTCGAGCGTCGAGTCGAGGAACGCGCCCCAGGGGCCGGAGCGGCCCGCCCGACGCGCCATGACGCCGTCGAGCGAGTCCGTCAGCGCGAACAGCGCGATCACGAGCGTGCCGACGAGCAGGTGCCCGGTCGGGAACGCCCACAGGGCCGTGACCACCACGACGAGCGTGCCGGTGATGGTCACCGCGTCGGGCGACACGCCCCGGCGCAGCAGGGCGTCGGCCACCGGGGTGAACAGGCGCGTCATCGCCCCGCGGAGTCGGTTCAGCACGCCTCGATCATCCCTTCGTCGGTCCGGTCGCCCCGGTCGGCTCGCCGCCGGCGCCCTCGGCACCGTCCGGTCGCGCGCTCGTCGACGCTCCCCCGGGCCACGCCGCCGCGAGCCGGGCCCGCGTCTGCGACAGGAGCTCGGGCAGCGCACGGCTGCGGGCGACCACGGGCAGGAAGTTCGCGTCACCGCTCCACCGCGGCACCACGTGCTGGTGCAGGTGCGCCGCGATGCCGGCGCCCGCCACCTCGCCCTGGTTCATGCCCAGGTTGAAGCCGTGCGGACCGGACACCTCGCGCAGCACGCGCATCGCGGTCCGCGTGAGCTCGGCGACCTCGCGCACCTCGTCGTCGGTCAGGTCCGTGTAGTCGGCCACGTGGCGGTAGGGGCAGACCAGCAGGTGCCCCGAGTTGTAGGGGTACAGGTTGAGCACGACGAACGCGACCTCGCCGCGGGCGACGACCAGGCCGGCCTCGTCCGGCTGCGTCGGGATGCGGCAGAAGGGGCACCCCGGGCCGGCCTCCTGGTCCGGGGGCTTGTTCTCGCCGCCGATGTAGGCCATCCGGTGCGGCGTCCACAGCCGCTGGAACCCGTCCGGCGCACCCGCGAACGCCGCCGCGTCCTCGACCGCGGGGCTCGGTGCGTCCAGGCTCGGCGCGTCCGGGCTCGGCGCGTCCGGGCTCGGACCGTCCAGGACTTGCCCCGCTGCGTCGTCGTGCTCGTCGGACACGCGTCAGACCTGCGCGTGCTCGCGGACCGCGGCAACGATGCGCTCGACCGCCTCCGCGACCGGAACGCCGTTGTCCTGGCGCCCGTCGCGGTACCGGAAGGACACGGCGCCGGCGTCGGCGTCCTCGCCCCCCGCGATCAGCACGAAGGGCACCTTCTGCGTGCTCGCGTTGCGGATCTTCTTGGCGAACCGGTCGTCGGACCGGTCGACCTCGGCACGGATGCCCTGCGCCCGGAGCTGGGCGACCACGTCGTCCAGGTAGGGCTCGAACGGCTCCGCGACCGGCACCGCGAGGACCTGCACGGGAGCGAGCCAGGCCGGGAAGGCGCCCGCGTAGTGCTCCGTGAGGACCGCGAAGAACCGCTCGATCGAGCCGAACAGCGCGCGGTGGATCATCACCGGGCGCTGCCGCGACCCGTCGGGCGCGGTGTACTCGAGCTCGAAGAGCTCGGGCAGGTTGAAGTCGAGCTGGATCGTCGACATCTGCCACGTCCGGCCGATCGCGTCCTTGGCCTGGACCGAGATCTTGGGGCCGTAGAACGCCGCACCGCCCGGGTCCGGCACCAGGTCGAGCCCGGACTCGGTGGCGACCTGCCGCAGCGTCTCGGTCGCCTCCTCCCAGACCGCGTCGTCGCCGACGAACTTCTCGGGGTTCTTGGTGGACAGCTCGAGGTAGAAGTCGTCGAGCCCGTAGTCCTTGAGCAGGTCCAGCACGAAGGTGAGCAGGCTCGTCAGCTCCGCCTTCATCTGGTCCTTGGTGCAGTAGATGTGCGCGTCGTCCTGCGTGAAGCCGCGCGCGCGGGTCATGCCGTGCACCACGCCGGACTTCTCGTACCGGTACACCGTGCCGAACTCGAACAGCCGCAGGGGCAGCTCGCGGTAGGAGCGGCCGCGGGCGCGGTAGACGAGGTTGTGCATGGGGCAGTTCATCGGCTTGAGGTAGTAGTTCTGCCCCTGCCGCTTGACGTTGCCGTCCTCGTCGCGCTCCTCGTCGAGCTGCATGGGCGGGTACATGCCGTCCGCGTACCAGTCCAGGTGGCCGCTGATCTGGTACAGCCGCTCCTTGGTGATGTGCGGGGTGTTGACGAACGAGTACCCCGCCTCGACGTGCCGGCGGCGCGAGTACTCCTCCATCTCCATCCGGATGATCCCGCCCTTGGGGTGGAACACCGACAGGCCCGAGCCGATCTCGTCGGGGAACGAGAACAGGTCGAGCTCGGTGCCCAGGCGGCGGTGGTCCCGCCGCTCGGCCTCGGCGACCCGGTCGAGGTAGGCCTTGAGCTCGTCCTTGGTGGGCCACGCGGTGCCGTAGACGCGCTGCAGCTGCGGGTTCTTCTCGCTGCCGCGCCAGTACGCCGCCGCCGAGCGCGTCAGCTGGAACCCGTTGCCGAGCACCTTGGTGCTCGGGACGTGGGGACCGCGGCACAGGTCCTGCCAGACCACGGTCTCGCTCTCGCGGCCCGCGCCGCGCACGTTCTGGTAGATCGACAGCCCGCCCAGGCCGACCTCGACGTCCGCGCCGTCGGCCGCGCCCGGGTCGCCCTTGAGGCCGATCAGCTCGAGCTTGTACGGCTCGTCGGCGAGGACCTCGCGCGCCTCCGCCTCCGTCACGTCCCAGCGACGGAAGGTCTGCCCCTCGCGGACGATGCGGCTCATGACCTTCTCGAGCGCGCGCAGGTCCTCGGGGGTGAACGGGGTCTCGACGTCGAAGTCGTAGTAGAAGCCGTCGGTGATCGGCGGGCCGATCCCGAGCCGCGCGGACGGGTTCACCTCCTGGACCGCCTGCGCGAGGACGTGCGCCGCGCTGTGGCGGAGCACCGCGAGCCCGTCGGGCTCGTGCACGCTCACCGGCTCGACGACCTTCGCGCCGTCCGGGAGCGGGAGCGCCAGGTCGCGGAGCTCGCCGTCCACGCGCACGACGACGACGTCCTTGCGGTCGCCGAACAGCTGCGTCCCCGTCGTCCCGGCCTCCACCGTGGTCGCGGTTCCGTCGACGGTGAGGGCGATCTGCTCGGGCACGGCGTGGTGGCCTTCCTCGGTGGTGGCACCCGCCGTCCGGCGGGACCCGTCGATGCTACCCGTGACCTGCTCGCCGGCCTCGCGCATTGCTCTGCCGTCGCCTGCCGTCGCCTGCCGTCGTCTGCCGTCGTCCCCATCGGCTCCGGCGTCCCCGGGACCCCGAGGACGACGAAGGCCGGCCCCGTTCCGGGACCGGCCTGCGTGGCGTGCCGTGCGACGTGCTGGTCGGCCTGGGCCGACGCGGGTGGGCGATACTGGGTTCGAACCAGTGACCTCCTCGGTGTGAACGAGGCGCTCTACCACTGAGCCAATCGCCCGCGAGCCACCCGTGGGCGGCGCTGACGAGGATGCTACTGGCCCGGGAGCCGATTGGCGAAACCGCGCCACGGATCGCGCCAGAAGTTCGCCGGAGGGCTCAAGCCGTCGCCCCGAGCGACCGATACGTCCTGCATGGGTCACTCGTGCGAGTCCGTCACCGCGCGCCCCCGAGGCGCCGTGGAGCGCTTACCGGCCCCCTGGGCGCGGTCACAAGGCCTCCCAGCGGGTGAACCTGTGTCCCGGACCGGTCCAATCGGGCACCTCCGCTGCCATGATGGGACCAACAGCCCAACGAGAGGGGGGACCCGATGACGCATTCGTCGTATGACGTCGTCGAGGTCGTCGCCATGCAGCTCATCGGGAGCGACGCCAGCGTCATCCCCGTCAGTGCCGAGCTGTCCTTCCGGACCTCCGACCCGTACACCGTGCGCGCGGTCTTCACCGGCCCGCACACGATGTCGACCTGGCTGATCGGCCGCGAGCTGCTCTCGATGGGCATGCACGCCTCGGCCGACGCGCCTGCCGGAAGTGGTGACGTCCAGGTGTGGCGGGACGAGGACCCCGACTACGCCCTCGTGTCGCTCAGCGGGGTCGAGGGCAGCGCGCTGCTCGCCGCCCCCTCCGAGCCCGTCGTCCGGTTCCTGGCAGCCACCGAGTCCCTCGTCCCGCTGGGCGAGGAGAGCGACCGGATGGAGACGGAGATCTCGGCGTTCATCGCCGCTCTCCTCACCGCCTGACCCGACCACCTGACGACCGGTTCCGTCATCGCCGACGGGGCCGGTCGTTCGCGTTGCCGCGGGGCTGCCGCGGCCACGCTCACGGGTCGACGTCGTCGGCCGCGCGGGCGCGGTAGACCTCGACCGCCGCGCGGGTCAGCTCTCCCACCGCGACCGGGTGCTCGTCGAGCTCCACCACGGGCGAGACCGTCCGGATCGACCCCGTGAGCGCCAGGTGCGCGCGACCGTCGAGGACGTCGTCCAGCACGTCGTAGGTCAGCTCCCCCGGACGGCCCTCCCGCACCGGCAGGCCGGCGTCCCGTCCCCACTCCAGGAGCAGCTCGCGCGTGATGCCGGCCAGGCAGCCGCTCGACAGCGGGGGCGTCACGAGCTCGTCGTGCTGCTCGACCACGACGTTGGACGCGGTGCCCTCGCACAGCTCGCCCACCGTGTTGGCCAGCAGCGCCTCGTCGGCCCCGCGCCCGCGCGCGGCCGCCAGGGCGACCACGTTCTCGGCGTACGACGTCGTCTTGAGCCCCGCGACCGCCGACCGCTCGTTGCGCACCCAGGGCACCCGGACGGCACGGCTCGACGAGGACGGCGTGGCCGGCCCGGCCAGCACGAGCACCGTGAGCCGCTGGTCGGCGAGCCGGTCCGAGCCGAGCGGCCCCGTGCCGCCGGTGCAGGTGATGCGCAGGCGCCCCGCGTCGGGCAGCGCGGCGAGCACCTGTGCGACCGCGTCGCGGAGGAGCTGCTCGTCGGGGACGGGCAGGCCCAGGCCTGCGGCCGAGCGCTCGAGCCGGCGCAGGTGGCGGGTGAGGGCGAAGGCCTGTCCGCGCTCGACGGCGCAGGTCTCGAACACGCCGTCCCCGACCGTCAGGCCGTGGTCGACCGCCGACACGACGGGATCACCGGGGGCGTGCAGGCGGCCGTCCGCCCAGATCACGACGCTCATGGTCGCAGTCTGGCACCCCGGCCCCGGCTCACCGCGGTGCCTCGCTGCGCTCGTCCGGCCCGCCGGTCCCGTCCGGCTGCGCCGCATCCTCCACGCGGGCACCCGGCGTCGAGGCGAGCCCGACGAGCCGCGCGGCCTTGAGCTCGGTCTCGGCCCACTCCGCGGCGGCGTCGCTCGCCCACGTGATGCCGGCGCCGGTCCCGAACCGCAACGTCCCCGCGCCCTCGTCGTCCGCGGTCCACCAGAACGTGCGGATGCCCACCGCGAGCTCGGCCCGGACCGCACCGTCCGGCGCGACGTGCGCCCAGCCGACGAGCCCGCAGTACGGTCCGCGGGGCACGGGCTCGAGCCGGTCGACGAGCGTGAGCGCCGACGACTTCGGCGCGCCGGACACGGATCCCGGCGGGTACGCGGCCGCGAGGACCTGCGCGAGGGCGTCGGGTGCGCGCAGCACCGCGGGCGTCAGGCGCCCGCGGACGGTCGACACCAGGTGCACCAGACCGGGGTGGTGCTCGACCCCGAGCAGCGTCGTGACCTCGACCGTCCCCGGCCGGCACACCCGCTGCAGGTCGTTGCGGACCAGGTCGGTGATCATGACGTTCTCCGCCGCGTCCTTCGGGCTCAGGCCCTCGGGCGTGCGCGCGGTGCCCTTGATGGGGGCCGAGGTCACGACGTCGTCCTCGAGGCGCAGGAACAGCTCCGGCGACGCCGTGACGACCCAGACGCCCTCCTCCTCGCGGCCGGCGGGGACGTGGACGTAGCCCGCGAAGGGCGCCGGGTTGCCGACCGCCAGCGCGTCCGCGAGCGCCGCAGGGTCCGGCTCGGCGGCCACGCCGCCCAGCGGTGCGCTCAGGACGCGGCAGAGGTTGGCCTGGTAGACGTCGCCCTCGCGCACGGCGTCGCGCACCGCCTCGACGGCGGCGACGTACTGCGCCCGCGAGAGGGAGGACCGCCAGGCGTCGCGCGCCGGCCCCCGCCACGTGGTCGCCGCGCGTGCCGCGACGGCGGGGTCGAGCTGGTCGGACCGCTCGTCGGACCGCTCGTCGGACCGCTCGGCGAACCGCCACGCGCGGACGCGGCCCTCGAAGTCGCCGACGAGGGCCCACCAGCCGGGCGTGGCCAGCGCGTCCGGGCGCGTACCGAGGTCGACGCTCTCGACGAGACCGCGCAGGCTCACGCCGGCGAAGCGGGCGCGGGCGGGGCTGGCGGGCACGTGCCCACGCTAGCCAGCCGCCGCGGACCGGGTGCGCGCGGTCCGCGGGTCAGGTCCGCAGTTCCGTGAGCACCGCGGGCAGCTCGTCGACGAGCTCGCGTGCCAGGTACCCCACCTGGCCCACGCGCGCCGCGAGGCGGTCCCCCGCGGTGCCGTGCAGGGCGACCGCCCAGCACGCCGCCTGCTCGGGCGCGGCGCCTGCGGCGAGCAGGCCGGCGACGGCGCCCGCGAGCACGTCGCCGCTGCCGGAGGTGCCCAGGCCGGTGGTCCCGCTCGCCGACGTCCAGGCGCGGCCGTCGGGCGCCGCGACGGCACCGTCCAGCGCGACGACGGCGCCGTACCGCGCGGCGATGCCCTGGGCCGTGGGCTCGTCGTCGTCGTCGACGAGCCGCCGTGCCTCGGCGCCGTTGGGGGTGAGCACCACGGTCCCGCCGCGTGCGCGCACCTGCTCGCGCAAGCGGGGCAGCACCCCGAGCGCGAACGCGTCGAGCACCACCGGCACGCCGGGCTCGAGCCCTCCGAGCACCGCGCCCACGAGCGCGTGGGTCCCGTCCGGCTCGTCCAGACCGGGTCCGACGAGCACGGCGTCGGCCCGGCCGAGCTCGTCGGCGAACCCGTCACCGGGACCGGTGGGCGAGCCCGTCGGGGACTCGGGCAGCGCGAGCACCCCGGCCTCGGGCGTCGCCACGGCGACCGCGACCGCGACCGAGCTCGTCACCGCGAGCGTGAGCCGGCCCGCGCCGACCCGCAGCGCCGCCACCCCGGCCAGCACGCTCGCGCCCGGGGTGGCGCGCGCGCCGCCGACCACCAGCACGGCGCCGCGTTGGTCCTTCCCGCCCTCGGGGCGGGGCAGCGGCCACTCCCGCAGGGCCTGCGGCGTCAGCGGAGCCGGGTCAGCCACGGGCACGCTCCTCCGCGCCGACCGCGCCCGCGCCGACCGCGCCCGCGTCGTCCGCCCGGCCGCCGCGTGCGGTCGCCGCGTGGTCCCCGGTCGGCTCGTCGAGCACGGCGAGGTGGTCCACGGCCGCGAAGGACGGGGTGGACCACTGGTCGTCGTCCCGACGCATGGTCGTCACGGAGGCGTTGCGCACCCCGGACCGCCGCGACAGGTCGAGCACCTCCCGCTCGGTGAGGTGCTCCAGCACGTAGCGCAGCAGGACGATCACCGCGTCGTGCGCGACGACCATGAGCGGCGCGTCCGGCGCGGCCTCGACGTCGCGCACGAGGGACCGCAGGCGGAGCGCCACGTCCGCCCACGACTCCCCGCCGGCGGGCCGGTGGTAGAACTTCCCGAGCCGTGCGCGCAGCTCCGCCTCGAGCGGGAACCGCTCCTGCACCCCGCGCACCGTCAGTCGGTCCAGCACCCCGAGCTCGCGGTCGCGGAGCCGCTCGTCCCGCTCGACCGGCAGGTCCAGCCCGGCGGCGGCCAGCGCCCGCTCCGTGGTCTCCACCGCGCGCACGTACGGCGAGCACCACACGGCGCGGGGCCGCTCCTCGACGGGCAGTGCCGCGAGCCACGGTCCGATCGCGTCCGCCTGCGCGCGTCCGAGCTCCGACAGCGGGGTGTCGGCGTCGCGGGTCGCGAGCTCCAGCTCCTCGGCGCCTGCCCGCTCGGCCTCCCGCGCCGCGACGTTCCCGACGCTCTCCCCGTGCCGGACCAGCAGCAGCACCCGCGGCCCGCCGCTCATGACGACCCGACGACGTCGGGCGCCACGTCGTCGCGCGCGCGCACGGCACCCGAGGCGCCCGGGGCACCGTGGGACGGGCTCACGGGGCTGCCTCGCGCAGCCGGGCGAGCAACGGCTCGGCCGCCTCGTCGAGGAACCTCTGCTGCTGCTCGTCGCCCACCTGGACGATCGCCACGTCGGTGAACCCGGCCTCCCAGTACGGCCGGACGGCCTCGACGACCGCGTCCAGGTCCGGCCCGCACGGGATCTGCTCGGCGACGTCCTCCGGCCGGACGAACTGCGACGCGGCCGCGAACGCCTCGGTCGTGGGCAGGTCGGCGTTCACCTTCCACCCGCCCGCGAACCAGCGGAACTGCTCGTGGGCGCGTCGCACCGCGGCCTCGCGGTCGGGGTCCCAGGAGATCGGGATCTGGCCGATCTTGCGGGACAGCGGGGCGCCCGCCGGACGCGCCTCGTCCCAGCCGGCGACCAGCTCGGCCGAGGGCTCGACCGCGACGAGGTGGTCCGCGAGCGGCGCGAACCGGGAGACCGACTGGTCGCCCGAGACGGCGACGCCGATCTGCACCGGCTCGTCGGGCAGGTCCCACAACCGCGCGGAGTCGACGCGGAACCACTCGCCCTCCCACGTGGTCCGCTCGCCCGTGAGCAGCTCGCGGATGACGTGCAGCCCTTCCTCCAGCAGGTCGTGCCGCTCGCCGACGGCGGGCCAGCGCTCCCCCACGACGTGCTCGTTGAGGTTCTCGCCGGCGCCCAGGTTCAGGAGGAACCGGCCGCCCGAGAGCGCACCGAGCGTCGCGGCCTTCTGCGCCACGACCGCCGGGTGGTAGCGCATGGTCGGGCAGGTCACGTACGTCATGAGCTCGACGCTGGAGGTCGCCTGGCTCACCGCGCCCAGCAGCGCCCACGCGTACGGGGCGTGGCCCTGCTCGTCGACCCAGGGGAAGTAGTGGTCGCTCGAGACCTCGAAGTCGAAGCCCAGCTCCTCGGCGCGCCGGGCGTAGCCCACCAGCTCGCGCGGACCCGACTGCTCCGTCATCAGCGTGTACCCGAAACGTGTCATGCCTCACGTTCACACGAGGCGCGGGGCGCCGCACCCGGATGCGGCGTGGCGCCACCCGCGCGCACGCCGCCCTCGAGCCCGCCGGCCTGGAAACCCGTCCGGCGGCCCCGCGCTCACCGGGCCGGGCAGGCGGCGCCGCACTATCGTTCAGGCACGGTGACGAGCACCGCCGACGGGTTGAGACGACAGCCCGGTTGACCGCGGCTCGCGTGACCGTGCTGGAGGCAAGGGTGTCCGACGCGACCGTCCCGCAGGTGGGGCGCTTCGCCTACACCGTCGGTGCAGACCGCTGGTGGTGGTCCGACGAGATGTTCGCGCTGCACGCGATCCCTGCCGGGGGCGTCGTGCCCTCGCGTGAGGTGCTGCTGAGCCACGTCGGTGAGCAGGACCGGGACGCCGTGCGGACGGCCCTCACGACCGTCGAGCAGGGCGGCGGTCCGTTCACGGTCTGGTACGACCTCCTGGACCTCGCGGGTGAGCCGCGCGAGGTGGTGCTGTGCGGCGCGGCCGACCGGCGCGACGGCACCGTGCTCGTGAGCGGCTTCCTGGTCGACACGCTGCCGGTGGAGCGCGACCGCGTGGACCGTCGCGTGAGCGCCGGCCTGCGCCAGGCCGTCGCGTCCCACTCCACGATCGACCAGGCGAAGGGCGCACTGATGCTGGTCTACGGCATCGACGCGCAGACCGCGTTCGACCTGCTCCGGTGGTGCTCCCAGCACCAGAACGTCCGCGTCGCCACGCTCGCCGAGCGGTTGATCGCAGCGGTCTGCTCGAGCGGCGGCCTTCCCCCGCAGACGCGCGCGCTGATGGACGAGGTCGTCTTCCAGTCGTTCGCGGACGAGACCACGCCCGTCGGGAACGACGAGGGCGAGCTGCACCTGCGGACGGTCCTGCAGCACGGGGTCCCGACGATCGTCGCGAGCGGGCCCGTCGACCTGGCGACCGCTGGGACGCTCACGGCGGCCATCGAGGTGCTCGGCGCCGAGGGCGGCACCGGGGGCGACGTCGTGATCGACCTGCGGGAGGTCTCGCACGTCGGCTCGGCCGGGGTGTCCGCGCTCGCGTCGGTCGCGCGGCGGATCCGCACGCGCGGCGGCCGGCTGCGCGTCGTCGTGGCCCCGGACAGCACCCTGCTCCTCGCCGCCGGGCACCACCTCGACGTCCAAGTGGTGCGTGACGTCGACGACGATCCGCGGCGCGCTCGCCGCGAGCAGGCCGGCGACGCCGGGCACCGCGACCCGGACAACTCGCCCGACGGCGCCTCAGCGGTGTCCCCCTGACCTGAGTCGTGCGACCCTCAGCGCATGGGGACGCGAGGAGCTGAGACCGGCGAGGCCTCGCCTGGCGTGGCACGGACCTCTGCCGACGTCACGGCGCTGTCCCTGCAGCGCGCCCTCCTCCCCTCGAGCGTGCCCCTCCTGCAGGACGTCGACCTGGCGGCGGCGTACCGCGTCGCGGGCGACGAGCAGTCCGCGGGCGGCGACTGGTTCGACGCCAGCCTCGCCCCCGACGGGCGCCTCTGGCTGAGCGTGGGCGACGTCGTCGGCCACGGCATCGAGGCGGCTGCGGCCATGTGCCAGATGCGCGCGATCTTCGCGGCCCGGAGTCTCGACGGCGCCACCCTCGGCGAGGCGCTGGCCTCGCTCGACCGGTACTCGCACGTCGCCGCCGGGACCTTCGCGACGACGGTGTGCACCGCGGTGCTCGACCCCGCGACCGGGGAGCTGGAGTACGTGACGCGCGGTCACCCGGCCCCGCTCGTCGTCGGGCCCCGCGGCGCGCGGCTCCTGCCCTCGACGCAGGGCGACCCGATCGGGCTGGGCGGCGACCGCGTCGGCCGCGCGACGCTGGCCGCGGACGAGGCGATCCTGCTGTTCACCGACGGAGCCGTGGAGCGGCCCGGGCGCCCGCTCGACGCCGGGCTGCGCGCGCTGCAGGACGCCGTCGTCGCGGCGCACCGCGACGAGGCGGCCCCGGGTGGGACGGCCGAGCGCGTCTGCCGCCGGGTCGTGGGCGCCGCCGGTGGCACGGCCCGCGACGACGCGACGGCGCTCTGCGCGGCGCGCCGGGAGCCGTTCCCGGACCTGGAGCTCGTGATCCCCGCCGACCCCGGGCGCCTCGGCCAGGTGCGCCAGGCCGTCGGCGGGTGGCTGGAGCGGCTGGGCCTGCCGGCGCAGGAGCGCACGCTCCTGGTGCTCGCGGCGAGCGAGGCCGCGGCGAACAGCATCGAGCACGGCTACCAGGGCGGTGGGACCGGCGACGTCACCGTGACGGCTCGCGTGCGGGGGGTGACCATCCACCTGGAGGTGCGCGACGAGGGGCGCTGGCGGCGCCCGACTCGGGACCCGGGCGACCGCGGCCGCGGCCTGGCCATGATCGCCTCCGGTGGCGCCCGGCTGAGCGTGACGAGCGGCGCGTCCGGCACGCGCACCCGCGTGGACGTCGACGCGCGCCGTTCGGTGCCCGTGGGCGGACCTGCCATCCCCGTGGCTCTTCCCGGCGACGGCACGGTCGACGCGGCCGACGGGATCGTCCGGATCCGGGGCTCCTTCGACGACGAGGCGACGGTCGCCGCGCTCGAGCACGCCCTGCGACGTCAGTCGCGCGGCGCGTCGAGCCCGGTGACCGTCGACATCGACCCGAGCACCTTCCTCGGGAGCGGTGCCGTGCGCGCCCTGGCTCGCGCCGCCCGCGAGGGCGCTGCCGGCGGCGGGGCCGTCGACATCGTCGTGCCGCGCAGCACGTCCGCCGCGCTGACGCTGGAGCTGTCGCGGACCCCGACGACGGAGACCTGAGCACCCGGAGCCCAGGTGCTCAGCGGCGGTCAGCGCTGCGCGAGCTCGAAGAACGGCGCCGCGGCGTCGACGTCGGCGGGCCGGACGAACGCGAGCGAGTCGCGCTCGAACACCTCGAACCACCGCGCCCACGTCGTCGGCACGGCGCCCTCACCGCTCGGCCCGGCCGGGAACACGACCGCCGGCACGCCGTCCTCGTGCCTGCCGAGCGAGGCGATCAGCGCAGGCGTGCCGCCGCGGGCCTCGACCCACGTCCGGATCTCGTCGTGGTCGGTGGTCGACCTGCTGGCGTCGGACACGCGGTCCTCCCGTCGTCGTGGGTGCCGCGCGCGGTCCGCTGCCGGCCCGACCATGCTCGCGCGGTCGCACGGGACGCGCACGCCGGGGCGCGCGGTGCCCCGCAGCCGTGGGTCAGGCCGGGTGCTGCGGACCCAGGTGCACCGCGAGCACGGCGATGTCGTCGGCGGGCTCGCGGTCCCCGACGCAGCGCGCCAGGACGCCGTCGACCAAGGCGGCGACGTCGATGGATCCCACCGCCGGGCTCGTCCCGTCGGTGCCCGGACGGGGCCGCCCGTCCGCACCCGCACACGCCTCCCGCCAGGCCTCGCCCACCGCCGCCAGCAGCCGGCCGATGCCCCGCTCCAGGTGCTCGCCCCGGCGCTCCACGAGGCCGTCGGTGTAGAGCAGCAGCACCGAGCCGCGCGGCACCTCGCGCTCGCTGTCCGTCCGCGTCGCGGCGACGTCCAGCCCGAGCACCAGCTCGGGCCGGGGCGCCACCAGCTGCTCGACCGTGCCGTCGGGCAGCACCAGGAGCGGGGGCAGGTGACCCGCGTTGGTCCACCGCACGGTCGTCGTCGCCGCGGACCGCTGCCGGTCGCACTGCTCCAGCCGCGCCACCACCGCGGTCGCCATGGCGCCCACGTGCAGCGCCTCGGCCGCCGAGTCGAGCCCGCGCAGGATCTGGGCGGGTGTGCCGTCGGTGGTGTGCGCGATGCCGCGCAGCAGCGTGCGCAGCTGGCTCATGGCCGCGGCCGCCGGCGTGTCGTGGCCCATGACGTCGCCGATCGCCAGGACGGTCGAGCCCGACGGCTGGACGAACGCGTCGTACCAGTCCCCGCCCACCTGCGCGGCCTCGCTCGCGGCGACGTAGCGCACGACGACCTCGAGGTCGTCGGGCTGCGCCGGTGCCGACAGCAGGGACCGCTGCAGGCCGACGGCGATCTCCCGCTGCCGCTCGTAGAGCCGGGCGTTGTCCAGCGCCATGCCCGCCCGGTCGGCGAGCTGCGTCAGCAGGGTCAGGTCCTCGGTGCCGAGGTCGGGCCCGTCGTCGAGGAACACCGTGATGGCGCCGAGCGTGCGGCCACGGGCGCGCATCGGCACGGCGTAGGCCATCCGCGGGGCGAGATCGCGCAGCAGGTCGCGCGCGTCGCCGGTCAGGACCCGGGCGATCGCCTCGGTGGCGTCGGGCACGGCCACGGTCTCGCCCGTCCGCAGCGCGCGGAACAGGTACGACGACGGGGCCAGCGCGTCCATCCGCAGCTCGGCGTACCGGGTCACCGTGGCGCGCAGCCGCGGGTCGACGTGCCAGCTCGCGAGGTCGCGCAGGTGCCGCTGGTCCTCCGACATCGTGACCAGGCACCACGTGCCGAACGCGGGGACGAGGTGGCGCGCGAGCCGGGCCACGGCGTCGTGCGTGTCCAGCGTCGACGTCAGGTCGTCGCCCAGGTCCGCCAGGAGAGCGAGCCGGCGTGACGACGCCTCGGCCGCGTCGCGCGCCGCCCGTGCCTCGTCCTGCGCCGCGCGCCGGTCGGTCACGTCGTTGAAGTAGACGGACAGCCCGTCGGGTCCCGGCCACGCGCGGACCTCGTACCAGCGGTCGAGCGGCGCCGGGTAGTACTCCTCGAACCGGCGCGGCTCGCCGTCCGCCACCGCGCCGCGGTAGCTCTCCTCGAACATCGTCCCGACCGCGTCCGGGAACAGCTCCCACACGATCCCGCCGAGGAGCGCCTCCCGCGGTCGGTCCAGCATCCGTGCCGCCGCCGAGTTGACGTAGACGAACCGCCAGTCCGCGTCGAGCAGGAAGAACGCGGACGGCATGGTCTCGAGGACGCGCTGGATGCGCGCGTCGGAGTCCCGCTCGCTCGTCGTGTCGTACGCCGCCCCCAGGAGCCGGACCGCGCGACCGTCGGCGCCCGCGAGCGCGACGCCGCGGGCCCGGACCCAGCGCTGGCGTCCGTCGGGCCGCACGACGCGGTACTCCGCGAGGTACTGCCCGCACGTCTCGACGGCCACGCCGATCGCCTCGTTGACGCGGTCGAGGTCGTCCGGGTGCAGCGCGGCGTCGAACGCCTCGATCGTCCCGGCGAAGTCCTCCCGCGCGATCCCGAATATCTCGAGCAGCTGGTCGTCCCACTCGAGGCGCCCGCTGACCAGGTCCCAGTCGAAGCTCCCGACGCCGCCCGCGGCCACGGCGAGCTGCCACCGCAGGCGGTCGGTCTCGTACCGCGCGGCGAGCGCCGCGAGCTCGGCGTCGACGTCGTCGCCGTCCTGCGCGCCCGTCAGCCCGGGGATGGACTTCTCGGTCAACGTCCACCTCCTGGCCCGGCCGGGTTCCCTCGGGACGAACCATAGGCGCGTGAGGCAGGTCCGTGCGTCCGGGTCCCCGGTTCGGCGTACGACGAGCCGGTCACCCGGCGGGCCGCTCGGGGCCCGGCGCACGCGCCGGGCGGTCGCCGCCGTCGCCGGGCGACCCGGGCCCGGACAGCAGCCGCCGCAGCCACGGCTCGATCTCCCCCGGTGCGACGCCGGCGGCCTCGGCCACCACGTGCCGGGCGAGCATGCGCAACGGCACCGCGTTGCGGATCGCCGCCTCCCGGAGCAGGTCGAAGCTCATCTCGGCGTCCGTGCCGAACGCGGCCGTCACCACGCCCTTCGCCTGGTCGATGGTCTCCCGGACCCGCACCTCCTCGGCGATCCGCGGGTCGACGGGCGCGAGCTCAGCGGGCAGGCGTGCGTGGCCCAGGTCGATGACGTAGCCGTCCACGACCAGGCTCGCCGAGCCCGCGGGCTCGTTCTCGAGCGCGCCGACGACGACGGCGTCGAACGGCTGCCGGTGGCGGTCGACCATCTCCAGCCCGACCAGCACGGGCTCGTCCCGGCGCCGCCAGCGCTCGAACGACTCGTCCCAGCGGTGCCGGCAGCCCGGGCGCGTGTGCTCGAGCACGAGCGCCGAGGACGGCACGACCTCGTCGGCCGCGTAGCCCAGGACGCGGTACAGGCCGTCGCTCCACCACCACCGGTCGCGGAGCAGGTCGACCACGAACCGCCCACCCGTCAGCGCGTCGTGCCGGACCGGCTCGGTCGCAGGTGCTGCCATGACCGCTTCCCCACGTCGATGTGGTGCCGAGGCCGCTTCCTGACCCGGGGTGACAGTAAGCCGGGAGGTGCACCCGGGCAAACCGCGACGCGCGAGGGGCGCCACCGGGATGCAGGACACCGGGAGCGCACCGATAGTGAGTGCACCACGCGAGGCGCGTCCGGCGTCCCGTCCGAGCTCGAGGAGGCGCGGGATGAGGGTCGCGGTCACCGGCTGCACCGGCAACGTCGGCACGGCCCTCCTGCGCCGGCTGCGCGACGAGCCGGCGGTGAGCTCGGTCGTCGGCGTCGCCCGGCGCGTGCCCCGGCGTGCCGTGCCGGCGCCGTACGACGCGGTCGACCGGTGGGTGGCCTGCGACGTGGCCGCGCCCGACGCGGCGTCCCGCCTCGCCGCCGCGTTCGACGGCGCCGACGCGGTGGTCCACCTCGCGTGGGCGATCCAGCCCAGCCACGACCGCGAGCGGCTCCGCGCGACCAACGTGGACGGCACGCGCGCGGTCCTCGCCGCCGCGGAGTCCGCGGGGGTCGCCCACGTGGTGGCCGCCTCGTCGGTGGGGACCTACGCGGCGGTCGGCGACGACGAGCCGCGCACCGAGGCCTGGGCGTCCACCGGCATCCCGACCTCGAGCTACAGTTCCGACAAGGCCGCCGTCGAGCGTCTGCTCGACGAGGGCGCCGGCCGCGGTCGGCCCGTGGCCCGCGTGCGCTCGGCACTGGTGTTCCAGCGCGGCGCCGGCGCCGAGGTGGGGCGCCTCTTCCTGGGACCGCTGGTGCCGAAGGCGCTCCTGCGCGGCCCGTTGCCCGTGCTGCCCTGGCCCGCCGGGCTACGGCTGCAGGCGGTGCACGCGGACGACCTCGCCGACGCCTACGTGCGGATCCTGACCCAGCGTGCGACCGGCGCCTTCAACGTCGCGGGAGACGGCGTCCTGCGGGCCGACGACGTCGCGGAGGTGCTGCGGGCGCCAGGGGTGCTGCCCGTGCCGCCCGGCGCGCTGCGCGTGGCGCTCGACGCCGCGTGGCGCGCCCGGCTCGCCGTGGTCGGACCGGGCTGGCTCGACATGGCCACCGGCGCGCCGGTCATGGACACCGCGCGCGTGCGCCAGGAGCTCGGCTGGCTCCCCCGGCGCACCGGCCGCGAGGCCCTCGCCGAGGTGCTCGACGGTCTCGCGACGGGTGCCGGCACGGCCAGCCGGCCGCTGCACCCGCGCCGCCGCCTGCTCGGCGCGTCCTGAGCGCGCACGCCCGGCCGCCGCACGTCGTCCGCGCAGCGGCCGGGGCGAGGCTCACGCGGCTGGGTCGAGCACCACCTTGATGCAGCCGTCGTTCTTGCGCTGGAACAGGTCGTAGGCGGCCGGGGCCTCCTCGAGCGGGAGCCGGTGCGTCCGCAGGTCCAGCACGCCGAGCGGGTCGCCTGGCGCGGTCACCAGCGGCAGCAGGTCCCCGATCCACCGGCGCACGTTGGCCTGGCCGAACCGCAGCGTGAGCTGGCGGTCGAAGACGTCCATGAGGTCGAACGGGTCGGCCGCGCCGCCGTAGACGCCCACGACGGACACGGTCCCGCCGCGCCGCACGACCCCGAGCGCGGTCCGCAGCCCGGCGAGCCGGTCGACACCGACGTTCTCCATCATGGGGCGGGCGACGGCGTCCGGGAGCACGGCCGTCACGCGGTGCACCGCGTGCGCGAGCGGGGAGCCGTGCGCCTCCATGCCCACGGCGTCGATGCTCGCGTCGGCGCCCCGCCCGCCGGTCAGCTCGCGGACGGCGTCCTCGGTGTCGGTGCGTGAGCCGGTGTCGATGACGTCGACGCCGTGGCGGGAGGCCATGTCGAGGCGCTCGCGGACGGAGTCGATGCCGATGACCCGGCCGGCACCCCGGTGCAGCGCGATGCGCGCGGCCATCTGCCCGATCGGCCCGAGCCCGACGACGACGACCGTCCCGCCCGCGGGCACCGCCGCGTACTCGACCGCCTGCCACGCGGTCGGGAGCACGTCCGACAGGTAGAGGTAGCGCTCGTCCGGCTCGTCGTCCTGCGGCACGACGACGGGACCGTAGTGCGCCTGCGGGACACGCAGGTACTGCGCCTGCCCGCCGGGGACGCTGCCGTACAGCGAGGTGTAGCCGAAGAGCGCGGCGCCGCTGCCCTGCTCGCGCACCTGGGTCGTCTCGCACTGGGACTGCAGGCCCGCGAGGCACATGAAGCAGGTTCCGCACGCGATGCCGAACGGCACCACGACCCGGTCCCCGGCCCGCAGCCCGCTCACCTCCGAGCCGACCTCCTCGACGATGCCCATCGCCTCGTGGCCCAGGACGTCCCCGGCCTGGAGGTAGGGACCCAGGACCGAGTACAGGTGCAGGTCCGAGCCGCAGATCGCCGTCGAGGTGACCCGGATGACCGCATCGGTGGGCTCCTGGATCGTCGGGTCGGGCACGGTCTCGACCGTGACGTCCTGGTGTCCCTGCCACGTCAGTGCTCGCATGCTCGTCCTCGCCTTCGTCAGGAGCCGTCCGGCCGGAGCGGTGGTCGTCCTTGCTCGCCCTCGCTCGTCACGTCTCGATCGACACGTCACTCGTGGTGACCGGTCGCTGCTCACCGTCGCACCCCGTCCCGCGGCCCGCATCCGGACGTCGCGCTCGCGGACCGTGCCGCCTCCGCGTGCGGGGCACCCCGCGCAGGGCTACGTTCGAGGGACCGGGGCGGTCAGGACGCGGCCGCCGCACGGTCTCCGGCACGCTGCGGGGTCGGCCCATCGACGCGTCGACCTCCGCCCGAGCGAGAGGACTCTCCCGATGGGCATGGACGACAAGATCGAGCACAAGGCCGAGGAGCTCAAGGGCCAGGCCAAGGAGGGCGTCGGCAAGCTGACCGACGACACCAGCATGCAGGCGGAGGGCAAGGCCGACCAGGCCGGCGCCGACGTCAAGCAGGCGGGCGACGACGTCAAGGACGCCTTCCACTGAGTCACCGCGCACGCCGTGACGGTCGCGTGACCCGGTGAACCCGCCACCCGACCGGCACGGCACCGGGCCTGCGGAGCGGTGCGGGAGGCGAGAGCGTCCGCGATCGTGCGGCCGGGACCCCCTGTGCGGGCGAGCCGGCTGCTCCGCGCCGCAGGCCGTGGCGCGCCACCCGGCCAGGCGGTGATCCAGGCGGTGATCCAGGCGGTGATCCAGGCGGTGATCCACCCGGTGATCCACCCGGCGGTCCAGTCGGACCCGTCCGGACCCCACGACCCGAGGAGGCGACCGTGCCCGCACGTGACCCCGGACCGAGCGTGAAGGACAAGAAGCTCTACGAGGACCTGCGGGAGCAGGGCAACAGCAAGGAGAAGTCCGCGCGCATCGCCAACGCGAGCGCCGCGCAGGGCCGCTCGAAGGTCGCCCGCAGGGGCGGCGAGTCGGGCTCCTACGAGGACTGGACCGTCGCGGACCTGCGGAAGCGCGCCTCCGAGATCGGCATCGACGGCCGGTCGTCGATGAGGAAGAGCGAGCTGGTCGAGGCGTTGCGCTCGCACTGAGCAGGCACGAGGACCTACGGGGCGCCGCACCGAGACCGGCGCGCGACCGGCGCGACACCCACCGCCCTCGCGCCGCTGTCGGTGGGTCGTGCGAGCGTGGGTGTCATGGAGATCACCTACCCGCAACCGACCGGGCTCGTCGTCAGCCCGGCCTTCAGCCACGTCGCCGTCATCCCGCCGGGGGCGACGACCATCCTCGTCGGGGGCCAGAACGGCGTCGACGAGACCGGCGCGGTCGTCTCGGACCAGGTCACCGAGCAGGCGGTGCGCGCTCTGGACAACGCCGCCGCGGCGCTCGAGGCCGCGGGCGCGTCGCTCGCGGACGTCGTGCTGTGGACCGTGCTCATCGACCAGTCGGCGGACCTGCGCGCCGCCTACGGCGCGATCGCGCCCCGGCTCGCGCGGGCAGGAGCACCGCCGCTGGTCACCGCGGCGCTCGTCGCAGGGCTGGGCGTACCCGGAGCCCTGATCGAGGTGAGCGCGACCGCGGCCGTCGTGCGCACCTGAGCTCAGCCGGTCTTCGTCACCAGGGCGGTGAACGACGCCTCTCCGAACGACGCGTGCCGGACGTTCGTCGCGCGCCTCGGGGAGGTGCGGTTCAGGGAGGCGGGGTTCGGCGCGGCAGGGACCGAACAGGCAGAGAGCCCGCTCCCGGGCTCCCGGGGCGGGCTCTTCTGTGCTGCACTGCTGTGCTGCTGGTGGGCGATACTGGGATCGAACCAGTGACCTCTTCCGTGTCAGGGAAGCGCGCTACCGCTGCGCCAATCGCCCAGGGGGTGGTGATGATGCGAGGTGGAGATGGGATTCGAACCCACGTATACGGCTTTGCAGGCCGCTGCCTCGCCTCTCGGCCACTCCACCCTGAGACCGCTGTCCTCAGCGGCCGGGGCCGAGAAGGATGTCTCCGAGCGGACGACGGGATTCGAACCCGCGACCCTCACCTTGGCAAGGTGATGCTCTACCACTGAGCCACGTCCGCGCTGCACGTCCCCCGGTTCTCACCGGCGTTCCGTGTGCGTCCCAGACTCTAACTGAGTCTTCGCGCCAGAGTCCAACTGGCTCCCCGATCCGCACGATGACGCGGGTCACAGCCGGATCCGCCCTCCGACCGGCCGGCCGGCGACCGTCGGCGGCACGGCTCCCGGCGGCGCCGGAGGCCACCTCGGGCGAGAATCTCCTGGCCGCATCGGCACCTCGGGCGGCGACCGCCCCCGGCGCACGCGACAGCGGTGCGACGCCCACCCGCTGGACCACCCCGGAGCTCCATGACGACGACGAGCACGCCCGTGACGACCGCCGAGCGCGCGCCCGCGACCACGCGTGCCGCCACCGGCGGGGCCCGCGCCCGTGCGCCGCGGCGCGACATCCAGGTGCTGCGCGCGGTGGCGGTCGCGGCGGTGGTCGTCTTCCACCTGTGGCCGTCCGCGCTCCCGGGTGGCTACGTCGGCGTCGACGTCTTCTTCGTGGTGTCCGGCTTCCTCATCACGTCCCACCTGCTGCGGACCCCGCCGACGAGCCCGCGGGCCCTGGGCGCCTTCTGGGCCCGGCGCGTGCGCCGCCTGCTGCCGGCCGCAGGGGTGGTCCTGGCCGTGACCACGATCGCGTCGGTGGCGCTGCTGCCGAGCCACCTCCTGCGGCCCGCCGCTCGCGAGCTGCTGGCCTCGACGCTGCTCGTCGAGAACTGGGAGCTGGCGCACCAGGCCACGGACTACCTCGCCGCCGAGACGACGCCGACGCCCGTGCAGCACTTCTGGTCCCTGGGCGTGGAGGAGCAGTTCTACCTGGGCTGGCCGCTCCTGCTCGCCGTCGCGATCCTGGTCGGACGGCGGTTCGGCCGCACCCGGCTCGCCGCCGGGGTCGCGATCGCGCTCGTCGGCGCGGTGTCGCTGGCGCACAGCGCGAACCTCACGCACGACGACCCGGCGCGGGCCTACTTCGTCACCCCGACGCGCGTCTGGGAGCTCGCGCTCGGTGCGCTCGTGGCGGTCGTTGGGGTGCGCACGGCCGGCTGGGCGCGGGCCCGCGCGCTCCTGGCGTGGTCCGGTGCCGCGGCGATCGTCGTCGCGTGCCTCGCGTTCGACGGCGCGACCCCGTTCCCCGGCACCGCCGCGCTGCTGCCGACGCTCGGTGCCGCGCTCGTGGTGGCGACGGCCACCGACGACGTCCCGGGCGGGGTGGGCCGGGTGCTCGGGTCCCGGCCGGTCGTGGCGCTCGGCGACGTCTCCTACGGCGTGTACCTCTGGCACTGGCCGCTGCTGGTGCTCGCGCCGTTCGCCGTAGGCGCGGCGCTCGGCGGCTGGGCGCGCGTCCCGCTCGTCGTCCTCACCCTCCTGCTGGCGGCGGCGACGACGCGCTGGGTCGAGGCCCCGGTGCGCCGCTCCGCCCGCCTGCGCGCGTCGCTCCCCCGCACGTTCACGCTGGGTGCGCTCACCGCGGCCGTGTGCGTGGGACTCGCGTGCGGGGCCGGGGCCGTCGCCGCGGACCGGGCGGCCGGCGAGCGAGCGGTCTTCGAGGCGGCACGGACCGGCGAGGTCCCGTGCTTCGGTGCCCAGGCCGTGCGTGACCCCGCCTGCCCGGACCCCGTCGGGGAGGCGCTCCTCATGAGCCCGGGCGTGGCGGCGACGGACCGCAGCGAGCTGTACCAGGACGGCTGCTGGAACAACGCCCCCTTCACGGGCCGCCGGACGTGCACGTACGGCTCCGACGCGCCCGTGCGACGCGTCGTGCTCCTGGGCAACTCGCACGCCGGGCAGTGGCAGCCCGCGCTCGTCGACCAGGTGCAGCGCGAGGGGTGGTCCCTGCGCACCTACCTCACGTCCGAGTGCTACCCCGTCGACCTGCCGATCGAGGTGCCGGTCCCCGCCGAGGCCCCGGGCTGCGCCGCGTGGACGCGCTGGGCGGTGGACGACGCGCTCGCGCAGCGACCGGACCTCGTCGTCCTGGCCGCCCGCACCTTCCGGCCCCTGCTCGACGTGCCCGACGACGCGCAGCACGCCCGGCAGCAGGAGGCCTACTCCCGCCTCCTCGCACGCTTCACGGCCGCGGGTGTCCCGGTGCTGGTCCTGCGGGACACGCCGAACGCGGGCGACCCCGCGCCGGACTGCGTCGCGTGGCAGCGCGACGGCTGGCGCGAGTGCGTGCAGCCGCAGGACGTCGCCGTGGAACCGGACCCGCTGGCGGACGCCGCGGCGGCGGACTCCTCGGGACGCGTCTCCGTGCTCGACCTCAACCGGATGATCTGCTGGGACGGCACGTGCCACGACGTCGTCGGCGGGGCGATCGTCTACTTCGACCACGGCCACCTGACGCGGACGTTCGCCCGGACCCTGCAGCCCGAGGTGGAGGCCGCGGTGGCGGAGCGGATCCGCGGCTGACCAGGAGCGCGCCCGCTCAGACCTCGCCGGGCAGCGCCTGCCGGACGACGATGCGGGTCCAGGCACCGACGAACACCCGGTCGCCGTCCTGCAGCTCGTGCCGCTGCCCCGGCGGCAGCGGCACGTCGGGCAGCGGCTCCCCCGCCCGCGCCACGTACGTCCCGTTCGACGACTGGAGGTCCTCGACCCACCAGCGCAGGCCGTCGGTGCTGAGCTGGCAGTGCCGCCGCGAGACGCCCGCGTCGGCACCGCAGTCGATCTGCGGGTGGATGTTCCGCGAGGCCGACGGTCGCCCGACGAGCAGGCTGCGGCTGCGCAGCGGGACGAGCACGGGCAGCCCGACGGACGGCAGCGGGTCCTCCGGCTGCTGCACCGCGTACCAGTCGGGGTCGACCCACATCTCGGCGACCCACGCGTCCGGTCCGGGCACGCCCGGGGTCGGCAGCGCGGACCCGACGGCCGGTGCGCCCGGGGCGGACGCGTCCGGCTCCGCGCCGGCAGGGCCGGCGGCCGGCGCCGCGGAGGGGGCCTCGGGCGCGCCCGCCGGCGCCTCCGGGCCCGGCGAGCCGAGCGGGCCTTCCGGCACGGCCGGAGCCGAGCCGGTCGCCGACGCGGGGGCCGCGGGACCACCGGGCTCCGACGGTGCGGTCAGGACGCGGGGGACGGCGCCCGTCGCGGGGGCGGCGGGGTCGGGCGTGGCCCCCGTGGTGAAGTCGTAGCCGCAGTTCTCGCAGAAGAGCGCACCCTGCGCCGCGGGCGTGTCGCAGTGCGGGCAGGTCGTCGGTGTCGGCGCGGACGCGGCCACCGCGACCGGCGCGGGCGCCGCGGGCGCGGCGGCGATCGGCGCCCCGCAGACGTCGCAGTAGTCGGTCGACTGCGAGGTGTGCCCCTCGGGGCAGACGACGCTCACCGGCGGACCCGGGTCGTCTTGGTGGACGCGGTGTCGAGCGCCATCTCGTCGAGCCGGTCGGTGTTCCGCTTGAGGCGGACCGTGCCGTGGTCCGCGTCGTCGATGTCGACCACGCGCCGGAGCCGGCTCGTCGCCTCGTCGTTCCCGGTCTCCTGCGCGAGCTGGACGGCACGGCCGAGCTTGACGGTCGCGGTCGCCTCGTCGCCCGCCGCCTTCGCCGCGAGGCCCTCCTGGATCGCGCTCGCGAGCTCCGCCTGGCCCGTGTAGTGCGCGACCTCGGGGCTGATGCGGGCCGTCAGCGCGTCGTCGTCGGACCAGCGCGCCTTGACGAGGCCCGACGAGAGCACCTCTCCCCCGACGGCGACCTGGACGCGCGCCGCGAGCTGCTCGCTGCCGACCGGCTTGGAGGCGACCCGGACGGCCACGTGGTAGTCCCGGGACTCGTCGCCCCACGACCCCGTGGGGTAGGCGCCCGTCAGCGGGTTCACCACCGAGCGCCGGGTGGTCAGGTCCTCCACCGTCGGCGAGACCTGCCGGACGAAGAGCACCTGCGCGCCCTGCGGCGCCCACACGCGCAGCTCCGCGTCGGCGACGCCGCGCGACATCGAGCGCTGCACCAGGGCGCTGAAGTCCGCCGCGATGTCCTCGGGCCGCGCGATCAGGTCCACCGTGCCGAGCAGGGCGGTCGAGATCTCGCGCAGCTCGTCGACCTGCCAGTTCGCGCCCACGCCGCGGGCGTCGCACTGGAAGTGGCCCGTCACCCGGCTCACCACGGACGACAGCGCGCCGCGCGGCTCGGACTCGTTCTTGCCGTCCGTCAGCAGGATCGCGTGCCGCTGGGGCGCCTGCGGGACCGTCGCGAACAGGCGGTCGGCGAGCGCGAGCCACGTGCTCATCGCGGTGCCGCCGGACGGCCGCAGCGAGCCGATCGCACGCTTCGCCTCGGCGCGCGCGCCGGGCTCCATCTGCACCATGTCCAGCACCGCGTTCGGGTACGGGAACACGCGCTGCGCCACGTGGCTGCCGCCGATGATCGCGAACCACGTGCCGTCGGCGATCTGGTCGACCGCCACCTGCGCCGCGTGCTTCGCCGCGTCGAGGTTGCGCCCGCTCATGGAGCCGGACGTGTCCACCATGATGATCTCGGCCACGCCGCCCGACGAGGCGGCCGCGGTGCCGGCCTCCGAGCTCGTGACCGTCACGATGGCGTGCACGTCCGTCGCCCCGTCGGGCAGGAACTCGTTCTGGAAGACCTCGGCGGTGAAGACGGCCACGCTCAACCCTTCGTCGGTCGGTCGGTGGAGCTCGCGGTGCTGCCCGCGCCGGAGCCGTCGACGGGCGACGGCTCGGTGCGCGTGTCGAGGCTATCCGACGAGACGGACGCCGGAGCGGGGACGCGGGCGAGCGCCACCGTCACGTTGTCGCGGCCGCCCTGCGCGTTCGCCCAGGCCACGAGCGCACCCGCGGTGCGCTCGGGATCGCCGTCGACCTCCGCCGCCGACTCCCGGACCAGGCGGGCCACGTCCTCGGCAGGCGAGCAGTAGTTCCACAGCCCGTCCGAGCAGACCAGCACCCAGCCGGGCTCGTCGACGACCGTCGCGGTCGACCTCGTCGTGACGTCGGTCGCGTCGGGGCCCAGCCACCGCGTGATCGCGTGCGCCTGCGGCGAGGCCTCCGCCGCCACGCGCGGGACGCCCCGGGCGATCAGGTCGCCGGCCCACGAGTCGTCGGCGCTGAGCTGCTCGGCCGGGCCCGCGTCCGGGAGCCAGTACGCGCGCGAGTCGCCCAGCCAGGCCACGACGAGCAGCGACGCGTCGAGCACCGCGGCGACGAACGTGCACGAGGGCACGTCGTCGGGCCCGTGCGTGGCACCCGCGGTCGCGCGGATCGCGTCGTCGCCCGCCACGGCCGCCCGCGCGAGCAGCGCGGACCAGGCGGCGGTGCGGGCGCCCGCACTGCCACCGACCGGCTCGGCGCCGTCCGGGCCGCCCGCCACCAGCACCTCCACCGCGGCCGCCGCGGCCGCCGCGCTCGCCACGTCGGAGTCCGGGGCCGTCGACACGCCGTCGCAGACGACGAGCGCCGCGAACGAGCCCGAGGCCGCCAGGGCCATCGCGTCCTCGTTGCGCGGGTGCCGTACGCCGCGGTCGCAGACGCCGCCCACCCACGCCGCGGGACGCTCGGACCAGTGGTCGCGCCGGGACACCGCGGGCTCGCCGCACTGCTCGCAGTAGCCGTCCGGCGCCACGGTGCCGCCGCAGGCCCGGCACACCGGCCCGGGCGCGGGCGCCGCGACCCGCGCGACCGGTGCCGTCTCGGTCTCGTCGCCGCCCGGCCCGTCGCCCGGCTCGTCAGCCGACTCGTCGGCCGGCCCGTCACCGCTCGTGCCCGCGCTCGGCTCGCCGGCCGCCGGGGCGCCCGCCCCCGGTGGCGGCGGGACCGGGGCCGCGCCGTCGACCGGCTCGAGGGGCGCCGACGCCAGCCGCGCGCCGCACACCTCGCAGAACACGTCGTCGTCGCGCGCGGACGTGCCGCACGCGGCGCACACGACGGCCGTCACCACGCCGTCCACCGGCGCACCGCGTTGGCCTGGTCGACCAGCGCGATCCGCTCGTCGCGCGACGACGCCAGCGTGGCCTTCTCGCGGTAGGCGGCCTCCAGCGCGTCGCGCAGCGGGCCGTCCTCCGCCGGGACGTCGCCGATCTTCTGCTGCGGCGACGGTCCGCTGCGGCCCACCGACGCGAGCGCGCCCTGGAACACCGAGATCCGCAGGTCCACGCGCTCCTGCGGCTCGACGGTGACGCGCTCGAGGCTGCGCAGCGCGTCCGCGAGCCCGGCGACCCCCTTGTCCGAGGCCGCGAGCAGCCGCGCCCGCCGCAGGCGCGACTCGACGAAGGAGCTGCGCGTCGCCGTCACGAGGTCGAGGGCCGCGAGCGCGCCGTCCAGGTCCCCGCGGGCCTCGCGGATGCGGGCCAGGCCGAACGCCGCGGCAGCGGTGTAGTTGGCGTCCGAGCGGGCGCAGATCACGTACAGCGACTCCGCGATGTCCGGCTCGGCGGACAGCTCGCACGCCACCGCGAGGGCCAGCTTGGGGGCGAGCTCGCCCGGGACCTGGCCGTAGACCGCGTTGAACGACGCACGCGCGGCGAGCGGGTCCCCCGCGGCGAGCTGCGCCAGCCCGTCCAGCCACACCGCGCGCCACTCCCACGGGTCCGCGTCGAGCACCTGCGCGAGCGCCGAGCGCACCACGTCGGGCGCTCCCGCCTCGATGCCCGCCCGCGCGCGCTCGAGCCGGACCTCGACGCTCTCCTCCGGCGCGTCCGCCAGCGCCTCGATACGGCGCACGGGGTCGCTGACGCTGACACCGGCGAGCCAGCCGCTCGCCGGGTCGCCCGGGTCGACCTTGAGGGCCGGCAGCTCGTCCCAGCGCAGGGGCGCGGCCGGGCCGTCCGTCGTGGGCGACTCGAACAGCACCGACGCGGCCGAGTGGAGCGCGGGGTGGCCCGAGCCGCGGTCGGCGGCCACCACCTCGCGCAGCACGCCGAGCAGCTGCGTGCGCAGCTCGTCGACGGTGGCGAACCGGTCCGACGGGTCGAGGGCGCACGCCTTGGCGAGCAGCCGGTAGAACGAGTCGTAGGCCTGGAACACCGGCTGCTCCGCCACGGGCGGCAGCGCCGCGACGAACGTCGTCGTGTTCCCGCGGAAGTCGATCACGAGCGACGCGAGCGTGCGGCCGATCGTGTACACGTCGGAGGCCACCGACGGGCCGACCTCCGCCACCTCCGGCGCCTGGTAGCCGACCGTGCCGAAGATCGCCGAGTCGAGGTCGTCGACCCGGCGCACGCCGCCGAGGTCGATGAGCTTGACCGCGTCGCCCTGCTGGATCACGTTGTCGGGCTTGAAGTCGCAGTAGAGCAGGCCGACGTCGTGCAGGTACGCGAAGGCCGGCAGCACCTCGAGCACGAGCGCGATCGCCTGGTCGACGGGCAGCGGGTCGTTGACGCCCGCGTTCGCCTCCTTGCGCGCGGTGAGCATCTCCTTGAGCGAGGTCCCGCCGACGTACTCCATGACGGTGTAGCCCGCACCGTCGTGCATGACGAAGTTGTAGATCTCGACGATCAGCGGGTGCTCCACCTCGGCCAGGAACTGGCGCTCCGCGATCGCCGCGGCGTACGCGTCCGCGTCGCCCGCGTTGAGCAGGCCCTTGAGCACGACCCACCGGCCGGACACGTTCTGGTCCCGCGCCAGGTAGATCCACCCGAGCCCGCCGTGCGCCAGGCACCCCACCACCTCGTACTGGCCGCCGACGAGGTCGCCCGCGACGAGCCGGGGGTCGAAGTCGAAGCCGGTGCCGCACTTGGGGCAGAACCCCTTGGTCCGCCCCGGCACGCCGTCCCGCTCGCGGCCCACGGGGGTGCCGCACGACGGGCAGAACCGCTTGCGCTCCGGGACCTGGGGGTCCGCCATCACCACCTGGAGCGGGTCCCGCACCGGCGCGCTCGGAACGGTCGTGAGGCCCGCGCCGAGCCTGGCGCCGCGCAGTCGTGTCGAGCCCGTGCCGAGCCGGCGCGTCGCGCGCGAGCCCGAGGCCCGGGTCCGGGCGGAGCCCAGCGCGGCGGTCGCGAGCCGGCTCGAGCTGGTGCGACCGGTCCGGGTCGAGCGCTCGTCGTCCCCGGACGCCGCCTGCCCCGGCCGCGACGACGGACCCGCGTCGCCACCCGCGATCCCGGTGCCGAGCAGCGAGGTGGCCGACGCGACGCGACCGGTGCCGCCGGGCGCACCGGTTGCGGGACGCGCCGCCGTGCCCGCGACACCGGGAGACCCGGTCCCGCCGGGAGCGGTGGGCGCCTGCGGCGAGCCGCACACGTTGCAGTAGCCGTCCTCGTAGCTGCCGGTGCAGCCCGGTTCGGTGCAGGCGGTCATCGCGCGGCTCCCTTCGGCCCGTGCACGGGCAGGTCGCGGGTGAGGAACTCGTACTGCTCGACGAGGAAGCGCGCGAGGACGACGTCGCACGGCGTCGCCTCGACCGCCACGCGCGCCTCGTCGTAGCCCGACCGCACCGTCGGCGAGGCGCTGCGCCCGTTGGCGTCCCCCGCCGCGCGCAGGCGGTCCAGGCGGTACCGCAGCTCGGCGCGCTCGCGCAGCGGCGCGCTGTACGCCTCCGCCACCGCGTCGAACGCACGCGCGACGTTGCGCAGGCGCTGCACGAAGGCCTCGACCTCGTCGCGCGTGGCGGGGACCGCCCCCAGGCGGGAGACGTCCGGGACCGCGAGGTTCGGCGGCTCGACGACCTCCCGCCGGCACCGCTCGGCGAGGTCGCGCAGCGTGGGCTCGCGCGTCTCGAGCGCGTCGACCGCCGCCTGGGCGTCCGCCCGCTGGCGCGCCAGGGTGCGGCGCTGGGAGACGTCGACGATCAGGTCGCGCTCGGCCCGTGCCACGGCGACCTCGAGCTCCGCGAGCGGGCCGCCCACGTCGGCCCCCCGCTGCGCCTGGGCGGTGACCTTCTCCTCGCGGGCGCGCAGCGCCGCGACCGCCTCGCGCTGCTCCGGCGCGTCGGCGAGGTCCTCGCAGCGCACCAGCGCCGCGCGGACCGCACGCACCCGCGCCGCCTGGTCCGCGGCGTCCGGGTCGAGGGCCAGCCGGTCCCGCAGCTGGTCGATCATCGCGTCGCACAGCGTGACGGCCTCGACGAGCGAGACCAGCGCCGAGCCACGGCCGGCGTCCAGGCGGCCCCAGATGAGCTGGGACATCTGCTCCCGCGCCACGGCGTCGGCGCGGCCCGAGTCCCAGACGGCGACCAGGCGGTCCAGCCGGTCGCGGATCGACTGCCACATCGTCATCGCGAGCACGACGTCCGACGTGAACGCGTCCGGCGTGCTCGACGCCCGTGCGGTCGCGTCGAGCCGGTCCAGCTCGGCCCGGCGGTCGGCCGCCCACCGCTCGAGCGCGCCCAGGTACGCGAGGAGGTCCGTGGCCGGGATGGCCTCGCCGAGGTGGCCGGGCGCCTGGGGCGGGTCGACCAGCCGGCCGGCGGGCGAGGCCGCCGCGGTCGGCGGGACCACGACCCGGTCCGTCACGGCGTCCGCCCGTACACGGACGCCGGCGGCGCGGGCGCCTTGCCGAGCGCGCCGAGCCACGTCCCGTACGACGCCTTCCAGCGGCCGTCCGCCTTCACCTCGTCGAGCACCGCGTTGACGTACCGCACCAGGTCCACCTGGTCCGCGGCGACGCCGATGCCGTACGGCTCGTCGCTGATCGCGTCGCCGACGACCTTGGCGTACGGGTCCTGGGCCGCGAAGCCGGCGAGGATCGTGTCGTCACCCGTGATGGCGTCGACCTTCCCCTGCTGGAAGAGCACGAGGCACTGCGTGTGCGTCGGCGCCGCCACGGCCTCGATCTCGGGGTAGTCGGCGAGCCGGTCGAGCGTCGTGGTGCCGTCCGGCGCGCAGACGCGCCGACCCGCGAGGTCCTCGATCCGCGTCGCGTCCGAGTCACGGGTGACCAGCACCTTCTGCCCCGCGTGGAAGTACTCCGCCGAGAACGCGATCGACTCCCACCGCTCGCAGGTGATCGAGAACGCGCGCGCGACCAGGTCGACCTCGTGGTTCTCCAGCACCTCGAGCCGCTGGCCCGAGGTGATCACGCGGAGCTGCAGCCGGTCCGGGTCACCGAAGATCGCCTCGGAGACGTGGTGGAGCATGTCGATGTCGAAGCCCTCGATCTGCCCGGAGATCGGGTTGCGCGAGCCCATCAGCAGCGTGTCCGCCGAGACGCCGACCCGCAGCACCTTGCGCGCGCGGATCTCGTCGACCGTGGCGTTGTCCGCCGTGAGCTCGTCCTTCGCGGGCTGGTACGACGACGTCAGGTCGTCGCACTCGACGGGCTCGTCAGCGGCTGGGGCTGCGGCGGGCTGCTCCTGGACCCGCGGGGTGGCCGGCGCGGCGTCGGGTGCACCCGCCGTGCAGCCGGCGAGCGCGAGGAGCCCGACGAGCACCCCGACGAGCGCGGGACGTCGCGCGGTGCGGACGGTCATCAGCGGTACTCCTTCAGTCGGGCGCTGAACCCCCACAGGGCGGCCAGTGCGGCCAGGACGCCCGCGACGAGCGCGACCCAGGCGACCCGCTGGGCGCCGGACGCGGCCCCCTCGAGGTCGGCGGACGCCGCGTCGCCGGCGTCGGCGACGCTCTGCTCGGCGAGCTGCGCGAACGCGTCGAACGTCGCGTTGGGCGAGCCGGCCTCGGTGCTGGTCGCGCGCGCGACCGCGTCGTCCCACCGGCCCGCGTCGTCCAGCTCGCGGATCTCGTCGTGCGTGGCCGTCCAGGCGTCGAACGCCTGGGTCACCGGCGCGCCCGTGCCCTCCGCGGCCGCGAGGTCGGCACCGGCCTCCGCCACGGCGGCCTGGTAGGCCTCCTCGTACGCCTGGCCGGAGCCGCGCTTGATCAGCGTGAACGACTCCATCGCGCGCGCGTCGTTGGCCAGCGAGAACGCCCGCGCCACCGCGACCGTGCGCCCGTAGCTGCCCGCCTCGACGTCGCGCGCCGTCTGCGCGCCCGCCTGCAGGCTGGAGAAGAGCGTGAACCCCGCCACGACGACGAGCACGGTCGCGACGAGCAGGCCGACGTTCAGCCGACGGTGCACGCGCCGGGCCAGCCACACCTGCACGACGACGAGCACCACGGCTCCGACGACGAGCACGATCAGCGCCAGCTGCGCGAGGGAGGCCGCGTCGAACGCCGACTCCACGCGGTCGTCGTTCGCCTGCGCCACGCCGTCGAGGCCCGGCAGGACGACGTCGCGGAGCTCCTGCGACGCGGTCTCGAGGTACGCCGCGCCGACGGGGAACCCCTGGCGGTTGTTCGCCCGGGCCTGCTCTACCAGCCCCGCGTACGTGCTCACCCCGGCGTTGACGGAACCGAGCGACGCCGCGTCGTCGCCGTTGGCGCCAGCCACCGCGGTGAGGCCCTCCCCGGCCGCCGTCAGCGACTCGTCGTACTGCGCGCGCTGCTCGACCGGCTCGAGCCCGCCGACCAGGAACGCGTTGGTCGCCGTCGCGTCGGCCGCGACGAGATCGTTGCGCACGCCCAGCGCGCGCACCTGCTGGTCGGTGTCGGCGACCGCGTCGCCGAGCGCGGACGACTGCACCAGCCCGCCGACGAGGCCTGCGACCGCGATCGCCAGGCACGCGAGCGCCGCGATCGCCGCCGCGAGCCGCAGTCGGCCCGGCGTCCGGCTGAGGGCGCCGGTGCGCGGCGCCACGGCGCCCGCGCCGGCGGGCGACGGGACCGGCGGCGTGGCGGGGGCGCGCGTCGCGACGCCGCGGTTCGCGGGGGCGACGGCACCCGGGGACCCGGGTCGGCGCGCGGGCGCCGTGGGCGGCGGCGCGGAGGCGGGCTGCGTCACGCGGGCTCCTTCTCGTCGTGCGTCTCGTCGTGCGCGTCGTCGGTCCGGTCTCGCGCCTCGTGCTGCGCGGCGGCGAACGGCACCGGGACCGGCACGTCGGGCTGCGCGGTCCCCCGCTCGGGCTCGTCGGACCGCGCGGGCTCGTCGGACGGCTCGGGCTCGTCGGACGGCTCGGGCTCGTCGGACGGCTCGGGCTCGTCGGACGGCTCGGGCTCGTCGGACGGCTCGGGCTCGTCGGACGGCTCGGGCTCGACCAGGTCCTCGGGCAGCAGCGTGCGCAGCTCGTCGAGCGTGGGCGCGGCGACGTCCCGCAGGCGCCACGCGTGCCGCGTGATCGCCCGGTCCAGGACGTTGCGCGCCCACCGGCCGTTGCCGAAGCCCTCGTGCCGCAGCTGCGTGCCGGCGATCTCGCGGAACCGCGCGAGCGTCGCCTCCGGAGCCGCGAAGTCGGCCCGCTCCGCGGCGAGCCGGAAGATCGCGGTCAGCTCCTCGTCGGAGTAGTCGTCGAACGTGATCGTCGTGGCGAAGCGGCTCTCGAGACCCGGGTTGGTCGCCAGGAAGCGCGCCATCGGCCCCGGGTACCCCGCGACGATCACGACGAGGTCGTCGCGGTGGTCTTCCATGTCCTTGACCAGCGTGTTCACCGCCTCGGCCCCGTACTGGTCACCCGCGAGCGCGTAGGCCTCGTCGACGAACAGCACGCCGCCGACCGCCGTGCCGACCACCTCGGTCGTCTTGCTCGCGGTCTGCCCCAGGTAGCCGCCCACGAGCTCGGACCGGTCGACCTCGACCAGGTGGCCCTTGCCGAGCAGCCCGAGCGCGCGGTAGATCCCCGCGACCAGGCGCCCGACCGTCGTCTTGCCCGTGCCCGGGTTGCCCAGGAACACCAGGTGCCGCGTGATGGTCGGCCGGGTCAGGCCCGCATCCGTGCGCAGCCGCTCGACGCGCAGGAGCTGCGCCTGCTCGCGCACCTCCTTCTTGACGCGCTCGAGCCCGACGAGGCTGTCGAGCTCGGCGAGCAGCTCCTCGAGCGACCGCTCGGGCTCGGCCTCCTCCGGCTCGACCGCCGTCCCGGCCTCGGTCGCCGCCTCCGTCTCGGCCGACGTCTCGGCACGCGCGACCCCCGACCGGTCCCGCCGGGCCGGTGACCGGGGACCGGCCGCCGCCGGGACGGCGTCCCGGCGCCGGTCCGGGCCGGCGAGGGGCCGTGCGGCGGCCCCCGGGTCCGCCGGCACGGCGGGCGGCGCGACCGTGCGCGCCGCCTGCAGGTGCACGGCGGCGGTCGTCGAGGCGCGCGCGATGACGTCGAGCGAGGCGTCGCCCAGGTCGCACGCGGCGGACGTGACCGCGCCGAGGGCGCGCGCATAGGCCTCGGCCTGCGCGGAGCCGTCCGCGACCAGGTGCGCCAGCAGGTCGGTCGGTGCGGTCCGCCAGCGGCGCGCCGAGGACGCCGCGTCGAAGAACTCCCCCACGCCGGCGACGCCGAGCGCGCGGCCCCACGCGGCGGGCGCACCGGGCACGTTCTCGGCGACGGCGGCGGCGAGGCGCTCCCCCTCGTCGCGCACGTCGTCCTCGGGCAGGCCGGCCGCGCGGCCGGCGACCACCAGGTCGTCCAGTGCCGCACGGAACGCGCTGACCGCGGTCACGACGCCACCGCCGGCCCGCCGGGGGGCAGCTCCAGGGACGAGGTGCCGAACTTCTCGGCGAGGAACGCCCCGTGCGCGACCAGCGCGTCGGCGTCCTGGTGGGACACCGCGTCGGAGATCTTCGCGAGCGTCACCCCGAGCAGGTCGAGCTGGTCGCACAGCAGCATGAGCGAGGTCTTCCCCTGCGCGACGACGCGGCGGTCGGCGAAGTCGCGCGGGAGGCGCAGGTAGGACCCCACGGCCTCCGGCAGGTAGCTGGTCGCGGTCGCGACCACGGTGTGCGCCTGGCGGCTGCCGATCCCGGGCCGGTCGAGCCGCGGCACCATGTCCTGCACCACGCGCGAGATGCGGGCGACGCGCGCCGTCACCGCCGCGGGCACCCGCCCCTCGATGTCCTGCTCGACGCGCCGCACCGCCGCGACGATCTCCTGCCCGGTCGGCGGCGCCGGCACGGCGACGGGCTCCGGCTCGCGCCCCCCGCGCAGCCGATCCGTCAGGTCGTCCCACCAGCCCATCGCGACGTCTGCCCCTGTCCCCGCCCTCGCCCCTGCGCCCACGCTCAGCCGATGTCGAGCGGGCTGTCCGCGACGTTCGTCCGGTCGGCCTGGGAGACCCGGTCGATGTACTCGCGCGCCCGCGTCGTCTCCGTCTCCAGCACCCCGATGGTCTGGGACATCGAGTCGAGCGCCTTGACCTTGAAGTCGTCGATGGCGTCCATCGTCGCGTAGATGTCGTTGAACGACTGCTGCAGCTGGGGCAGGCCGAGCGTCGACCCGGCGGCCTGCGACTGGATCGCGACCGACTGCTCGCGCAGCAGCTTCGAGGTCGAGGCCACCATCGCGGACGTCGTCGTGTTCAGCGCGGTGATCTGGTCGAGCACCAGCTTCTGGTTGTTCAGCGCCTGGGCGACGAGCACGGCGGTGCGCAGCGCAGCCACCGTGGTCGTGGTGGCGCGGTCGACGCCCTTGATGAGCTCGAGGTTGTTCTTGATGATGATGTCGGTCGCCAGATAGCCCTGGATCGAGACGGCGAGCTGGGTCAGCAGGTCCTGGTGCTTCTGGCGGACGTAGAACAGCACGTCCTCGCGCAGCGACTTGGCGCGCGCCGGGTCGCTCAGCTCGGTCTCGGCGATGAGGGCCGAGAGCCGCGCGTCGAGCCGCTCGGCGACGTACACGTACTGGTTCAGGCGCGCCATCGTCGCCCACAGGTGCTGCTTCTCCAGGTTGAGCGCCGCGTTGTCCTTGCGGAGCTCGTCCTGACCGTTGTAGAGCGCGCGGACGATCGCGTCGATCTGCTTCTGCGCGCTCTCGTAGCGGCGGAAGTAGTCCGTGATCGAGTCGCCGAAGGGCAGGAGGCCCAGCAGCTTCTTGCCGAAGCTCGCCTCCGAGGGGTCGAGGTCCTCGACCGTGCGGCGCAGGTCGAGGAGCGACGCGCTCACCTGCGACGTGCCCGAGACGCCGCCCTCGCGCAGCTCCCGGACGGGCATCTGCAGCAGCCGGTTGGAGGTCTCCGCCGACGCCCGGATCTCGGCGTCGCCCATGAGCCGCACGTCGTCCGCCTTCGCGGCGAACTCGGGCGAGCCGGTCTGCGCCGCCGCGAGCCCCTGGAGGTAGGAGTCGACCTTGGCGTCGAGACCCGGGAGCGCGGCCTCCTCCACGCGCGGTGCCATGGCGGGCGCCTGCGTGGTCGCCACGGGCGCGAGCGGCGCGGGCGCCTCGAGCGTCAGGGGCGGGGTCAAGGGTGCCGGTTCCGTCATCGTCCACCTCCGCGTACGTCCAGGTGGGGCCCTGGACTGGTCGGCCGCGCGGGCTCGTCGTCGTGCGCGCGCTCGGTCACGAGCACGGTATGCCATGACGAGCCCGCGCACGGCCTCCGCCCACAGATCTCGCCCGGGTGCGCCGCGTCGTGGACGCGGGGTCGGGGTCGGTCGAGCGGGTCGGCGCCGGGGTCAGCGCCGGGGCTCGTCCGGGTCCGGCTCGGGCTTCGGCTCCGCCGCCCCGGCGAGCGAGCGCGTGCCGGGCGCGTCGGCGGCGGGCGCGCGCACGGTCGCCACCAGGCCGTCGAGCTCGGCCTCCACCCGTCCGCGCTGGGCCCACAGCCCGTGGCTGCGGCCGGCGAACCACCAGCAGGCCACGACGATCGCGGCGCCGGCGACGGCGTCGAGGATCCAGTGGTTGGCGGTGACGACGACGACGAACGTGGTGGCGAGCACGTAGCACCCGGCGAGCGCCTTGAGCCACCACCGGCGCGTCAGCGTGGCGAGCACCAGGCTCACCCACATCGCCCAGCCCACGTGCATCGACGGCATCGCGGCGACCTGGTTGGTCACCGAGCTCGCCCCCATGGCGGCCTGCTCGGCGGCGGACGGCCACCAGCCGTGCGCGGCGCTCTCCGAGACCGTGTCGACGTACTGACCCAGCAGCCGCGGCGGAGCGGTCGGGAGGAAGACGTACCCCGCGAGGGCGACGAAGGTCGCCGCGAGGAGTGCCGTGCGCGCGGGCCGGTAGAGCAGCGGGCGCCGGAAGAAGAGCAGGACGAGCAGCGTCGGCGTCACCAGGTAGTGCATCGACTGGTACCAGTACGACGTCGCGATCTCGAGCCAGGGCTGCGTCGAGACCCAGGTGTTGACCGCGTGCTCGATGTCGAGGTTGAGCGTGCGCTCCAGGTCGAGGATCGTGCGCGCGTGGTCGGCGGCCACGTCCCACGCGCCCGTGGCGGCGAGGCGGGTCGCCGAGTAGCCGGCGTACAGGCCGACGACGAGCAGGAGCTCGCGCAGCAGCTCGCGGTGGCGGCGGGTCCACGAGCGCGTCCGAGACGTGGCGGGCTCACCCGTCGTCTGCTCGCGCGTCACCCTGCGCCCCTTCCGCGTCGGCACACCGTTCACCGCACACTAGCGGCGTCGGGCGCCCCGACCGGCCAGGACGGGCTCGCTGTGACCGCACTCACCAGGATTCCACCCGCCCCACGCCGACGCTGCCTGCGTCCTCGGGGTGTCGAAGCCCCCGGGGCCGGCCCGTCATCCGGACGAGAGCAACCGCCGCGCGGTTCCTCTTGACCGCTACAGAAGCACGCGCTACTTTAGCGGTACAGTTCTGGACCGGTACAGGAGGAACCATGTCGATGAACCCGCCGCCGCTCAGCCTGCTGCACTCCCGCCGGGCGGCCCTCATCCAGTCCCGCAGCGCCCTGCCCGACGCCCCGGTCGTGCCCGACCGGAGCCGTCCGCACCGGACCGCGCGCGCCACGCGCGCCACCCGGTCGGTCACGGCACGTGCGCTGCACCACGTGGCCGACGTCCTCGCGCCGCGCCCCGAGCGCGCCGCGCTGCGGTGATCCCGACGGCCCTCCCGCTCGCCTACGCTGGCCGCGAGGCCACCCTCCCCCGGGTCGGCGCGGGCGAGCGGGAAGCGGAGGGGATCGTGGGCCGGGTCACGCTGCAGACGGTCGCGGACCGGGTCGGCGTGAGCCGGATGACCGTCTCGAACGCGTTCTCGCGGCCCGACCAGCTGTCCGCCGAGCTGCGCGAGCGCGTCCTCGCCGCCGCCGCGGAGCTCGGCTACGTCGGCCCGGACCCGGCGGCGCGAGCGCTGGCACGCGGCTCCGCCGGTGCGGTGGGGGTGCTCTTCACCGACTCGCAGGGCGCGTTCCGCGACCCGATCGCGGCCGAGTTCTTCGCGGCTGTGGCCGAGACTCTCGCGCCCACCGGCCTCGCGCTCTCGCTGCTGCCCGCCACGACGACGAACGGCCCGCGGGTCGCCGCGCGCGACGTGCCCATGGACGCCGCGCTCGTGTACGCCTGCGCCGGCGACACCGAGGCGCTCGACTGGCTCGAGCGCCGACGGCTCCCGCTCGTCTTCGTCGACCAGGCGCCCACGGTCGCGGGTGCGTCGAGCGTGCTGCTGGACGACCGCCCGGGTGCACGCGCGGCCGCGCAGCACCTGCTCGACCTCGGCCACCGCCGCATCGCGATCCTCACCACCGCGCACGGCCAGCCGCGCGGCGTCGCCCCCGACGCGGCGACCGCGGGCGTGGGCTACGTCTCGCGCGAGCGGGTCGAGGGCTGGATGAGCGTGCTCGGTCCCGCGGGCGCCGACGTCGTCGCGGTCAACCTCGACGACAACCTCGAGGAGGACGCGCTCGCGGCCGCCCGCACGGCGCTCACGCTCCCGGACCGGCCGACCGCGGTGCTCTGCTTCTCCGACCTCGTCGCCTGGGCCGTCGTGCGCGTCGCGGACGAGCTCGGGCTGAGGGTGCCGGGCGACCTGTCGGTCATCGGGTACGACGACTCCCCGCTCGCCCGCACCGTCACCCCGCCCCTGACGACCGTCCGGCAGGACCTGGACGCCAAGGGCCGCGCGGCGGCGCACGCGATCGAGCGCGCGATCGACGCGCAGGGCTCGTCGGCCGCGGAGCCCGAGCACGTCGTCGTCCCGACGCACCTCGTGGTGCGCGGCTCGACGGGGCCGGCGCCGACCGCGGCCGGCTCGTCGAGCTAGTCCGCCGCGGCGAGGTCGACCGCGTCCGCGGCGGGCTCCAGCGGGGCGGCGTCCTGAGCGTCCAGCAGTCCCGCCATCTCCTCGAGGAACCGGCGCACGGGCGCTCGCGAGCGGGCCGGCACCCGGGCCGCGACATCGGCCATCTGCTGGTGCATGGCGGCCAGCCGGTCGCGGATCTCCCTGTGCGCGTGCGGCGTCGCGGTCACGACCACCGCACGCCGGTCGTGCGGGTGCGGCGAGCGCACCAGGTGGCCGGACGCCACGAGCCGGTCGAGCAGCTTCGTCGTCGACGCGGTCGAGATCCCCAGCGCACGCGCGAGGTGGTGGGGCGAGACCGTGCGGCCCTGCCGCTCCGCCGCGACGACGACCTGGAGGGCGCGCATCGACGTCTCGTTCATCCCCATGCCGGCCGCGGCGCGCCGGCGCATGTCCTGGTCCGCGCGGCGGAACTCGCGCAGCGCCTCGAGCACGGCGACGACCTCGCGATCGCCGTACCAGTAGGGCGCTCCCGTTGCGGGCTCCGTCATGACGCGGATACTAGTCCTGCAAGTCACTAGATTGGCTAGCGATAGTGGCCTAGATTGGCTAGCCACGGCGAGGCGTCGGCGGACGGGGAGACAGCATGAGCGTGAACGTCCTGCACGACGAGGTGGTGCTCCTCGACGAGCACGCCCGCCCGGTGGGCACGGCGCCGCGGGCCACGGTCCACGGGCTGGACACCCCGCTCCACCTGGCCTTCTCGTGCCACGTCGTGCGCCCCGACGGCATGGTGCTGCTCACCCGGCGCGCGCTCGCGAAGGCGAGCTGGCCCGGGGTCTGGACCAACAGCTTCTGCGGGCACCCGCGCCCGGGCGAGGACCCGGCCGACGCGGTGCGACGGCGCGGCCGCGACGAGCTCGGCATCGAGCTGGAGGACCTGGCCCTGATGCTCCCCGACTTCCGCTACCGCGCGGTCGACGCGCACGGGGTCGTCGAGAACGAGGTCTGCCCCGTCTGGTTCGCGACGACGACGAGCACGCCGGTCCCGGCCGAGGACGAGGTCATGGACCTGCGCTGGGTCACGACCCAGGACATGGGGCGCGCGGTGCGGGCCGCCCCGTGGGCCTTCAGCCCGTGGCTGGTCGAGCAGGTGGACGCGCTCGCCGAGCTCGACGAGCCGCCGCTGGACGCGCGCGCATGACCGCCACCTGGGCCCCGCCCGGCCCCCGCGTCCAGGCGCCGGACCCGCACGCAGCGGCGCTACCGCAGCATGGCGCGCACCCGGGACCCCTCGAGGCGTTCCTGGCCGCGGGACCCGGGACGGACGTGGACCACGACCCGGAGCTCGCGGCGCTGTGGGACGCGCTGGGCGACGCGACGCGCGGCGGACGCCGGCTGCGGCCCGCGCTGGTCGCGGCGGCGTACCAGGCCTGCCGCCGGGACGGCCGTCCCGATGCGGGGCCGGCCGCCGTCCTGCACGTCGCCGACGCCGTCGAGCTCCTGCACGCGGCGTTCGTCATGCACGACGACGTGATCGACGACGACGACGTGCGGCGCGGCCGGCCGAACGTCGTCGGGACCTTCACCCGGCGCGGCGTGGACGCAGGCGCGCCCGGCCCGGCGGCGCGCGGCTACGGGCGCGCGGCCGGGATCCTCGCGGGTGACCTCGCCCTGGTCGGCGCGACCCGCCTGCTCGCCACGACGCCTGCGGCCCCGGGCGTCGTCGCCGCGCTCCTGGACCTGCTCGACCGGGCCGTCGGGGCGTCCGCGGCCGGCGAGCTGCAGGACGTCCGGCTCGCGCTCGGGGTGGACTCGCCGACGCTCGCCGAGGTCCTCACCGTCACGGAGCTCAAGACGGCGGCCTACTCCTTCTGCCTGCCGCTGTGCGCGGGCGCGGTCCTGGCGGGAGCGGACGCGCGGACCACGGCGGAGCTGCAGCGCGTCGGACGCCTGCTCGGCATCGCCTTCCAGCTGCGGGACGACCTGCTCGGCGTCTTCGGCGACGAGGCTGTCACCGGCAAGAGCACGCTGGGCGACCTGCGCGAGGGCAAGCTCACCGCGCTCGTCGCGCACGCCCGCACCACCAGCGCGTGGCCGCGGATCGCGGCGCACCTCGGCGATCCCGCCCTGACCGCCGCCGACGCGCAGCTGCTGCGCACCGAGCTCGAGCGGTGCGGCTCGCGCGAGGCCGTCGAGGTGCTGGTCGAGCAGCACCTGCGGGCCGCGCGGGAGCTCACCCTCGCGGCCGGCCTGCCCGCTTCCGTCCTCGCCGACGTGGAGCGCCTGGTGCGGACCCGTGAGGGGCGTGCCGCATGACCCCCCTGACCGGCGCCGCGCGCTACGACCACGCGGCCGCGACCGCCACCGCCACCGTCGTGGGCGAGTACTCGACGTCCTTCGGGCGCGCGTGCCGGCTGCTGCACGAGCCCGTGCGGGGGCACGTGCGCACGGTGTACGGACTGGTGCGCGTGGCCGACGAGATCGTGGACGCGCCCGACCTCGGCCTGACGACGGAGCAGCGCGCCCGGCACCTGGACGCCCTCGAGGAGGAGACGCTCGAGGCGCTGCGCACGGGCTTCTCCGCGAACCTGGTGGTGCACGCGTTCGCCCGCACGGCACGCGAGCACGGCATCGGCGCCGACCTCGTCGAGCCCTTCTTCGCCTCGATGCGGACCGACCTGGGCGTGGCGAGCCACGACGGACGCTCGTTCGACGAGTACGTGTACGGGTCAGCCGAGGTCGTCGGGCTGATGTGCCTGCGCATCTTCGTCGCGGCGCCCGACGCGACCCCCGCGATGCGGTCGGACGGGTATGCGACCCTCGCCCCCGGCGCGCGCCGGCTGGGCGCGGCCTTCCAGAAGGTGAACTTCCTGCGGGACCTCGCCGCGGACCGGGACGACCTGGGCCGCGCCTACTTCCCCGGCCTGGACCCGGCGGCCCTCACGGACGCGCAGCGCGACACGCTGCTCGACGACGTCGACGCCGACCTGGCCGCCGCCCGCCGCGCGATCGCCGCGCTCCCCCGCTCGAGCCGGCGCGCGGTCCTGGCGGCGCACGGCCTGTTCGCCGCGCTCTCGGCCCGGCTGCGCCGGACGCCCGCCGCGACGATCGCGCGCGAGCGCGTGCGGGTGCCGGCACCCGCGAAGGCGGTCGTGGTCGCCCGCACCCTGCTCCCGGCGGGGTGGCGCTGATGCGGGCCGCCGTCATCGGCGCGGGCATCGCCGGGCTCGCGACCGCGGCCCTGCTGGCCCGGGACGGGTACGACGTCGAGGTCCTGGAGCAGCAGCACCGGATCGGCGGGCGCGCGGCCACGTGGCAGCAGGACGGCTTCACGTTCGACCTGGGCCCGTCCTGGTACCTCATGCCCGAGGTCTTCGACCACTTCTTCCGGCTGTTCGGCACGAGCGCGGAGGTCGAGCTCGACCTGGTCCGCCTCGACCCGGCCTACCGCGTGTTCTTCGAGCCGGCGGTCGCGGGCGCCGCTCCGCGGGTCGACGTCCGGACCGGGGCCGCCGAGCAGGCGTTCGAGGTGCTCGAGCCGGGGTCCGCGCCGCGCCTGCGCGAGCACCTCGAGTCGGCGCGCGAGGCCTACGACCTGGCGCTGCGCCGCTTCCTCTACACGAGCTTCGAGCGTCCGACGCGGCTGCTGCACCCGGAGGTGTTGCGCGCCGCGCCGCGGCTGGCGCCGCTGCTCGGGCGCTCGCTCGAGGGTCTCGTCGCCCGGCGGTTCCGCGACCCGCGCGCGCGCCAGGTGCTGGGCTACCCCGCCGTCTTCCTGGGGACGTCCCCCGAGCGCGCCCCCGCCCTGTACCACCTGATGAGCCACGCGGACCTCGACGTCGGCGTGCTCTACCCGCGCGGCGGCTTCGGCGCGGTCATCGACGCGATCGTCCGCGTCGCGGAGCGCGCGGGCGTGCGCATCCGGACGGGCGAGCAGGTGACCGCCGTCCGGACGGCTCCCGACGACGGCGCGCGGGGCGCCCGCACGGGCCGGCTCCCCGGTCTCGGGTCCGGGCACCGAGCGGCCCGGGTCGTCGGCGTCGAGCTCGCCGACGGCAGCCTGGTGACCGCCGACGTCGTCGTCGGCGCGGGCGACCTGCACCACCTCGAGACCCGCCTGCTGCCCGACGAGCTCGCGACCTACCCGCAGTCCTGGTGGGACCGGCGCGACCCCGGACCGGGTGCCGTCCTGGTGCACCTCGGCGTCCGCGGACGCGTGCCGCAGCTCGCGCACCACTCGATGTTCTTCACACGCGACTGGCGGGCGAACTTCGACGCCGTCCTCGGCGCGAGCGCGCGCGTGCCGGACCCGGCGTCGTTCTACGTGTGCACGCCGTCGCGGACGGATCCCGGCACCGCGCCCGCGGACCACGAGAACCTCTTCGTGCTGGTCCCCGTGCCCGCGGACCCGGGCCTCGGGGCCGGCGGGATCGCGGGGACCGGCGACCCGGTGGTCGAGCGCGTCGCCGACGCGGCCATCGCGACGATCTCCACCTGGGCGGGGGTGCCGGACCTCGCCGAGCGCGTCGTGGTGCGGCGGACCGTCGGTCCCGGGGACTTCGCGCGCGACCTGCACTCGTGGCGCGGCGGCGCGCTGGGACCGGCGCACACGCTCCGGCAGAGCGCGTTCCTGCGCGGGCGCAACGCGTCCGCGCACGTGGCCGGGCTGCTGTACGCGGGCGGGTCGACGATCCCCGGCATCGGGCTGCCCATGTGCCTGATCAGCGCGGAGCTCGTCGCCAAGCGCCTGCGGGGCGACCGGTCGAGCGGACCGCTGCCGGAGCCGCGACCCGGCCCGGCCCGGCCCGGCCGGACCCGACCCGACCCGGCACGTCCCGACCCGACGCCGGCCGATGCCGCGGGGGTGCACCCGTGAGAGGGGCCTACCTGCTCTGCCTGCTCGTGTCCTGGGCCGGGGTCCTGACCATTGACCTGCGGTGGCGCCTGGCCCTGGGGCAGCGGTCGGCGCGCGGCCGCCGCACGTCCTTCGCCGTCGTCGCGCTCGGGGTCGCGTTCTTCCTGGCATGGGACCTGCTGGCGATCGGTGCGGGGTTCTACGGACGCGGCGACTCCGGCGCGCTGCTGGGCGTGTGGGTGGTCGACCACCTCCCGCTCGAGGAGATCGTGTTCGTCGCGTTCCTGTGCCACGTCACCCTCGTCGTCGCCGCCGCGGTCGCCCGGGTGCCGGCGCTCGCGTCCGCGCTGCCGCCGGCACGCGTGCGGCCGCAGGTGCCGGGACCGCAGCCGCCGGGTCCGGGGGCGTCGGGGGCGTCGGACGGCCACGACGAGCGCGGCGCGCAGCAGCGCGTCGCCGGGGAGGTGCGCCGATGACCTACGTCGCCCTCGCCGTGCCGTTCCTCGCCGTGTCCGCCGCCGTGCTGACCGTGGCGGCCGCGACCGAGCGGCGCCGTGGTCGCCGCGGGGCCGCCCTGCTCGTCGTCGCCATCGCGACCGGGGCCGTCCTGTCGGTCCTCACGGTCGTGTTCGACAGTGCGATGATCGCCGCGGACCTGTTCCGGTACGACGAGGCGTCGCTCCTCGGCCCGCGCCTGTGGCTCACCCCCGTGGAGGACCTGGCGTGGCCCTGGGCCGCCGCGCTCCTGCTGCCGGCCCTGCACGCGCTGCTCACCCCGGCGCACGTCGACCGGACGGAGGCGACGGCATGAGTGCGGACGTCGCTCCCGCGCCCGCCGACGGGCGGCCCTCCGGGCTGCGCCAGCTGGTCGGAACGTCGCGGCCGCTGAGCTGGATCGACACGGCCTACCCCTTCGCGGCGGCGTACCTGCTCGCGGGCGGCGGCGTCGACGTCGCGCTCGTCGTCGGGACGCTGTTCTTCCTGATCCCCTACAACCTGCTGATGTACGGCATCAACGACGTCTACGACCACGAGTCGGACGTCGCGAACCCGCGCAAGGGCGGCATCGAGGGCGTGGTGCTGGACGTGCGGTGGCACCGCACGGTCATCGCCTGGTCGGTCGCGACGACCGCACCGTTCGTCGTCGCGCTCGTCGTGCTGGCCCTGCGCGCGGACGAGCCCTGGGCCGTGGTGGTCCTCGCCGTGAGCGTCGCGGCGGTGGTGGCGTACTCGGCACCGCACCTGCGGTTCAAGGAGCGGCCGGGCCTGGACTCCGCGACGTCCGCGACGCACTTCGTCAGCCCGGCCGTGCTCGGCGTCGTGCTCGCCGGCGGTGCGATGACCTGGCCCGTGGTCGCCACCCTGCTCGCGTTCTTCGCGTGGGCGTGCGCGTCGCACGCGTTCGGCGCGGTCCAGGACGTGCGCGCCGACCGCGGCGCGGGCATCGCGTCCGTCGCCACGGTCCTGGGCGCCCGGCGCACGGTCCGGCTCGCGATGGGCGGGTACGCGCTCGCCGCGCTCCTCATGGCGACCACCGGTCTGCCCGCCGCGCTCGCCGCGGTGATCCCCGTGGCCTACCTGGTCTCGATCGCGCCCTACCGGGACCTGACCGACGACGAGTGCGAACGAGCGAACCGCGGCTGGCGGCGGTTCCTGTGGCTCAACCTGGTGGCCGGGTTCGCCATCACGCAGGGCCTGATCATCGCGGCGATCGGCTGACCGTGCGGCTCTGGTCGCTGCACCCCGAGCACCTCGACCAGGCCGGCCTCGTGGCGTGCTGGCGGGAGGCCCTGCTCGCGCAGGCTGTCCTCCTGCGGCCCGAGGGCGGCTACAGCCGGCACCCGCAGCTCGAGCGGTTCCGCGCCGCGCCCGTCCCGCTGGCGACCGCGGGCCGGTACCTCGAGGCGCTCGCGGACGAGGCCGACCTGCGCGGGTACCGGTTCGACCGAGGCCGGATCCGCGTACGACGACCCGCCGACGGCCCGGGCGGATCGCCCACCGACCCACCCGGCCGCCCCACCCACCCCGATGCCGTGAGCCTGCTCGTCGTGACGGACGGCCAGCTCGCGCACGAGCGCGAGCACCTGCTGGCCAAGCTCGACGCCCGCGCACCCGAGGCGGCGGCTCGTCTGCGGGCGACGTCGGTGCGTCCCCACCCGTCGTTCGTCGTGGTGCCCGGTCCCGTCGCCGCGTGGGAACGCGCCTGACCGGACCGCGGATCGCGGTACCGTCCGGCTGAGCGACGGAGGGTCGGCATGACGGAAGCGGCAGCAGCGGGACCGGGATCGGGCGCGACGGCCGGTGACGGCGCGCGCTCGCGGCCCGGGGCCGGCCGGACGGGCCGGGCGCGCCGTCCCGTCGCGCCGGACCTGTACGGGGTCGTGCTCGTGCTCCTCGCCGTGTGCTACGTCCTCTTCGCCGTCACCACTGCGGTGTGGGCCCAGGTGGTCACCGCCGCGCTCACCGTGTCCGCACTGGTGCTGGCGGTACGCACCTCGCGCCCCTCGCGGCGGCTCCAGCGCACCGTGCAGGTGGTCGCGGGCGGCGGACTGGTCGTGACGGTGGGCGCGCTCGTCGTGCTGCCGCGCGCCGACGCCCTCGGCATCATCGACGTCACGTTCGCCCTGGTCCTGCTCTTCACGCTCGTCGTCGTGCTCGCGCGCGTCCTCGAGCAACGCACCGTCACGCTCCGGTCGATCGCGGCCGCGTTGTCGGGCTACCTCCTCATCGGGATGTGCTTCACGCACGTGTTCGGGGTCATCGCGTGGCTCGACCCGCCGTTCTTCGCCGGCGACCAGGTCGCCGACGGACGGGCGCTGCAGTACTTCTCGTTCACCACGCTCACGACGCTCGGCTACGGCGACCTCACCGCGGCGGGCTATGCCGGGCGCGGGCTCGCCACGTTCGAGGCGCTCGTCGGCCAGGTGTTCCTGGTGACGATCGTCGCGCGGCTCGTCGCCTCGTGGCGCGGCCCCGGAGCAGGCGCTCCCACCACCCTGCACGACGAGGCGGTCTCCCCCACCCCCGTCATCTCCGAGACGCCAGACGACGCGCCGGCACCCGACAGCCGCGAGGGCACCGCCTCGGACGGACCGGCCGGCGCACCGCGCGGTTGACGCCCTGCCGTCAGGTCGCCGCGTCGGCGACGAACGCCAGCAGAGCCGTGCGGGACGTCCCGTCGTCGATCGCGACGTCCGGCGCCGTCACGAGCGCGTCCCACGCGTCGTCGGCCTCGGACCGCCCCGCCAGCGCGCGGTACGCCAGGAGGTAGCCGCCGAACTGCACGTCGTAGCCGCCGGCGGCGGCCTCGTCGACGGCCGCGAGGATCTGCTCGGGGTCCACCCCGGTGGCCGTGGCGCGCTGGGCCGGGCCCATCGGGATGAGCTGGATGCCGAGGATCGCGGCCGGCTCGGGGCTGAACCACGTCGCGTAGTCCCGCTTCCCGCCCCACACCAGCGAGACGATCGTGTGGTCGAACCCGTCGACCTCCGTCGGGTCGGTCCAGTAGGCGCGCGCCGCCGCCGACTCGGTCGACTGCAGCCAGGCGGCCTGGGTGGCGAGCGCGTCATTGCCCGACGCGCGGGCCCACAGCCCCAGCCCGTTCCACGCGTTGACCGCCTCCGAGCTGGACTCCTGGTTGTTGCCGTCGGCGAACGGCGAGGTCCCGGACGCCCAGGAGTGGCCCTGGTACGGGTCGAACGAGCGGAGCTGCGGGAGGTCCGCGCCCGGCGTGGCCGCGGCGACGTCCGCCGCGAGCAGGTCCAGCACCGGCGCGAGGTCCGTCGCGAGCGCCGGGTGGTCCTGCGCGAGCAGCCCCGCCGCCGCGAGCAGGTAGCCGTAGTGGAAGTGGTGGTCGTTGAGCTCGTCGGACCCGAAGGAGGGGGTGAGCCCGATCGCGGACCGCGCGGACGCGTCGTAGACCACGCAGCGCGCGTCGCGCCGCTCGCAGCCGTCCGGCTCCGCCCACTCCCGCAGCGCCGACTCCGTGGTGACGCGCAGGTCCGCGACCACGTCGTCCGCCCCGAGCCGCTCCCCGAGCACGACGAGCGTCGCGGCCCGGAACAGCGCCTTGCCCCCGAAGTAGGTGTCCGACGGGAACGCGGGGGTCGCGGCGACGTCGGCGGCGAGCGTCGAGCGCAGCTCGTCGAGCCGGCCCCGGGGGACGCCGTCGAGGTCGGGGACGTCGACGGCCGTCGTGACGGGCGCGTACGCGGTCAGCACGCTCCCCGCGCACAGCTCGAGCGCGCCCCCGACGCTCGCGTACTCGCCCAGGCCGCACCCGGCGCGCTCCGGCTGGGTGCCGACGCGGTGGTGCGGGCTCAGGACGTAGGCCGCGGCACCACCCGTGCGGTACGTCAGCGTCGTGCGCGCCACCTCGTCGTCCACGCCGTAGGTGACGTCGACGCCCGCGACCGGGTGCTGCGCGGCGGCGGCGAGCGCGTCCTGCGCGGCCGACGAGGCGTCCGCGGGCAGCGCATACCACCCGACGACGTCGCCCTCGCGGAGCCGGCTCGCGCCCTCGTCGTACCCGGGCCCGACGAGCCCCCACGTGGTGCCGGCGACGTCGCCCGACGCCGTCGCGGGTCCGTGGTCCGATCCCTGGTCGGGTCCCTGGTCCGGTCCCTGGTCCGTGACGAGCGCGCCCGAGGCCGTCGTCGTGCGGACCGTGACGTCACGCGCTGCGGTGAACGTGACGACGGGTGACCCCTCCGCGAGCGCGACGTGCCCGAGGACGCGGTCCGCGTCGTCCAGCAGCTCGAGCGTGACGGCGACCGGGTCCGCGGCGCTGACCCGGTAGCTCGCGGCGCCGACGTCGACGGTCAGCGCGGCCACGTGCGGGCCTGCGACCGTGGTCGCGGAGGCGACCGGCTGCGGGAGCCCGATCGTGAAGCCCGGCCCCTCGACCGCGAACGACAGCGGCGTCGCGAACACGGGCTGGTCGCCGAAGACGAGGCCGCTGTACCAGCGGTTGCTCTGCGGCAGGACGTCCTCGGCCACGCGCGCGTCCGGCAGGCGGGCGACCTCCCGCTGCGGCACGGCGGCGACGAGCGCCGCGGTGTCGACCTGCGGCACGGTCGCGTCGGGCGGGCCGGGCGGCGGACCGGCCGGCGTCGGCTCGCCGTCGGGCCCGGCCGTCGCGGCGGTGCCGCGGGTGCGGTCGGCCGCGGCGAGCACCAGCACCGAGCCGACCGCGACGACGAGCACGACCACCAGCCCCAGCCAGCGCGCGCGGGCCGTCACCCGAAGATCCCCCGGACGTAGCCCGTGACCGCGTCGGAGACGGTGGTCACCATCCCGTCGTTGCGCAGCGCCAGGCGGGCGTCGACGGGCGTGCCCGAGGTCACCAGGCCGCTCTGGTCGCCCTGCACGAGCTCGTCGCTGACGACCGTGACCACGGCCTGCGCCTGCCCGGCGACCGTGGTGACCTCGATGCGGTCGACGTGCCCGGCGACGGTCGCCGTGTTGGGCAGCACGATGGTGACCGCCGCCTCGTCGGGCACGCGCGCGTACTCCTTGGCGGACAACGTGTACTCCGCCTGCACGTACAGCGTGCCCGCGCGCTGGACCGTCGCGAGGTGGTCCGCGGCGGAGACGAAGGTGCCCTCCGTGGCGACCACGTCGGTCACGGTCCCGTCGTCGGTGGCGAGCACGACGAGGTTGCCGTCGTCGTCGATCTCGGTGGCGGCACCCGCGGTGCTCACCGTCCCGAGCGACAGGTCGCGCTCGAGGGCGGTCGAGTCGACGACGAAGAGGGGGTCGCCCTCGTGCACCTCGTCGCCCGCCTGGACCACCTGGTCCACGACGAGGCCGGCGTACGGCGTCCCGACGACGTAGCTCTGCCCCAGGATCTGGGCCGAGTCGCTCACGGCCGTGCCGCGGGTCTGGTTGACGTGGTAGGTGGCGAGAGCCGCCAGGACGAGCACGAGGACCGTGCCGGTGACGAGCTTGAGCCGGACGCGCCAGGTCATGCCGCACCTCCTGTGGTCAGGGCGGCGACCGTGCGCCGACCGCGGGGCACCCGGGCCTCGCGCGCCGCTCGTCGGCCCGCGCGCGCCTCGCGCCACGCGGTCAGGACGAACCCGCCGAGGATCAGGGTGTTGGTCGCGTTCCAGGCGACCGCCAGACTGGGGTAGCCGTTCGAGACGTCCTTCCACAGCCCGACGGCCGTGGTCAGCGCGAGGAGCTCGAAGAAGAGCAGCTGGGTGCCGATGAACGCGAACGGCGAGCGGTACGCGCCCTTCTTGCCCGTGACGTGCCACGCCTGGTCCCGCCGCAGCACGGCGTTCACGAGCGCGCGCGTGTAGATGGGGAAGGACACCGACGCCAGCAGGAGCACCTGCCACCGGAACGACCCGAGCGTGTAGAAGGCGAGCACGATCTGCAGGACGTAGAACCCGGAGTAGTAGAGCAACCACGTCAGCGGCGTGATCGTCAGGTTCATCGGCGTGAGGTCGAAGTAGATCTGCAGCGGCGGCACCAGCAGCAGGAGCAGCGGCGCGATGCCGGTGAGGTAGTGCGTCGCGGTGACCGTGTACTGCAGCCGCTGGTCGAGCGTCAGCGGGTGCTTCCGCGACAGCGGGTTGTGGGTGAGCATGATCTCGAAGCCGCCGGTGGCCCAGCGCAGCTGCTGCTTCGAGTACGCCTCGATGGTCTCGGGCGTGTCCCCGACGGCGAGGGTCTCGGGGATGTAGACCGTGCGCCAGCCCTTCTCGTGGAGCATGAGCGAGGTCCACACGTCCTCCGACTTGGAGTCGGAGTAGATGCCGCCGACCGAGTCGATGGCGGCGCGCTTGAAGACGACGTTCGTGCCGACGCAGAACGCCGCGTTGAACCGGTTCCGGCCCGGCTGGATGAAGCGGTAGAACACCGCCTGCATGTAGCCGGCGCCCTTCGAGATCGTCGTGTGCAGGTTGCCGTAGGCCTGCGGCGTCTGGACGAACGCGACCGTGTCGTCGGCGAAGAACGGCACGGTCTCGTGCAGGAACGTCGGCAGGGGCACGAAGTCCGCGTCGAGCACCACGAACAGCTCGCCGTTCGCGATCGACAGCGCGTGGTTGAGGTTGCCGGCCTTGGCGCCGTTGCTGGACAGGCGCCGGACGTACCGTGCGCCGAGCTCGGCGGCCAGGTCCCGCACCTCGTCGGAGCGCCCGTCGTCGAGCACCCACGTGCGGTGGGCGCCCTGCATCGCGAGCGCGGCGGTCACCGTGCGCCGGATGGTGTCGACGTCCTCGCCGTAGGTGGTGATGAAGACGTCGATCGTCACCGCGCGGTCGCGCAGGAACACCGTCCACTCGTGCGGGCGGTCCTCCGCCCGGGCGCGCACGATGTCCGCGACGTCGTACATCCGGTCCTGCGCGTGGTGGAAGGAGAAGCCGCGCGGGTCGTGCGACGCGGACAGGGCCGTCCACATCGCCAGGAGGGCGTGGACCACGAGCACGGTCTCCGCGGCCATCACCATCGCGTACGGCAGCCAGTCGCCACGGTTCGCGGGGTTCAGCAGGAACACCGCGTAGACGACGATGCCGGCGCTGGCCAGCAGCACCATGAGGACGAGCGACGGGCTCTGCGCGGCGTGGGTCTCGCGGGAGCGAGCCGGCCGGGCGAGCGGCTGGTCGGTGCGGCGTGGCTCGAGCACGAGCCGGTCGAACGAGGTGGTGGTGGTCACTACGGGCCCCCCTTCGTCGCTGCTGGAGCGGCGACCGGTGGGCGGGCCCAGCGGTGCCGTTGCGACGGCGACGGTGGCGCCGGGTGCACGGGACCGAGGTCCTGTGTCGATGGCCCGACGCTAACGGACAACTCGGACGAGGTGTCCACCAACTCGCGGTGTGGCGCCGGTCACACCCGCGTGCACGCTGCGCGTCGGCCCGGTGAACTCGCTGGTCAGCGGCGTGGTGCACGCCGCCCCCCGGGAACCGGGCCACCCGGTCGGGCGACGAGCCGTGTCACCCGCTGGGACGCGCCCGTCGAGACGCGCCCGGGTCAGCCGCCCGAGAGCGCGAGCCCCGTCAGCAGCGCCACCAGCACACCGACCAGCCCGACGATCCAGCACGCACCCACGAGCACCGCTCGCACGGCTGTCCCCATCGGTCCCACCCCCGTCCGGTCCTGCGACGCCCCCCGCCGCACCCCAGCGCCCCTGGCGCTCCCCTGCGTCCTGCCTGTGTCGCGATCCCGTGGCGTCTTGCACCACGACTGCGGGTCACCGCCGACGGCGATGTCGGCCGGCCCGCGCCCGGCGCGTCACGTCCCGTGACCCGCCCGTCCCCTGAGGTGATCATCATGGCCCACCGCAGCCGTCAGCGGGAGTCCCGTCCGCGCCGAGCACCCCCGTCCACCCCGGCACCGGCACGGCCGCGTCCCGCCCGCCGCGCCCGCCGCCGCCGCCGCGACGGGCCGGCGGGCGCTCTCCGCTCGCCGTCGCGCGCGCCCGACCCCACACTGGGGCCCGTGCGAACCATGGGCGTCGAAGAGGAGTACCTGCTGGTCACGCCCGAGGGGGTGCCCGCCGCGCAGTCACCCGCGGTGCTGGGGCTGGCGGCCCGGACGGTGCCGAGCACCTCGCAACCGGGCGGCGACGTGGAGAAGGAGTTCAAGAGCGAGCAGGTCGAGACGTCCACGCACCCGTGCACCGACCTCACCGAGCTGCTCGAGGAGATCCGGGCGGGCCGCACGCGGGTCGACGAGGTGGCGCAGGGCGCCGGGGTCCGCATCGCGGCGCTCGGCACCGCGCCCCAGGAGGTCGAGCCCACCGTCATCCCGGACCGCCGCGCGCAGGCGATCCGGGCGGCGTTCGGCCTCACCGCGCGCGAGCAGCTCACGTGCGGCTGCCACGTCCACGTCTCGGTCGAGGACGACGACGAGGGCGTGGTGATCCTCGACCACCTGCGCCCGTGGACGCCGGTGCTCCTGGCGCTGTCCGCCAACAGCCCGTCGTGGCAGGGAGTGACCAGCGGCTACGCGAGCTACCGCTCGCAGGTGTGGGGGCGGTGGCCCACCGCCGGACCGACCGCGCCGTTCGGCGACGCCGCGGGCTACCGGGCCGTCATCGAGAGCCTGCTCGCCAGCGGGACGATCCTCGACGACGGCATGCTCTACTTCGACGCCCGTCTCTCGCAGCGCTACCCCACCGTCGAGGTGCGTGTCGCGGACGTGTGCCTGGACGCGGCGGACGCGGCCCTGCAGGCCGCGCTGGTGCGCGCCCTCGCCGACACGGCCGTCGCGCAGGCACCGTCGCGCGCCTCGTCCCCGCCCGCCCCCACGGCCCCGGCCGAGCCGCCGGTGCGCACCGAGCTGCTGCGTGCCGCGACGTGGCGCGCGGCACGCTCGGGCCTCGGTGGCGACCTGGTCAGCCCCGTCACGTGGCGACCCGCGCCCGCGGAGCAGGTGGTCGGCGAGCTGGTCGACCACGTGCGCGACGCGCTCGTCGCCAACGGCGACCTCGAGGCGGTCGAGCGGCAGACCGCGACCGTGCTGCGCCGCGGCAACGGGGCGCTCGAGCAGATGTCGTGGCGCGCCCGCGGGGACGACGACGAGGCGGTGGTGCGCCGCGCCGTGGACCGCACGCTCGGCGCGCCGGTGGTCGCCGGCTAGCCCGTCACCCCGCGAGGTCGGCGATCGGCACCGACGTGTCCGCGAGCCGCTCAGGCGGCACCACCGCGCGCGAGCGCACGAGCGCCTGGAGGTCGTCCACGACGTCCCACACGTTGACGTTCATCCCCGCGACCACGCGACCGTCCCGCGTCCAGAAGGCGACGAGCTCGCGCGCGTCCTCGTCGCCACGCACCACGACGTCCGTGCCGCCCTCGGGGCCGGTCCATCCCGTGTACTCCATGCCCAGGTCGTACTGATCGGTGAAGAAGTACGGCAGCCGGTCGTAGGGCTCGTCCGCGCCCAGCACGGTCGCCGCGACCGTCTCGCCGTGGTGGAGAGCCGCGTCCCAGTGCTCGACCCGCACGCGGTGCCCCAGGAACGGGTGGGCGACCGCCGCGAGGTCGCCGACCGCCAGCACGCGCGGGTCCGACGTGCGCAGGTGGGCGTCGACGTGCACCCCGTCCCCCACGACGAGGCCCGCGTCCTCGGCGAGCGCGACGCGGGGGCGGGCACCGACGCCGACCACGACGAGGTCGGCCGGCAGGACGGTGCCGTCGAGCAGCTCGACACCCCCGACCGCTGTGCCGTCCAGGGAGCCGCTGCGCCGCGCGGGCAGGAGCGCACGCACCTCGGACCGCGTGCGCAGCTCCACGCCCCGCTCGCGGTGCAGCGCCGCGAACATCCCGGCCATCCGCGGGCCGAGCACGCCGAGCAGGGGCGCGGCGCCGCGGACCACGACCGTGACCTCGCAGCCCGCCGCGCGCGCGGCCGCGGCGACCTCGAGGCCGATCCACCCGCCGCCCACCACGACGACGCGGCGCGCCTCCGACAGCCGGGCACGCAGACGGTCGCTGTCCGCGAGCGTCCGCAGCGTGACCACGCCCTCGAGCTCCGCCCCGGGGACGTCGAGCCCGCGAGGCGCCGAGCCGGTCGCCAGGACCAGGCGGTCGAACGCGGTGCGCCCGCCGCCGGCGTCCACCACGTGCCCGGACGCGAGGTCGAGCGACGTGACGGTCGCGTCCGGCCGCAGGTCGACGTCGTGCTCGTCGTACCAGGCCTCGGGGTGGACGAACACGGACTCGCGCTCGTCGGACCCCTGCAGGTACCCCTTGGACAGCGGCGGCCGCTCGTACGGACGGACGGGCTCGGCACCCAGCACGACGAGCGAGCCCGCGTACCCCCGCGCGCGCAGCGACTCCGCCACCTTGGCTCCGGCGAGCCCCGCACCCACGACCACCACGCGCTGCGTCACGACGACCAGCCGACCAGGTCGGCGCCGGCGGCGCAACACCGGGTACGCCGGCGCGCAACCGCGCGTCGTGTGACGAAGTCACCCCGGCCTGCCCGCGCCGATGTGGGCGGTCACTGGCACCCTGAGCGCATGCTCATCTGGCCCGGACGCCCCTACCCCCTCGGCGCCACCTACGACGGCAGCGGCACCAACTTCGCGCTGTTCTCGGAGATCGCCGAACGTGTCGAGCTCTGCCTCATCGACCCCGACGGGACGGAGACGCGCGTCGAGCTCGTCGAGGCCGACGCCTTCGTGTGGCACGGCTACGTGCCCGCGGTGCAGCCCGGGCAGCAGTACGGCTACCGCGTGCACGGGCCGTACGACCCCGAGAACGGCCACCGCTGCGACCCCTCCAAGCTGCTGCTCGACCCGTACGCCAAGGCCATCCACGGCCAGGTCGACGGGGACGCGTCGCTGTACTCCTACCGGTTCGACGACCCGGCGCAGCGCAACGAGGAGGACTCGGCGCCGCACACCATGACGTCGGTGGTGATCAACCCGTACTTCGACTGGGGCCACGACCGGCCGCCGGAGCACGAGTACCACGAGTCGGTGATCTACGAGGCGCACGTGCGCGGGCTGACGAAGCTCCACCCGGCGGTGCCCGAGGAGCTGCGCGGCACGTACGCCGGCCTGGCCCACCCCGCGGTCATCGAGCACCTCAAGCAGCTGGGCGTCACCGCGATCGAGCTCATGCCGGTCCACCAGTTCGTCAACGACCCCTCGCTGCAGGAGAAGGGGCTGTCGAACTACTGGGGCTACAACACGATCGGGTTCTTCGCGCCGCACAACGCGTACGCCGCCTTCAGCCAGCCGGGCCAGCAGGTCCAGGAGTTCAAGGCGATGGTCAAGGAGCTCCACGCGGCGGGCATCGAGGTCATCCTCGACGTCGTCTACAACCACACGGCCGAGGGCAACCACCTGGGGCCGACGCTCAGCTTCCGCGGGATCGACAACGCGAACTACTACCGCCTGGTGGACGAGGAGAAGGAGCACTACTTCGACACCACCGGCACCGGCAACTCGCTGCTCATGCGCTCGCCGCACGTGCTGCAGCTGATCATGGACTCGCTGCGCTACTGGGTCACCGAGATGCACGTCGACGGCTTCCGGTTCGACCTGGCCGCGACGCTGGCGCGCCAGTTCCACGAGGTCGACCGGCTGTCCGCGTTCTTCGACCTGGTGCACCAGGACCCGGTGGTCTCGCAGGTCAAGCTCATCGCGGAGCCGTGGGACGTCGGCGACGGGGGCTACCAGGTCGGCGGGTTCCCGCCCCTGTGGTCGGAGTGGAACGGTCAGTACCGGGACACCGTCCGCGACTTCTGGCGCAGCGAGCCCTCGACCCTCGGGGAGTTCGCGAGCCGTCTGTCCGGCTCGTCGGACCTGTACGAGCACACGGGCCGCCGTCCGATCGCGAGCGTCAACTTCATCACGGCGCACGACGGGTTCACGCTGCGGGACCTGGTCTCCTACAACGAGAAGCACAACGAGGCCAACGGCGAGGACAACCGGGACGGCGAGGGCTGGAACCGGTCCTGGAACTGCGGTGCCGAGGGGCCGACGGACGACGCGGCGATCAACGCGCTGCGCGCACGGCAGCAGCGCAACTTCCTGGCGACGCTGATGCTCTCGCAGGGCATCCCGATGCTCGCGCACGGTGACGAGCTGGGGCGCAGCCAGCAGGGCAACAACAACGTCTACTGCCAGGACAACGAGCTCTCGTGGGTGGACTGGGACCTCGACGAGACGAGCACGGAGCTGCTCGCGTTCGCCCGGCGGGTCGTGCAGCTGCGCCAGGACCACCCCGTCTTCCGGCGCCGCCGCTTCTTCGCGGGCGCGCCCGAGCACGGCGGGGAGTCGGAGCTGCGGGACATCGCGTGGCTCGCGCCCTCCGGAGAGCACATGGCCGACGAGGAGTGGAACAACTCGATGGCGCGCGCCGTCTCGGTGTTCCTCAACGGCGACGCGATCGCCGAGCCGGACATGCGCGGCGAGGAGATCGTCGACGACTCGTTCCTGATCCTGTTCAACGGGCAGCCCGAGCCGACGTCGTTCACCATCCCCGACGGCGAGTACGGGGAGCTGTGGACGGCCGTGCTCGACACGGACTCGCAGGTGGAGCCGGGCGACACGGCGAGGCCCGGCGAGGAGCTCGCGCTCGCCCGGCACTCGATGGTGGTGCTGACGCGACCGCCGATCCAGCCGATCCCGTCGGTGTCGGGCTCGGGCGCGGTCGCGGCAGCGGCACGCGAGTCCGCGAAGGTCACTCCCCCGCCGACCCGCGAGCAGCGCGAGGCCGCTGCCGAGCCGGCGAAGCCCAGGCGGGCACGGCGCAAGGTCCGCGACGGCGCGCCGACGGACGGGGCGCAGTGACCGACGCGCGCCAGACACCTGCGCGCCGGCTGCCCGCACCGGGCCGCGCGGTCCCGGTCTCGACGTACCGGGTGCAGCTCGGCGCCGACCTGACGCTGGACGACGTCGCGGCGCGCGTGCCGTACCTCGCGTCGCTCGGCGTCACCCACGTCTACCTCTCGCCGATCCTGCGCGCCGCGCCGGGCTCGACGCACGGCTACGACGTGGTGGCGCACGACGAGGTCTCCCCCGTCCTGGGCGGGCTGCCGGCCCTGCGCCGGCTGGCCGCCACCGCGCACGACGCGGGGCTCGGTCTGGTCCTCGACATCGTGCCCAACCACATGGCCGTGCCCACGCCCGTCTGGCACAACGCCGCGCTGTGGTCGGTGCTCGCGCACGGTCCGGACTCGCCGTACGCCGCGTGGTTCGACGTGGACTGGTCCGCCGGCGAGGGCGCGGTGCTCATGCCCGTGCTCGGCGACCGCATCGGGACCGTCGTCGCCCGCGGGGAGATCGAGCTCACCGAGCAGGACGTCCCCGGACACGGCGTGCGGACCGTGCTGCGCTACTACGACCACGTGTTCCCGGTGCGGGAGGGCACCGAGCAGCTGCCGCTCGTCGAGCTGCTCGAGCGCCAGCACTACCGCCTCGCGTACTGGCGCGTGGCGGACGAGGAGCTCAACTACCGCCGCTTCTTCGACGTGGGCACGCTGCTCGCCGTCCGGGTCGAGGACCCCGAGGTCTTCGAGGCGACGCACCGGCTGGTGCTCGACCTGCTGGCCGACGGCACGCTCGACGGGCTGCGCATCGACCACCCGGACGGGCTCGCGGACCCGGCGGGCTACCTGGCCCGGCTGCACGAGGCCAGCGACGGCGCGTGGGTGGTGGTGGAGAAGATCCTCGAGGGCGACGAGGACCTGCCCTCCGACTGGGACACCGCGGGCACCACGGGCTACGACGCGCTGTGGCGGATCCAGCAGACGTTCGTCGACCCCGGCGGCGCCGCACCGCTCGGCGCGCTCATGCACCGGCTGACGGGCGACGCGTCCGACGACTACGCCCACGTCGTCGAGCAGGCGAAGCGCGAGGTGGTCGACGGCCCGCTGTACGCCGAGGTGTACCGGCTCACCACGCTCGCCGCGAGCATCTGCTCGGACGACCTGCGCCTGCGCGACCACACGTGGCGCGCCCTGCACGAGTGCCTGGTCGAGCTGCTGGTGGCGTTCGACCGCTACCGCGCGTACGTCGTGCCCGGGGAGCCCATGCACCCGGACTCGGCGGCGTCGCTCGAGCACCCGGCCGCGATCGCCCGCACCCGCATGTCCGCCGAGCGCGGCGCGACCATGGACGTCGTCGTCGACCTGCTCGCCGGTCGCGAGGTGGGCAGCGCGGGACGCACCCGCGGCGAGCGGCGAGACGAGCTCGTGGTCCGGTTCCAGCAGACGTGCGGCGCCGTCACGGCCAAGGGCGTGGAGGACACCGCGTACTACCGCTGGACGCAGCTCGTCGGGCTGTGCGAGGTGGGCGGCGAGCCCGCGCGGTTCGCGTTCACGCCGACCGACCTCGCCGCGTGGGCCGCGCGGCAGCAGGTCGCGGCGCCGCTGGCGATGACGACGCTGTCCACGCACGACACCAAGCGCAACGAGGACACGCGCAACCGCCTCGGCGTCCTCAGCGAGCGACCGCAGGAGTGGGCGGCGCTGGTGGCGCAGGTCCGTGCGGCGACCGCGACGTACCGGGCCGCGCACGTGGACGGCCGAGCCGAGCAGTGGCTCTGGCAGACCCTCGCCGGCACGTGGACGGAGGCCGGCGCCATCGCCGAGGACCGGCTGACCGAGTACCTCACCAAGTCGCTGCGCGAGGCCAAGCAGCACACGTTCTGGACCGCACCCGACGAGGCGTACGAGCGCGCCGTGCTCGACCTGGCCCGTCAGGCCCGCCAGGACCCCGTCGTGGCCGCCCTGTTCACGGAGTGGGAGCAGCTGACCCGTGCCGCCGTCCGGGCCGCGACGCTCGGCACCAAGCTGGTCCAGCTCACGCTGCCGGGGGTGCCGGACGTCTACCAGGGCAGCGAGGTCGCCGAGCCGACCCTGGTGGACCCGGACAACCGCCGCCACGTCGAGCTCGAGCCGCTCGTCGCGCGGCTCGAGCGGCTCGACGAGGGCGCCGGACCGCGCGACCTGTCCGACGAGAAGCTGCTGGTGACGTCGCGCGCCCTACGGGTGCGCCGGGACTTGCCGGAGGCGTTCGTCGGCCCGGACGCGGGCTACGTGCCGCTCGCGCACTCGTCGGGCCAGTCCGTCACGTACGCCCGGACGGTCGACGACGAGCCGCGCGTGACCGTCGTCGCGACGCGCCTGGCCTCCTCCGTGGACCGCCTCGGCGGCTGGGCGGACCACACGGTCGGCGTCCCCGACGGCGACTGGGTGGACGTGCTCACCGGCCACGAGGTGGCGGGCGGCGTGGTCCCCGTCGCTCCCCTGCTCGACCGGCTGCCGGTCGCGCTCCTGGTGAAGGTGGTCTGACCGTGCGGGTGTGGGCTCCGGACGCCGGACGGGTCGGCCTGGTCGCCGGCGACGACGAGCACGCGATGGTGCGGCAGGACGACGGGTGGTGGTCGGGTCCGGAGCTGCCGGACGGGACGGACTACGCGTTCCGCGTCGACGGCGGCCCGCCGCGCCCGGACCCGCGCAGCGCGTGGCAGCCGCACGGCGTGCATGGGCCCAGCCGCACGTTCGACGCCACGACCTTCGGCTGGACCGACGAGGGCTGGGCGGGCCTCGACGTGCGCGGGCGCGTGCTCTACGAGCTGCACGTCGGGACGTTCACCGCGGCGGGCACGCTGGACGCGGCGGTCGAGCACCTCGAGGACCTCGTCTCGCTCGGCGTCGACGTGGTGGAGCTCATGCCGCTCGCGCCCTTCGACGGCGACCGCGGCTGGGGCTACGACGGCGTGGGGCTCTGGGCGGTGCACGACGCGTACGGCGGCCCGGCCGCGCTGCAGCGCTTCGTGGACGCCGCCCACGCGCACGGGCTCGGCGTGTGCCTCGACGTGGTGCACAACCACCTCGGACCGGCCGGGGCCTACGTCGGCGACCTGGGCCCGTACTGGACCGACGCGCACGCGACGCCGTGGGGCGCGGCGATCAACCTGGACCAGCCGGGCTCGCGCGGCGTGCGGGACTGGATCATCGGCTCCGCGCTGCGCTGGCTGCGCGACTTCCACGTCGACGCGCTGCGCCTCGACGCCGTCCACGAGCTGGCGGACGACTCCGAGCCGCACCTGCTGGCCGAGCTGTCCGACGCGGTGGCGACGCTGTCCGACGAGCTCGGCCGGCCGTTGTCCCTCGTCGCGGAGACGGACCTCAACGACCCCGTGTCCGTGACGCCGACGGCCGCGGGCGGCTGGGGCATGACCGCGCAGTGGGCGGACGACGTGCACCACGCGATCCACGCGCTGGTGACGGGAGAGCGGCACGGCTACTACGTCGACTTCGGCACCCCCGCGACGTTGCGGCACGCGCTCACGAGGGTGTTCGTCCACGAGGGCGGCTGGTCGACCTTCCGCGGCCGCGACTGGGGGCGTCCGGTGCCGGCCGGTACCGACGGCCACGCCTTCGTCGTCTGCGTGCAGAACCACGACCAGGTCGGCAACCGGGCGCTCGGCGACCGTCCGTCCGAGCGGCTCGCGGCCGGTGTGCTCGCCGCCGAGGCCGCGCTCCTGCTGCTCTCGCCCTTCACCCCGATGCTGTTCATGGGCGAGGAGTGGGGCACGCGCCGCCGGTTCCCGTTCTTCACGTCCTACACCGACCCGGAGCTCGCCCAGGCGGTGCGCGAGGGCCGCCGCGCCGAGTTCGCCGGCCACGGGTGGGAGGGCATCTACGGCGGCGAGGTCGAGGTGCCGGACCCGCAGGACCCCGCCACACGCGACGCCGCGGTCCTGGACCGCGGCGAGGTGCGCTCCGGCCCCGGGGCCGCGGAGCACGGCCGGCTGCTCGACTGGTACCGCCAGCTCGTGGTCCTCCGCCGGTCCGTGCCCGACCTGGGGTCCGGTGACCTGGCGGCCACCGACCTGCGCTGGGACGGTCCCGACGACGCCGACGGGCCCTGGCAGGGCGTGCTCGTGCTGCGGCGGGGCGCGGCGCTCGTCGTGCTGAACCTCGACGAGAGCGAGCGCGAGGTGGAGCTGCCGCCCGGGCCGTACGAGGTCGCCGCGGCGTGGTCCCCCGTGCGGCCCCGGCCCGGCGCGCTCGTCGTCCCCGGCCGGTCCACCGCCGTCCTGGTCCCGGCGCTCGACGGGACGGACGACCGGGGCGCGGCATGACGCCGTCCGTCGCCCCGTCGCTCGCGGAGGAGGCCGTCGCCCTGGTCGAGCGGTGGCTCGCCGAGTCCGCCGAGCTGCCGGTCGACGCCTCCGCCGCGCAGCTCGCGGCGGCGCTGCAGGACCCGGCGGGGCTCCCGTTCGTCGTGGGGTTCGTGGACGGCGTGGTCCGGCCGCAGGACGTGCACGTCGCCGCCCGCACGCTGCGCACGCTGTCGCGGCGGCCGCCCCGCTTCCTGCCCGCCGGCCTGCGGGTGCTCCTGCGCGTCGGCGGGGCCCTCGCGCCCGTGCTGCCCCACGTGGTGGTCCCGGCCGCGCGCCGCGTGCTGCGGCACCTCGTCGGGCACCTGGTGGTGGACGCGACCGACCGGCGCCTGGGCGTGGCGGTGGCCCGGCTGCGTCGAGACGGGGTGCGCCTCAACGTCAACCTCCTCGGCGAGGCGATCCTCGGCCGCCGCGAGGCCGCGCGTCGGCTCGCGGGGACGCAGCGGCTGCTCGAGCGCGACGACGTCGACTACGTCTCCGTCAAGGTCTCCTCGACCGTCGCGCCGCACAGCCCGTGGGCGCACGAGGAGGCCGTGGCCGACACCGTCGAGCGCCTCCGTCCGCTGTTCCGCCTGGCTGCCTCGAGCACGCCGACGAAGTTCGTCAACCTCGACATGGAGGAGTACAAGGACCTCGACGCGACGCTCGAGGTGTTCACCACGCTGCTCGACGAGCCCGAGCTGCTGCACCTCCGGGCCGGCGTCGTGCTGCAGGCGTACCTGCCGGACGCGCTGCCCGCGATGCAACGGCTGCAGGGGTGGGCGGCCGCCCGGCGGGCGCGCGGCGGTGCGCCGGTCAAGGTCCGGCTGGTCAAGGGCGCGAACCTGCCGATGGAGCGCGTCGAGGCGGAGCTCCACGGCTGGCCGCTCGCGACGTGGCACACCAAGCGCGAGTCGGACACCCACTACAAGCGCGTCCTCGACTGGGCGCTGCAGCCGGACCGGGTCACGAACGTCCACGTCGGGGTCGCGGGGCACAACCTGTTCGACGTCGCGTACGCGTGGCTGCTGGCGGGGCGCCGCGGCGTCCGCGACGCGGTGGACTTCGAGATGCTGCTCGGCATGGCGTCCGGCCAGGCGGAGGTGGTGCGGCGCGAGGTCGGCGGGCTCGTGCTGTACACGCCCGTCGTGGCGCCGCGGGAGTTCGACGTCGCGATCGCGTACCTGATCCGGCGGCTCGAGGAGGGCGCCTCGACCGACAACTTCATGTCGGCGGTGTACGACCTCGCGAGCGACCCGGCGCTGCTCGCCCGCGAGCGGGACCGCTTCCTCGCGTCGGTCGCCGCCCTCGACGACCCGGTGCCGGCGCGGCACCGGACCCCGGACCGGTTCGCCGCCGTCGAGCGGCGTCCGGGGCCGGGGCACTTCGTCGGGACCCCGGACACCGACCCTGCCGTCCCCGAGAACCGCGCGTGGGCCCGGGCCGTGCTCACCCGCGTCCCGACCTCCCGGCTGGGCGAGGACACGATCGCCGCGGCGTGGTTGCGCACGCCGGCCCAGGTCGACGAGGCGGTCGAGGGCGCGCGGCGCGCCGCGGCTCCGTGGGCGGCGCTGACGCCCGACGAGCGTGCGGCGGTGCTGCACCGCGCGGGCGACGAGCTCGACGCGCACCGCGCGGAGCTGCTCGAGGTGATGGCGGCCGAGGCGGGCAAGACGCTCGACCAGGGCGACCCCGAGGTGTCCGAGGCGGCGGACTTCGCGCACTACTACGCGGAGCTCGCCCGGGACCTCGTCGGCGTCGACGGTGCCCGGTTCTCCCCCGCGCGGGTCACGCTGGTCACCCCGCCCTGGAACTTCCCGGTCGCGATCCCGGCCGGGTCCACGCTCGCCGCGCTCGCGACCGGATCGGCCGTGCTCCTGAAGCCCGCGGGCCCCGCCCAGCGCTGCGGCGCCGTGCTCGCGGAGGTCCTCTGGCGAGCGGGGGTGCCCCGTGACGTGCTGCGCCTGGTGCAGGTCGACGAGCACGAGCTCGGCCGCGAGCTGGTCGCGCACCCCGACGTCGACCGGGTGGTGCTGACCGGCGCGTACGAGACCGCGGCGCTGTTCCGGTCCTTCCGGCCCGACCTGCCGCTGCTGGCGGAGACGAGCGGCAAGAACGCGATCGTGGTGACGCCCAGCGCGGACCTGGACCTCGCCGTGCGGGACGTCGTCGCGTCCGCCTTCGGCCACGCGGGCCAGAAGTGCTCGGCGGCGTCGCTCGTCGTGCTGGTCGGCTCCGTGGCGACCTCGCGGCGGTTCCGCGACCAGCTGCTCGACGCCGTGTCGTCGCTCGTCGTGGGCTACCCCGACGACCCCCGCACGCAGCTGGGACCCGTGATCGAACCTGCCGCCGGCAAGCTGCTGGCGGGGCTGACCGAGCTCGCGCCCGGGGAGACCTGGGCGCTGCGGCCACGTCCGCTCGACGCGTCCGGACGCCTGTGGACACCCGGCGTGCGCACGGGGGTCCGGCGCGGGGCGCCCTCGCACCTCGTGGAGTACTTCGGCCCCGTGCTGTCCGTGATGACGGCCGCGGACCTCGACGAGGCGCTCGAGCTCGTCGACGACGTCGAGTACGGCCTCACCTCCGGTCTGCACTCCCTCGACCCGGACGAGATCGCCGCCTGGCTGGCGGGCGTGCGTGCCGGCAACCTCTACGTGAACCGTGGCACCACCGGCGCGATCGTCCGGCGGCAGCCGTTCGGCGGCTGGAAGCGCTCGGCCGTCGGACCGGGCGCCAAGGCCGGCGGCCCGGGCTACCTCGACGCGCTGGGCACGTGGTCGCCGGCGCGCGCGACGCAGGGCGCGGACGTCACCGACGGGGGCGTGCTCGCCCTCCTCGCCGCCGCCCGCGCCACCCTGCCGCACGACGAGGCGGCCGCGGTCGAGCGCGGTGCGCGCAGCGACGCGCTGGCCCTGGCCACCCGGTTCGCGGCGAGGGACGTCAGCGGCCTGACCGCGGAGCGGGACGTGCTGCGCCACCTCCCCTACGACGAGCCCGCGCTGGTCCGCGGCGCCGCCGGAGCAGCGGCGGGACCGCTCGTCCGCGTGGTCGCGGCTGCGACGGCGGCCGGCGCGCGGGTCGTGGTCTCGGTCGCCGACGACCTCCCGCCGGCGCTCGCCACCGCGGTCGGCGCCGTCGCCGACTTCGTGGTCGAGGACGACGAGGCCTGGCTCGCCCGCCTGGCGCGGCTCGACGGCGGACGCGTGCGCCTCGTCGGGGGCACCGCGTCGACGACCGTCCCGGCCACCGGGGGCCGCCCGGACGTGGCCGTCTGGGACCACGAGGTCACCGAGTCCGGACGCGTCGAGCTCGTGCCGTTCCTGCACGAGCAGGCGGTCAGCATCACGGCGCACCGCTTCGGCACGCCGCACCACCTGACGGACGACGTGCTGCGCGCGGAGACCGCCGTCGGTCAGCCGACGAGCGCGGCGCCGTCCGCCGCGAGCGAGCCCAGGCGGGACAGCGCGCGGTAGTACTTCTTGCGGTAGCCGCCCGCGAGCATCTCCGCCGAGAACAGCTCGTCGGTGCCGCCGCCGCCCAGCAGCACCGGCACGTCGCGGTCGTACAGCCGGTCCACCAGGACGACGAGCCGCAGCGCGACGTCCTGCCGCGTGACGGGGTGCACCCCCGTGAGGCCGACGAGGGTGGTGCCGTCGAGCAGCGCGCCGTAGCGGCTCGGGTGGACCTGGGCGAGGTGGTCGAGCAGCGCGCCGAACGGGTCGAGCGTCGCGCCGGGCCGGCCGCTGACCGCGCCGCGGACCGCGTCGTCGGGCAGGGGCGCGCCGTGCTCCACCGAGCGGTGCCGGTAGTCCTCCCCGTCGATCCGCAGCACCTCGAACCGCGCGGCGAGCGCCTGGATCTCCCGGAGGAAGTCCTCGGCGGCGAACCGGCCCTCCCCGAGCGACTCCGGCAGGGTGTTCGACGTCGCGGCGAGCGCGACCCCGCGGTCCGCGAGCTCGCGGAGCAGCCGGGACATCAGGACCGTGTCCCCGGGGTCGTCGAGCTCGAACTCGTCGATGCCGACCAGACGGAACTCGGCCAGCGCGTCGACGGTCTGCCGGAAGCCGAGCGCGCCGACGAGGTTGGTGTACTCGACGAACGTGCCGAAGGCCGCCGTCCCCCCGTCGGCGACGACCGCGTGCGCGAGCGCCGCCAGCAGGTGCGTCTTGCCCACGCCGAACCCGCCGTCGAGGTAGAGCGCCTCCGGCTCGCTGCGCCGGCGGCGGAACCACGACGTGGACGACGAGCCGGCGGCGGCGATCCGGGCGGCGGCGGCACGGAGCCGCTCGACGGCCGCGCCCTGGCTGGGGTGGGCCGGGTCCGGCACGTAGCTCGCGAACGACGCCTGCGCGAAGTGGGCCGGCGGGACGAGCTCGGCGACCAGGCGCTGCGGCGGGACGACGGGCACGACCCCGGCCAGGGAGCGGGCGCTGGGGGTGGCGGTCACGAGGGTCGAGGATACGTCCACGCGTCGGTCGGAGCCGCGTCCACATGTCGTCACACCCATCTCACCATCCGGTCTGGGACTCCCGTGCCGCCCGTGCGCGTGTGACCCTCGCTCCATGACCTCGTCCTTCGTGCGCGCGTGTCGGCCCTGTGCCGGCTCGGCAGCGTGCGCTCGGACGTCCATGTGCATGTGCTGCTGTCTGCGGAGCAACTGACCCGCCCCGTCCCCCGACACCCCGGGCGCGCGGTCTGTGCCCGGAGGGATGGACCCAGCCACGTGCTGACCCGCGTCCCTGCCCCAGGTGCAGCCGTTCGGCCATGAACGTCCTGGAGGTAGCGCCACATGGCGCAGACCCGGATCGCCCCACCCGCCGCCAAGCTCGAGGGCCAGTGGGCCTTCGACCAGCGTGAGCCGCTCAACGGCAACGAAGCGCTCAAGCAGGCGGACGACGGCCTCAACGTGCGCCACCGCATCGAGACGGTCTACGCCCAGCAGGGCTTCGACTCGATCCCCGGCGACGACCTGCGCGGCCGCATGCGCTGGTGGGGGCTGTACACGCAGCGCAAGCCCGGCATCGACGGCGGCAAGACCGCCACGCTCGAGCCGCACGAGCTCGACGACTCCTACTTCATGCTCCGCGTGCGGTGCGACGGCGGGACGCTCACGCTCGCCCAGCTGCGGACCGTCGCCGGCATCTCGCGCGAGTTCGGCCGCGACACCGCCGACATCACCGACCGTCAGAACATCCAGCTGCACTGGATCCGGATCGAGGACGTGCCCGAGATCTGGCGCCGGCTCGAGGCGGTCGGGCTCTCGACCCAGGAGGCGTGCGGCGACGTGCCGCGCGTGATCCTGGGCTCGCCCGTCGCCGGCGTCGCCGCCGACGAGATCATCGACGGCACGCCCGCGATCAAGGCGATCCAGGAGCGCTACATCGGGGACCCGTCGTTCTCGAACCTGCCGCGCAAGTTCAAGACGGCGATCAGCGGCTCCCCGCACCAGGACGTCGCGCACGAGATCAACGACGTCGCGTTCGTCGGCGTGGTGCACCCCGAGCTCGGCCCCGGCTTCGACCTGTGGGTCGGCGGCGCGCTGTCGACCAACCCCATGCTCGGCAAGCGCCTCGGTGCCTTCGTGACCCTCGAGCAGATCCCGGACGTCTGGGTGGGCGTCGTGTCGATCTTCCGCGACTACGGCTACCGCCGGCTGCGGACGCGTGCGCGGCTGAAGTTCCTGCTCGCCGACTGGGGGCCGGAGCTGTTCCGTCAGGTCCTCGAGGAGGAGTACCTCGGGTACCACCTGTCCGACGGTCCGGCGCCGCCCCCGCCGCCCACCGGCAACCGTGACCACGTGGGCGTCCACCCGCAGAAGGACGGTCGCTTCTACGTCGGCGCCGCGCCGACCGTGGGTCGGCTCTCCGGCCCGGTGCTCGAGGCGATCGGGGACGTGGTGGACGCCGCCGGCTCGGACCGGGTCCAGCTGACCACCGAGCAGAAGCTCGTGGTGCTCGACGTGGCGGCCGACCGGGTCGACGCGCTCGTCGCCGGTCTCGAGGAGCTGGGCCTGCGCGTGCGGACGGCGTCGCAGTTCCGCCGCGGCACCATCGCGTGCACGGGCATCGAGTTCTGCAAGCTCGCGATCGTCGAGACCAAGGGCCGCGCGACGGCGCTGGTGGGCGAGCTCGAGAAGCGCCTGCCCACCTTCGACCAGCCGATCACCATCAACGTCAACGGCTGCCCCAACTCGTGCGCGCGCATCCAGACGGCCGACATCGGCCTCAAGGGTGCCCTCGCGCAGGGCGAGGAGGGCTACCAGGTGCACCTCGGCGGCGGCCTGGGCATGACCAGCGGGCTCGGCAAGACCCTGCGCGGGCTGCGCGTGCCGGCGTCGGAGCTCGAGGACTACGTCGAGCGGGTCGCGCGGCGGTTCGACGAGCAGCGGGTCGAGGGCGAGCTCTTCGCCGAGTGGGTCCAGCGCGCCGCCGAGGACGACCTGCGATGAGCAGCGGCTCCGAGGGCCAGCGGGCGGTGCCGTACTACTGCCCGTTCTGCGCGAGCGAGGACCTGTGGCCCGCGGGCGAGACCCACGGCCAGTGGCAGTGCCGGGCGTGCACCCGCGCGTTCGCGCTGCGCTTCGTCGGGCTCGCAGCGGCCACGGCAGCAGCACCCACCACAGCGACATCCACCACAGCGACACCCACGCACGCGACCGACCCGGTCCTGCCGGACCGAGCACGGGAGGAGACGCGATGAGCACCACGACACCGGCGGTGGCCGACCTGTCGCCCGACGAGCTGCGCGCCTACGTCGAGCGCGCCGGCGCCGAGCTCGAGGACGCCCACCCGGAGGAGATCCTGGCCTGGGCCGGGGCCACCTTCGGCAGCGACCTCGTCGTCGCGTCCTCGATGGGCGACGAGATCCTGGTGCACATGGCGGCCCGGGCCGTGCCCGGCATCGACGTCATCTTCCTGGACACCGGGTACCACTTCGCGGAGACCATCGGCACGCGGGACTACTACGCCGACTTCACGCCGATCAACCTGCGCACGATCCTGCCGCTGCGCACCGTCGCGGAGCAGGACGCCGAGCACGGCCCGCGGCTGCACGACCGCGACCCGAACCTGTGCTGCGCCCTGCGCAAGGTCGAGCCGCTCGAGCGCGGGCTCGCGCCCTACGGCGCGTGGGTCACCGGCATGCGGCGCGAGGACGCCCCCACGCGGACGGACATCCCCGTCGTCGGCTGGGACGCCAAGCGCGGCAAGGTCAAGCTCAACCCGCTCGCCGCGTGGACCCAGGCGCAGGTCGACGAGTACGTCGAGACGAACGGCGTCGTGCTCAACCCCCTGCGGCAGTCGGGCTACGCGTCCATCGGCTGCGGCCCCTGCACGCGCGCCGTGGCCCCGGGCGAGGACCCGCGGGCCGGGCGCTGGTCCGGTACCTCCAAGACGGAATGCGGTCTGCACACATGACGCCCACGCCCACCCTCGACCCCGTCGAGGCACCCGCCGCCGGCTCGCGGCTCACCCAGCTCGACGCGCTCGAGTCCGAGGCGATCCACGTGATGCGCGAGGTCGCGGGCGAGTTCGAGCGGCCCGTGCTGCTGTTCAGCGGCGGCAAGGACTCGATCGTCATGCTGCACCTCGCCCGCAAGGCCTTCTGGCCCGCGTCGGTGCCCTTCGCGCTGCTGCACGTGGACACCGGGCACAACTTCCCGGAGGTCCTCGCGTACCGCGACGCCACCGTCGCCGAGCACCACCTGCGGCTCGTCGTCGCGCACGTGCAGGACGCGATCGACGACGGCCGCGTGGCCGAGCGCCCGGACGGCTCGCGCAACGCCCTGCAGACCGTCCCGCTGCTCGACGCGATCACCGCGAACAGGTTCGACGCCGTGTTCGGCGGCGGGCGGCGCGACGAGGAGAAGGCGCGTGCCAAGGAGCGCGTGTTCTCCCTGCGCGACGAGTTCGGCCAGTGGGACCCGCGCCGGCAGCGACCCGAGCTGTGGGACCTCTACAACGGCCGCCACAAGCCGGGCGAGCACGTCCGCGTCTTCCCGCTGTCCAACTGGACCGAGCTGGACGTGTGGCGCTACATCGAGCGGGAGGGCATCGAGCTCCCGGCGATCTACTACACGCACGAGCGCGAGGTCTTCCTGCGCGACGGCATGTGGCTCGCGCCGGGCGGGTGGGGCGGGCCACGGTCCGACGAGGTGCTCGAGACCCGGACCGTGCGCTACCGCACGGTCGGGGACATGAGCTGCACGGGCGCGGTCGAGTCGACCGCCGCCACGGTCGCCGACGTCATCGCGGAGGTCGCCGCCAGCCGGCTGACCGAGCGCGGGGCGACGCGCGCCGACGACCGGGCCTCCGAGGCCGCCATGGAGGACCGCAAGCGCGAGGGCTACTTCTGATGACGACGACCACGAGCACGACGACGGCCGCCGCGGGCTCGGCGGCCGAGCACGCGCAGCGCGAGCTGCTGCGCCTGGCGACGGCCGGTTCCGTCGACGACGGCAAGAGCACGCTCATCGGCCGCCTGCTCTACGACACGAAGTCGGTCCTGGCCGACCAGCTCTCGGCCGTGGAGCGCGCGACGCTCGCACGCGGCGCGGCGGCGGGCGAGGTCGACCTCGCCCTGCTCACCGACGGGCTGCGCGCCGAGCGCGAGCAGGGCATCACCATCGACGTCGCGTACCGGTACTTCTCGACCGCCCGGAGGGCGTTCGTGCTCGCGGACACGCCCGGGCACGTGCAGTACACGCGCAACATGGTCACGGGCGCGTCGACGGCGCAGCTCGCGATCGTGCTCGTCGACGCCCGCAAGGGGGTGCTCGAGCAGACCCGCCGGCACGCCACGGTGGCCGCGCTCCTGGGCGTCCCGCACGTGCTGCTCGCGGTCAACAAGATGGACCTGGTCGACTTCGACGAGGCCACGTTCCGCGCGATCGCGCAGGAGTTCGCGACGTACGCGACCGGGCTCGGCCTGCCCGACGTGCTCGCGGTGCCCGTCTCGGCGCTGGCCGGCGACAACGTCGTCGACCGCTCGACGCGCACGCCCTGGTACGCCGGCCCGACGCTGCTCGAGCACCTCGAGCAGGTGCCGACGGACGACGCCCTCGCCGACGCCCCGCTGCGGCTGCCGGTGCAGGTCGTCATCCGTCCGCGCACCGCGGCGTACCCGGACTACCGCGGGTACGCGGGCCGCATCGCCTCCGGCACGGTCCGGGTCGGCGACTCCCTCACGGTCCTGCCGTCGGGGAAGACGAGCGTCGTCGCGGCGATCGACACCTTCGACGGTCCGCTCGAGCAGGCGTCGGTGGGCCGGTCCGTCACCGTGCGCCTGGCCGACGAGCTCGACGTCTCGCGCGGGGACGTCCTGGTCCCCACCCCGACCACCGACGCGGACGCGGGCACCACGGTGGGCCAGGACCTGGTCGGCACCGTGTGCTGGCTGTCCGAGCGTCGGTCCGTGCTGGGCGCCCGCCTGCTGGTGCGGCTCGGCACCCGGACGGTGCGGGCGCTGCTGCGGGAGGTCGACGCGCGCCTCGACGTCGACACGCAGACCGTCGAGCTCCTGAGCGGCGTCGACACGCTGCACGCGGTGGACGCGACCGACACCTCGTCGGACGCGGCCCCCTCGGGGCTCGGGCTGAACGCGATCGGGCGCGTCCGCGTGCGCCTCGCCGAGCCGGTCCTGCTGGACGACTACGCGGCGCACCGCGGGACCGGGGCCTTCCTGCTCGTGGACCCCGCCGACGGCACGACGCTCGCGGCCGGCATGGTCGGGCCGACGCTGCTGGACCGGCTCGCGCCGGAGCCCGACGAGGACGCGGACGCCGACTGGCTCGCGGGAGCGGGCATCTGATGCACGGGCTCTTCCTCGACCTGCGCGGCCGGCGCGTCGTCGTCGTCGGCGGCGGGCCCGTCGCGGCCAGGCGCACCGCGCGGCTCGTCGAGGACGGGGCGGACGTGCTCGTGGTCGCCCCCGCCGTGTGCGAGGACCTGGCGGCCCTGGCGGCCGCGGACGCCGTGCGGTGGACGGCGCGCGACTACGCGCCCGGCGACCTCGCGGGCGCGTGGCTGGCGCACACCGCGACGGGCGTGCGTTCGATCGACGACCGGGTCGCGGCCGACGCGGAGACGGAACGGATCTGGTGCGTCCGCGCGGACGACGCCGCGGCCTCCTCGGCCTGGACGCCCGCCGTGGCCCGTGCGGGCGACGTCACGGTGGCCGTGAGCGCCGGCGGCGACCCGCGCCGGGCGGCGGCGCTGCGCTCCGCGATCGCCGTGCTCCTGGACACCGGCGGCCTGCCGCTGCGGCACCACCGCGCGCCCGCGGCCGGGCACGTCACGCTCGTCGGCGGCGGTCCGGGCGATCCCGGGCTCATCACGACGCGAGGGCGGCGCGCGCTCGCCGAGGCCGACGTCGTCGTCGTCGACCGGCTCGCGCCCCGCGCGCTGCTCGCGGAGCTCGCGGACGACGTGGAGGTCGTCGAGGCGGGCAAGGCGCCGCACGCGCACACGCTCACGCAGACCGAGATCAACGCCGTGCTGGTCGAGCGCGCCCGCGCCGGCAAGCGCGTGGTCCGGCTCAAGGGCGGCGACCCGTACGTGCTGGGCCGCGGCGGCGAGGAGGTCCTCGCGTGCACCCAGGCCGGCGTCCCCGTCACCGTGGTGCCCGGCGTGACCAGCGCGATCGCCGTCCCCGGCGCGGCCGGGATCCCGGTCACCCACCGCGGCCTGGCCCGCCAGGTGACGATCCTCTCGGCGCACGACACGACGCCCGACTGGGCCACGCTGGCCCGGCTCGAGGGCACGCTCGTCCTGCTCATGGGCGTCGCCCGGATCGCCGCCTACGCCGACGCGCTCGTCGCGCACGGCCGCGACCGCGGGACCCCCGTCGCCGTGGTCGAGAACGGGACGCTCGCCTCCCAGCGCACGACCGTCGGGACGCTCGGCACCATCGCGGACCTGGCGCGCGAGCGCGGCATCGGCAACCCCGCCGTGGTCGTCGTCGGCGACGTCGCCTCCCTCGCCGACGTCCACTGACCCGGGCGGCCCGCCCGGTCGGCCCGGTCGGCCCGGGCGGCACGGTCGGCCCGGTCGGCCCGGACGAACGGCCCTCCCGTCACGTCCCGCGCACCCGGCGCCGGAGCCGTCTAGGTTGCGTGCATGACCGACGTGCCCGCGCTCGACGTCCTGCTCCCCCGCGCACCGCTCACCCCGGTCCGGCTCGAGCCGCGGGACGACGAGGCAGAGCTCGTCGACCTGCTCGCGCGCGCACGCCCGGAAGGCCGGGGCGACGTCATGGTGCGCGCGAACATGATCGCGACGCTCGACGGTGCGGCCACCGGCCCGGACGACGTCACCGGCTCCATCAACGGTCCGGCGGACCTGCGGGTCTTCCGCGCGCTGCGCACGGTGGCCGACGTCGTGCTCGTCGGCGCCGGGACCGTCCGCCAGGAGCGGTACCGCGGGATCGACCTGCCGGCCGCGCTCGAGGAGACGCGTCGCGCGCACGGGCGCGCGGAACCGCCGCGGCTGGCCGTGGTGACGCGACGCGGTGACGTGCCCGACGAGCTGCTCGGCACCGACCTGCCGCCGCTCGTCGTGACCGTGGCGTCGAGCCCCCGGCTCGGGGAGCTGCGTGACCGCATCGGCGCCGAGAGCGTCCTCGTGGCAGGCGACGGCGACGGGGACGGGCCGGTCGACCTCGGGCTGGCGCTCGGGCTGCTCGGCGACCTCGGGCTGACCGACGTCCTGACGGAGGGCGGTCCCGCGCTGCTGGCCGGCCTGCTGCAGCGTGGTCTCGTCGACGAGCTGTTCCTCACCTGGAGCCCCACGATCGTCGGGGGCCCGGCCCCCCGCGTCCTCGCGGGGGCACCGTGGCTCGCGCCGCCGGTCGACGCCACGCTGGTCCACCTGCTGCACGCCGACGGGGTGCTGCTCGGGCGGTGGCGGCTGCACGCCACGGCGTGACCCGGCCGGGCGTGGTGGGGCGCCCCGCGGCGCCCGTCGCGACGACTAGGCTCTGCCCGTGACCGACACGATCCTGGTCCTCATCGAGGACACCCTCGCGCCCGTCGACATCCAGCACCTGCTCGCGCTGCACGCGGGCGAGGAGCTCGAGTACCGGGTGCTGGTCCCCGCGGACTCCGAGCGCCCGCTGCTGCCGACCATCGTCGACGACCTGGGCCTCGGCGAGATCAAGGACGCGCTCGCGCGCCTGCGCGGCAAGGAGCCGACGGTCCGCGAGGCCACGGCGACCGCCGAGGAGCGCCTGGGCGCCACGCTCGCCGAGTTCGCCGCCGCCGGCCGCCGGGCCACCGGCGCCGTGGTCTCCGACGACCCGCTCCCCGCGGTCCGCGAGACCGTCGCGTCGGGCGAGGTCCGTGAGCTCGCCGTCGTGACCTACCCGCACGCGTGGCTCGACACGTTCCACCAGGACTGGGCCTCGCGGGCGCGCGACGTGCTGCAGGTCCCGGTCCTGCACCTGTACTCGGGCACGTCCGAGCTCGGCTGAGCGCACCTCACCCGCACGGCGCAGGGACCGGCGGGGCGGGCACGGGACCTCCCGGCGCGCCCCGTCGGCGCCGCCAGTCAGTCCCGGAGCGTGTGGCCCGCGCGCACCACCGTGCGCCGGGCCAGGACGTCGAGCGAGTCGACGTAGCGCGGGTCCGCCAGGAGGCCGGCCTCGTCGGCGACCACCGACAGCTCGGTGCACCCGAGCAGCGCGACGTCCGCCCCGCGCGCGACGAGCCGGTCGACGACCCCCTGCAGCGCGGCCACGTCGGCGGGCCGACCGGCCTTCACCTGGTCGTAGATGATCGCCATGACGGTCGCCTGGTCGGCCTCGTCGGGCACCAGGTACTCGAGGCCCGCGGCCTCGACCGCGTGCTGGTAGACGCCGGCCGCGAGCGTGCCCGACGTCGCGAGCACGCCGACCTTGCGCGCGGTCCCGCGCCGGTCGATCTCCGCGACGGCCTCCTCGACGATCGAGAGCACGGGCACGCCCGCGGCCTCGACGACCTGCTGCGTGAAGTGGTGCGCGGTGTTGCACGGCACGACGACGAACGCGACCCCGAGCGCGCTCAGACGGCGCGCGTCGGCGGCCATGACCGGCCCCGGGTCCTCGTCGGACTCGCCCAGGATGAACGCCGTCCGGTCGGGGATGGAGGAGTGCTGCAGCACGACGAGGTCGACGTGCTCCTGGTCCCGACCGGCGCTGGTGAGCCGCACGACCTTGTCGAGGAAGCAGACGGTGGCCTGCGGCCCGACTCCCCCGATCACGCCGACGAGGTCGCTCACGCCGCCCCCTCGGGCCGGTACGCCGCCAGGCGCGCCTCCCCGACCGGGTAGTGCCGCGCGTACTTGCGCACCTGGTTGAGCTGCGCGAGGCACAGGTACGCGATGCGCCGCGGATCGGTCTCGGCGCGGTACCACAGGGGGTTGGTCGCACGACGCGACCGGCCCAGCGAGCGCACGCGCGCGCGCATGGTCGGGTCCGCGACGTACCGACGCAGCAGCCACCGGGGCAGGACCGTGTACAGGTGCGGCTCGACGAGCTGCGTCGCCGCTCCGGGCGGGAGCGGGTCGAGCCCCTGCACGTGCTCGCGCACGTAGAGCTCGGCCGTGTTGCGCCCGCCGGCCGTGATGTAGAAGTTCGACCGGCCGAGACGCGGGTTGAGCTCGAAGAAGACCGTGCTGCCGTCGCGCGGGTCGTGCTTGAGGTCGAAGTTGGCGTAGCCCGTCCAGCCGAGCGCCTCGAGCAGGCGGGTCGCCTGGGCCACGAGCGCGTGCTCCTCGCGGGTCACGATGCCCGCGGGGTTGCCGAGGGCGCCGGGCGTGTGCTCCTCGAGCAGCACGTGACCGAACGCCGCGAACCGCACGGTCCCGCTGCGGTCGCTGTAGCAGGTGAGGATCCGCATGCCGGAGTCGTCGCCCGGGATGTAGTCCTGGATCACGAACCCGCCCTGGTACCCGGAGGCGCGGACGCGGCCCAGCAGGTCCGCCAGCTCCTGCGGGGAGCCGACGGTGTGCACCTTCTTCTTCCCGGCGAACTCGATCGCGTGGTACGCGGCGGTGTCCGCGGCCTTCGCGATCACCGGGAAGCGCAGGCCGGACACGTCGGGCGTGCCGCCGCCCTGCACGTCGTGGACCACGGTCGTCGGGTGCCCGAGGCCGTGCTCGCGGCACAGCTCGCCGAACAGCTCCTTGTCGGTCACCTTGTCGAGGGTCGCGCGGGGCACGTACGGGATCGTGTACAGGTCCTCGAGCTGCTCGCGGCTCTCGACGACGAGACGCACCAGCCAGTCGGCGCTGCCGAGCAGCACCAGACGCCGCCCGGCGTGCTCGGCGGCGATCCGGCGCAGGGTCGCGACGAGCGTCGCGGGGTCCTCCAGCCCGGGCTCGACGACGTTGTGCAGGATCCGCGAGTGCCGCACGAGCCCCGTGGAGACGGTCGACACGACGACGGCGCGCACGCCGTAGGCCTCGTGGAACGTGCGGGCGATGCTGTACGCACCGATGTCGCCGCCCAGGACGACCGGCTGGAGGTCGTCCTGGGCGACGGCGGCGCGCTGCCGACGACTCACGCGGGCTGCTCGGTGCGGTCGCCCGACCACAGCGTGTGGAACGTGCCCTCGCGGTCCGTCCGGCGGTAGGTGTGCGCGCCGAAGAAGTCACGCTGCGCCTGGATCAGCGCCGCGGGCAGGCGCTCCGCGCGCACGCCGTCGTAGTACGCCAGCGACGACGAGAACGCGGGCGTCGGCACGCCGTGCAGCGCGGCGCCGGACACGATCCGCCGCCAGGCCTCGACCCCGTTGCCGACGGCGCCCGTGAAGTACGGGTCCGCGAGCAGGAGGGGCAGGTTCGCGTCGCGCTCGTACGCCTCCGTGATCCGGTTGAGGAACCGGGCCCGGATGATGCAGCCGCCGCGCCAGATCCGCGCCATCGCGCCACGGTCGATGTCCCAGCCGAACTGCGCGGACGCCGCGGCGATCTGGTCGAAGCCCTGCGAGTACGCGACCACCTTCGACGCGTACAGGGCGAGCCGCACGTCCTCGACGAAGGCGTCGCGGTCGGTGATCTCCCACGGCGTGGTCGCCGCCGGGAGCGTGCCGACCGCCGCCTCGCGCTGCGGCACCCCGCCGGACAGGGCGCGGGCGAACGTGGCCTCCGCGATGCCGGTGATCGGCACGCCGAGGTCGAGCCCGTTCTGCACGGTCCAGCGACCGGTGCCCTTCTGCTCCGCCTGGTCGAGCACGATGTCGACGAAGGCGCTGCCGGTCTCGGCGTCGACGTGCTGCAGCACGTCGGCCGTGATCTCGATGAGGAACGACTCCAGGTCGCCCGTGTTCCAGTCGGCGAAGATCTGCCCGATCTCGGCCGCGGACGCGCCCAGCCCCTGCTTGAGCAGGTCGTACGCCTCGGCGATGAGCTGCATGTCCGCGTACTCGATGCCGTTGTGCACCATCTTGACGAAGTGCCCGGCGCCGTCGGGGCCCACGTACGTGCAGCACGGGACGCCGTCGACCTTGGCGGAGATCTTCTCGAGGATCGGGCCGAGCGACTCGTAGGACTCGCGCGTGCCGCCGGGCATGATCGAGGGTCCGAGCAGCGCGCCCTCCTCGCCGCCCGAGACCCCCGAGCCGACGAAGTGCAGGCCCTGGGCCCGCAGCGCGTTCTCGCGGCGCACGGTGTCCGGGAAGTGCGCGTTGCCGGCGTCGACGACGATGTCGCCCTCCTCCAGCAGCGGCACCAGCTCGTCGATCACGGCGTCCGTGGCCGCGCCCGCCTTGACCATGACGACGATCTTGCGCGGCCGCTCGAGCGAGGCCACGAAGTCCTCGACCGACTCCGACGGGACGAACGTGCCCTCGTCACCGTGGTCCTCGACGAGCGAGGCCGTCTTGGCCCAGGACCGGTTGTGCACCGCCACCGTGTAGCCGTTGCGGGCGAAGTTGCGTGCCAGGTTGCGGCCCATGACCGCCAGCCCCGTGACACCGATCTGCGCGGTCCCGGTCTGCGTGCCAGGTGCGTTGTCGACCATGCTGCGAGGTGCTCCTTCGGGTCGTCGGCTCGGCGACGCGCGGGCATGACGCGCAGGCGGTCCGGCCGGGGTTGGGTGCCCGGCTCAGCCTAGTGCGCCGCCCGGACGGGCTCCTGCGCGCGATCACGGGGCAAGACGACCGAAGGCCGCCGCACAGGCGCCGCGGCCGAAGGCCGCCGCACGGGCGCCCGTCCCCGCCACCGCATGAGGGGGTCAGGAGGGGATGAGGTCCCCGCACGTCCGGCCCGCGCTGGTCCGTCGGGCCCCCGGCTGGTCGGTCGGGCCCCCGGGTGGTCGGTCACGCCCAGCGCCGGTCGTGGTCCGCACGCATCGCCTCGGCCATCGCGGGTCCCCCGGCCGCGCTCCGCTCGACGAGCGCCACCGCCCGCCTGCCGCACTCCCGCGCCGCCGCCCGGATCGCCTCCTCCACCGCGCGGCCGAGCGCGGCGGGCGGCACGGCACGGGCGCGCTCGGTGAAGCCCACGCGCGTGACGCGTCCGCCCGCGTCGACCTCCACCGTGACCTCACCCCGCGGTGAGCGGGCCGAGGCGCGCAGCGCGTCGACCTCCGCGCTCAGGGCCGTGGCCTGCCGTGCCCGCTCCCGCGCCGCCGCGACCTGCGCCTCGACCCGGCGCGCCGCCTCGCTCCGGCCCGCCTCGCTCCCGTCCGGCTCGCTCCAGCCCGGCTCGCTCCAGCCCGGCTCGGCTGCCGGCTCGGGCACGTGCTCGGCGAGCGCCGAGGGCGGCACGCGCGGCGCGCCGAACGGGTCCCGGGGCACCGCGTCGGCGGACTCGTCGGACCCGGGCACCCGCGCCCGCGCCCCCACGGCGCTCGGCACCCACGCCCTGCCGGCGGCTCCCCGCTGCGCCGCGCCGGCGTCCTCCCGCTCCGCGGACCGTGCTGCCCTCTCGCCCACTCGTCGCTCCCCCGTCGCTCGTCGTCGTGCCCGTGCGGAGGCGTCCCCCGCCGCGCCGGACGCTAGTCCGCGCGGCCCGCGGGCGTCGGTCGTCCTCCACAGGTCCGGCCGACGCGCGAACGCGCGGCGCGCCGGAGCCGGACCCGGCACGCGGGTCCGTACGCTCAGCAACCGTGACCCCCGCCGGCCCCGACGACGTGCCCGCCGACTTCGTGAACGCGCTGCGCTCGCTGCGTGCGGTGACCGTCCGCCCGGAGGTGCTGCTCGACGAGGTGCCCGGCCCGGCACGGATCGCGCCGTACTCGGCGGCGCTGACCGCGGAGGTCCGCACGGCGCGGCGGTCGGTCGCCGCGACCGAGCTCGCCTCCGGTCGGTTCGTCGTGCTGTACGACCCGGCGGGCCAGGAGGCGTGGGACGGCTGCTTCCGGCTGGTGACCCTGGTGCGGGCGACGCTCGAGGCGGAGGTCGGCTCGGACCCGATGCTCGCCGAGGTCGCGTGGACGTGGTTCCTCGACGCGCTCGCCGAGGTGGGGCTGGACGCGCACGCCGCCGGCGGTACGGTGACCCGCGTGCTGTCCCAGAGCTTCGGTGCGCTCGAGGTGCGTGCGGAGCAGACCGAGCTCGAGATCCGGGCGTCGTGGACCGCGGCGGACCCCGACCTGCGGGACCACCTGCGCGCGTGGGAGACGCTGCTGTGCACCGCCGCCGGGCTGCCGCCGCTGCCGGAGGGCGTCGTGCCGCTCGGCCCGCGGCACTGACGCACCGGCTGCGACGCGACGGCGGTGCCGCCGTCGATCGCTGCGCCCGGGCGTCACGGTCGGTCCCGGACGTCCGCCTCGTCCGACGTGCCGCGGTCCCTCAAGTCCACGGCACCGGCTGCCGATGTGACGGACGTGACCATCGAGCCGCTCCGCCGCGCACCCGTGGCCCGGCGTGCCACCGGGAGCGCGACCGCGCCGGCTGCCGCGCAGCGACGTCCGTCCGCCGCCCAGCACATGTGCGTCGTCGTGACCGAGCTCGCGGACGGGGACGGCTCCACGCTCGTGCAGAGCCTGCGTCGCCGCGGCGCGCAGCGCGTCGTCGTCCTGACCCGCCGGGCGAGCCGCATCGAGCTCGGCGTGCTGCTCCAGGGGGGCGTGCGCGGCGCGGTCGCCTCGAGCACCGCGGCCACGCTCGCGCGCACCCCCGCAGCGGCGCCGCCCATGCCGCCGCTGCCGGAGCTGACCAACCGCGAGCTGAGCGTCCTGCGGCTCGTCGCGCAGGGCCGCAGCAACCGCCTGATCGGCGAGGACCTGGGGCTGTCCGCACTGACGGTCAAGAGCCACCTCGCCCGCATCTCCCGCAAGTTCGGCACGGGCGACCGGGCGCACCTGGTGGCGATGTCCTACCGCGGCGGCCTGCTCGACTGAGCCCGGCACCCCGGCGCGCGACGGGCCAGGCCGGCGCTCTCGTCGCGGGCGTGCCGCGCGGCCTGCACGGATGCGGTGCCGTCGTCGCCTACCGTGGTTCCCATGCGAGCGGGTGAGGAGCAGGTGGACCCCTCCGGGGATGCCCCGGAGGACGCGGTCGTCCCCCTCACCGACCCGGCCGAGGGCATCCCGCCGGTCGTCGAGACCCCGGAGGCGCTCGCCGCCGTCGTGGCCGCGTTCGGCGCCGGGACGGGACCCGTGGCGGTCGACGCCGAGCGCGCGTCGGGCTACCGGTACGGCCAGCGCACCTACCTGGTGCAGCTGCGACGGGAGGGTGCGGGCACCGCGCTGATCGACCCGATCGCGCTGCCGGACCTCTCGGCGCTGTCCGAGGCGCTCGTCGGCGTGGAGTGGGTGCTGCACGCGGCGTCGCAGGACCTGCCCGGCCTCGCGGAGCAGGGGATGCGCCCGTCGCGGGTGTTCGACACCGAGCTCGGCGCCCGGCTGCTGGGCCTCGAGCGCGTGGGCCTCGCGGCGGTCGTCGCGGACACCCTCGGCCTCGGGCTCGCCAAGGAGCACTCGGCCGTCGACTGGTCGACGCGGCCGCTGCCGACCGAGTGGCTGCGCTACGCGGCGCTCGACGTCGAGGTGCTCGTCGAGGTCCGGCAGGTGCTCGCCGAGCGCCTGGCGGTGGCCGGCAAGGCCGAGTGGGCGGCGCAGGAGTTCGAGGCGGTGCGCACGGCTCCCCCGCCGCCCCCGCGCGTCGAGCCCTGGCGCCGCGTCTCCGGTCTGCACGCGATCCGCGACGCCCGCCGGCTGGCGGTGGTGCGCGAGCTGTGGACCACGCGGGACACCAACGCCCGCCAGCGGGACATCTCCCCGGGCCGCGTGCTGCCCGACGCGGCGATCGTGGCCGCCGCGCAGGCGCTCCCGCGCTCGGTGCCCGCGCTGACCGCGCTGCCCGCCTTCTCGGGCAAGGGGACGCGTCGCCGCGCTCCGCTGTGGCAGGCGGCCATCGACCGTGCGCTGGCGCTGCCGGACGGCGAGCTGCCCTCGGTCCGCGGGCCCAAGAGCGACGCCCCGCCGCCGCCTCGCGCCTGGGCGGACCGGGACCCGGCCGCCGCCGCGCGGCTCGCCGCCGCACGGGACGTCGTGGCCGCCCTGTCCGCGGAGCACACCGTGCCGGTCGAGAACCTGCTGCAGCCGGACCTGCTGCGCCGCCTGTGCTGGTCCCCGCCGCGCCCGCTCGACGAGCGCGGCATCGCCGACCAGCTCGAGGCCGGCGGTGCGCGTCCGTGGCAGGTCGGCCTGCTCGCCGGTCCGCTCACCGCCGCGTTCGGGGCGCTGCCGACGGCGTGACCGCGCGGCCGACGAACCGGCGCCGCCGGGTGACGGACGTCACGGGCCGCCGGATGTTACTCTCGAGTAACTTCGGCCCACCGGGCCGAAGGTCCTGATCAGGACGCCACCCTGGTCAGCCATCCACGGACACCGCCGTCCCGCCTGGAGGCCCGATGCCCGCCGCATCCGCACCCGCGTCGCCGAACCCGGCTCCCCGCGTCCGCCGCACCGTCTTCGTCGAGGGCGTGCGCACCCCCTTCGGCCGTGCCCGGCCGGACGGCCTGTACGCCCACACCCGGGCCGACGACCTCGCGGTGAAGACCGTGCGCGAGCTCCTGCGCCGGCATCCCGAGCTGCCCGCCGAGCGGATCGACGAGGTCGCGATCGCCGCCACGACGCAGCAGGGCGACCAGGGTCTGACGCTCGGCCGCACGGTCGGCGTGCTGGCCGGCCTGCCGCGCACGGTCCCCGGGTACGCGATCGACCGCATGTGCGCCGGCGCGATGACGGCGGTGACCAACGTGGCCGCCGCGATCGGCGTCGGTGCGGCGGACGTCGCACTCGCCGGCGGGGTCGAGCACATGGGCCACCACCCGATGGGCTTCGACGCGGACCCGAACCCGCGCTTCCTCGCCGAGCGCCTCGTCGCGAACGACGCCCTGAACATGGGGGTCACCGCCGAGAACCTGCACGACCGCTTCGGTGCCCTCACGCGCGAGCGGGCCGACGCCTACGGCGCCGCGAGCCAGCGCAAGTACGCCGAGGCGCTCGCCGCGGGCCGCATCGACGCGGACCTCGTGCCGGTCGCGACCCGCGACCCGGAGCGCGGCTGGGGCCTCGCGACGGCCGACGAGCCGCCCCGCCCCGGCACCACGGTCGAGGGCATCGCGGCCCTGCCGACCCCGTTCCGTCCCGGTGGCCGCGTGACGGCCGGCACGTCGGCACCGCTGACCGACGGCGCGGCGTCCTGCCTGCTCGCCGCCGAGGACACGGCCGCCGAGCTCGGGCTCCCCGTGCGGATGCGCATGGTCGCGTTCGCGTACGCGGGCGTCGAGCCGGAGATCATGGGCATCGGCCCGGTCCCGGCGACCCGGCGGGCGCTCGAGCGGGCCGGGCTCACGATCGAGGACATCGGCCTGTTCGAGATCAACGAGGCGTTCGCCGTCCAGGTGCTCGCGTTCCTGGACGCGTTCGGGATCGCGGACGACGACCCGCGGGTCAACCCCGACGGCGGCGCCATCGCCGTGGGCCACCCGCTCGCGTCGTCGGGCGTGCGGCTGATGACCCAGCTCGCCCGCCAGATGGCCGAGCGGCCCGACGTCCGGTACGGGCTCACGACGATGTGCGTCGGCCTGGGCCAGGGCGGCACGGTGATCTGGGAGAACCCTCACCACCCCGAGTACGTCCCGACGAGCGATGTCCCGACGAGCGATGTCCCGACGAGTGAGGAGGCCGCGCGATGAGCGACGCCCCGAGCACCACCCCGGCGGAGCCCCGCGCCGAGCGCGTCTCGCACGCCCTCGCCCGGGACGTCCGCCTGCCCGGCGGAGCAGGCACCCTGGTCCTGGTCACGATCGACAACGGCCTGGACCACACCAAGCCGACGACGCTGGGACCGCTCGGCATCGCCGAGCTCACCACGACCCTGACGGCCCTGCGCGAGCGCGTCGCCGCGGGCGAGGTGCAGGCCGTCGCCGTCACGGGCAAGCCCTACTTCCTGGCGGCGGGCGCCGACCTGACGCAGGTCGCGAGCGTGACCTCGCGCGACGACGCGCTCGCGCTGGGGCGCGGCGGCCACGCCGCGTACGCGCTGCTGCACGACATGGGCGTGCCGACCTTCGCCTTCGTCAACGGCGTCGCACTCGGCGGCGGGCTCGAGCTCGCGCTGGCCTGCGACTACCGGACCGCGGCCGCGGACGTGCGGGCCCTCGCCCTGCCGGAGACCGGGCTGGGCCTCGTGCCCGGCTGGGGCGGCGCGTACCTGGTGCCGCGGCTGGTCGGCGTGCAGGCCGCGCTCGACGTCATCCTGGCCCGGCCCGCGGCCAACAAGCCGTTCAGCGCGCAGCAGGCCGCCGAGATCGGCCTGGTCGACGTGGTCCTCGACGCCGCGGACTTCCTCGAGGAGTCCGTGCGCTGGGCGGCGCGCGTGCTGACGGGCGAGGTCGCGGTCGCCCGTCGGGAGCTCGACGACGAGGCCACGTGGACCGCCGTCACCGACGCCGCGCGGCAGCGGCTGGACGCGACGGTCGCCGGCTCCCGGCCCGCGCCGTACCGGGCGCTGGACCTGGTCGCCGCGGCGCGCGCGTCGTCGCGCGAGGAGGCGTTCGCGGCCGAGGACGAGGCCCTCGCGGACCTGATCATGTCCGACGAGATGCGCGCCTCGGTCTACGCGTTCGGGCTGGTCTCCGGCGGCAAGAGGCCCGTCGGCGCCCCGGACCGGGCCCTCGCGCGTCCGGTCACGCGCGTCGGCATCGTCGGCGCCGGGCTCATGGCCGCCCAGATCGCCCTGCTCTTCGCGCAGCGCCTGGGCGTCCCCGTCGTCATGCGGGACCTGGACGACGAGCGGGTCGCGCACGGGCTGAGCGCGGTGCGCGCGGGCGTCGACCGCCTGACGTCGTCGGGCCGGATCTCGGAGTCGACCGGGGCGCGGCTCCTGGGATCGGTCCACGGCACGACCGACCTGGCCGACCTCACCGGCTGCGACCTCGTGATCGAGGCGGTGACCGAGGTGCTCTCGCTCAAGAAGCGCGTGTTCGCCGAGGTCGAGCAGGTCGTCTCCGCGGACACGGTCCTCGCGACGAACACCTCGGCCCTGTCGATCACGCAGATGGCCGCGGACCTGCAGCACCCCGAGCGCGTCGTCGGGCTGCACTTCTTCAACCCCGTGGCCGCCATGCCGCTGGTCGAGGTGATCCACGCCGAGCGCACGTCGCCGGAGGCGCTGGCCACCGGCTTCGCGGTCGCGTCGAAGCTGCGCAAGACCGCGGTACTCGTGGCCGACCGGCCGGGGTTCGTCGTGAACCGTCTGCTGGTCCTGCTGCTCGGCGTGATCGTCGACGCGGTCGAGAACGGCACCCCGGTCGAGGTCGCGGACCGCGCGCTGCGGCCGCTCGGCCTGCCGATGCCGCCGTTCGAGCTGTTCGACCTCGTCGGGCCCGCGGTGGGCCTGCACGTCCTCACGTCGCTGCGCGAGGACCTGGGCGACCGGTTCCCCCGGTCGCCGGGGCTCGAGAAGCTCGTCGCCGACGGCACACGCGTCGTCCTCCCCGCGCCGGGCAAGGGGCTGCCCAAGCCCGTCGACCCGGCCATCCAGGCGACGTTCGACGAGGCCCGCGGCAGCCGGCCCGCGCCTGAGCGGACCGAGCAGCCGCTCGACGAGGCAGGCGTGCTCGACTCGGTCCTGACGGCCCTCACGGTCGAGATCGGCCACATGCTCGACGAGGGCGTGGTCGCCACGCCGCAGCAGATCGACCTCTGCATGATCCTGGGCGCCGGCTGGGGTTTCCACCTGGGCGGCATCACGCCCCTGCTGGACCGCACCGGCTACAGCGAGCGGGTCCTGGGCCGCCGGCTCCTGCCCGACGGCACGGCGAACGTCCCCACCCCGCACCACGCCTGACCGCACCACGCCTGAACGCACCACGCCTGACGCACCGGCTGCGCCCGACACGGGCGCAGCCGGTGGGACCATCCGCGCCTGCAGGCGCCGGAGCCGTGCCAAGGTTGTCCCCATGTGGCCCGATCTGACCTTCGTCGGAAAGCTCGACCCACGCGCCGCCCTCGCCGCGACGCGACTGCTGGCCGGACTGGTCGCCTGGCCTGAGCTCACGGCCCGGTGGGACGACGAGTCCGCGTGCGCCGGGCTCAGCGTCGGCGGGCTCACGTGGCACCTGATCAACCAGCCGCAGCGCCTGGTGGAGGTGCTCGAGTCGCACGACCCTCGAGACTCGCGCCTCTCGGAGCCGATCGCCGTGTCGACGCACTACGCGCGCGCGGTCTGGCTCCACGAGGACCTGGAGGGGCCGTCGAACGTGGGGGTCCGCGAGCGGGGCGAGCAGCAGGCGGCCGCGGGCCCTCAGGCGGCCGCCCTGACGGCCCAGATGTCGCTCGCGCGGCTCGACGCCGCGCTGACCGCGGTGCCCCCCGTCGTGGTCCTGCCCTGGACGGGCGCCGCGATGGCGATCGAGGACGTCGTCGCGACGCGGCTGCTGGAGATCGTGGTGCACTCCGACGACCTCGCGGCGAGCCTCGACGTCCCCGTCCCGCAGTTCCCGCACGAGGTGCTCTCCCCCGTGCTCACGCTGCTGACGGACCTCGCGGTCCGGCGCCACGGTCAGGACGCGCTGGTCCGCTCGCTGAGCCGCCCGCAGCGGGCGCCCGCGTCGATCAGCGCGTTCTAGAAGACCTGCAGGCCGCGGCTGCGGAACTGGTCGCGCACGCGCTCGACCAGCTCCGGGGTGGGGGGCTGGGTGTCCTCGAGCTCGTACCGCATGCCGAGCTCGGCCCACTTGTCGCGGCCCATCTGGTGGAACGGCAGCACCTCGACGCGCGTGACGCACTCGCCGAGCGAGGCCACGTACCGCGCGACCTCCTCGACGTTCTCCTCGTCGTCGGTCAGGCCCGGGACCAGGACGAAGCGGACCCAGATCTCGGTGTCGCCGCGGGCGGCGAGACGCCGGCCGAACTGCAGCGTCGGCTCGAGCGGGCGGCCGGTGACGCGCTGGTAGGTCTCGGGGTCGCCCGACTTCACGTCGAGCAGCACCAGGTCGACGTCGTCGAGCATCTCGTCGGTGCAGTGCGCGCCGAGGTAGCCCGACGTGTCGATCGCGGTGTGCACGTCCATGGCCTTGGCCCCGCGCAGCAGGCGCCGCACGAACGCGGGCTGCATGAGCGGCTCGCCGCCGGAGATGGTCAGGCCGCCACGGGTCGCCGTCATGACGCCCCGGTACCGCTTGACCTTCGCCAGGATCTCGTCCGCCGTCACGTCCGTGCCGCGGCGCATCTCCATGGTGTCCGGGTTGTGGCAGTACAGGCAGCGCAGCGGGCACCCGGACAGGAACACCGTCAGGCGCGTGCCCGGGCCGTCGACGGCCGTGACGAGCTCCCACGAGTGCACCGCCCCGAGCTCGCCGGCGCGGACCGCGGCGAGCCGGGCCGAGCGGTCGTCGGACTCGGCTTCCGCGAGGCCCTCGGTGCCGGCGCCCTGCACACGGCCGTGCTGGCCACCCACCAGCGGGACGCCGAGGGAGACGACGGGGGCTCCGGTGACCTCGGCGGTCGTGGTGCTCATCGTCGTCTCCCTCGGGCTCGTCGTGCTGGTGGGTGATCGGTGGGTGATCGGTTCGATCGGTCGGGACGGTCAGACCGCGCCGTGGAACGTGCGGGACAGGACGTCAAGCTGCTGCTCGCGCGTCAGCCGGACGAAGTTCACCGCGTAGCCGCTGACGCGGATGGTGAGCTGCGGGTAGTTCTCCGGGTGCTCCATGGCGTCCAGCAGCGTCTCGCGGTTCAGCACGTTGACGTTCATGTGGTAGCCGTTGGACATCGTGTAGGCGTCCAGGAGCCCGACGAGGTTGGCGACCTGCTCGCCGCGCGTCCGGCCGAGCCCGCTGGGCACCACGGACGAGGTGAGCGAGATGCCGTCCTGCGCCTGCGAGTACGGCAGCTTGGCCACCGACAGCGCCGAGGCGAGCATGCCGTGCGTGTCGCGCCCGTTCATCGGGTTGGCACCCGGGGCGAAGGGCTCGCCGTGGCGCCGGCCGTCGGGCGTCGAGCCCGTGGCCTTGCCGTAGACGACGTTCGACGTGATGGTCAGGACGGACTGCGTGTGCAGCGCGCCGCGGTACGTCGGGTACCGGCGGATCTTCTCCATGAAGGTCTCGACGAGGTGCACGGCGATGTCGTCGGCGCGGTCGTCGTCGTTGCCGTACGTGGGGAAGTCGCCCTCGACCTGGTACTCGGTGACCAGGCCGTCGGCCGTGCGCAGCGCGCGGACCTTCGCGTACCGGATCGCCGACAGCGAGTCCGCGACCACCGACAGGCCGGCGATGCCGCAGGCCATGGTGCGCAGGATCTCGCGGTCGTGCAGCGCCATCTCGATGCGCTCGTACGCGTACTTGTCGTGCATGTAGTGCACGCAGTTGAGCGCGTCGACGTAGGTCTGGGCCAGCCAGTCCATGGTCGCGTCGAACTTCGCCATCACGTCGTCGTAGTCGAGGATCTCGCCCTCGACCGGCGCGGTGACCGGCGCGACCTGCTTGCCGGAGACCTCGTCGCGCCCGCCGTTGATCGCGTACAGCAGCGCCTTGGCGAGGTTGACGCGCGCCCCGAAGAACTGCATCTGCTTGCCCACCCGCATCGGGGACACGCAGCAGGCGATCGCCGCGTCGTCGCCCCAGTCCGCGCGGATGAGGTCGTCGGACTCGTACTGGACGGCCGAGGTGTCGATCGACACCTGCGCGCAGTACGCCTTGAAGCCCTCCGGGAGCCGGTCGCTCCAGAAGACCGTCATGTTCGGCTCGGGGGCCGGACCCAGGTTGTACAGCGTCTGCAGGTAGCGGAACGAGGTCTTGGTGACGAGCGTGCGCCCGTCCTCGCCCATGCCGCCGATCGACTCGGTGACCCAGGTCGGGTCGCCGGAGAAGAGGTTGTCGTACTCGGGCGTGCGCAGGAAGCGCACGATCCGCAGCTTGATGACGAAGTCGTCGATGATCTCCTGCGCGTGCTCCTCGGTGATCCGGCCGGCCTCGAGGTCGCGGTTCAGGTAGACGTCCAGGAACGTCGAGGTGCGGCCCAGCGACATCGCGGCGCCGTTCTGCTCCTTCACCGCGGCGAGGTAGCCGAAGTACAGCCACTGCACGGCCTCGCGCGCCGTGGTCGCCGGGCCGGAGACGTCGTAGCCGTACGAGGTGGCCATCGTCTTGAGCTCGTTCAGCGCCCGCAGCTGCTCCGCGAGCTCCTCACGGGCGCGGATGACGTCCTCGACGGAGCGCTCCATGTCGAGGTCGGCCTTCTCGAGCTTCTTGGCCGCGATCAGCGCGTCGACGCCGTACAGCGCGACGCGGCGGTAGTCGCCGATGATCCGGCCGCGGCCGTAGGCGTCGGGCAGGCCGGTGATGATGTGCGACGAGCGCGCGGCGCGCACGGCCGGCGGGTACACGTCGAAGACGCCGTCGTTGTGGGTCTTGCGGTACTTGGTGAAGATCTCCGTGACGACCGGGTCGGCCTCGTAGCCGTAGGTCTCGAGCGAGGTCTGCACCATGCGGTAGCCGCCGTTGGGCATGATCGCGCGCTTGAGCGGCGCGTCGGTCTGCAGGCCGACGATGACCTCGTCGCCCTCGCTGATGTAGCCGGGTCCGTGCGACGTGATGGTCGACGGCGTGGTCGCGTCGACGTCGTAGACGCCCTTCTCCCGCTCGGCGGGGAACATGGCGGAGAGCTTCGACCAGATCGCGGTCGTGCGCTCGGTGGGCCCGGCGAGGAACGACGCGTCGCCGGTGTACGGCGTGTAGTTCCGCTGGATGAAGTCCCGCACGTCGACGTGGTCTGCCCAGGGTCCGCTGACGAACCCCTCCCAGGCAGCGGGCGTCGTCGCCTCGAGGTGGTCGGTGCCGGGTACGGCCGTCGTGGACATCTTCGCTCCTTGGGGAATCGGTCCGATGGATCGAACCTACGAAGCGAGTGATGGGATGTCTCAGGACCTTTGGCCCGGCGGCCTGTTCCGCACGTCACACGTGGGGTCCGGCCCGTGCCCGACGAGGGCGGTGCGCGCGCTCAGCGCGCGAAGCGGGACCCGCGCTCGACCACCCGGCCCGTGCCGGGCTCCCCGTCCGTGCCGGGCTCCCACGCGTACACCTCGGTCCCGGTCACCAGCACGCGCTCGGCGCGCGAGGTCACGTCCAGCGGGTCGCCGCTCCACACCACGACGTCGCCGTCCAGCCCGGGCGCGAGCGCGCCGACGCGGTCGTCGATGCCCAGGAACTGCGCGGGGTTCACGGTCAGCGCCCGCAGCGCCGTGTCCCGGTCGAGCCCCTCCTTCACCGCGAGCGAGGCCTGGTGCACCAGGAAGTTGATCGGCACCACGGGGTGGTCGGTCGTGATCGCCACCCGCACGCCGGCGCGCGCCAGGACGCCGAGGTTCGCGATCGCGCGGTGCCGCAGCTCGACCTTGGACCGCGTCGTGAACATGGGCCCGAACACCACCGGCACGTCCCGCTCCGCGAGCACGTCCGCGATCTGCGCGCCGTCGGTGCCGTGGTTGATCACCAGCCGGTACCCGAACTCGTCCGCGAGGCGCAGTGCCGTCGCGATGTCGTCGGCCCGGTGCACGTGCTGGTCCCACACGAGCTCGCCCGCGAGCACGCGCGCGAGCGTCTCCTTGGCGAGGTCGCGCGCGAACGGCTCGCCCTTCGCCGCGGCGGCGTCGCGGCGCGCGACGTAGGTCTGCGCGTCGACGAACGCCGCACGGATCACGTGCGCGACGCCCAGCCGCGTGGAGGGCAGCTGCTTGCGCTCGCCGTAGACCCGCTTGGGGTTCTCCCCCAGCGCCGACTTGACCGAGACCGCCTCGCGGATGACCTGCTCGTCGACCGTGCGGCCGCCCCAGGTCTTGATCGCGACCGCCTGGCCGCCGATCGGGTTGCCCGAGCCGGGCTTGACCACGGCCGACGTCACTCCGCCGACGAGGGCGTCCCGGAACCCCTCGTCCTCGATGTTGATCGCGTCGATCGCGCGCAGGCCCGCGCCGTTCGGGTCGGTCATCTCGTTGGTGTCGTCGCCCGCGCGGCCCTCGCCCTCCTCGTGCAGGCCCAGGTGCGCGTGCGCCTCGACGAACCCCGGCAGCACCCACCTGCCGGTCGCGTCGACGACGCGGGCGCCCTCGGGGACCACGACGTCCGCCCCCACGGCCGTCACGATGCCGTCCTCGACCAGGACGGTCCCGCCCTCGATCGGGTCGGACACCACGGGGACGACGTAGCCGCCCGTGATCGCGACGGTGGACCGGGCGGTGCGGGGCTGGGCGCTCATGTCCCCATCATCACCCGGGGCGCTCCATCATCACCCGGGGCGCTCGCCGGCGTCGGCGACCCCGTGCCGGTCGCGCGGCGCGGTCAGCCGCGGGCGAGCGCCGTGAGCACGTCGCGCGTGACGTCCTGCGGAGTCAGCCGCAGCGTCGTGACCAGCTGGTCGCGGGAGGCGTGCGGCAGGAAGTCGCGCGGGATGCCGAACGACTGCACGGGCGTGGCGATGCCGTGCTCGGCGGCCCGCTGGCCGACGTGGGCACCGACGCCGCCGTCGACGACGCCGTCCTCGATCGTCACGACGTGGTCGTGGTCCCCGACGAGCTTGACCAGGGCGGCCGGCACCGGCAGGACCCACCGGGGGTCCACGACCGTGGCGCGCAGGCCGTGCGCGGCGAGCTGCTCGGCGACCTGCAGCGCGCAGCCCACCATCGAGCCGACGCCGACCACCAGGACCCGGCGCGCGTCGGCCGCGTCGTCGTGCCGGGCCAGGACGTCGACGCCGTCGACGTCCTCGAGCGCGGGGATCGGGTCGACGAGCGCGCTCTTGGGGTAGCGGACCACCGTCGGGGCGTCGTCGACGTCGACCGCCTCCCGCAGGGCGGTGCGCAGCGTCTCCTCGTCGCGCGGGGCCGCGAGCCGCAGACCGGGCACGATCGCCAGCATCGCCATGTCCCACATGCCGTTGTGGCTCGCGCCGTCGTCGCCGGTGAGGCCGGCCCGGTCGAGCACGAACGTCACGCCCGCCCGGTGCAGCGCGACGTCCATGAGGACCTGGTCGAACGCGCGGTTGAGGAAGGTCGCGTAGACCGCGACGACGGGGTGCAGGCCGCCGAACGCCATGCCCGCCGCGGAGGTGGCCGCGTGCTGCTCGGCGATCCCGACGTCGAAGACGCGCTGCGGGAACTCCTGCGCGAACGGTGCGAGGCCGACGGGCTGCAGCATCGCCGCCGTGATCGCGACGACGTCCGGGCGGCGGCGGCCGATCCGCACGATCTCGTCGGCGAAGACGCTGGTCCACCCGAACCGGGACGGCGCCACCGGCAGGCCGGTCTCCGGGTGGATGCGGCCGACCGCGTGGAACCGGTCCGCCGCGTCCTGCTCGGCCGGGGAGTACCCGCGCCCCTTCTCGGTGATGACGTGCACGATCACCGGACCGCCGAACGCCTGCGCGCGACGCAGCGCGCGCTCGACCGCGGGCTCGTCGTGGCCGTCGACCGGGCCGATGTACTTCAGGCCCAGGTCCTCGAACATGCCCTGCGGCGCGACGACGTCCTTGATGCCCTTCTTCAGGCCGTGCAGCGCGTCGTACGCCACGCGGCCCGGCGCACCGGAGCGCGTCAGGGTCCGCTTGCCCCAGGACAGCACGCTCTCGTAGGACTGCGTGGTGCGCAGCGAGTCGAGGTGGTGGGCCAGCCCGCCGATCGTCGGGGCGTAGGAGCGGCCGTTGTCGTTCACCACGACGACGAGCCGGCGGTCCTCGGCCGCCGCGATGTTGTTGAGGGCCTCCCACGCCATGCCCCCGGTGAGGGCGCCGTCGCCGATCACGGCGACCACGTGCCGGTCCGCACGGCCCTGCAGCTCGTTGGCCTTGGCGATCCCGTCCGCCCAGCTCAGCGCGGTCGACGCGTGCGAGTTCTCGACGACGTCGTGCTCCGACTCCGTGCGGCTGGGGTAGCCCGAGAGCCCGTCGCGACGCCGCAGCGCGCTGAAGTCGCCGCGGCCCGTCAGCAGCTTGTGCACGTAGGACTGGTGCCCGGTGTCGAAGACGAACGTGTCCCGGGGGCTGGTGAAGACGCGGTGCATCGCGACCGTGAGCTCGACGACGCCGAGGTTCGGGCCGAGGTGTCCGCCCGTGCGCGAGACCTGGTCGACCAGGAACGCGCGGATCTCCGCCGCGAGGTCGTCGAGCTGCTCGGGGCGCAGCGCGCGCACGTCCGCCGGGGTGCGGATCGTCGAGAGGATCGATCGGGTCACGGACGCGTCCTTTCCCGGGGTCTCGTCGTGTGCGGCGACGCTGCAGCGCGGGTGCGGACGCCGAGTGCCTGACGCACCACTGTAGGTCCCAGCGGCGGCGGGCGCCCCCAGGCAGGCGGGGCCGGCCGGGCCCCCACGGGTAGGATGTCTCGGAAAGGGGATCCCCTCATGCGCTTCCTGCCCGGCCAGTCGGCCACCTCCGACCTCACGTACGGCGACGTCTTCCTGGTCCCGTCACGTTCCGAGGTCACCTCCCGCTTCGACGTCGACCTCGCGAGCGTCGACGGCACGGGGACGACGATCCCGCTCGTCGTCGCCAACATGACCGCGGTCTCCGGCCGGCGGATGGCCGAGACCGTCGCCCGTCGCGGCGGCATGGCGGTGATCCCGCAGGACATCCCCGCGGACGTCGTCGCGGACGTGGTCCGGTCGGTCAAGGCGAGCCACCCGGTCGTCGAGAGCCCGGTCGTCGTGGCACCGCAGGACACCGTGCACACCGCGCTCACGCTGATCGGCAAGCGGTCGCACGGCGCGGCGGTCGTGGTCGCCGACGGCCGGCCCGTCGGCGTCGTGACCGAGGCCGACTGCCAGGGCGTCGACCGGTTCACGCAGGTCGAGGACGTCATGAGCGACCAGCCGACCACCGTCGACCTCGCGGTCGTCGAGTCCGGCGGCGCGCGCGGCCTCGAGGCCGCGTTCGAGCAGCTGCACGCGAGCCGTCGCCGGTTCTCGCCCGTGGTCCGCGACGGCGCGCTCGTCGGCGTGCTGACGCAGGTGGGCGCGCTCCGCTCCTCGATCTACCGCCCCGCGCTCGACGACGGCGGCCGGCTGCGCATCGCCGCGGCCGTCGGCATCAACGGGGACGTCAAGGCCAAGGCCGCGGCGCTGCTCGAGGCCGGCGTCGACACGCTCGTCGTGGACACCGCGCACGGCCACCAGCGCAAGATGTTCGAGGCGCTCGCCGCCGTGCGCTCGGTCGACCCGCGGGTCCCCGTCGTGGCGGGCAACGTCGTGACCGCAGAGGGCACGCGGGACCTCATCGAGGCCGGGGCGGACATCGTCAAGGTCGGCGTCGGGCCCGGCGCCATGTGCACCACGCGCATGATGACCGCGGTCGGCCGCCCGCAGTTCTCCGCGGTCCTGGAGTGCGCGGCGGAGGCACGTCGGCTCGGCGGCCACGTCTGGGCGGACGGGGGTGTCCGGCACCCGCGCGACGTCGCGCTCGCGCTGGCCGCGGGTGCGTCCCAGGTCATGATCGGCTCCTGGTTCGCCGGGACGCACGAGTCTCCCGGCGACCTGCACGAGGACGGCACCGGACGGCTCTACAAGGAGTCGTTCGGCATGGCGTCGGCGCGCGCCGTGGCCGCCCGCACGCGCGGCGGGTCGCCGTTCGAGCGCGCGCGCAAGGCGCTGTACGAGGAGGGCATCTCCTCCTCGCGGATGTACCTCGACCCGCGCCGGCCCGGCGTCGAGGACCTGGTCGACCACATCACGTCCGGCGTGCGGTCCGCGGCGACGTACGTCGGCGCCGCCACGCTCGAGGAGCTGCACGAGCGTGCCGTCGTCGGGATCCAGTCCGCGGCGGGCTACGAGGAGGGCCGTCCCCTCCCCGACGGCTGGTGAGCGACGTGCGGCCCGTCCTGGTCCTGACGCACGCGCCCTCCGAGGGTCCCGGCCTCATCGGTCCCGCGCTCGACGCACCGCTGCGCGTGCGCACGGTGGTCGACGTCGCGGACCCGCTCCTGCCGGATCCCGACGAGGTCGCGGGGATCGTCGTGATGGGCGGCTGGATGGACGCCGACGACGACCTGCACCATCCCGGCCTCGCGGCCGAGCGCGCGCTGCTCGCCCGCGCCGTCGCGCAGGACGTGCCGGTGCTCGGCGTCTGCCTGGGCGCGCAGCTGCTGGCCATGGCGCTCGGCGGCCGGCTGCTGCGCCGGCACGGCACCGAGGTCGGGTTCGGGCCGGTCGACGTCGTCGCGGACGACCTGGTGCTCGGTCCGCTCGGCGCGCGGCCCACGGTGCTGCACTGGCACGCCGACGCGGTCGAGCTGCCGCCGGACGCGACCCTGCTGGCGTCGACCGAGGTGACGCCCGTGCAGGCGTTCCGCCGCGGCAGCGCGCTGGGCGTGCAGTTCCACCTCGAGCTCGAGCCCGCGATGCTCGACCTGTGGCTGCAGACCCCGGAGATGGTCGCGGGTCTCGACGACGACGAGATCGCCACGATCCGCGAGGACGGGCGGACGCACCTGCCGGCGCTGGTCCCGGCCGCGCGCAAGGTGGTCGAGGTGTTCGCCGAGCAGGTCCGGCTCCGCGGGTGACGGGGCCGACGAGCCCCGCCGACGCGCGGCACGACCTCGAGCGGCTGGTACGGGACGGCGTGCGGTGGCCCACCGACCCGGGCCGGCTCCTGCGCGACCCGTCGAGCGCCCGCCGGGCCGCGGTGCTCGTGCTGTTCGGGGTGCTCGACCACCTCCCCGCACGGGCGGCGGGCGCAGCGCACGCACCGGCCGAGCTCGACGTCCTGCTGCAGCGGCGCGCGGCGACCATGGCGCACCACGCGGGTCAGGTCGCCTTCCCCGGCGGCGGCATCGACCCCACCGACGCCGGGCCGCGCGAGGCCGCCGTCCGTGAGGCGGTCGAGGAGACCGGGCTCGACCCGGCCGGTGTCGAGGTGCTCGGGACGCTCGCCGACGTGCCCCTGCCCGTGAGCGACAACCTCGTGACGCCCGTCGTGGCGTGGTGGGCGCGACCGTCGCACGTCGCGGCCGTCGACCACGCCGAGGCGGTCGACGTGTTCCGCGCCCCGGTGGCGGACCTGCTCGACCCGGCCCGCCGCGGCGTGGTGGAGCACCGAGGCGTGCGGGGCACGCTGCGCACGCCCGCGTTCCAGCTCGACGGCGACGTGCTCGTGTGGGGCTTCACCGCGTTGGTGCTGCACGGGATCTTCGACACGGTCGGCTGGACGGTGCCGTGGGACCGCGACCGGCGGTTGACGCCGTGACCGGGTCCAGCGTGCCGCGGCACCCGAAGATCGAGGTCGAGGTCGACGAGACGCTCGCTCGAGACCTGCTGCTCGAGCAGCACCCGGACCTCGCCGACCTCCCGCTGCGCGGCCGCGTCCACGGCTGGGACAACCTCACCTGGCGGCTGGGCGACGACCTCGCGCTGCGGTTCCCGGTGCGGGAGCTCTCGGCGGCGCTCGTCGTGGCCGAGCAGACCTGGCTCCCCCGCCTGGCCCCGATGCTGCCCGTGGCCGTCCCGACGCCGGTGCGCCACGGGCGCCCCGGCCCCCGCTACCCGTGGCCGTGGAGCGTCCTGCCCTGGCTGCCCGGCACGGTCGCCGCCGCGACCGACGTCGCCGGCCGCACCGCGTGGGCCACCGAGCTCGCCGACGCGCTCGCCGCACTGCACGTCCCGGCGCCGGACGACGCACCCGTCAACGCGTTCCGGGGCGTCCCGCTCGCGGCGCGGGACGCCGTGGTCGCCGCGCGGCTCGAGGACGGCGCGCTCCCCCACGCGGACGCGCTGCGGAGCGCCTGGGCGGACGGGCTCGCCGCTCCCCCGTATGCCGGGACCGCGGTCTGGGTGCACGGCGACCCCCACCCGGGCAACCTGCTCGCGCACGGCACGCGGCTCGGCGGGCTCATCGACTTCGGGGACCTGTGCTCGGGCGACCCCGCGAGCGACCTGGCGACCGCGTGGATGACGTTCGACGAGCGGGGGCGCGCCGCGTTCGTCCGGCGGGCGCGCGAGCGGTCCGGCTGGGACGACGCCACCTGGCGCCGGGCGCGCGCCTGGGCCGCGGCGATGGTGCCCATGCTGACGGCGCACCCGGTGGAGTACCCGCTCATGGCCGCCGTCGGGCGGCACACGGCGGCGCAGGTCGCGCTCGGCTGATCGCGCATACTCGTCGGATGGACGCCGACGTGCCTGCGACGACCTCGGTCACCCTGGACGTGGCGGGACGGACGCTGCGCGCGCACGCCTCCGCCGCCCCGCCCGACGCACCGACCGTCGTCTGGCACCACGGGACGCCGCAGTCCGGCGCGCTGCTCGCGCCGGTGGTCGCAGCCGCCGCCCGGCGCGGCCTGCGGGTCGTCTCCTACGGTCGCCCGTCGTACGGGGGCTCCACGCCCGCCCCGGGCCGCACCGTCGCGTCCGCCGCGGACGACGTCGCGCACGTGCTCGACGCGTTCGGCGTGGAGCGAGCCGCGTTCGTCGGCGCGTCCGGGGGCGGACCCCATGCGCTCGCGTGCGCGGCCCTGCTGCCCGAACGCGCGACCGCCGCCGTGAGCATCGCCGGGCTCGCGCCGTTCGAGGGCTTCGACTGGTCGGCCGGCATGGCCTCCGACGCGGCGCTCCGGTCCGCCACGCGCGGCCGGGAGGCGCGCGCCGCGCACACGGACGACGACGGGGTCGCGGGCTTCGTGGAGCCCGACTGGGCGGCGCTGCGCGGTGCGTGGGGTGCGCTCGGCGCGGACGCCGGCCCGGCAGGCGAGGCCTGGCCCGACGGCGTGGTCGACGACGACGTCGCCTACGCCCAGGCGTGGGGCTTCACGCCGCAGGAGGTCCGGGTCCCGGTGCTGCTCGTGCACGGCGGCCGCGACGCCGTCGTGCCCGCGTCCCACAGCCGCCGCCTGCTCGAGCTCCTGCCCGACGCCCAGCTCTGGCTGCGCCCTCGCGACGGTCACGTGTCGGTGCTGCACGCGCTCCCCGTGGCGTTCGACTGGCTGGTCGACCTCGCCGCCGGGGCCGTCCGATCCTCCACGCCGCTGCCGTGACCTGCACGGACGCGTGCATGCAGGGGTACATGTGACCTGAGACACACGGACCCTTGGTCCCACGTCCAGGTCACGCGGAGCCGCCACGATCGGTAGTGCGAGCCGATAGGCCGCCGGGGTCACCACCCCGTCACCGAGGGATCCGAAGGACTCACGATGTCGACCACCACGACCGCCCACAAGGCGGGTCTCGTCCGCCTGCTCGGCCTGATCACCATCATCTTCGGCGCCGTGTTCCTGGTCGCCGGGGCCACGACCTGGATCGCCGTCTCCACCAACCTCAAGGGTGAGAGCATCACCGTCTCCGACGACGCCACGTTCGCCGGTGGCACCGTCGACACGCCCTGGGAGGCCTTCTCCGAGGCGCAGATCATCGAGCACCACACGCTCGATGCCACCGGCGGCAAGACCTACGCCCAGCTCGACCGCGAGGACCCGCTGCGCGAGACCGCCATGAACGGGTCGTTCCTCCGTGCGTCGCTCTTCACCTCGGTCGTCGCCTTCGGCGTCGCCGCCCTCGTGATGGGCCTCGGTGTCGTCTTCGGCATCATCGGCTACGCGCTCCGCAAGCTCGACCCGGCGACCGCCGTGGCCACCGTCGAGGCGAAGCAGACCCCCGTGCTCGCCTGATCGACCCCTCCGGGCGACGCCCCCGGTCCCGCGACGCTGCGGGACCGGGGGCGTCGTCGTGTCAGCCCCGCGGGTCCAGCACGGCGGCGAGGAACAGCGGCCACTCGGTGGTCCCGTCCCGCACGACGACGAGGAACGGCCGGTCGACGACGACCTCGTGCTCGGGGCGCGGCCCGGCGGACTCGAGGAGCCCGAGCTCGGTGACCGCCGCGGCACGCGTGCCGGCCTCGTCGACCTGGAGGACGGCCTGCTGAACTGCCTGCCCGAGGTGCGCGGGCCCGCTCGTCACGACCTCGTACGGCACCCCGGTGATCCCGAGCTCACCCAGCAAAGGCAGGAGGTCGAGCTTCGTCGCCAGGTCGATCACCGGCATGCGGACCGCCACGAGCGAGGGCGTCGCCTCGTCGAGCGCAGCCGACAGCTCCGCCAGGGCGCCTGCGTCCGCGGTCGCGGGGTCCGCCGCCGCCGCCGAGCCGGCCGGCGGCAGGAGGACGTCCGCCGCGAGGTCGTCGGTGTACGGCAACCGCACGGCCTGCCACCCGTCCTGCTCGACGACGACCGTCTCGGGCATCCCCCGCATCGTCGGCACCGTGACCGGCTCGTCGCCGGCGACGTGGAACGTCTCGTCGCTCGTCAGCGCGGCGTCGAACGGCTGCTCCCACGCCGCCGCGAGCGCGATCGCGTCCTGCAGCACCGCGACCAGCGCCGCGTCGGGCACGATGCCGCTCTTCTCGACCAGGCCACCGGTGTGCTGCCTGACCCAGTCGCTCAGGTCGTCGATCCCTGCCGACGAGCCGAGGTCCGTCCGCAGCACGCCCGCGCCGTACCCGGCCCGCAGCCGGTCGAGGAAGTCCGGCACGAGCTCGTGGTCGTCGTCCACCACCACCTGCTGCGCCGCGTGCACCATCGGCACCCGCGGCAGCTCGTCGTCCTGCAGCACGGCCGGGTCTCCGCCGTAGCGCGCGAGCGCGCCCTGCAGCGCGTTCACGGCGTCGGTCCGCTCCTGACCGGCCGCGCCCAGCGCGTCGTCGAGCGGGCCCGCCGCAGCCGGCGGAGCACCCTCGGCCAGCATGGCCAGCGCGGTCACGAGGCTCGACGGCGAGACGATCGCGCTCGCGGGCTCTTCGCCGGTCCGCAGTGCCTCGACGCCCAGACGCCACGTCGCGGCGACGACGCCGTCGACCGCGGCGGCGTCCTCGAGGGCGAGCTGCTCGAACTCGACCGCGGGGGCGGGCTCGTCGCCGGAGGGCGCCCCCGCGCACCCGGCGAGCGCGACCAGCACCGCGGGCGCCGCCCAGCGGGCGGGTGCGGCGCGGCGGGCGGTCACGGGCGGGGGTCCTCGACCGCGGCGAGGAACACCGGCCACCCGGAGCTCCCGTCACGGACACTCAGCAGGAACGGCCGGTCCACCGCCACCTCGAGCTCGACGATCGGGCCCGAGGCGTAGACGATGCCGAGCTCGGTCACCGCCGCCGCCCGGACGCCTCCCTCCGAGAGCTCGAGCACGGCCTGCTGCGTCCCCTGGCCGATCGCGACGTCGTCATCGCCCGCCACCAGGCCGCTGAGCCAACCGGTGAGCCCGCGGTCGCTGAGCAGCGGCATGAGGTCGGTCCTCGTGCTGAGGTCGAGCACGGGCAGGCTGAGCTGGACCGCGCGCTGCGGCGCCGAGTCGAGCGCGTCCCCGAGGGCCGCCAGCACCTCCGGTGGCGCGTCGGCAGGCCGCACCGCCTCGGGCGATCCCACCGGCGGGAGCACGACGTCGAGCGAGAGGTCGTCGGTGAACGGCAGGCGCACCGCCGTCCAGCCGTCCTGCTCGACCGCGACGAGCGGGTTGGTCCCCGACATGGTCAGGACGTCGACCCGCGTGCCGCCCACGGCGAACGGCCGGTCGGCGGTCATGCCCTCCTCGAACGGCTGCTCGAACGCACCCGCGAAGGCGACCGCGTCCTGCAGCACGAGCGCGAGCAGCGGGTCGGGGGACATCGCCGTGTCCTCGACCAGGCCGCCCGTGTGCTCGCGCACCCATGCGCCGAGCGGGTCCAGACCCTGGTCGGTCGCCAGGTCCGTGACCATGACGCCGGCGCCGTACGACTGGGTCAGGACATCGAGGTAGTCCTGCTCGGGCACGGTCTGGTCGTCCACGACGACCTGCTGGGCGGAGTGCAGCACCGGTGTCTCCGGCAGGTCGTCCTCCTGGACGACCGCCGGATCGCCCTCGTACCGCTCGAGCGCGCCGAGCAGCGCGTTCACCGCGTCGGTGCGGTCGTCGCCAGCGGCTCCCAGCGTCGCGTCGAACGGCAGGGCCTCGTCCCCGCGCGCGCCCTCGGCCACCATCGCCAGCGCCGAGACGAGGCTCGAGGGCGAGACCACCGCCGCCTTCTGGCCGTCGGACTCGCGCAGGGCGGCGACCCCGAGCTCCCAGCTCGCCGCGACCACCTCGTCGAGCGCGTCCGCCTCATCGAGGGCGACGTGCTGGCGCTCGCCCTCGCCGGACCGCGGCCCGGGCTCGGCCGCCGCGCTCGATGCGCATCCCGCGAGCAGCAGCACCCCCGCCGCACCGATCCACGCCTGCTGTCGTCGTGTCCCTCGACCGTGTCCCATGTCAGGTTGGTGTCGCCAGGACGCGGAACCTTGCGCGCGCCCTTCTTCGCTCCCGTCCCGCGCGCGCATGATGGAGCATGGCCGACTCGCCCGTGACCGTCCCGACAGCCGCCGATCCCGTCGCGTTCCTCGACGCCGTGACGAACCCGGTCCGCCGGCGGGACGGCTTCAACCTCCTCGCGCTCCACGAGCGCGCGACGGGCGAGCGCGCAGTGATGTGGGGCCCGGCGATCGTCGGCTTCGGCAGCTACCACTACGCGTACGCCTCGGGGCGTGAGGGCGACTCCGCCGCCGCGGGCTTCTCGCCCCGCGCGGCCGCGTCGACCGTCTACTTCCCGTACGGGTTCGACGGTCTCGACGACGACCTGGCGGAGCTCGGGCCGCACCGCGTCTCGACGTCCTGCCTCTACCTCAAGGACCTCACCAAGGTCGACCTCGCGGCGCTCGAGCGCCTGGTCGCGCGCTCCTACGCACGGGTCACCGCCGAAGCCTGACCTCGCTCACCGGCAGTCCTCACCGGCAGTCCTCACCGGCAGTCCTCACCGGCAGTCCTCACCGGCAGGGCTGGAACACGGTCCCGTCGAGGTCGAGCGAGAACCGCACCGCGTTGAACCGCAGCGCCCGGGCGTCCCGGCACAGACCGGGCGTGCGGCGGTACTCGGCCACGAACACCGGCTTGCCGGCCGCGACGACCGGCCGCAGCAGACCGCACTCGTCGTACTGGAAGCACTGCTCGTCGAGCACCCCGTCGACGTAGGGCAGCAGGCGGCGCACCTGGTCGAGGTCGTTCTTCAGCAGGACGCTCATGCCGTATGCGTGCGCGTTGTTGAACATGAGCTGGTTGAAGACCAGCTGGTCGCGCGCGGTGATCGGGACGCCCGGGTCGTTGCGGTAGGCGTCCATGTTGTCCCACTCGACCGCGTCGAAGCCCTTGGCCCGGCACATCGCGAGGCGCTCGTTCATGATCCGCGCCAGCACGCTGTTCGTCCGCTGGACGTCGCGAACGTCGAGCCAGCGCTCCCCCGGCCACTCGTCGAGCCGCGCGCCCTTGAGCCGCGCCGGGAACGCATCGGCGTCGGGACGCCACCGCTCCCACGAGCCGCCGGAGACGTAGCAGACCACCTTCCTGCCCGCCGCGTGCATGGCCGCGACGTCCTTCTTCGTCGCCTCGAAGCCGTCCACGTCGAGCATCCGCACCGCCCGGTACGGCTTGCTCGGCACGGACTTGATCTGCCAGTCCCAGCTCGTCCGCACGGTGGGCTCCCAGGCGCCGGGCGCGCGCACGACCGGCGGGTCCAACCGCGCGCCGCCGTCCCGTGCCGCGACGACGACCTCGCTGCCAGGACGGTCCGCGGCCGGCGCGGCGGGCGGCGCGGCGCCGAGGAGCAGGGCGACGAGCGCAGCGAGAGCAGCAGCGGTCCCCGCCGCCTGCGCCCGCCTGCGGCGGAGCCTCGTGGGTCCGGTCATGTCGACCTCCTCGGTTCGGGCCCGGGTGCGACGAGACCCGCCACCGTCGCGGGTGGCGGGTCTCGCTCGTCGTGCCGGGTCGTCAGGCGACGCCGGCGACCTGGCGCAGGACGTACTGCAGGATGCCGCCGTTGCGGTAGTAGTCCGCCTCGCCGGGGGTGTCGATGCGGACGACCGCGTCGAACTCGACGACGCCGCCGTCGGCCTTCGTCGCGGTGACCTTCACGGTCCGCGGCGTGGTGCCCTCGTTGAGCGCGGTCACGCCCGCGATGTCGAACGTCTCCGTGCCGTCCAGGCCGAGCGAGTCGGCCGACTCGCCCTCGGGGAACTGCAGCGGCAGGACGCCCATCCCGATGAGGTTGGAGCGGTGGATCCGCTCGAACGACTCGGTGATGACGGCGCGCACGCCCAGAAGGCGCGTGCCCTTGGCCGCCCAGTCGCGCGACGAGCCGGAGCCGTACTCCTTGCCACCCAGCACGACGAGCGGGACGCCCGCCTCCTGGTACGCGACCGACGCGTCGTAGATCGTCGTGTCCTCGCCGGTGAGCAGGTTCTTGGTGAACCCGCCCTCGACGCCGGGCACCAGCTGGTTGCGCAGCCGGATGTTCGCGAACGTGCCGCGGATCATGACCTCGTGGTTGCCACGGCGCGAGCCGTAGGAGTTGAAGTCACGTCGCTCGACGCCGTGCTGCGCGAGGTAGACGCCGGCCGGCGAGTCGGCCTTGATCGAGCCGGCGGGGCTGATGTGGTCGGTGGTGACCGAGTCGCCCAGCTTGGCGAGCACCCGCGCACCCGAGATGTCCGTGACGGCCTCGGGGGTGGCGCCCATGCCCTCGAAGTACGGGGGCTTGCGCACGTACGTGGACTCGGGGTCCCAGGAGAAGACGTTGCCCTCCGGGGTGTCGAGCCCGCGCCAGCGCTCGTCGCCCGAGAACACGTCCGCGTAGTCGTCCTCGAACATCTTGCGGTCGATCGACGCGTCGATCGTCGCCTGCACCTCGTCGGGGGCCGGCCAGATGTCCTTGAGGAAGATCGGGTGCCCGTCCTCGGTGCGGCCCAGCGGGTCGGCGTCGAAGTCGAAGTCCATCGTCCCCGCGAGCGCGTACGCGATGACCAGCGGCGGCGACGCCAGGTAGTTCATCTTCACGTCGGGGTTGATGCGGCCCTCGAAGTTGCGGTTGCCGGAGAGCACGGCCGCCACGGCCAGGTCGTGCTCCTGGACGGCCGCGGAGACCTTCTCGTCGAGCGGGCCCGAGTTGCCGATGCACGTGGCGCAGCCGTAGCCGACCAGGTGGAAGCCCAGCTTCTCGAGGTACGGCCAGAGGCCGGCCTTCTCGTAGTAGTTGGTGACCACCTGCGAGCCCGGCGCCATCGACGTCTTGACCCACGGCTTGGCGGTCAGCCCCTTCTCGACAGCGTTCTTCGCCAGCAGCGCGGCGGCGAGCATCACCGACGGGTTCGACGTGTTGGTGCACGACGTGATCGAGGCGATCGCCACGGCGCCGTGGAAGAGCTCGAACTCGCGTCCCTCGCTGTCGGTCACCGAGAACGTGCGGTTCGCCGACGACGAGATCGCGGGCGCGTCCGAGGCCGGGAACGACTCGCGCTCGGCCTCGTCGACCTGGTTCAGCTCGGGTGCGTAGGTCGGCAGGTCACGCTGGAACTGCTCCTTCGCGTGCGAGAGCTCGATGCGGTCCTGCGGACGCTTGGGCCCGGCGATCGACGGCACGACGGTCGACAGGTCGAGCTCGAGGTACTCGGAGAACACGGGCTCGGTGTAGCCCTCGGCCGTGGGGTCGAGCCACATGCCCTGCTCCTTGGCATAGGCCTCGACGAGCGCGAGCTGCTCGGCGGAACGGCCGGTCAGGCGCAGGTAGTCGATCGTGACGTCGTCGACCGGGAAGATGGCGACCGTCGAGCCGAACTCCGGGCTCATGTTGCCGATCGTCGCGCGGTTGGCCAACGGCACGGCCGCGACACCCTCGCCGTAGAACTCGACGAACTTGCCGACCACGCCGTGCTGACGCAGCTTCTGGGTGATCGTCAGCACGACGTCCGTCGCGGTGACGCCCGCCGGGATCGTGCCGGTCAGCTTGAAGCCGACGACGCGCGGGATGAGCATCGAGACCGGCTGGCCGAGCATCGCGGCCTCGGCCTCGATGCCGCCGACGCCCCAGCCCAGGACGCCCAGGCCGTTCACCATGGTGGTGTGCGAGTCGGTGCCGACGCAGGTGTCCGGGTACGCCTTGCCGTCGCGCACCATCACGCCGCGGGCCAGGTACTCGATGTTGACCTGGTGGACGATGCCGGTGCCGGGCGGGACGACCTTGAAGTCGTCGAACGCCGTCTGCCCCCAGCGCAGGAACTGGTAGCGCTCGCGGTTGCGCTCGTACTCGAGCTCGACGTTCTTGACGAAGGCGTCGGCGCGGCCCGCGACGTCGATCTGGACCGAGTGGTCGATCACCATCTCGGCCGGGGCGAGCGGGTTGATGCGCTCGGGGTCGCCGCCGAGCTCGGCGACGGCCTCACGCATGGTCGCCAGGTCGACGACGCACGGGACGCCGGTGAAGTCCTGCATGATCACGCGCGCCGGCGTGAACTGGATCTCCGTGTCGGGCTGGGCGTCGGGGTCCCAGGACGCGAGCGCGGTGATGTGGTCCGCCGTGATGTTGGCACCGTCCTCGGTGCGCAGCAGGTTCTCGGCGAGGACCTTGAGGCTGAAGGGGAGGCGCTCGAGGCCCGGGACCGCGGACAGCCGGTACACCTCGTAGGAGGCGTCACCGACCTCCAGCGTTCCGCGGGATCCGAAGCTGTCGACGGTGCTCACTGGGCGGCTCCTTCTGGGGCGAGTCTGCCGGGGATGGGGGTCCACGGACCGCAGGGCGTCGATCGCCAGCCTACGGCGGTCGTCGACGCAAGATATCTCGACATCAAGATACATGGTCGGGCGACCGCCGCGCGAACGCTACCCGGCGCGGCGACCGCACACGAGCGTGCGCCGCGCGCACCCGACCCCGCACGCCGAGCGCCCTGCCGACCTCAGACGACCGCGCTCGCAGCACTGCGGGCGCGCACGCCCCGCGGGGTCAGCCCTCGTGCGGCTCCGCAGCCTCCGCCGCCTTGCGCTCGGCCTCCACGGCGCGCTGGTGCGCGCGCTGGTCGTAGTCGGGCGTGCCCTGCTTGAACAGCTCCTGCGTCGCCTGCCGGCGCGCGTCGGCCAGCTTGTGCTGCGCGTCGTCGTGCTCGCTCATCCGATGCCTCCTGGTCGCTCGTCGTGCTCGTCGTCCCCGGTCATGACACCTGCTGGTGCCACGCTAGGCCGACCTCCGTCCTCCCGCGAGGCGGGTGCGCGCGTCAGCGCGCACCCGGCGCGCGGTCGTCCACGGCCCGCCCGTGGCGGGACGCGCGGCCAGCGGGCCACCGATGACGCACGGACCCGGTCCCGGCGGCGGTGAAGCGATTCGGAGGGGCCCCGAGCCCTGGCGTGTGATCGCTCACACGCCTACTTTCGGGCCGCTGAGGGGAACCGCTTCCCTCCTGGTCCGAACGGAAGGATCGACGATGATCCAGCACCACAAGCCCCGGCGGCTGCGCCGGTTCGTCGCGGCCGTCGTCGCGGCGGCGACCGTGGGCGCCGGCGCGCTCGTGGCCACCGCCGTGCCCGCGAGCGCGGCGAGCGTCGACACGAGCGCCTGGTACGTCCTGGTCAACCGGCAGAGCGGCAAGGTCCTGGACGTGCGCGACACGTCGACGGCCGACGGAGCCGTGATCCAGCAGTGGCCGCGCAACGACGGCCCGTGGCAGCAGTGGAAGTTCCTCGACTCGGGCTCGGGCTACTACCGCCTGCAGGCACGGCACTCCGGCAAGGTCCTGGACGTCTGGGGCTGGTCGACCGCGGACGGCGGCGAGCTGCGGCAGTTCACCGACCTCAACGGCGCCAACCAGCAGTTCAAGCTGGCCGACTCCGAGGGCGGCCGCGTCCGGCTGCTCAACCGCCACTCCGGCAAGGCGGTCACCGTGACCGACCGCTCCACCGCGGACGGCGCCACCGTCACGCAGCTGACGAACAACAACCAGTACAACCAGCAGTGGGAGCTCGTGCGGGTCGGCAGCGGCACGACGGGCTCGTTCCCGTCCTGGCCGTCGGCCACCGGGTCCCAGAAGGTCTCGTCGACGATCGCGGTGAGCGGCACGCGCGACCTCGGCATGGTGCGCTACTACGGCATCTCCTCGGGCGGGCAGGACGAGTCGCAGCCCCCGATGTTCGAGCTCGCGGACGGCGCGGTGCTCAAGAACGTCATCATCGGCTCCGGCGCGGGTGACGGCGTCCACTGCAAGGGCTCGTGCACGCTGCAGAACGTGTGGTGGGAGGACGTCGAGGAGGACGCGGCGACGTTCAAGGGCACCTCGTCGTCGCAGACCATGACCGTCGACGGCGGCGGCGCGCGCAGCGCCTCGGACAAGGTGTTCCAGCACAACGGGCCGGGCACCTTCGTGATCAAGAACTTCCAGGTCTCGGACTTCGGCAAGCTCTACCGGTCCTGCGGCAACTGCTCGAAGCAGTACGCGCGCACCGTGGTGGTCTCCAACGTCCAGGTCACCGCCCCCGGCAAGTCGCTCGTCGGGATCAACTCCAACCTCGGCGACAAGGCCACGCTCACGGGCATCACGATCATCGGCGACTCGTCGAGGAAGATCGCGATCTGCGAGGAGTACAAGGGCGTCACCTCGGGCGAGCCCAGCAAGATCGGCTCGGGCCCGAGCGCGGTCTGCGGGTACAGCACCTCGAGCATCACCTACCGCTGACCTCGCGTCGGACGCGGCGCTCGTCGGCCTCGGCCGGCGGGCGCCGCGGCGCGCCCGGCGCCACACCGTCGGCCGCCGCACCGTCGGATGATCCGGTCGGACCAGGACGGATCCGACATACGATGTGCCGCCCGCCACGGACCCAGACCCCTCGGAGGACGCCGTGCCCCAGACCGACTCCCCCGACGGGACCGCTCGTTCCCGTCACCGTTCCCGTCACCGCGCCGGGCGCACCGCCGTCGCGCTCGCCGGGGCGCTCGCCGCCGTGCTCGTCGCGACGCTCGCGCCGGCGGTGCCCGCGGGCGCGGCCACGACCATCACGGTCTCGGGCCGGGTGACCGACACGGCGTCCCAGGCCGTCGCCGGCGTTCGCGTCGCGATCGGCCCAGCGAACGGCGGCCAGCAGCACTCGGCGCTCACCGCGGCGGACGGGACCTTCGCGATCACCGGCGTCCCCGCTGGCCCCAGCGCACTGCAGGTCGACGACGACTGGCAGTCCGACGACCTGTGGCGGACCCAGACGTGGGACGGCTCCGCCGGCGTCGAGGGCTGGCAGACGTTCGACACGGGTGCCGCCGACCTCACCGGGCTGACGTTCCGGTTGCGGCCGACGTCGGGGGTCCTCGGCCGGGCGGTCGACGAGACCGGCAAGCCGCTCGCGAACATCGCGTGGAACGTCTACGACCGCGACCCCGCGACCGGCCGGTGGGTGGGGCGGCAGTACGGCCCGCTCCTCACCGATGAGGACGGCCGCATGTGGCACCCCGTGGAGCCCGGCACGCAGTGGAGGCTCTGCTTCACGGACAGCTGGTACCAGCCCACGGACGACGGCGGGGGCACGTGGACTCCCACGGTGCGCCACCAGGCCGGCTGCTGGAACCAGGCCGGCACGGGCGGTGTCCCGCTCGAGGACGCCGGGACCACCTCGTTCACCGACGTCGGGCAGCGCGTGACGCGCACGGTCGTCATGAAGACCGCCGGCAAGGCGTTGACGCCGGGCTACCCGTCGGTCGTCGGGACGACCGCGACGGGCACCACCCTGACCGCCTACCCGGGCACGTGGGGACCGTCCGGCGTCGCGGTCCGGTACCAGTGGGTGTCGTACACCGACGAGGGCGTGCGCGAGGCCGTCGCCGGCGCGACGGGCCGCACCCTGACCACCACCGCCGCACTGGCGGGGCGCTACGTCTCGGTCGAGGTCACGGGCACGCGCACGGGCTACGCGTCGATGACGCGGACGGCCGGCATCGGTCAGATCGGTGGCGCCGCCCCGACGACATCGGCGCCCCTGACGATCGCGGGCACGCCCGCCACCGGCCGGACCCTCTCCGCGAGCGACGGCACCGTCTCGCCCGGCGACGCGTCCACCGGGTACGAGTGGTACGTCGACGGCGTGCCGGCGGGATACGGTCCGACGTTCGCGGTGACGACGGCGCACCGTGCCACCACGGTCGAGGTCCGCGCCTACTACCGCGCGACCGGGCCGGCCGGCGGGACGCGCCTCGCGCAGGCGAGCGTCCGCGTCCCCGGGCTCGCGTTCACCACGGTCGCACCCGGCGTCGCCGGGACCGCGGTCGTCGGGAAGACCCTCACCGCGAAGGTCGGCGTCTGGACCCCGACGCCGACCCGCACCAGCTACCAGTGGTACCGCTCCGGCAGCCCGATCGCCGGCGCAACGGCCGCGACCTACCGGTTGACCGCCGCCGACCGCGGACGCCTGATCAAGGTCCGCGTCACCGGGTCGCGCGCGGGGTACGACACGGCGTCGCGGACGTCGGCGCCGACCACCGCGGTCAAGGGCGTGCTCACGTCGGTGGAGCCGACCGTCTCCGGAACCCCGCGCGTCGGGGCGACCCTGACCGCCAAGGTGGGTGCCTGGAAGCCGTCCGGCGTCACGTTCGCCTACCGGTGGTTCCGTGACGGCGTGGCGATCTCGGGCGCCACCGCGAAGACCTACACGCCGAGGTCCGTCGACCGCGGCCACCGGCTGCACGTGAAGGTGACCGGGGCCCGAGCGGGGTACGTCAGCCAGTCGCGGACGTCGGCGACCACCTCGAGAGTCGTGTGACGGTCGCGGCGCTCGCTCAGCGGGTGAACGTCGCGACGGCCTCGACGTGGTGGGTCATGGGGAACAGGTCGTGGCCCTCGACGGTCTGGAGCCCGTAGCCCGCGTCGGCCAGCAGGGCGACGTCACGGGCGAGCGCGGCCGGGTCGCACGCGACGTACACGACGCGCTCGGGCCGCAGCGCCGCGACGGCCTCCAGGACCGCCCGGCCCGCTCCCGCGCGCGGCGGGTCCAGCACGACGACGTCGGCGTGCACGACGTCCGAGCCGGCGTCCTGGTCCCCCCGCAGCACCCGGGCGACGTCGCCCACGTGCAGCTCGACGTTGGCGCGGTCGTGCAGGTTGCGCCGCGCGTCGCGGACGGCCCGGGCGTCGCCCTCGACGGAGACCACCTCGCCGTCGCCCACCGCGTCGGCGAGCGGGAGCGTGAACAGGCCGGCCCCCGCGTACAGGTCGAGCACCACGGCTCCGGCGACGTCGCCGACGCCGCTCAGCACGGCGTCCACGAGCGCGGCCGGCGCCGCGCGGTGCACCTGCCAGAAGCCGGCAGCCGCCACGCGGTACGTCCGCTCGCCCCCGGGCGTCGCGACGACCTCGCGCACCGAGCTGCGGGCGTTCGGCCGGCTGTCCGGGCGGCGTCGCGTGAGGTCGTACGGCTCGCCGTCGACGAGCACCAGGGGACGATCACCGCCCACGGGCGCGACCGCCTCGACGTGGGCGCCCGCGGGCCAGCGGCGGGAGAACAGGTCGAGCGCGGCGATCTCCTCGACCGCGAGCGGCATCGAGTCGAGCGCGACGACGTCGTGCGACCGGTGCCGGCGCATGCCGGCGCGGCCGTCCGCGTCCGCGACCAGGTCGATGCGCGTCCGCCAGGCGAGGCCGCCACGCTCGTCGTCGCCCGGCGCGGCACGGACCACGAGGTCGCGCTCGTCGTGCGCGAGGCGCTGCAGCTGCTCCCGCAGGACCGCACGCTTCCACTCGCGTTGCGCGGGCAGCGCGACGTGCGCGAGCTCGCCGCCGCCGACGCCGTCCGGGCCCGCGGCGGGCCAGGCGCTCGGCACGCGGTCGGGCGAGGCGTCGAGGACCTCCACGGCGTCCCCCCGCCAGAAGGTGGCGCCGTCCGCCGCGTCCGTCAGCCGGACCAGCACGCGCTCACCCGGCAGCGTGTGCCGGACGAAGACGACCCGGCCGTCCAGCCGCGCGACGCAGTGGCCACCGTGCGCGACGGGGCCGATCTCGAGCTCGACCAGGCCGTCAGCCACGGGGCGCCGTCCGCCGGACGTGGTCCTCGAGACCGGTCTGCCCCTCCGACGAGGCGAGCTGCCACGGCACCGAGGCCACGACGACGCCGGGTGTGAACAGCAGGCGGCCCTTGAGCCGCAACGCGCTCTGGTTGTGCAACAGCTGCTCCCACCAGTGACCGACGACGTACTCCGGGATGTAGACCACGACGAGGTCGCGGGGGCTCTCGCGGCGGATGGACCGCACGTACTGCAGCACCGGCCGCGTGATCTCGCGGAACGGCGAGTCGAGCACCCGCAGCGGCACGGGCAGCTCCATCGCGTCCCACCGCGCGCGCAGGTCGTCCACGTCGTCCTCGTCGACCCCGACCGTGACGGCCTCGAGCACCTGCGGGCGCGACGCGCGCGCGTACGCGATGGCACGCATCGTCGGCCGGTGCAGGTGCGAGACCAGCACGATCGCGTGCACGCGGCTCGGCAGGGCGCGGGACGCCATCGGGTCCTCCCCCAGCGCCAGCTCCTTGCGGACCGTGGCGTAGTGCCGGTGGATGCCCTGCATCAGCACGAAGACGACGATCATCGCGAGGATCGCGATGTAGGCGCCGTGCGTGAACTTGGTGATCAGGACGACCACCAGGACGGTGCCCGTCATGCCGAGGCCGATCGCGTTGACCACGCGGGAGCGCTTCATCCGCGTGCGGTCGGCGGGGTTCGGCTCGGTGCGCAGCTCGCGCGTCCAGTGCTTCACCATCCCGAGCTGGCTCAGCGTGAAGGAGACGAAGACGCCGACGATGTAGAGCTGGATCAGGCGCGTGACCTGCGCGTCGAACGCCCAGATCAGCGCGATCGCGACGACCGCGAGGGTCACGATGCCGTTGGAGAACGCCAGCCGGTCGCCGCGGGTGTGGAGCTGACGGGGCAGGTAGCCGTCGCGCGCCAGGATCGAGCCCAGCACCGGGAAGCCGTTGAACGCGGTGTTCGCGGCGAGCACGAGGATCAGGCCGGTCACGATCGCGACGACGGCGACCAGGACGGGCATCCCCTCGAACACCGCCGACGCCAGCTGGGCGATCACCGGGTGCTGCTCGTACCCCTCGCCGACCGGGACGCCGTCGAGCAGCAGCTGCTCCGCCGGGACGTCGGCGAACTTGATGCCGGTCGCCTTCGCCAGCATGAGGATCGACAGGATCATCGTGATCGAGAGCCCGCCCAGGAGCGCGAGCGTGGTCGCCGCGTTCCTGGACTTGGGCTTGCGGAAGGCCGGGACACCGTTGCTGATCGCCTCGACGCCCGTGAGCGCGGCGCAGCCCGACGCGAAGGCGCGCAGTACCAGGAAGAAGCCCGCGATCCCGACCAGGCCCTGCTCGAAGCCCGCCTCGGGCGCGATGTCGAGCTCGGCGGACTCGGCGAGCGGGAGCGTGCCGGCCACGTAGCGCCACGAGCCGATCACGGCGATCAGGCCGATCGCGAGCATGAACAGGTACACGGGGACCGCGAACGCGCGGCCGGACTCCTTGACGCCGCGCAGGTTGACGAGCGTCAGGAGCACCACGAGCCCGATCGCGAACGGCGCCTCGTGCCCCTTGAGCGCGGGGAACGCCGCCGCGGCGTACTGGGCGCCCGACGAGATCGACACGGCGACCGTCAGCACGTAGTCGACCAGCAGCGCGCTGGCCACCGTCACGCCGGCGTTGGGACCGAGGTTCACGGTCGCGACCTCGTAGTCGCCACCGCCCGAGGGGTATGCGCGGACGTTCTGGCGGTAGCTCGCGACGACCGTCAGCATGACGACCGCGACGGCGATCCCGACCCACGGCGAGATCGTCAGCGCCGACAGGCCGGCGATCGAGAGCGTCAGCAGGATCTCGTCGGGGGCGTAGGCCACCGACGAGAGCGCGTCCGACGCGAAGACCGGGAGCGCGATGCGCTTCGGCAGCAGGGTGTGCCCGAGGTTGTCGCTGCGGACCGGACGTCCGAGCAACAGGCGTTTGGCGGCATCCGAGAGGTCCGACACGATGCCCCATCGTAGGCGTGCCCGAGCACTCCTGCGTACGGCGAGGCCGAGCGGTGCGGACGGGCGTGCGGACTGGCGGGGCGGACGGGCGGTGCGGACGGATCGCCCGGCGGGTGCGCGACCGCGCGCCGAGGGTCCGTCGGGGTATAGCGTGACCGACCGTGCACTTCGTCATCATGGGTTGCGGCCGCGTCGGCGCCAGCCTCGCGCAGACGCTCGAGGAGCACGGCCACTCGGTCGCCGTGATCGACCAGAACCCCGAGTCCTTCCGACGCCTGTCCAACGAGTTCGCCGGCCACAAGGTCACTGGCCTCGGCTTCGACCGGGACACCCTGGTCAAGGCGGGCATCGACGACGCCTACGGCTTCGCCGCCGTGGCGGACGGCGACAACTCGAACATCCTCGCCGCGCGCGTGGCCCGCGAGACGTACGGCATCGAGAACGTCGTGGCGCGGATCTACGACCCGCACCGCGCCGAGATCTACCAGCGCCTCGGCATCCCCACGGTGGCGACGGTCCGCTGGACCGCCCACCAGGTCCTGCGGCGGCTGCTGCCCATGGGCACGTCCGACGAGTTCCGCGACTCGTCGGGGCAGATCACGCTGGTGCAGATCGACGTGCACACCGGGTGGGTCGGCCGCACGCTGGCGACCCTCGAGGACGCGTCGGGTGCACGCATCGCCTACCTGACCCGCTACGGCGACGGCGTCCTGCCGACCGCGGGCACCGTCCTGCAGGAGAACGACGTGGTGCATGCCCTGGTCCGCGTGGACGACCTCGCGTCCGTCGAGCGCGTCCTCACGTCCGAGCCGGAGGTCGAGGAGTGAGGGTCGTCATCGCCGGCGCCGGGTCGGTCGGCCGGTCCATCGCCCGGGAGCTGCTCGCGCACGAGCACGAGGTCACGCTGATCGACCGGCAGCCCACCGCGATGCGGGTGGCGCAGGTCGCCGAGGCCGACTGGCTCCTCGCTGACGCCTGCGAGCTGCCCACGCTCCGCGAGGCCCGCACCGACGAGTGCGACGTGATGGTGGCCGCCACCGGCGACGACAAGGCCAACCTGGTCATCTCGCTCCTGGCGAAGACCGAGTTCGGGGTGCCCCGCACCGTCGCCCGCGTCAACAACCCGAAGAACGAGTGGATGTTCGACGAGGCGTGGGGCGTCGACGTCGCCGTCTCGACGCCGCGCATCATGACGGCGATGGTCGAGGAGGCCGTGGCGGTCGGCGACCTGGTCCGGATCTTCACGTTCCACCAGTCGGGCGCCGACATCCTCGAGATCACGCTGCCGCCCGACGCACCGCTCGTCGGGATCCGCGTCGGTCAGGTGGAGTGGCCCACCGACGTCGTGCTCGCGTGCATCGTGCGCGGCGGTCGGCCGATCGCGCCCAGCCCGGACGACACGCTGGAGGCGCGCGACGAGCTGCTGTTCGTGACCGGGCGCGACGCCGACGAGGGTGCCCTCGAGCTGCTGCTCAAGGTGCCGACGGCGTCGCCCGGCGTGTCGGGCTGACCAGGACCCAGCTCACCCAGAGCGCGAGCGCGGTCAGCGGGACACCCATCGCGAGCTTCGCCGTGCCGAGCCACGCGACGTCGTCGGCAAAGTACAGCGGGAGCTGCACGGCGAGCCGGAGCGCGAACATCGCGACCCACGGCAGCGTGGCCAGCGTGTACACGCGCCGCAGGGCGCGGTCGTCGTGCCAGGCCACGGCGTTGCGCCACGGTCCCCCGCCCAGCGGCCCGTCCTTGGCGAACAGGCCCAGGACCAGCCCGACGAGCGGCCAGCCCACCAGCACGGTGGCAAGGGTGCCGACGAGGTAGCCCGCGTTGATCAGCAGCCCGTAGGCGAAGTAGTCGGACGCGTCCCCGGTCCGCCACGCCCAGAACACGCCGATGCCCACGCCGATCACGCCCGAGAACGCCTGCGTCAGCGGCGTGCGCTGGACGAGCCGGACCACGACCGCGATCAGGGCGGCCGCGCCGGCCGCCACGAGCGCGGGGGTCAGTCGCTGGCCGCTCGCGAGGTAGACGACGACGAACAGCAGGCCGGGCGCGACGGACTCGACGACGCCGCGGACACCGCCGACCGCGTCGGCCGCGGAGAACTCCTGCGCGGCGAGCACGCGCATGCCGCGCGCGCCGCCCTCGTCGGGCGGGACCACGTCGTCGACGGCCTCGAGCACCTCGTCGGCGACGTCGGGAGCCGTGCCGTACGGAACGGGCGTGCCCGGTGGGCGCTCGTCGTGGGCCCCGGACCGACCCGGAGCGCCCGGGTCACTCACCGGGGCGTGCCCGCAGCTCGTACCGCGGGTTGAACATGGTGCGGCGGCCCTCGATCTCGCACACGAGACCTTCGGCCTTCAGCCGACGACCCGGGCCCACGCCCGCGATCTCGCGGCGACCGAGCCAGACCAGCGCGAGCGAGCCGCTGCCGTCGTACAGCTCGGCCTCCAGGGCGGGGACGCCCTCTCGTGGCCGGAACGTCACCGAGCGGATGATGCCGCTGACCTTCGCGCGCTGCCGCAGGGGCAGGTGGTCCACCGCGGTGCAGCCCACCGCGCGCTCGGCGTCGGCGCGCTCCTCATGGGCCTCGATCTCGGCCTGCGAGGCCGCGAGGGACCGCAGCCGCTCCTTGAGGCTCATCGGGTCTCCGTGATCTCGGGACCGCGCGTGAGCGGGTCCAGGGACTGCTCCGGCTCGGGCGCGACCGGAGCGGCCGAGGCCTGACCGGGCAGCTTGAGGGCCAGCAGGTCGCGCGGCGGGCGGGCGTCCTGCCCGCGGACCACGACGACCCCGCCGAACACCTGCTCGAGCACCTGGGCGGCCGCGGGCTCGACGGCCGCGCGCCCTGTGATCACGCCGCGCAGGAACCAGCGCGGTCCGTCGACGCCGAGGAACCGTGCGGGGCGGTGACCGGTGCGGCCCTCCGGCGTGCGCGCGGGCAGGCGGGCCAGGAGCTCCCGTCCGAACGGTCCCGGCAGGTCGTCGGCCGCGCCACCCTGCGCCACCACCGACTGCTGGATCTCGCCGCGGATCTCGTCCCAGATGCCCTCGGTGCGCGGGGCCGCGTACGCCTGGAGCTGCAGCGTCGAGCCGTCGACGGACACCGACGCGGCCGACACGACGTTCGTCGTCTTGTCGATCTCCATGCGCAGCTCCATCCCCGGGACGCCGGGGACGTGCAGGGCACCGAGGTCGACGCGCGGACGGTCGTCGACGTCGTCGGCGGCGTCCCACGGACCGTGCGTCCGCGGCACGGGCGTCGTCGCCCCTGCGTCGGCCGTCGGCTCGTCGGGCTCGTCGATCTCGTCGACGTCGGACTGGGCCTCGAGCGCGTCGTCGCGCACCTCGGGCTCGTCGCCGTCCTTGGGACGGCGCCGGAACATCGCCACGTGCTCACTCCTCCTCGGGCGCCACGCGCCCGTCCGCACAGGCGCCCGACGGGCACCCGCGACTCTCGCTCGGACGCGCGCCCGCGGACGGCGTCCCTGATTCGACAGTAGCCCGCCCGGGGCCGCAGACCTAGTGGGCGGCCGTGCGCCACCCGCCGGTGGACCCGAAGCCGCCCTCGCCCCGGTGGGAGCCGGGCAGCGTCTCGACCGCCACGAACCGGACGCGCTCGACCCTCTGCACGACGAGCTGCGCCACCCGGTCGCCGCGGTGCAGCACGATCGCCTGCTCGGTGTCGGTGTTGAGCAGCGTCACGGCGATCTCGCCGCGGTACCCCGCGTCGACGGTGCCCGGGGCGTTGACGATCGTGAGCCCGTGCCGCGCCGCGAGCCCCGAGCGCGGGTGCACGAACGCGGCGTACCCGTCCGGCAGCGCGATCGCGACGCCGGTCGGCACGGTCGCCCGGCCCTGCGGCGGGATCGTCACGTCGATGCGGGTCACCAGGTCCGCGCCGGCGTCGCCCGGATGGGCGTACGCGGGCGCCGGGAGCTCCGGGTCGAGCAGCTGGAGCAGGACCTCGAGGTCGGGTTCGCGCGTCACGGGCCCCGACCCTACCGGCCGGGGTGCGCATCGGGCCGCTCTCCGGTCCGTGCTGTGCACACGGTGCCCGGACCGTGGGCGCGCGGTGCGATCCTGGAGCCATGCCCGCCTCCGACGCGCTCCCCTCCGGTCCGGTGGACGGACCCGCCACCGTCCCCGCCTTCGACGAGGCGCTGTGGCCCGGCGCCGTCGGGTGGCTCGCGGTGCCGTTCTTCGCCGGCACGCTGGCCGCGGCCCTGCTGCCCGTGGACGGGGTGCTCGCGGTCGTGGCGGGCCTCGTCGTGCTGGTCGGCGGACTGGTCGCGCTCGTCGTGACGACGCCGCGCGTGCGCGTGGTCGCCGGCGAGCTGCACGCGGGCCGTGCACACGTCCCGGTGGCCCTCCTGCGCGAGCCGCGCGCGCTCGACGCGCCGACCCTGCGCCACGAGCTCGGGCCGGGCCTCGACGCGCGCGCGTTCCTGTGCCACCGCGGCTGGGTGCGCACCGCGGTCCGGGCGGAGCTCGCCGACCCGGCGGACCCCACGCCGTACTGGGTGGTCTCGACGCGGCGGCCCGAGGCGCTCGTCGCGGCGCTCCGCGCCGCCTGAGCCCGCACGCACGGACGGCCGGCCCCGCGAACGGGACCGGCCGTCAGGCAGGCGGGGCGTCGGCCCGGCGGCAGGCCGGTCCGGGCGGACGCCGACGGTCCGGGACCTGGGGCCCCGGACCTGGTCAGGCGGTCAGGCCGCGCACTCCGAGCAGACCTGCTGCCCGTCGCGCTCGTAGGCGAGCTGGCTGCGGTGGTGGACCAGGAAGCAGCGCGAGCACGTGAACTCGTCTGCCTGGCGGGGCAGCACGCGGACCGAGAGCTCCTCGCCCGAGAGGTCGGCGCCCGGGAGCTCGAAGCCCTCGGCAGCCTCCGTCTCGTCCTCGTCGACCACGCCGGAGTTCTTGTCCGCGCGTCGCGCCTGGAGCTCCTGCAGCGAGTCCTCGCTGAGGTCCTCCTCGGTCTTGCGCGGGGCGTCGTAGTCGGTAGCCATGTGTGGCGTCACACTCCGTCTTGGGCTGGGCTGGTGAGTACGCGTGAACAATGCACTGCTGGAGGGTTTTGTTCCCGCGCGCAGGGGATTGTGCACCACATCTGCACCGCGCGCGAACAGTGCTGACGCGGGCAACCGGTCACCCGGCCGGGTGAACCGCTCTCCGAGCGGCGTCAGGCGGTCGCGTCGGCGCCGTGGTCCTCCAGGAACGAGAGCAGCGGGTCGATGCCTCCGGGCGGTCCGGCGACCGTCATCGCGTCCGTCGCGGGACGGCCGCGCAGGCCGGTGACGACCGCACCCGCCTCGCTCGCCACCAGGCCCGCGGCGGCCATGTCCCACGGCGCCAGACCGCGCTCGTAGTACAGGTCGAGCCCGCCGCCGGCGACGGCGCACAGGTCGAGCGCCGCCGAGCCGAGGCGCCGGATGTCCCGGACGCGCGGCAGGAGGTCGGCGACGACGACCGCCTGGGCCCGGCGCCGCTCGACGAGGTAGCCGAAGCCGGTGCCGACGAGGCAGCGGTCGAGGGGCTGCGGGTCGTTGACGCGCAGCGGCGCACCGTCCAGCGTGGCGCCCTGCCCCGCGCCCGCGACGTACGTCCGCCCGTCGGTCGGCGAGTGCACCGCGCCCGCGAGCACCGTCCATGTCCGGGGGTCCGGCGCGCCGTGCTCGTCGGGCCCCGCGACCACGGCCGCGACGGAGACCGACCACGACGCGAGGCCGTACAGGTAGTTGACCGTCCCGTCGATCGGGTCCACCACCCACGTGATGCCCGACGAGCCGCGCACGAACCCCTGCTCCTCCCCCAGGATCCCGTCGTCCGGCCGCAGCTCGGCCAGCCGCTCGCGGACCAGCGTCTCCGAGGCCAGGTCCATGGCGGTGACGACGTCGACCGGGCTGGTCTTGGTGGCGTGCACCGTCACGCGCGTCGGCCGGCCGCCGTGCACCAGGGCCCCGGCCTCGCGGGCGACGGCCTCCGCCGTCGTCATGAGCTCATGGACCAGGGCGGGGTCGGCGTTCGTCATGCGCCCATCCTGCCCGCCCGGCCGCCGGGGCGTCGGCTCGCCGTGCCCGCCCCCGCGCCCGCACCGCGTCCGGCACCCTCCCCGGGGGCCGGACCGGCGGGCGAGGATCACGTCTCCCTGGCGTGCACCGGTGGACGGCACACCGGGCCGCCTGCGGCGCGGGGCGCCGCGGAGGTGGCACCCTCGTCGGTGAGGTCAGTAGGAGGACGGATGGACGAGCTCGAGCTGGTGGGTCTGCACGACGACGGCGAGCACCTGGTGCTGTCGCGCGGCGACGGTCAGCGCTTCCGTCTGCGCATCGACGAGGCGCTGCGCGCGGCCGTGCGCCGTGACCGTCCGCAGCTCGAGCAGCTGCGCGCGGAGAGCGCGGGGACCCTCAGCCCGCGTGAGATCCAGGCACGGATCCGCGCCGGCGCGACCACGCAGGAGGTCGCCGAGGGCGCCGGCATCACCGTCGAGCACGTGCGTCGGTTCGAGGGCCCGGTGCTGGCCGAGCGCGAGTACGTGGCGGAGCAGGCGCGCGCGACCCGGGTGCGCCGCGAGTCCGACGCGCCCGTGCTGGGCGACCTGGTCACCGACCGGCTGGCCGCGCGGGGCGTCGACCTGTCCTCGCTCGCCTGGGACGCCGCCCGCGAACCGTCCGGCCCCTGGTACGTGCTCGCGCGGTTCACGGTGGAGGGGTCGCCGCACGAGGCGCGGTGGGCGTTCGACGCGACCGCGCGCACGCTCGTCGCCGACGAGGACGAGGCGCGCTGGCTCTCGGAGACCGAGCTGCCCGACGAGCCCGTGGCGCGCCGGCACCTCGCCGCCGTGCGGGACGTGGTGTTCGACTTCGACTCGGTCGCGACCGCGCGCGGCGCACGGCCGGCCGGCGGCGTCACGCGCCCGGGTGCCCCGGACGCCCCCGACGACGACACGCACGAGCAGCCGGCCGTGGACCCGCAGGAGCAGACCGCCGCGCTGCTCGACGACCTGCGCGGGCGCCGCGGGGTGCGTCAGGCCGTCGAGCAGGACGACGACGAGGACGCCGGCGAGTTCGAGGGCTTCGGCCCGCAGCACGCGTTCGACTTCGCGCGGCTCGAGGACGTCCCCGGCGCGCACCCCGTCGACGCGGATCCTCAGGCCGAGGCCGTCGTCCTGCCCGTGCACCTGCGCGGCCGCGCGCGCTCGTCGGCCCCGGAGGCCGGCACGAGCGAGCCCGGCACGAGCGAGGCGGGCACGAAGGCGGCGGACACGAGGGCGGCGGACACGGACGAGGCGACCGCCGGTGACGCGACCGCGGAGACGGCCGCCGCCTCCTCGGCGCGGCCCGCGGACGAGTCCGCGTCCCGGTCGGGCGGCGCAGACGGGCCCACCGCCGCCGAGCCGACCGCCGCCAGCGCCGACGCCCCCGCCGAGGAGCAGCGGCCGCGCACGCGCAAGGGCCGGGCGAAGGTCCCGAGCTGGGACGAGATCGTCTTCGGCGCCCGTCCGGAGTGACGGGGCGCGTCAGCCGTCCAGCACGCTCGAGACGAGCGTCTGCGCGCTCGGCGCCGCCGCGCGCGCGGCGGCCGCGGTCATGCGCCGCATGTGGTGCCGCCGGCACAGCACCTCGTACGTGACCTCGTCGGCGCCGCCCGACGAGCCGCCGTCCACGTCGCCCACGACGACCTGCGCACCCTCGACGACCATGCGGCCCGCCACCACGCGCGCGTTGTGCGTGGCGCGGGCGCCGCACCAGCACAGGGCGCGGACCTGCAGCACGTCGACCCGGTCGGCGAGCTCGACCAGGCGCTGCGCGCCGGGGAACAGCCGGGCGCGGAAGTCCGTCGAGATGCCGAACGCGTAGACGTCGACGCCCAGCTCGTCGACGACGCGCGCGAGCTGCTCCACCTGGGCGGCGGTGTAGAACTGCGCCTCGTCGCCGATGAGGTAGTCCACGGGACGGCCCTGCGTGCGCCGGTCGATGACCTCGAACCAGAAGTCCGTCGCGTCGTCGACCTCGCACGCCTCCTTCGTCAGGCCCAGGCGGGAGGAGATGGTCGCCGTCCCCGCGCGGTCCTGGCGCGTGAACAGCACGCCGTCCCGGCCGCGCGCGGCGTGGTTGTGGTGCATCTGGAGCGCGAGGGTCGACTTGCCGCAGTCCATCGTGCCGGAGAAGAAGACCAGCTCGGCCACCAGCCGCGCTCCTCGTCGGGTCGGGCCCGCGGTGCGGGCGTCGGTCGGGCCGTCGTCAGGCGACGACGATGCAGGGCACCAGCATCTCGTGCGGGGTGAGCGAGCCGTGCACGCCGACGAGGTCGAGCGAGGCCGGCGTCTGGGTCCGCGAGTCGACGACGGTCGCCCGCTCGGTCATCGCGACGACGACGTCGCCGACGACGGGGAGCACCCGCTCGTCGACGGCACCGAACAGCCCGCCGGCGACGGCCTCCTCGCGCGTGAGCACCAGCGCGGCGTCGCCGAGCTCGTCGGCCCACACGTCGCGGACGCGCTCGGCGTCCGCGCCCGGCCGCAGGTGCAGGTGCGAGGCGCGCGGCTCGCCCGCGACCAGCGCGACGTCGTGCGCGAGCCGCTCGTCGTCCGCGACGTCCCAGCGCCGGGTCCGGTCGACGTCGACCATGCCGTGGTCGGCGGTCACCAGGAGCACGGTCCCGCGGGGAAGCGATCGCGCCAGCCGGCCGATCTCGGCGTCCGCGTCGGCGAGCGCGTCGCCCCACTGCCACGAGCCCACGCCGTGGTGGTGGCCGGCCTTGTCCACGTCGCCCCAGTACAGGTACGCCAGGCCCGGCGCCCGCAGCGCCCGGACCGCCGCGTCGACGCGGGCCGCGAGCGGCTCGGCCGGGACGTACGCAGCCCCGCGCAGGGCTGCCCGCGTCAGGCCCGAGCCCGCGAACCGCCGGGGGCCGACGCTCGTGACCGCGGCGCCTGCGGCCGTCAGGTGCTCGAGCACGCTGGCGTGCGGCTGCCAGTGCTCCGGCTCCGGCAGGTCCGTCCACGAGACGAGGTTCCCGAGCGTGCCCGTCGCCGGGTCACGCACCGTGTAGCCCAGCATGCCGGTGCGGCCGGGCGGCTCCGCGACGCCGAACGTGCCGAGCGCGGTCGCGGTGGTCGACGGGAACGTGCTGCTCAGGGGCGACGACCCCGCGGACGCGGACCGCAGGAAGGGCGCGTGCCCGCTGCGCTCGGCGAGGTTGAGGTGGCCGAGGCCGTCGACCAGGACGACGCACACCCGGTCCGCCACGGGCAGCCCGAGCGTCGCGAGCGCCGCGGCCCACGAGGCGCCGAGCGCGGGAGACGGCTCCGCGGCGCCCGCGGCGGTCAGCGCACCCGCGACCGCGGGCAGCACCGTGCCGAGGCACGGCCGCCCGTCGGCGCCGGGCAGCAGGAGCCCGCTCGCCTCCGCGGCGTCGGCGAGCGCGGTCGGAGAGCCGGCGGCGGAGGTCGAGCCGACGGTCGTCGGGGCAGCCACGTCGGTCCTCAGCGCCGCGCGCTCGCCGCGGACAGCGCCCGTGCGAACTGCGTGGCCGCGCGCACGGACTCCACGCCCTCCGCCGCCGCGCTGACCCGCACCACGACGTCGTCCGGCGACAGCGTGCCCGTCAGGCCGTGGTCCGCCTCGCACGCGGGGTCGCCGCACGTCGCGGGCTCGAGGTCGACCCGCGACACCGCGCCCCACCCGATCGCGAGCGTGAGCTCGAGCGCCGAGGCGCCGCTCGTGTGCCGCTCGGGCTCCTCGACCACGTGCGTGAGGACCACGGACCGCAGCTCGGCGAGCGGCACGGACTCCGTGGTCGCGGACGCGGACGCCGCCGGGTGCTCGGAGTCGGCCGGATGGTCGTCGACGTGCGCGCACACCAGGCGGGTCGGCGTCAGCACGAGCACGGTGACGTGGCGTCGCACCTCCGCGGAGTCGAACGTGGTCTCGGGGTGCACCAGGTGCGCCGTGACGGTCTCGTCGCCCAGGGCGACCTCGAGCACGTCGGCGACGAGCTCCGGGTAGTAACCGGCACGGTGCAGGTCCTCGCGCAAGGAGGGTGCGGCAGCGGGCATCTGCTCATCTTCGCACCGCGGACGGCCCCCGCCCCACCGTCATCCACCGACGCGTCGCCCGTCGGGGGGACGCACGAACCGGTTCAGCGGGCCGATCAGCCCGGCAGCCGGCGCCGCGCGTCCGCACGGTGGGCGCGCGCGAGCGTCACGCGCGCCGCGAGCACCGTGGCCCCGCGCTCCCCCACCACCACCGGGTTGAGCTCGAGGTGGCGGATCTCCGGGACCGCGTCGGACAGCACCGCGACGCGCGCGACCACGTCCTCGAGCGCGGCGACGTCCAGGGGCGGCAGGCCGCGGTAGCCGAACAGCCGTGGCGCTGCCCGCGGCGAGCGCACCAGGTCGGCCACGTCGACGTCGGTCAGCGGCGGGATGCCGTAGGCGACGTCGCCGAGCAGGTCCGACGCGTCGCCCGAGAGCCCCACGCTGATCACCGGACCGTAGAGCGGGTCCTCGAGCGAGCGGACGACGCACGACGAGCCGCGCGGTGCCATCGCCTGGACCTCGAGCGGCGGGGCGCCCGGCTCCGGCGCGTGCTCGGCCGCGAGCGCCAGCACCTGCTCGACGTCGGCCCGCAGCTCGGCCTCGTCGGCGACGTCGAGCCGCACGCCGCCCAGGTCGGCACGGTGCCGCAGCGCCGGCGCGGTGGTCTTGAGCGCGACGGGGTACCCGGTCGCGGCGGCCGCCGCGACCGCCTCGTCGGCGTCGCGCACGCCGGCCGACGGCAGCACCGCGACCCCTGCGGCGGCGAGCAGCTCCGCGGCCGACCGCGCGTCGAGCGGGACCTCCGCGTCGGTGGCCAGCCGGGCGTCCACCAGCCGTCGCGCCGCCCGCAGGTCGATCCCCGCCGGGTGCAGCGGCCGGCCGTGGTCCCGCGCCCGCCAGGCCGCGTAGCGCGCGGCGTGACCGAGCGCGAGCGCGGCGTCCTCGGGCGTCGTGTACGCGGGGACGGTGCGCAGGGTGCCGGCCGGGTCCGGCGCGGTGAGCTCGGGCGTCACACCGCTCAGCCCGTGCACGCAGGCCACGACGGTCCGCCCGGACGCCGCCGCCTCGTGCGCGACGAGCGACGCCAGCCCGACGTCCGGCCCGCCGACGGTCGGGATCCGCACGACGATCGCGACGTCCGCGTCCGGGTCGCGCAGCGCCGCGACGACCCGCTCCCGCGCCTCGTCGACCTCCGCGTCCTCCGGCAGGACCTGCGCGCCCGCGACGACGAGACCGGCCGCGGCGGCGGCCTCCGCGACGAGCGCCGCGACCGATGACGAGCTCGCCAGGACGGACACCCGCCGGCCCGCGGGCAGGGGCTGGTGCGCGAGGAGCTGGGCGACGTCGAGGAGCTGGTGGGTGTTGTCCACCCGGATCGCGCCGGACTGCCGCATGAGCTCGTCGACCGCCCGCGCGGGGGCCGTCGTCGCGCGCACCGCGTGCCCGGGCGGGACCACCTGGCCGGACCGGCCGGCGGTCAGCACGACCACCGGCTTGACCTGCGCGAGCCGCCGCGCGACGCGGGAGAACTTGCGCGGGTTGCCGATCGACTCGAGGTAGAGCCCGACCACGTCCGTGCCGTCGTCGTCGGCCCAGAACTGCATGAGGTCGTTGCCGGACACGTCCGCGCGGTGCCCCGCCGAGACGAACTCGGCCAGGCCGAGCCCGCGCCGCCGCACGCCGGCGAGCAGCGGCACCGCGAGCGCGGCGGACTGGCAGAACAGCCCGACGCGGCCCGCCCGCGGCAGCTCTGCGGCGAGGGAGGCGTTGAGCGTGCCGTGCTCCCCCGTGGTCAGGAGGCCGTACGACGACGGCCCGACCACGCGCATGCCCGCACCGTGGGCCGCCGCCAGCACCGCCCGCTGCCGCGCGAGGCCCGCCTCGCCCTCCTCGGCGAACCCCGCGGACATGAGCACCACGCCGCGGACGCCGAGCGGCGCGAGCGCGCGGACCACCGCGGGAGCCGCCTGCGCCGGGACCGCGAGCACCGCGAGGTCCACGGGCCCGACGACGCTCGCGAAGGACGCGGCGAACGGATCCCCGCCGACCGCGGGGACGGGCGCGAGGACGTCGTCGGACGACGAGTCGCCGGGCTCGAGCCCCAGGCCGACCGCCTGCACCCGCACGCGCGCGTCCCCGGCCGTCAGGTGGGCGTGCGCCGCCCGCGCCATGCCGAGGTGCAGCGCGCGCGGCGGCGGTGCGCCCGGCAGCGCGGGACCGACGACGAGCACCGAGCGCGCGCCCAGCACCGCGCGCATCGAGCGCGCCTCGGCGCGGTGCTCGCGGTCGGCCACCACCGCGAGCGACCGGTCCGTCGGGTCGATGTCGAACGCGAGGGAGACGACCCCGTCCTCGGAGTGCTGGCGCACCTCGTACCCCGCGTCGCGGAACACCGCGATCATCCGTCCGTTCTGCGGCAGCACCTCGGCGACGAACCGGCGGACCCCGCGCTCGCGCGCCGCCGCCGCGAGGTGCTCGAGCAGCACGGAGCCGACGCCGCGCCCCTGGTGCGCGTCCGCCACGTTGAAGGCGACCTCCGCCTCGTCGTCGCCGATCCGGTCGAACCGCGCGACGCCGATGATCCGGTAGCCCGGCGGCTCGTCGGCGTCCGTCGTCGCGACGAGCGCGACCCGGTCGACGTGGTCGACCGTCACGAGGCGGTGCAGGTCGCGCTCCGGCAGCCGCTCGAGGTGCGCGAAGAAGCGCAGGTACGTCGACCGCTCCGACTGCGCGACGTGGAAGGCCTGCAGCGCCTCGGCGTCCGACGGGCGGATGGGGCGCACGCGGGTCGTCGACCCGTCCTGCAGGACGACGTCGGCCTCCCAGCCCGCCGGGTACCGCTCCCTCGCGTCCTGCATGCTGTCAGGCTAGCGATCCCGCGCGCCTGGCACGTGAGCGTCGCCGACCGGGCGAGAATGGGCCGTCATCCCGCCGTCCGCGCGCACCACCGGCACGACCCCCCGAGGAGCACCACCGCATGGCCCGTCGCCCCGCGACCCCGGACCTGCCGCCCGAGGACCTCGTCGAGAAGATCGTCGACATCGACGTCGCCGCCGAGATGGAGGGCTCCTTCCTCGAGTACGCGTACTCGGTCATCTACTCGCGCGCGCTGCCCGACGCGCGCGACGGCCTCAAGCCCGTGCAGCGCCGCATCCTGTTCCAGATGGCCGACATGGGGCTGCGCCCGGACCGGCCCTACGTGAAGTCCGCGCGCGTCGTCGGCGAGGTGATGGGCAAGCTCCACCCCCACGGCGACACGGCCATCTACGACGCAATGGTCCGCCTCGCGCAGCCGTTCAGCCTGCGGCTGCCGCTGGTCGACGGCCACGGCAACTTCGGCTCGCTGGACGACGGTCCGGCCGCCCCGCGCTACACCGAGGCCCGCATGGCGCCCGCGGCCCTCGCGATGACGGGCGACCTCGACGAGGACGTCGTCGACTTCGTGCCCAACTACGACAACAAGCTCACGCAGCCCGAGGTCCTGCCCGCCGCGATCCCGAACCTCCTGGTCAACGGCGCGGCCGGCATCGCCGTCGGCATGGCGACGAACATGGCGCCCCACAACCTGGTCGAGGTGGTGGCGGCAGCGCGGCACCTGGTGCTGCACCCGGACGCCACGCTCGAGGACCTGATGCGGTTCGTCCCGGGGCCGGACCTGCCGACCGGCGGCAAGATCGTCGGGCTCGACGGCGTGCGGGACGCGTACCGCACCGGCCGCGGGGCGTTCCGCACGCGCGCGACGGCGCGCGTCGAGAACGTCACGCCGCGACGCAAGGGCATCGTCATCACCGAGCTGCCGTACACCGTCGGCCCGGAGAAGGTGATCGAGAAGATCAAGGAGGGCGTGCAGGCCAAGAAGCTCTCCGGGATCGCGGACGCGGTCGACCTCACCGACCGGCAGCACGGCCTGCGCCTGGTCATCGAGGTGAAGGCCGGCTTCGACCCCGACGCCGTGCTCGAGCAGCTCTACCGCGCCACCCCGCTCGAGGACTCGTTCTCGATCAACAACGTCGCCCTGGTCGAGGGCCAGCCGCGCACGCTCGGGCTGCGCGAGCTCATCGACGTGTGGGTCCAGCACCGCATCGCCGTGGTCCGGCGCCGGTCCGAGCACCGCCTGCGCAAGCGGCTCGAGCGCCTGCACCTGGTCGAGGGCCTGCTGGTCGCGATCCTCGACATCGACGAGGTCATCCAGGTGATCCGCACGTCGGACGACGCCGAGGCCGCGCGCGAGCGCCTGCGCACGGTGTTCGACCTGTCCGAGCCGCAGGCCGAGTACATCCTCGAGCTCCGGCTGCGCCGGCTGACCAAGTTCTCCCGCCTCGAGCTCGAGCGTGAGAAGGAGCAGCTCGAGTCCGAGATCGCGGAGCTGCGCGGCATCCTGGCCGACGACGCGCTGCTGCGGACCGTGGTCTCCGACGAGATGGCGCAGGTCGCCGCGACCTACGGCACGCCGCGCCGCACGATCCTGCTCGAGTCCGCCGGCGGGTCGGCCGTCACCGGGGCGGCGGCGGCCGCGCGCAGCTCGCGCGGCGTCGCGGCGCCGCTGGAGATCGCCGACACCGCCTGCTGGGCGCTCCTGTCCGGCACCGGCCTGCTCGCCCGGACCGCGAGCGACGAGCCGCTGGTGCGGACGCCGCAGACCCGGCGCGCCAAGCACGACGTGCTCGCCTCGACGCTCGCGACGAGCACACGCGCCGAGGTGGGCGTCGTGACGTCGCGCGGCCGTCTGGTCCGGTTGTCCATGCTCGACCTGCCCGCGCTGCCGCCCACCGACGGGGCGCCGTCGCTCGGCGGCGGGGTGCCGGTGGGCGAGGTCGTCGCGCTCGAGCCGCGCGAACGCGTGGTCGCCCTGGCCTCGCTCGCGGCCGACGCCCCGACGCTCGCGCTGGCGACCGCACAGGGCGTCGTGAAGCGCGTCGCGCCGGGTGACGTGCCCAGCAACCGGGACGCGTGGGAGGTCATCGGGCTCAAGGACGGCGACGAGGTCGTCGGCGCCACCCACGTGGCGGACGACGACGAGCTCGTGCTGGTCTCGTCGGACACCTCGCTCCTGCACTTCCCGGCGACCCAGGTCCGGCCCCAGGGCCGTGCCGCGGGCGGCATGGCGGGCATCAAGCTCGCGGCGGGACAGCGCGTCGTCACGTTCGGTGCGGTGACGCCCGCGCTCGTGCCCGACGCGGTCGTCGTCACGGTCGCCGGCTCGTCGTCCGCCCTGCCCGGCACGCAGTCGGGCTCCGCGAAGGTCTCGCCGTTCGAGGCCTACCCGGGCAAGGGCCGCGCGACCGGCGGCGTCCGCTCGCACCGGTTCCTCAAGGGTGAGGACGCGCTCATCCTCGCCTGGGTCGGGACGGCGCCCGCCTGGGCGTGCGGCTCCGCCGGTCAGCCCGTGGAGCTGCCCGAGCTCGACCCGCGCCGCGACATGTCCGGCACGGCCCTGCCCGCGCCCGTGCACGCCGTCGGCTGACGGCACGCGCCACCGGCGCCTCAGACCTCCAGCCGCCGCCGCACGGCGACGAGCGGGACGACGTTGTCGCGCTCGTCGCGCTCCGCGCGCACGCTCGCGGCCGCGCGCTCGCGCGTGCGTGCCGCGGAGGTGGTGCGCTGCGTCCGGTCGTCCCGCGCGACCGCGAGGACGAGCAGGCCCAGACCGACCGCGTAGGTGAGCATGACGGCGACGTCGTGGCCGGGCAGGTCCCAGCCCGGCACGAACCGCCCCAGCGCGATCAGGGCGTCCGAGACGAGGAACACGGCGCCGCCCGCCGCACCGAGGGGACCGAGGCCCGTCGCGAGCACCGCCATCGCCGTGAGCAGGCCGCCGTAGACCGCCACGGGCACGAGCAGCGGGCCCGCGTGCGGAGCGCACAGCGCGACCAGCGCGACGAGCGCGGCGGCGTACGCGACGAGCCACACCGGCCGGGTGCGCACGACGCTGCGCCTCACCCGCGGCGCGAACGCCACGACGTACGCCACCTGGGCCACCAGGAAGCAGCCCACCATCGCCAGGAACGCTGCGTCGCCCGCGAGCAGGCGCGGCGCGGCGTCGCCGAGGAAGCAGGCGCCGAGCCCGGCCAGGGACCAGGTCACGACGTGCCCGCGCGGCCAGCGCGTCGCGGCGACGAGCGCCCCCGCGAGCAGCGGCGTGATCAGGCACTGCGTGACGTCGGCGAGCACCTCGGCACCCGCGACGAGCGCACCGAGGTGCAGCGCGACGGCGAGCACCCACCCGGTGGACCAGCCGATGGCCCAGCCCATGGACCAGGGAGCCGGCCCGGCGACGCGCCGGGCACGGGGCCAGCCGGCGGAACGGGTGCCGGACCCGGACCGCGGCACGACCGACGGGGGCATCGGACGTCCTTCCCGCCGGCACCGCCGGCAGCACGACGGCGGACACCGTCGTCCGCCGGCGCGATGCTATCCCGCGCTCGTCAGCGAGCGCGACGCCCGGGTCAGAGCTCGATCGTGTAGAGCGTCGACCGGTGGAAGGGCGTGAACCCCAGCGACGTGTACAGGCCCAGCGCGCCGGACAGGTTCTCCGTGTCGACGCCGATCTCCGCGTACTCGATGCCGTCCGCACGCACGCGTGCCATGGCCGCGGCGAGCAGCGCGGGAGCGATGCCGCGTCGACGCCACCCGGGCCGCACCCCCAGCAGCTCGACGTAGCCGGAGCTGTGCCCGGCGATCTCCCAGTCCTGCTCGTAGCGCCCCGCGAGGAGGTAACCGACGACCTCGTCGCTCTCCTCGTCCAGCGCGACCAGGCTCCACCCCGGCGCGAACTGGCTGCGTCCGCTGCGCCAGGCCTCCGCGGTCTGCGGCTCGCTGCCCCAGTGCGACGCGAACGCCTCGTTGTGCGCGAGCCGCACGTCGTCGTCGCGCTCGTCTGACCACGGCGCGAGCCGCACGCCGCCGGGCGCCGGGAGCTCGGGCAGGTCCGCGTCCAGCGGTCGGCGCATCTCGGAGTACACCCGGATGGGCGCCAGCCCGGCGTACTGCAGCAGGGCTGCGGCCGACGCGGCCTGCTCGGAGGCGAACGCCCCGATGCGGCCCGGGACGTCCTTGCCCGTGGCGGCGAGCACCTGGCGCGCCCGGTCCACCTGCCAGGCCAGGAGCTCGCGCCCGATCCCGCGCCCGCGCCACGCCGGGTCGACGCCGCCCTCGAGGAAGGTCCGCACCACGCGCACGTCGCCCGGCGGCTGGGTGACCTGGGCCCAGGCCCGCAGGGCGCCCGAGCCGTCGACGCCGGCGAGCGTGTCCCGCTCGTGGTCCTTCCAGGCCCCGTCGAACTTCTCCGTCACCTCGTCGAACGACGTCCGGAACGGCTCGGCGTCCGCCTCCTCGATCGCGGTGACGAGCGTCGTGAGCGCCCCGGCGTCCGCGACGGTCAGCGGACGCCACGTCAGCCCGTGCGCGGTGGACGGCACGCGGACCTCGGCCGGCGGGCGGGCGCGATCGGCGATCGGTACGGGCGCCTGGTCGGGGGTCTCGGCGGTGGTCGCCGAGGTGCTCGCGGAGGTGGTCGCGGAGGAGGACATGGCGCCAGGCTCGCGCGTCACGACGTCGCCCGGCAACCGCATATCCGCGCGCACCGGTCTGCCCGCGACGCGGCCGGCGTCGGCTCAGGCGTCGATGCGCGTGCGGTCGAGCGCGTTCGCGCCCGCCACGATGAAGTCCTTGCGCGGGGCGACGTCGGAGCCCATGAGCAGCTCGAAGATCTCCTCCGCGCGCTGCGCCGCCTCGACCGTCACCCGCCGCAGCGTGCGGTGCCGCGGGTCCATGGTGGTCTCCGCGAGCTGGTCGGCATCCATCTCGCCGAGGCCCTTGTAGCGCTGGATGTCGTCCTTGTAGCGCTTGTTCGAGCGGTCGAGCCTCTTCAGCGTCGCCGCGAGCTCCGCCTCCGAGTACGTGTAGAGGTACCGGTCCGCGTCCCCGCGCACGCCCAGCAGCTCGACGCGGTGCAGGGGCGGGACGGCCGCGAACACCCGCCCCGCCTCGACCAGCGGGCGCATGTACCGGAAGAAGAGCGTGAGCAGCAGCGTGCGGATGTGCGCGCCGTCGACGTCCGCGTCGGTCATCAGGACGATCTTCCCGTAGCGCGCGGCCTCGAGCTCGAACGACCGCCCGGACCCCGCGCCGAGCACCTGGATGATCGCCGCGCACTCGGCGTTCTTCAGCATGTCCGTGATGGACGCCTTCTGGACGTTGAGGATCTTGCCGCGGATCGGCAGCAGCGCCTGGAAGTCCGACGAGCGCGCGAGCTTGGCCGTGCCCAGCGCCGAGTCCCCCTCGACGATGAACAGCTCGCTGCGCGCGACGTCGTCGATCCGGCAGTCGGCCAGCTTGGCCGGCAGCGAGGACGACTCGAGCGCGTTCTTGCGCCGCGAGATCTCCTTCTGCTTCCGCGCGGACAGGCGGGCGCGCATCTCCCCCACGACCTTGTCCAGCAGGGCCGCGCTGTGCGCCTTGTGCTCGCGGCGCGGCGAGCCGAAGATCGCCGCGACCTCCGTCTCCACGACCTTCGCGACGATGCCCCGCACGGGTCCGGTGCCGAGCACCTCCTTGGTCTGCCCCTCGAACTGCGGCTCGGCCAGGCGGACGGTGAGCACCGCGGTGAGACCGGCGAGCACGTCCTCCTTCTCGATGCGCTCGGTGGCCGCGTCCTTGGCGCTGATCTTCAGCCGCCGGGCGTTCGCCTCGACCTGCTTGCGCAGCGTCTTGAGCAGTCCCGCCTCGAAGCCCGCCTGGTGCGTGCCGCCCTTGGGCGTCGAGATGATGTTGACGAACGTCCGGACCTCGGTCTCGTAGCCCGTCCCCCAACGCACCGCGAGGTCGACCTCGCACGTGCGCTCGACCTCGCGCGGCGTCATGTGGCCCCGCTCGTCGAGCACCGGGACCGTCTCGGTGAACGTGCCCGAGCCCGTGAGGTGCCACGTGTCCGTCACCGCCGGGTCGGGCGACAGGTGGTCGACGAAGTCGACGACGCCGCCCGAGTGGCAGAACGTCTCCTCGTGCGGCCCGTCCGCGCCGGGCGTCCCGGGCACGCCCCGCTCGTCGCGCACCACGATGGTCAGGCCCGGCACCAGGAAGCTGGTCTGCCGGGCGCGCGTGACGAGCTCGTCGTAGGAGAACACCGCGGTCTTCGGGAAGATCTGGCGGTCCGCCCAGTACCGCACGCGCGTGCCCGTGCGGCCGCGTGCGACCTTCCCGACGACCGCGAGCTCCGACCCGGACACGAACGGCTCGAACGGCGACTCGGGCGTGCGGCCCGCCGTGTCGTCGAACGTCCCGGGCTCCCCGCGGTGGAACGTCATGCGGTGCGTCTTGCCGTCGCGGTCCACCTCGACGTCGAGGCGCGACGAGAGCGCGTTGACCACCGAGGCACCCACGCCGTGCAGGCCGCCCGACGCCCCGTAGGAGCCGCCGCCGAACTTGCCGCCCGCGTGCAGCTTGGTGAAGACCACCTCGACGCCGGTCAGGCCCGTCTTGGGCTCGACGTCGACGGGGATGCCACGCGCGTTGTCCCGCACCTCGACCGACGTGTCGGCGTGCAGCACGACCTCGATGCGGTCGCCCTCACCGGCCAGCGCCTCGTCGACCGAGTTGTCGATGATCTCCCACAGGCAGTGCATCAGCCCGCGGCTGTCCGTGGTCCCGATGTACATGCCGGGGCGCTTGCGGACCGCCTCGAGGCCCTCCAGCACCGACAGGTGCCGGGCGGTGTAGTCCGAGCGTGCGGGGGTCGTCGTCACGCGGCGATCGTAACCGCGGGCACCGACGCCGCCGGGCCGCCATGCCGACCGGGGCCGGCGTCGTCGACCCGGAGCGGCCGGTCAGGCCCGCGACCCCCTCCCGAAGGTCCCTTGCATGTCGCGCACGTCACGATCTTGTGACGTTTGGGTACGCGGTGAGCGAACCACCCGCCGCCGATGGGATGGATCCGCGGTCCGGATGGTTGTATGGAGACGTGACAGGGACCATGACCGAACCGCTGACCGCAGCCGACCGCTGCGACCGTTGCGGCGCCCAGGCCTACGTCCGCGTGGTTCTCCCCGTGGGCGAGCTCCTGTTCTGCGCCCACCACGCGCGTGAGCACGCGCCGAAGTTCGCCGAGATGGCGACCCACGTGCAGGACGAGACCGACCGTCTCCTCGAGGAGCACGGCGCCGGCGCGGCGCGCTGACCCATCCACGACCACGAGAGGGCCCGGACCGACATCGGTCCGGGCCTTCTCGCGTCTGCGCGCGAGCGTCCGTCCTGGCGCCGCGGACCGACGCACGAAGCCCCCGCTCCCGGGCGTTCGGGGCGGGGGCTTCGTCGGGTGCGGCCGCTCGTCAGTCGAGGTAGTCGCGGAGGACCTGCGAGCGCGACGGGTGCCGGAGCTTCGACATCGTCTTCGACTCGATCTGACGGATCCGCTCGCGCGTGACCCCGTAGACCTTGCCGATCTCGTCGAGCGTCTTGGGCTGGCCGTCGGTCAGACCGAACCGCATCGACACCACGCCGGCCTCGCGCTCGGAGAGCGTGTCGAGCACCTGGTGCAGCTGCTCCTGCAGGAGCGTGAAGCTCACCGCGTCGGCCGGCACGACGGCCTCGGAGTCCTCGATGAGGTCACCGAACTCGCTGTCGCCGTCCTCGCCGAGCGGCGTGTGCAGCGAGATGGGCTCGCGGCCGTACTTCTGGACCTCGACGACCTTCTCGGGCGTCATGTCGAGCTCCTTGGCCAGCTCCTCCGGCGTGGGCTCGCGGCCCAGGTCCTGGAGCATCTGGCGCTGCACGCGGGCGAGCTTGTTGATGACCTCGACCATGTGCACCGGGATGCGGATGGTGCGCGCCTGGTCGGCCATCGCGCGCGTGATCGCCTGGCGGATCCACCACGTGGCGTACGTCGAGAACTTGTAGCCCTTGGTGTAGTCGAACTTCTCGACCGCACGGATCAGGCCCAGGTTGCCCTCCTGGATCAGGTCCAGGAACAGCATGCCGCGGCCCGTGTAGCGCTTGGCCAGCGAGACGACGAGGCGCAGGTTGGCCTCGAGGAGGTGGTTCTTGGCCCGGCGGCCGTCCTGCGCGATCCACTCGAGCTCGCGGCGGAACTTCGGCTCCATGGTCAGTCCGGCACCCAGGCGCTCCTCGGCGAACAGGCCGGCCTCGATGCGCTTGGCGAGCTCGACCTCCTGCTCGGCGTTGAGGAGCGCGACCTTGCCGATCTGCTTGAGGTAGTCCTTGACCGGGTCGGCCGTCGCACCGGCGGTGACGACCTGCTGCGCAGGGGCGTCGTCGTCGTCGGCGTCGGAGTAGACGAAGCCCTTGTCGGTGTCCTCGGAAGACTTCTCGTCCTTCGCGGCCGGCTTCTCCTCGCCGTCCTCGTCGTCCGCGTCCTCCTCGACGGCCTCGGCGACCACCTCGGCGATCTCCGGGTCCGCCTCGAGCGCGGCGGCGTCGACGTCCTCGGCCTCGACGTCCTCGGCGACCTCGTCGGACGCGTCGTCCGCCGTGACCTTGGCGCCCTTGGCCGTGGTCTTCGCAGCCGTCCGTGCGGTGGACCGGGCCTTGGCCGGGGCCTTGGTCGCGGTCGTGGAGGTCGCCGTCTTGGCGGCGGGTGCCGCCGCGGCCTCGTCGGAGGCGACGGCCGTGCCGGCCGACGCGACCGCGGCCTTCGAGGTGGTGCGGGCCTTGGCCGTGGTGGCGGCCGCGACCTTCTTGGGCGCGGGCGCCGCGACGGTCTGGCTCACGGACACGCCGGCGGTCGCGAGACCGCGAACGACGGCCTTGAGCCGCTTGGCGTCCTCGACGCCGGCCTGCTCGCACGCCGAGCGGACGTCCTCGGCACCGACGGTGCCGTGGGTGCGACCGCGGACGACGAGGTCCTGCAGCGCGGGGTGCTCGAACTCACGCGGGAGCGCGGGGTGCGGGGTCTGGGACGACACGAACGACCTTTCGGCAGCACGACACCCGGTGGAGGAGCCGGGTGGTAGACGGACATTGTACCGAGCACTTCCGGGATCGAACCGCCGGGACGGGTGGTTTCGAGGCGCGGATCGTGGTCGGGAACGGGGAGACGTGCCCGCCGGACGGGGCCGGACTGGACCGGAGAGCGACGGCGGCGCGCCAGCGGGCACGACCGTCGGCACGAGCGGCCGCCGCAGGCGGGCGCTGGTCGACCGGGCACGGTCTGGTGCTCTCTCACGCGGCCGAGGTCAGCGACGCCGGAGCCACCGACCCGCACAACGGACGAGCGCGCCGGAAGATTCCCGCCGCCTCGTTCACGGCACGCGCCGGGGCGCCCGCCTGAGGGACACTGGACGGCAGCAGCATCCGATCGACGAGGAGTTCACCGTGCCGCAGGGAGTTGTCCGCTGGTTCGACGCCGAACGGGGCTTCGGGTTCCTCGACCTCGGGGAGGGCGCCGAGGACCTGTTCGTGCACGCGTCCGAGATCGTGGGCGACGACGGCGCCCGGGTCCTCCGCGAGGGCCAGGAGGTCGAGTTCGAGATCGGCGAGGGTGACCGGGGTCCGCAGGCGCGGCGCGTCCGCGTCACCGGCGACCTCCCCGCCGACGCGCCGCTCGGGGTGCTCGGCACCGTCAGCTGGTACGAGCCCGCGAAGGGGTACGGCTTCGTCAGCCCCGACGGCGGAGGCGCCGAGATCTTCCTGCACAGCTCGGCCATCGTCGGCGGCGGCGTGGTCCGCGAGGGCCAGCGCGTCGCGTTCCTGGTGGTCGACGGGGAGAAGGGGCCGCAGGCCGACCACCTGCTCCCGCTCGGCGACCAGGCCGGCCGGGCCGCCGCGGCGGACGGAGCGGACGGCACCGTGACCTTCTTCGACGCCGACAAGGGGTTCGGGTTCATCGCCCCCGACGCCGGTGGCGAGGACGTCTTCGTGCACGTCCGCACGCTGCCGGCGGGGGTGCGCGAGCTCGCCGAGGGCGACCGCCTCCGCTTCGAGGTCGCCGCGGGCGAGCGCGGACCGCAGGCCCGCGACGTGCAGCTCGTGGGCGGCGCACCGCGCCGGTCGGTCGCCGCCGCACCCGCGCGGGACCGGCACGCGCGCCCGCGCTCGGCCTCCGCCCCGGCACGCGGCGGCGAGGGGGTCGTGGCGCGCTACGACGCGGACCGCGGGTTCGGCTTCATCACGCCCGACGCGGGCGGCGAGGACCTGTTCGTGCACGTGTCCGTCGTGCGCGGCGGCGAGCCGCTGTACGAGGGCGACCGGGTCCGGTACCAGGTGCGCCAGAGCGACCGGGGACCGCAGGCGGACCGCGTCGAGCTGCTGTGAGCGCCCGGCGCCGGTGAGCGCCGGGGTGCTGTGGAGCGAGGGTCAGCGGGCCGCGGGCTTCACCGTCAGGACCGGACAGGGCGCGTCGAACAGCACGCGCTGCGCGTTGGCGCCGAGGATCAGCTTGCCGACGGGGCTGCGGCGGCGCAGCCCGATCACGACGAGCTCGGCCCCGACCTCCTCGGCGGTCGCGATGAGGTCGTCGGCGACGTCCCCGCCGCCGCCGAGCATCCGCACCTCGTGCTCGACCCCGCGGCCGCGCAGGTCCTCCGCCACGCGCCCGAGCTCCTCCTCGACGGCGGCGCGCTGGTCCTCCGCCTCGTCGGGACGCGTGCTCACCACGACCACGACGGGCCGGCCGCGGACCGCGGCCTCCTGGACCGCGGCGTCGAGAGCCGCTCGCCCCTCCGGCGTCGCCAGGTAGCCGACCACGATGCCCATGCGGACCTCCCCCTCGACGCCTTCGACCGTTGTGGCCTGACCGTACCGCCGCACGGGCCGCCGCTCCACCTGCGCGGACGCCGCGGGCCGCGGCGCCACGTGCGCGGCGACGAGCGGCCGCGGTCCGGGGTGCACGCGAGGCGGACCGCCGGCTCCGTCCACGGGTCATCGGGCGCCGTCGGTCCCCCGCTCCTCGGTCCGCGCCCACCCGGGCGCCAGCCCGGCGGTGAGCGCCGCGTCCAGCAGCGCCGCGAGCCGGTACTCGGGGTCGTCACCCAGTGCGCGGGCGAGGAGGACCGAGGCGCGCGCACCGTCGCCGCGCCACCAGGCGAGGAGGCCGAGCAGCGTCAGCGCCGGCGCCTGACGGTCGCGCAGCCCGTGGACGACCACGCCCTCCAGCGCGGCCTCGTGCGTCCGCGTCGCCTCGAGCACGGGCGGCCGCCCGTCGGCGGACCCCATGATCCGCGCGGTCACCCGGCCCATCTCGGCGTCGACGTCCGCCGGCGTCCGGCGGCCCCGCAGGCTCCGCTCGGGCAGGTCGCCCACGCCGGGCACGAGCGTCGCGAGCACCGCGTCGCGGACCCGACGGTCCCGCAGCCCGGCCTCGACCCGTCCCCACGGGGCGTGGCCGCCCGTGGGTGCGGTCCCCGCGGCGACGGAGACGGCCGTGCGCCACGCCGCGAGCGACGCGGCCCGCCACTCCTCGACGGCGGCGGGACCGCGCACCAGCGCCTCGGCACCACGCCGCTCCCACCGTCGCCGCGAGCGTGCGACGACCCGCCGCCGGTCCGGGTCCGCGAGGGCGAACCGGACCAGCGCGTCGCGCGACTCGGCGACGGCGGTCCCCGCGAGGACCATGCGGGCGGCCACCTGCGTGGAGTCGAGCTCCCGCAGGGGCCGGCCGCCCGGCGGGCAGCACGGTCGCGCGCAGTCGAAGGACAGGTAGCCCGAGGCCGTCACGACCCACACGGCCGCCGGCCCCAGGAGCGCGTCGCTCGCCTCCCGGTAGTGGTGCACCGCACGCTCGACCGGACCCGGCCTGCCCCGCGGGTCGTCGTCGGTGTACACGACGAGGACGGACGACGTCGCCCGGTCCTTGCCGAGCGTGCCGACCACCGCTCGTGCGACCTGCGACCCGAGCACCGGGTCCCCCATGGCGTCGAGGTCGACGCGCATCACGACGCCGACCCGCCCGCGCGGCGCCCGCAGGCTCACCGCGACCACGCTGTCCCGCGGCCGGAAGCCCAGGCGGTACGGGACCAGGGAGATGATCTCGCGGGGCTCGTGCACCCGCAGCGTCGTCGTCGTCATGCCCGGAGCCCATCGCAGCCGCGGACCCGACGGCGGCGCCTCGGCCCGAATGTGGACGAGCGCGACGGCTCGGGGCCTGGGGTCGGCTCGCTACCCTGACCCGGTGCCGTACCGCCCCGCCGCCCGCGCCCTCGTCGGGACCGCGCTCCTGACCGCACTGACCGGCCTCCTGACCGGCGTGGCCGCGTGCAGCACCTCGGCGCCCGCGCGGCTCGACGAGGCGACCGCACCCGCGAGCTCGGCGAGCGCCGCGGCGGACCTGTCCTCGCAGGCGCCGCTGGACCTGCCGGACACGGCGCACTCCACGGTGGGCGCGCTCGCCGAGGACTTCCCGCCCGACCTGGTCGACCTGCCCGACGACGCGGACATCCTGGTCTCGACCGCGCAGCCCGTGGCGGGAGGCGACCTCGTCGAGATCAGCCTGAACCTGCGCACGACCCTCACCGCCGACGAGCTCATGGACCAGCTGCGCGGTGGCCTCGAGGACGCGGGCTTCACCGAGACCCCCGTCGCGACCCCGCCCGCGGGCGTCGCCGCCGAGTCCACGTTCGCCCGCCACACGGGCGAGGTGCTCACGGTCGCCGTGCTCGACCGCGACGGCGTGCGCACGCTGACTCTCGGTGGTCGCGTCGCGGTCGCCTAGGCTGCCGGGCGTGAGCCCGACCCCCGCGACGCCCGCCGCCCTCGTCGACCTCGAGGGCGTCCGCGCCGGGGTGGACGACGCGCTCGCCGCCCACGTCGCGGCGCTGCGCGCGCGCCTGGCGTCGGTCGGCCCGGACGCGGACGTGCTCGCCGACGCGGTCGAGACCATGCTGCGCGGCGGGAAGCGGCTGCGTGCCGCGTTCTGCTACTGGTCCTGGCGCGCGCACGGCGGCGAGCCGGGGACCACCGCGGCCACGGCGGTGCTCCAGGTGGGTGCCGCGCTCGAGCTGTTCCAGGCCGCAGCCCTGTTCCACGACGACGTCATGGACGACTCCGACACGCGCCGCGGCCGCCCGGCCGCGCACCGCGCGTTCGCCGCGATGCACGGCGAGCTCGGGCTGCAGGGCGACGCGGAGCACTTCGGCGCGTCGGCAGCGATCCTGCTCGGCGACCTCGCCCTCGTCGCGAGCGAGGAGGTCTTCGCCGAGGCGCTGACCTCGTTCCCCGCCGGCGCCGCCGCCCGCGCCCGCGGCGTGTTCGACCTCATGCGCACCGAGGTCACCGTCGGCCAGTACCTCGACGTGCTGGCGCAGTCCCAGCCGTGGGGCCAGGACGCGGAGGCCGACGAGGCCCGCGCGCGCCAGGTGATCCGCGCCAAGTCCGCGCGGTACAGCGTCGAGCACCCCCTCGTGCTCGGCGCCTCCCTCGCGGACGCGTCGCCCGGGGACGTGGCCGCGCTCCGGGAGCTGGGCCTGGCGCTGGGCGAGGCCTTCCAGCTGCGCGACGACGTGCTCGGGGTCTTCGGCGACCCGGCGACGACCGGCAAGCCCGCCGGCGACGACCTGCGCGAGGGGAAGCGGACCGTCCTGGTCGTCCGCGCGCTGCGCGCCGCGACGTCCCGGGGCGACGAGCGGACGGCGGCGCTCCTGCGCACCGGCCTGGGCGACCGGTCGCTGTCCGACGAGCAGGTCGCGACGACGGCCGACGCGATCGCGGCGACCGGCGCCCTCGCCGAGGTGGAGCAGCTGATCGACGAGCTCGCCGGCACGGCGTTCGCCGCAATCGAGGCACGCGCCTGGCCCGACCCGGCCGCCGGCGTCCTGACCCTGCTCGCGCACGCGACCGTCGACCGCCAGGCCTGACCGACGGGCCGACCCGAGGGACGGCTAGAGCTCGGCCTGCGCCCGGCGCCGGATCTCCGTCTTCTGGCCGGCCCGCAGCGCGTCGATCGGCGTGCCCGGCAGCGTGTCGTCGGGCGTGAAGAGCCAGACGATCGCCTCCTCGTCGGAGAAGCCGGCGTCCGCCAGGACCGTGAGCGTGCCCTGCAGCCAGGGCAGCGCGACCCACTCCCCCGTCGCGGCCGCGTCACGCTCGTCGGGCGTACGTGCCGGGACCAGGAACCGCTCCGGCACCGACAGGACGCGAGGCTCGCCGCGACGCACGCCCACCAGGCGGCGCTCCTGCAGCATCCGCCGCACCTTGCCCACGTCGAGGCCGACGCGCTCCGCGACGTCGGGCAGCGTCAACCAGGTGTCGACGAGGGTCTCGAGAGCGTCTGCAGGTGTGGTCACCCGCACAGGTTACGCAACGCCCGACGGCTCCGGCGGGGTCCGCCGCGCGCCGCCCGCTCCGGCGCGCCGCCGCTGCGCCGAGCGGGCGACGAGGTCCCCCGGGGCTTTCCAGCGCGCCGCACCTCGGCTACGTTCACTTCTGTCACACCAGTAACACCAGACACTCTGCTGCACTTGCGCCACACCACTCGGGGGACCGCCATGACGCCCAACGCGACCGCGCCGCGCACGAACGACCTCCGTCGCCGCGCCGCCACCGGCACCGGGGCCACGCTCGCGCTCGTCGCGATGTCCGTGTCCACCTCGGGCGCCGCGCACGCCGCCGACGGCTCGACCTACACCGTGCGCGCCGGCGACACCGTGAGCCACATCGCGCTGCGCACGGGGGCGAGCGTCGCGGCGATCGCGTCGGCGAACGCCCTGCCGGACGTCTCGCGGATCCGCGAGGGCCAGGTCCTGACCATCCCCCGCGCGTCGGGCACCACCGCGCCGCAGACCTCGGCGCCCGCGACGAGCACGACCTACACGGTCCGCCCGGGCGACACGGTCAGCGGCATCGCGATGCGCACCGGCTCGTCGATCGCGTCCATCGTCGCGGCCAACGGGCTGGGATCGGACGCCATGATCGTCGTCGGCGAGCGGCTCACGATCCCGACGGCGGGCTCGACCGCTCCACGCACCGGTACGCCGACCCCGACCGCCAGCACCTACACGGTCCGCGCGGGTGACACCGTCTCGGGGATCGCCGCGCGCCACGGGACCACGGTCTCCGCGATCGTCTCCGCCAACCACCTCGGCTCCGACGCCATGATCCGGGTGGGCCAGACCCTGCGGCTCAGCGGGAGCACCGCGCCGTCGACCCCGCAGCCCGGGACGCCGCTCGTCGGGGACACCTTCGAGGGGCGGACCTACGCGCGCGACGTCGTCGACGCGGCCAACGCCAACAAGCGGGCCCTCCTCGCGGCGGGCGTGCCCAGCCCGTCGCAGATGCAGGCCAAGGTCGCCGCGACCGCGCGCGCCTACGGCGTGGACCCGCGGCTCGCCCAGGCGGTCGCGTTCCAGGAGTCGGGCTTCAACCACACGGCCGTGTCCCCCGCCAACGCGATCGGCACCATGCAGGTCATCCCGAGCGCGGGCGACTGGGCGTCGGACCTCGTCGGCCGCGAGCTCAACCTGCTCGACCCCGACGACAACGTCACCGCCGGCGTCGTGATCCTCCAGGCGCTCCTGCGGATCTCGCCCGACCTGCCGAGCGCGATCGCCGGGTACTACCAGGGCGCGAGCTCGGTGCGGAAGTACGGCATGTTCTCGGACACGCGTCGCTACGTCGCGAACGTGCAGACCCTGATGGGGCGGTTCTGAGGAGGTTCCTCCACGGTCCGCGCGCGCTCCACGGCACAGCCTGACGGCGACCGTACACTCGCGGCGTGGGAGCAACCGTGACCGATCCGCTCGTCGGCCGCCTGGTCGACGGGCGGTACGAGGTCGTGTCCCGGATCGCCCGCGGTGGCATGGCCACGGTGTACCTCGCGGTGGACCGTCGGCTCGACCGCGACGTCGCCCTCAAGGTGATGCACCCGCACCTCGCGGAGGGCACGTCCGGCACGGACTTCGAGGCCCGGTTCCGCCGGGAGGCACGGGCGGCCGCCCGGCTCACGCACCCCGGTCTGGTCGGGGTCTACGACCAGGGTGTCGACGGCGAGACCAGCTACCTGACCATGGAGTACGTCGACGGCACCAACCTGCGCCGTCGGCTCGCCGAGCAGGGTGCGCTCACGGTCGCGGACGCGCTGCGCATCGCGGAGGCGGTGCTCGACGCGCTGGCCGTCGCGCACCGGGCCGGCCTGGTCCATCGCGACATCAAGCCGGAGAACGTCCTGCTCGCGACCGACGACCGGGTCAAGCTCGCCGACTTCGGCCTCGCGCGCGCCGTCACGGAGGTGACGTCGACGACGACGGGCACGGTGCTCGGCACGGTCGCGTACCTGGCCCCGGAGCTCGTCGTGCGCGGTGCGAGCGACGCCCGCACGGACGTCTACGCCTGCGGGATCCTGCTGTACGAGATGCTGACCGGCGCGCAGCCGTACACGGGCGAGACGCCCATCCAGGTGGCGTTCCAGCACGTCAACCAGGACATCCCGGCCCCGTCCGACGCGGTCGACTGGCTCCCGATCGAGGTCGACGACCTGGTCCGCGCGCTCGCCGCGCGTGACCCCGAGGACCGGCCGGTGGACGCGGCCGCCGCGACGGCCCTGCTCCGCCGGGTCCGGTCCGAGCTCGACGAGGCGACGCTCGCGCGTCGCGCGGACGTCGCGCCGACGATCGTCCTCCCCTCCGCCACGGACCCCGACGAGACCGCGCTCCCGTCCGACGACGGCACGCCGGCGAACGACGGCGCGGACGCCTCCGACGAGGACGGCGCCACCGTCCGGCTGGAGGACGTGCCTCGCGGCTCGACCGTCGCGCTGCCGATCGGCCTGGGCGCGTCCGCCGTCGCCACCCGCGAGCCGGCGCTCGCCCCCCGGCCGCGCCGCAAGCGACGGCTGCTGGCCGCGCTGATCGTCGTCGTGACGGTCCTCGGGCTCGCCGGCGCCGGCTGGTGGTACGTGACCGCGGGACCGGGCGCCTACACGACCGTCCCCGAGATCGAGGGCAAGAGCGCCGACGCCGCCGAGGCCGCCCTCCAGGCGGTCGGGCTCACGGCGAGGACCACGTCCGACTTCTCCGACGAGGTCGACAAGGGACTCGTCGTCAGCAGCGACCCCGCCCCGGGCGACCGCGTGCACAAGGACGGCACCGTCGAGGTCACGGTCTCCAAGGGCCCGGACTACGTCGACGTCCCCGACGGCGTCGTCGGGGAGATGCAGGCCGACGCGAAGGCCGCGCTGACCAAGGCGGGGCTCGAGGTCGAGTACGCGGACCCGGTCTACGACGACGACGCGGGGCTCGGCGTGGTGGTCTCGGCCACGCTGCCGGACGACTCGCCCGCGGAGCCCGGCACCCGCACCACCCGGGGGACGGTCGTCACCATCACCACCTCCCGTGGGCCCGCGCCCGTCACGATCACCTCCGTCGTCGGGGCGACGCTGGAGGACGCGACCGAGCAGCTCACGGCCGACGGGCTGAAGGTGAAGTCCACCGAGGAGTTCAGCGACGACGTCGACGCGGGCGTCGTCATCAGCCAGTCGCCCAAGGCCACGACGTCCGCGCACCGGGGCGACACGGTCAAGCTCGTCGTCTCCAAGGGACCGGAGCTCTTCGAGGTCCCGGACGTCATGCGTCAGGGCGTCGAGTCCGCGACCGCGACGCTCGAGGACGCGGGGTTCAAGGTCGACGTGCAGCGTGCGGTGGCGTACTTCGGGCTCGGTTTCGTGGTCGGGCAGGAGCCCGGCGGCGGCGACATGCAGCCGAAGGGCACGACGATCGTGCTCACGATCACCTGATCGACGACGGGCCGGACCCGTGGGGGTCCGGCCCGCCGTCGTCGAACGGTCGGTCAGGACGCGCGCAGCAGCTCCGCGACCTGGAACGCCATCTCGAGCGACTGCTGGTGGTTCAGGCGCGGGTCCACGAGCGTCTCGTACCGCTCGGCGAGGCGCGCGTCGTCGATCTCCTCCGAGCCGCCCAGCACCTCGGTCACGTCGTCGCCCGTGAGCTCGATGAGGAGACCGCCGGGCGACGTGCCCAGGGAGCGGTGCACCTCGAAGAAGCCCGCGACCTCGTCCATCACGTCGCTGAACCGGCGGGTCTTGTAGCCGTTGGCGGACGTGAAGCCGTTGCCGTGCATCGGGTCGCAGACCCAGGTGACCGGGCGACCGTCGGCCGTGACCTTCTCGACGAGCGAGGGCAGCAGGTCGCGGACCTTGCCCGCGCCCATGCGCGTCACGAACGTGATCCGCCCCGGCTCCCCGCTCGGGTTGAGCTTGTCGAGCAGCGCGAGCGCGTCGTCGGGCTTCGTCGTCGGACCCAGCTTCACCCCGATGGGGTTCTGCAGGCGCGAGAAGAAGTCCACGTGCGCGCCGTCCAGCTGCCGGGTCCGCTCCCCGATCCACACGAAGTGCGCCGAGCAGTCGTAGGGCAGGCCGGTGCGGGAGTCGACGCGGGTCAGCGCCCGCTCGTAGTCGAGCAGCAGGCCCTCGTGGCTCGAGTAGAAGTCCACCGTCCGGAGCTGCTCGAAGTCGGCCCCGCAGGCAGCCATGAACCGGATCGCGCGGTCGATCTCGGCGGCCAGCACCTCGTACCGGGCGTACGCCGGGTTCGTGGTGAAGCCCTTGTTCCACTCGTGCACGCGCAGCAGCGACGCGAACCCGCCCGTGGTGAACGCGCGGATCAGGTTCAGCGTCGACGCGGACGTGTGGTACGCCTCGAGCAGACGCTGCGGGTCCGGTGTGCGCGCCTCCGGCGTGAAGTCGAACCCGTTGACGATGTCGCCGCGGAACGCCGGGAGCGTCACGCCGTCGCGCGTCTCGGTGTCCGACGAGCGCGGCTTCGCGTACTGCCCCGCCATCCGCCCGATCTTCACCACCGGCATGCTCGCGCCGTAGGTCAGGACGACCGCCATCTGCAGGATCGTCTTGATCTTGTTGCGGATGTTGTCGGCCGTGGCCTCAGCGAACGTCTCGGCGCAGTCGCCGCCGACGAGCACGAACGCCTCGCCCCGGCCCGCGGCCGCCAGCTGGGCCCGCAGCGCGTCCGACTCGCCCGCGAAGACGAGCGGCGGGAGCGTCGCGAGCTTGTCGGTGACCTGCGCGAGCGCCGTCGCGTCCGGCCACACCGGCTGCTGCAGCGGCTGGAGCGCGCGCCAGGCGTCGAGACCGGCGACGACCGCGGGGTCCGCGACGACGCTCACGAGTGACTCGCCGGGACCAAGGGCTGGCCGATGTCCGTCAGCAGCTCGCCGAACCACTCCTGCTGCACGTCGAACGCCTTGCCACCCGCGATGCGCGGGAACTCGATCGCGCGCAGCACGTCGCCGTTCTCCTCGTCGTGCCCGATCACGCCCGCCTCGCCGCGCAGCGCGCACTCGACCGCGAGGTCCGTCATGGACTTGATGAGACGCAGGTCCTCGGCGTTCGCGGCCGCGGCGCGCGAGTAGTAGCCCGACTTCTGGACCATCGTCTTCTCGGCGCCCAGCTTCTCCGCGAACTGCTTGGCGAACCACTGGCCGGGGTTGATCGTGTCGAGCTTGACGTGACCGAACGGGTCACGCTCGGGCGGCGTGCCCGCCGCCGTGAGCTGCTCGACGATCTCGTGCATGCCCGCACCCTCCGAGAGGAAGATGTTGACGTTCCCCTGGCTGTCCATGATCGCCTTGAGGCGCTCGGCCTCGGCGTCGATGTCGATGGCGAGCTCGGGCACGAAGACGGCGTGCACGTCCCAGCGCTCGCGCGACAGGCCGATGCTCGGGACCCACTCCTGCTGGTCCAGCCACTTGCGGTACTCGACGGCCGCGGCGGCGGTGAGCCAGCCGCAGTGCCGGCCCATGACCTCGTGCACGATCAGCATGCGCGGCCCGGACCGGTGCTCGCCGATGATGTTCGCCGCGAAGCCCGCGGCCTCCTCGGCGGCCGTCCACGCACCGAGCGACTGCCGGATCGGGACCACGTCGTTGTCGATGGTCTTGGGCAGGCCCACGACGGTCAGGCCGTAGTCGTTCGCCGCGAGGAACGCCGCGAGGTCCGCGGCCGTGGTGTTGGTGTCGTCGCCGCCGATCGTGTGGAGCACGTCGACGCCGTCGGCCTTGAGCTGCTCGGCCGCGACCTCGAGCGGGTCCTGCCCCTCCTGCACCAGGCCGCGCTTGACGCAGTCCTTGGCGTTGGTGAGCTTGACGCGCGAGTTGCCGATCGGCGAGCCGCCGAACCGGTGCAGGATGCCGGCCTTCTTGCGGGTCTCGTCGTCGATGACGATCTTGTCCCCGCGCAGCAGCCCGTAGTACCCGTGCTCGTACGCGATGATCTCGACGTCCGGCGCGATCTCGGTGTAGCGCTCGATGAGGCCACCGACGGCGGACGAGAGGCACGGGGCGAAGCCACCCGCGGTGAGGAGGGCGACGCGACGGACCGACATGACAGACACCTTCCGTTGAGCTGCAGGGTGGACCTGCGGAACGCAGGCGACCCTAGGGTGCGACCTTCGCGCACCACCGGGACCTTCAGCACGACCGTCGGTGCCCGGTTGCCGGCACCCGGCCGACCCGGGTCATCCTACTGACGGCTCGCCCTCGTCCTGCGGCGGGACCGGAACCTGGACGTCCGGCGCGGGGCGGCCGCCCGGCGCGACGGTCCGCGCGTCGTCCGCGGCGCCCTCCGACGTCGCGAGGCCGGCCGCGATGCGGGCCTTCTGCGTCGCCGCGTAGACGTCCACGTACTCCTGCCCGGACAGGCTCATGATCGCGTACATGATCTCGTCGGTGACCGAGCGCAGGATGAACCGGTCGTTCTCCATGCCCTGGTAGCGGGAGAAGTCCATGGGCTCGCCGACGACCATGCCGATGCGCATGACCTTCGGGATCCGCCGGCCGACCGGCTGGGCGATGTTGGTGCCGACCATCGCGACGGGCACCACCGGCGCGCCGGACTCCAGCGCGAGCCGCGCGATGCCGGTCTTGCCGCGGTAGAGCCGGCCGTCGGGGCTGCGGGTGCCCTCCGGGTAGATGCCGAACAGGTCGCCCTCGTCCAGGCGGCGCAGCCCGGTGCGCAGCGCGGCCTCGCTCGCCTTGCCACCGCCGCGGTCCACGGGGATGGTCCCGACGCCGCGCATGAACCCGGCCGTCATCCGCCCCTTGAGGCCCTGGCCGGTGAAGTACTCCTGCTTGCCGATGAACACGAGCTCGCGGTCCAGCATGAGCGGCAGGAAGAACGAGTCGATGACCGCGAGGTGGTTGCTGGCGAGGATCGCCGGGCCGTCGCTCGGCACGTTCTCCGCACCGCGGATCCACGGTCGGTAGACCAGGTGCAGCAGCGGCCCCACGAAGACCCGCTTCATCAACCAGTAGAACAAGTGTCCAGCCTTCCGCCTCGCGGGCCGTCGGACCGCACGTCCGACTCTAGAGTGCTCTCATGGCTGCTCGCTCCGACGGACCCGACGACGGGCCGGTCGACGACGAGCGCTGGGCCCGCATCGTGGCGGAGCTCGGCGACCTCGACTCGTCCGCCGGGACCGGCGCGCCCCCGGCCGGGATCGACTTCCCCGTCGCCCCGGGCGTCGCCTCGCCCTTCGACGGGCGACGGGTCGTGCGGCCCGCGCACGAGGGCCGCCAGGAGGACGGCCCGCACGACGGCGCGGACGGCCGGACGGACGACCGGACGGACGGACGTGCCCGGCGCGACGAGCTCGCGGCACCGTCGGCGTCGGGCCGGGACTGGGACGGCACGTCGCAGTACGACGAGGCCGAGGACGCGATCGACGAGGCCGAGCGGTTCGTGCCGCCCGACCCCGGCCCCGTGCTCGGCGGCGACCCGCTGCTCACCATGGCGTGGTTCGCCGCGGCCGGGATGCCGCTGTTCCTCGTCGTGGTGCTCATCGCGTGGCGCGACGCCCCGTCCGCGATCGTGCAGGCCGCCTGCGTGGTCTTCGTGCTCGGCGTCGGGGTGCTGCTGTGGCGCATGCCGCAGCGGCGTGACCGCGATGACGACGACACGGGCGCCGTGGTCTGAGCCCGCGGCCGGACGCCCGCAGGCCCGACCTCGCGGGCCCGCGGTGTGGTCAGAGGCGCGCGAGGTCCGCGGCGCCGACGATCCCGGCGTCGTTGCCCATCGAGGCGACGACGATCGACGCCTCGGGCCGGTGGCCGCGCGCCGAGAGCTGGTCGGCGAAGCCCTTGCGCGCGGGGACCAGGAGCAGGTCCCCGGCAGCGGCGACGCCGCCGCCCACGACGACCATCGCGGGGTCGAGCAGGGCCGCGACCGACGCGGCGCCCTCACCGATCCAGCGGCCCAGGTCGGCGAGCAGCGCGATCGCGAGCTCGTCGCCCTCCTGCGCCGCCTGCGTCACGTACGGGCCGACGATCTTCTCCGCGTCGCCGCCGGCGAGCTCGAGGATGCGCCCCGCGCGGTCCGGGTGCGCCACGGCGGCCGCCTGCGCGTCGCGCACGAGCGCGCTGCCGGAGGCGTACTGCTCCCAGCAGCCCTCGTGCCCGCAGCCGCAGTAGTGGCCGCCGGGGACGACGCGCATGTGCCCCACCTCGGCCGCGACGCCCGCGAAGCCGCGCACGAGCTGGCCGTGCGAGACGATCGCGCCGCCCAGGCCCGTGCCGATCGTGAGCGTGAGCATGTCCTCGACGTCCCGCGCCGCACCGAACCGGAACTCGGCCCAGCCCGCCGCGTTCGCGTCGTTCTCGACGACGATCTCGACCTTGTCCTCGATGAGGCTGGCGACGCGGTCACGCAGCGGGTAGTCGCGCCACGCGATGTTCGGGGCGAACAGCACGCCCGACCGGTCGGCGGCCACGAAGCCCGCCGCGGCCAGGCCGATGGCGCCGATCCGGTGGTCGGCGCTGAGCTCGGCGTAGACGTCGGCGATCGCCGCGTCGATGCTCGCGGCGTCGTCGGGCTCGGTGTGGCGGCGCGTCTGGGCGAGGATCCGCCCCTCGTCGTCCACCACACCGGCGGCGATCTTGGTCCCGCCGATGTCCACACCGATGGCGTGCATGCGCTGAAGTCCCTTACCTGATGCGTCGAGTTCCGGGTCGTGGCGTCGTCGCGGCGTCGTGCCGGGACCGCCGCCGCGCGGCGGTCCGTCCCGCGGACCCGCCCACGCTAGCGCCCCGCGACGGCGGGCCCGTGCGCGTCCCGCGGCGGAGCGCCCCGGGAACACTACTGCCGCTGCGACCTCCCAGGACATGGACGGACGTCCCGTATCCTCGTCGCACACGCCGCCACTGCCACTGGAGCCAGCATGGTCGAGTTCAGCATGCCCCTGCTCGTCGACGTCGAGCCGACGCGCAACCTCAACGACCTGCTCGCCGAGCGGGTCGACGCGGACCCGGACGGCGTGGTCATCGAGCACAAGACCCAGCAGGACGGCCCCTGGATCCCGCTGACGGGGCGCGAGCTGGACGCCGAGGTCGTGGCGGTGGCGAAGGGGCTCGTGGCGCGGGGCGTGCAGCCGGGCGACCGGGTCGGGATCATGTCCCGCACGCGGTACGAGTGGTCGCTGCTCGACTGGGCGGCCTGGGCGGCCGGCGCCGTCCCGGTGCCGCTGTACGAGACCTCCTCCGCCGAGCAGGTGGCCTGGATCCTCACGGACGCCGACGTGTCGCTGCTCGTCGTCGAGAACGCCGGGCACGCCGCCGTCGCCGCGCAGGTCGCCGAGGAGACCCCGGCCGTGCGCGAGGTGCTGGTCATCGACGACGGCGCCGTCGACGCGCTGGTCGCGGCCGGCGCGGACGTCCCCGACGACGAGATCACGCGGCGCCGGGGCCTGGCGGACCTCGCCAGCGTCGCGACCGTCATCTACACCTCCGGCACCACCGGCCGGCCCAAGGGTGTCGAGCTCACGCACGGGAACTTCTACGAGCTGACGGTGAACGCCGTGGAGGGCCTGCGCGAGGTCGTGTCCGAGCCCGGCTCGCGCACGCTGCTGTTCATGCCGCTCGCCCACGTCTTCGCGCGGTTCATCCACGTGCTGTGCATCCCGGCCGGCGCGGTGCTGGGCCACTCCCCCGACACCCGCACCCTGCTCGAGGACCTCGCGTCCTTCCGGCCGACCTTCATCCTGGCCGTCCCGCGCGTGTTCGAGAAGGTCTACAACGGGGCGGAGCAGAAGGCCGTCGCCGGCGGGAAGAGCGCGATCTTCCAGCGCGCCGCCAAGACGTCGATCGTCTACTCCCGCGCGCTCGACACGCCCCGCGGGCCGAGCCCGTGGCTGCGCCTGCAGCACAAGGTCGCCGACGTCCTGGTCCTCAAGCGCCTGCGTGCGCTGCTCGGCGGGCAGGCCCAGTGGGCGATCTCCGGCGGCGCGCCGCTCGGCGAGCGCCTCGGGCACTTCTACCGCGGGGTCGGGCTGCGCGTCCTCGAGGGCTACGGCCTGACCGAGACGACCGCCCCCGCCACCGTGAACCGGCCGGAGAAGACCAAGATCGGCAGCGTCGGTCTCCCGCTGCCGGGCACGTCGGTGCGGATCGCCGAGGACGGCGAGATCGAGATCAAGGGCATCCAGGTCTTCCGCGGGTACCACGCCAACCAGGAGGCGACCGACGAGTCGCTCGAGGACGGCTGGTTCCGCACGGGCGACCTGGGCTCGATCGACGAGGACGGGTTCCTGTCGATCACGGGCCGCAAGAAGGAGATCATCGTCACGGCCGGCGGGAAGAACGTCGCGCCCGCGGTGCTCGAGGACCGGCTCCGCGGCCACCCGCTGATCAGCCAGGTCGTCGTGGTGGGCGACCAGCGGCCGTTCATCGGTGCGCTCGTGACGCTCGACCCGGAGGGCGTGCCCGGCTGGCTGAGCGCGCACGGCAAGCCGGAGATGTCGCTCGACGCCGCCGCCAAGGACCCCGACGTCCTGGCGTCCATCGACAAGGCCGTGGCCCGCGCCAACAAGGCCGTCTCGCGCGCAGAGTCGATCCGCAAGTACCACATCCTCGGCACGGACCTCACGATCGCCAACGGCTACCTCACGCCCAAGCTCAGCGTGAAGCGCTCGCTCGTGCTCAAGGACTTCGCCGGCGAGGTCGAGGCGCTCTACGAGGGCGACGGCCACGACGTCGCCTGACCCCCTGTCCGGCGACTGACGCCCGTCCCCGCGTGGGGGCGGGCGTCAGCCGCTCTCGGCCAGGCGCAGCGGCGGCACCATCTGCAGCGCGGCGAGCGCGCCGAGCGCCCGCCGCTCGTCGTCGTCGAGCTCGAACGCGGCCGCCGCGGGGGCGGCCCCGGAGGGCGTCTCCGTCCCGGCGTCGCGTCCGGGTACCTCCAGCACGAACGTCACGACGCAGTCCCCGCAGGCTGCCGGGCGCGCGGTGCATCCTTCGCAGTCGATGATCATGCCGCGACGCTAGGACCGACCTCCGACAACCGGGCCCGGCACCGGCCTCGTCGGGCCGTCACCTGCGCTGCAGCCGAGCCACGAGCGTCGCGGACGGCACCACGTACGCGCCGCGCGCCTCGACGTCCCGGACGACCTCCTGGTCGCTGGTGACCACCACGACGACGCGGCCCTCCGGCTCGGCGTGGACCAGCCGCCGGATGAGGTCGTCCGCGATCTCGCCGACCGAGAACAGCACGCGCACGCCGCGCGCGCTCGCGGCCGGCGCGACCGCGAGGTCCTGGCCGTCGAAGCAGCACGTGACCTCCGCGCCGGTGCGCGCGGCGAGCGCCGCGAGCCCGTCCACGACCAGCCGCCGCTGGCGTTCCAGCGTCAGGCCGCCGTACGCCGTCTTCGAGACGTTGTACCCGTCGACGACGAGGTGCGCGCGAGGCTGCCGGAGCAGCTCGTCGAGCAGCGCGGGGTCCTCGACCTGCCGGCCTCGTGACCCGACGCGTGCGGTCGCTCCGGGCTGCGCGGGCGCGACGAGGTCCGCCGGCAGGTCGGCGGCGGGCGGGAGCGCAAGCTCCGTGCGGAGCCCGCTCGCCGCGTCCACGATCGTGTCGAGGAGCAGGCGCACCCGGGCGTCGGCGAGCCGTCGCGCGACCCTGAGCTCCGCGCGTGCGGCGGTCCGCTCGGCCTCGGCGGCGCGGCGGTCCTCGGCCGCCCGGTCACGGTCGGCCGACGCCGCGGCGCCCTCCTGCCGCGCGAGCGCGAGCGCCTCCTCCGCCTCCTGCGTCGCCTGCCGCCCCTGCGCGCGGGCGCGGTCCGCGTCGGAGCGCAACCGGCGCAGCTCCCGGCGCATCGTCGCGAGCTCGTCCGCCAGGGCCCGCTCGCGGCCCGCCGCGGCGGCCAGCTCGGCGGTCAGGTGCGCGACGCGCTCGGTGAGGCGGGCGCTCGCGACGCCGCCGTCGCCGGCGGGTGCCTCCCGGGGCGACGGCGGGACGAGCGCCGCCCAGTCGCCGTCGAGCAGCCAGGCACCCGCCGCGGCCTCCCACGACGCAGGCACGTCCTGCGGCTGCGCGGCGAGCTCGTCGGAGAGCGCCGGGTGGCGCTGCTGCCACGCGCGAGCCACGCGGTGACGGAAGCCGTCGTCGGACAGCGCGACCCACAGCGGGACGGCGCCCGCGCTCGCCCGCTTCGCGGGGGCGAACGACGCCACGCGGCGCAGCGGCGCCGGCAGGACGGCCCGGTCCACCTCGGCGACCGTGTCGGCGGCGAGCGCGACGAGGTGCGCACGCAGCGCGGCGGGCACCTCGTCGTCGGTCATGCCCGTCACCCTAGGCGGGTCCGGCACGACGAGACGGCCCGTCGACCGCGACGCGCGCGACGCGCGCCGGGGCTTGTCGGGGCTTGTCGGTGACCGCAGGTACCGTCGCCGCCATGCCGACCGTGCACCGCCTCCGCCCCGTCTGGGCCGGCGTCCCCGCTGCCGGTGGCACCCCCGTCCAGCTCGGCCTGGACGAGATCGGCACCCCGCTGTCGGACGTCACCTTCGTGGTCGTGGACCTCGAGACGACGGGCGGCACGCCGGCCGAGAACGGCATCACGGAGATCGGCGCGGTCAAGGTGCGCGGCGGTCAGGTGCTCGGCGAGTTCCAGACGCTGGTGGACCCGGGCGGGCCCGTGCCGCCGTTCATCCAGGTGCTCACGGGCATCACCACGTCGATGCTCGTCGACGCGCCGCCGATCGAGCAGGTCCTCCCGTCGTTCCTCGAGTTCGCCGCCGGGGCCGTGCTCGTCGCGCACAACGCGCCGTTCGACGTCGGGTTCCTGCGCGCGGCGGCGGCCCGGTGCGGGCACGCGTGGCCGGGGCCGCGCGTGGTCGACACCGTGCGGCTCGCCCGCCGGGTCGTCACGCGTGACGAGGCGCCGAACCACAAGCTGGGGACGCTCGCCGCGCTCTTCCACGCGGAGGTCACGCCCAACCACCGCGCGCTGGACGACGCGCGGGCGACCGTCGACGTGCTGCACGCCCTGCTCGACCGGCTCGGCCCGCTGGGCGTCACCCACCTCGAGGACCTCGCCACCGCGACCGACCCCGTGCCGGCCGAGGTGCGCCGCAAGCGCACGCTCGCGGACGGCCTGCCGGACGCGCCGGGGGTCTACCTGTTCCGCGGCCCGGGCGAGGAGGTCCTGTACGTCGGGACGTCGACGACGTCGCTGCGCAAGCGCGTCCGGTCCTACTTCACCTCGGCGGAGAAGCGGGGCCGCATCCTCGAGATGGTCCGCATCGCCACGCGCGTCGATCCCGTGGTGTGCGCGACCCCGCTCGAGGCCCGCGTGCGCGAGCTCCGGCTCATCGCCGAGCACGCGCCGCGGTACAACCGGCGCTCCCGCTTCCCGGAGCGGATGCCGTGGGTGCGGCTGACCAGCGAGCCGTACCCCCGGCTCTCGGTGGTCCGCGACGTCCGGGAGGAGGACGGTGCCGCGTACATCGGACCGTTCCCCTCGCAGTCCGGCGCCCAGCTCGCCGTCGAGGCGCTGCAGGAGAGCTTCGCCATCCGGCAGTGCACGCGCCGGCTGCCTCTCCTGCCACCCGCGGGCGCGTCCGCGTGCGCCCTGGCGGACATGGGCCGGTGCGGGGCGCCCTGCACGGGCGGCCAGGACGCACCTTCCTACGGCGCGGTGGTCGACCGGGTCCGGTCCGCGATGCACGCCGACCCCGCACCGGTGGTCGCGGTGCATGCCGAGCGGATCGAGACCCTCGCGGCCCAGCAGCGGTTCGAGGAGGCCGCGACCGTGCGGGACCGCCTCGGCGCGTTCCTGCGTGGTGCGGCACGCGCCCAGCGCGTCGGCCCTCTCGCGGCGTGCAGCGAGGTGGTGGCGGCGCAGCGCGCGGAGGACGGCGGGTGGGAGATCGTCCTGGTCCGGCACGGGCGGCTCGCCGCGACCGCCCGCGTCGACCGCGTCACCGACCCGCGCCCCACGATCGCCACGCTGCGGGCGACGGCGGAGCACGTGCCGGCCCCGGTGGCCCCCACCTCCGCCGCGCACCCGGAGGAGACCGACCTGGTCCTCGACTGGCTGGAGCGGCCGGGCGTCCGCATCGTCGACGTCGTCGGCACCTGGGCCCTGCCCGTCCGCACCGCGCTCGGGAACGTCGACCCCGCCGCGGCCATCGCGGCCCACGGCACCCGGGTCCGCGGCGAGGTGCAGGAGGCTCCCGCTCGGCCGCACCTGCGGGTCGTCATGTCGCGCACGGCGTGAGGCCGTTCGCGGCATGATGGCAGGCATGCTGACTGCCATCGTCATGATCGAGACCGACGCCGCCCGCATCCCCGAGGTGGCCGCGCAGATCGCCGACATCCGCGGCGTGAGCGAGGTCTACTCCGTGACCGGGGAGGTCGACCTGGTCGCCATGGTGCGGGTGCGCGAGCACGACGACCTCGCCGACGTCATCGCCGACAAGGTGAGCAAGATCGAGGGCGTCCTGCGCACGCAGACCTACATCGCCTTCCGCACGTACAGCCAGCACGACCTGGACCAGGCGTTCGCGCTCGGGCTCGAGGACTGAGGCGGAGCGCAGCGGGGGGTGAGGGTCGCCGAAGGCGGCACTCGCCCACCGCGGAGCGCAGCCTCGGTCCGACCACACGACTCGAGGACTGAGGCGGAGCGCAGCCTCGGTCCGACCACACGACTCGAGGACTGAGGCGGAGCGCAGCCTCGGTCCGACCACAGACTCGAGGACTGAGGCGGAGCGCAGCGGGGGGTGCGGGTCGCCGCACGCGGCACTCCCCCTCCGGAGCGCGGCGTCAGGCGCTGGCGTGCTGCCAGCGCTCGAGTGCCGCGCGGGCGCTGCCGGTGTCGATCGACTCGCGTGCGAGCCCCACCCCGGCCGCGAGCCGCTCGTGGAGCGAACCGGTCGCGGTGCCCGGCAGGGTGCCGTCCGCGACGAGCGCGGCGGCGGCGTTGAGCAGCACGGTCTCGCGGACCGGCCCCTCCTCCCCGTCGAGCAGGCGCCGCGCCACGCCGGCGTTGTGCGCCGCGTCCGCCCCGCGCAGGTCGGCCACCGCGATGCGCTCGACGCCCAGGTCGCGCCAGTCGACGAGGTGCTCGACCACGCCGTCCCCGCCGGCCTCCCAGATGCGCGTCAGGTCGGTCGGGGCGATCTCGTCGAGCCCGTCCTCGCCGCGGAACACGAGCGCCGACACCCCCCGCGCCGCGAGGACGCCGGCGATGAGCGGGCTCATCCGCGCGTCGCCGACGCCGATGGCGGCGGCCTGCGGCTGCGCGGGGTTGGTGAGCGGCCCGAGGAAGTTGAACGCGGTGCCGATGCCGAGCCCGGCCCGCGCGGCGGCGGTGTGCCGGAACGACGGGTGGAACACCTGCGCGAAGCAGAACGTGATGCCGGCGTCGATCGCGATCTGCCGCACGCGCTCGGGCGCGTGGTCGAGCCGGATGCCGAGCGCCTCGAGCACGTCGGCCGAGCCGGACGACGACGAGGCGGCGCGGTTGCCGTGCTTGACGACCCGCAGACCCGCGCCGGCGATGACGAGGGACGACATGGTCGAGATGTTCACGGTGTGCGATCGGTCGCCACCGGTGCCGACGATGTCGACGGTCCGGCCCGGGACGTCGATCCGGTGCGCGTGCGCGAGCATCGTCTCCGCGAGGCCGGTCAGCTCGTCGACCGTCTCGCCCTTGCAGCGCAGCCCGACCAGGAACCCGGCGATCTGCACGGGCGAGGCCTCGCCCCGCATGATCTCGTCCATCGCCCAGGACGCCTGTGCGCTGGTGAGGTCCCGCTTCGCGACGAGCCAGGACAGCAGGTCGGGCCAGGTGAGCGCGCCGCTCATCCCGCGACGGCCTCGGCCGACAGCAGCGCCGCGACCGTGGACTGCAGCTCGATCGGGTCGATCGGGCGACTGACGACGGCGTCCGCGTTCGACCACGAGGCGAGCCAGGCGTCCTGCGGTCGGCCGGTGAGCACCAGCGCCGGCGGGCACCGGTAGATCTCCTCCTTGAGCTGGCGCGCCAGCCCCATGCCGCCGACCTTGTCCGTCTCGCCGTCGAGCACGAGCAGGTCGACGCCACCGGCCTCGACCGTGCCGATCACGGCGGCGGCCGTCGCCGCCTCGACCCACTCGATCGGGGGCGCGCCGTGCACGAGCCTGCTGCCGACCGCGAGCCGCACCTGGGCGCGGACGTCGACGTCGTCGCTGTACAGGACGATCCGGGGCCCGGCCGTGGTCGGGTCCGAGCCGGCGGAGGCAGAGTCGTGCACGGTGCTCATGGGGTCCCTCACTCGTCGTCGACGTGGTCCGGGATGCATCTTGGCACGCCGGCCGTACCGGCACGACGACGTCCGCGCGCACAGGTTCTCCCGCAGGTCTGCCACGGGTCTGCCACCCTGCGTGACGGACCCTTCACGGCGCCGGGATCCTGACGGTGTGACATTTACCGCTCGCAACGCCTGGGCCCAATGACCCATGCGGGCCCTCCATCGGCCATAATGGCGAACGTGTCGACCGCAACGGCTGCCCCGCGCACCTCCCCCCACGTGAGCGTCAACCGACCGAACCCCGTGTCGGTCGGGACGATCGTGTGGCTCGCGAGCGAGCTCATGTTCTTCGCCGGCCTGTTCGCCATGTACTTCACGCTGCGCGCCGCCGCGCCGCAGGAGTGGGCCGAGCAGACCGAGAAGCTGAACATCACGTTCGCCGCGATCAACACCACGGTGCTGGTGCTCTCCTCGGTGACGTGCCAGATGGGCGTGTGGGCCGCGGAGCGCTTCCAGCCCGCGCGCACCGGCTCGCTGGTGCAGGTCAACCGCTGGGGCATGAACGAGTGGATGACCCTGACGTACCTCATGGGTGCGTTCTTCATCGGTGGCCAGGTGTTCGAGTACGCCGAGCTCGTGCACGAGGGCCTCACGATCTCCTCGAGCCCGTACGGCTCGGTGTTCTACCTGACGACGGGCTTCCACGGGCTGCACGTCATCGGCGGGCTCATCGCCTTCCTCTTCCTGCTCGGCCGCTCGTTCTCGGCCAAGCGCTTCGGTCACCACGAGGCGACCACGGCCATCGTGACGTCGTACTACTGGCACTTCGTCGACGTCGTCTGGATCGCACTGTTCGCGGTCATCTACCTGCTGCGCTGACGCGCTGACCCGCCGCGCGGCCGCGTGGCGCACGCCCCACCCGCCAGTCACCCCCCACCCGCGAGACGAGGATCCATCCGTGAAGGCACTCGCCGCCCGCAGGCACGACCGGCGCGCGCCGGCGCTGCTCCTCCTGCTGGCGCTGCTGATGATCGGCGGTGTCTACGCCGTGGTCGTCCCGTCGTCGGCCGAGGCCACGACGCAGACCGCCAGCGCTGACGACATCGCCGCCGGCGAGAAGCTGTTCCAGGCCAACTGCGCCACGTGCCACGGCCCGTCGGCGTCCGGCACGGACACCGTGCCGTCGCTGATCGGCGTGGGCGCCGCCGCGGTCGACTTCCAGGTCGGCACGGGCCGGATGCCGATGCAGATGGACGGCCCGCAGGCGCAGGCCAAGCCGGTGCAGTTCGACGACGAGCAGATCCGCCAGCTGGCGGCGTACGTCGCCTCGCTGGGCGCCGGGCCCGCGATTCCCACCGAGGAGCAGGTCGACCCCGCGCTCGGCAACTCGGCCTCGGGCATGGCCCTCTTCCGCAACAACTGCGCGATGTGCCACAACGCGGTCGGCGCCGGCGGTGCGCTGTCCCAGGGCAAGTTCGCCCCGAACCTGTGGGAGACCACCCCCACGCACCTCTACGAGGCGATGCTGACCGGCCCGCAGTCGATGCCGGTCTTCAACGACGCCAACCTCACACCCGAGGAGAAGCGCGACATCATCGCGTTCATCGACGAGCAGGGTGACGTCTCGCCCGGCGGTCTCGACCTCGGCGCCCTCGGGCCCGTCAGCGAGGGCCTGTGGGCCTGGGTCGTCGGCCTCGGCCTGCTCATCGGTATGTCTGTCTGGATCGGAGCGAAGTCCTCGTGAGCACTCACGACCCCCACAGCGACGTCGTCGTCCACGACGACGGAGGCGCCACGCCCGCGCGGTTCGAGAACCCGGGCCTGCACGAGCACGCGTCGCGCCAGGCGGACGTCGACCCGAAGGTCGCCAAGCGTGTCGAGCGCCAGGTGCTGGCGCTGTTCACCGCGTCGATCATCGGCACGATCGTCGTCGTCTGGGCCTACTTCGCGCTGCCCCCGGGCGAGACGCCGGGGTCCATGCGCACGTCCAACATCGTGCTGGGCCTGGGTCTTGCCGTCTGCCTCCTCGGCATCGGGATCGGTGGGAACTACTACATCAAGGTCCTGATGAGCAACCGCGAGTACGTCGAGGAGCGCCACGAGCAGCGCTCGTCGGACGCCACGCGTGAGGTCGCGGTCCAGATGCTCAAGGACGGCGCCGAGGACTCGGGCTTCACCCGCCGCAAGGCGCTCGTGGGTGCCGGCGTCACCGCGCTCGCCGTCTTCCCGCTGTCGATCCTGGTCCCGCTGCTCGGCAACGTCGGCGGCGACTGGAACGTCGGCAAGCTCAAGCACACGATGTGGAAGAAGGGCACCAAGCTCGCGACGGACCCCACCGGCCGCCCCATCAAGGCCGCGGACGTCACGATCGGCGACGTGTGGCACGTCATCCCCGACGGCCTCAACGAGCTCGAGCACGGCAAGCTGGACGAGAAGGCCAAGGCCGTCGTCCTGCTCATCCGCCTCGACCCGCGCGACCTCAAGTCGGACCAGTCGCCCCAGGGCGAGACCTGGTCGCACGACGGGATCGTCGCCTACTCCAAGATCTGCACCCACGTCGGGTGTCCGGTGGCGCTCTACGAGCAGCAGACGCATCACCTGCTCTGCCCGTGCCACCAGTCGACGTTCGACGTCGCCGACGGCTGCAAGGTCGTCTTCGGCCCGGCGAAGCGCCCCCTGCCCCAGCTGCCCATCACGGTCGACGACGAGGGCTACCTGATCGCGCAGAGCGACTTCACCCAGCCCGTCGGCCCGAGCTTCTGGGAGCGTGCGACCAAGTGAGCGAGATCAAGAGCCCCCCGAGCCGCGGCGCGCAGGCTGCGGCGGCGACCGCCGACTACCTGGACCAGCGCACCGGCGTCGGCAACGCGGTCAAGTTCTTCGCCCGGAAGGTCTTCCCGGACCACTGGTCGTTCTTCCTCGGCGAGATCGCGCTGTACAGCTTCGTGACGCTGCTGATCTCCGGTGTGTTCCTGACGATGTTCTTCGTCCCGAGCATGTCGGAGGTGCACTACCCCGACGACGGCGTGTGGGCCTCGATGCGCGGCGTCGAGATGTCCGAGGCGTTCCGGTCGACCCTCGACCTGTCGTTCGAGGTGCGCGGCGGTCTGCTCATGCGGCAGATCCACCACTGGGCGGCGCTGATCTTCATGGCGTCGATCGTCGTCCACATGATGCGGGTGTTCTTCACCGGTGCGTTCCGCAAGCCGCGTGAGATCAACTGGCTCGTGGGCTTCATCCTGCTGATCCTCGGCCTGGCGGCCGGCTTCTCCGGCTACTCGCTCCCGGACGACGTGCTGTCCGGCAACGGCCTGCGCATCACCGACGGCGTGGTGAAGGCGATCCCGATCATCGGGTCCTACATGTCGTCCATGATCTTCGGTGGCGAGTTCCCGGGCACGGACCTGATCCCCCGGCTGTTCACCGTGCACATCCTGCTGGTGCCCGCCCTGATCCTCGCGCTCATCGGCCTGCACCTGTTCCTCATGGTGATGCACAAGCACACGCAGTTCCCCGGCTCGGGCCGCAAGAACACCAACGTCGTCGGGTACCCGGCACTCCCGGTCTACGCCGGCAAGCTGCTGTTCAACCTGTTCGTCGTGTTCGGCGTGATCGCCCTGATGGCCGCGACCATGACCATCAACCCGGTCTGGAACTACGGCCCGTACGACCCGTCACCGGTGTCCGCCGGCGCCCAGCCCGACTGGTACATGCTGTTCCTCGAGGGCGCGCTCCGTCTCATGCCGGGACAGACCGAGATCATGCTCGGCTCCTACACGCTGAGCCTCAACGTCATCATCCCCGCGATGATCGTGCCCGGGATCCTGTTCACGCTGCTGGGCGCCTACCCGTTCATCGAGGCGTTCGCCACGGGCGACAAGAGCGAGCACCACCTGCTCGACCGCCCGCGCAACCGCCCGTTCCGGACGGCGTTCGGTGTCTCGCTGCTGGTGGCGTTCTTCATCCTGGTCCTGGCCGGGTCGAACGACCTCATCGCGACGCACTTCCACCTGTCGATCAACGACATCACGTGGGTGTTCCGCGTCCTGCTCTTCGTCGGACCGTGGCTCGCGTTCCTGGTCACGAAGCGGATCTGCCTGGGCCTGCAGCGCAAGGACCGTGAGCTGGTGCTGCACGGCCACGAGACGGGCCGCATCGTCCGGTTCGCCTCGGGCGAGTACATCGAGGTGCACAAGCCGCTCGACGCGCACGAGCGCTGGCTGCGGGTCCAGCACGACGCTGTCCGTCCGCTCGAGATCGAGCCGGCCGAGGACTCGCGCGGTGTCCGCCGCAAGGGCTACAAGACGGACCGGCTGCGCCAGCGGATCTCGCAGGTCTTCTACGAGGACCGCGTCGAGCCCGTCACGCCGGCGGAGCTCGAGGCCGCGCACGCGGCCCACGGGCACGACACCCACGCGATCGAGGGGCACGACGAGCACGCCCAGGTGGCTGCCGTCCCCGCGGGAGTCGGCAGCGTCTCCGCCAGCGGGACGGCGTCCGACGAGCGGAATCACTGATCCTCGACAAGAGTTGACCGAGTCGGGCGGCTCGCCTCAGGGCGGGCCGCCCGCTCAGTTCCACGCGGGGTCACTCCCCGCGACGACGCAGGAGAGGTACTCACGCATGGCTGACTACACGCTTCCGGACCTGCCGTACGACTACGCAGCCCTCGAGCCGCACATCTCTGGCCGGATCATGGAGCTGCACCACGACAAGCACCACGCCGCGTACGTGACGGGCGCGAACACGGCCCTGGAGAAGCTCGCCGAGGCGCGCGAGTCGGGCGACCTCGCCGCCGTGAACCTGCACGAGAAGAACCTCGCGTTCAACCTGGGTGGCCACGTGAACCACTCGGTGTTCTGGCAGAACCTGTCCCCCGAGGGCGGCGACAAGCCGACCGGTGAGCTCGCGGCCGCCATCGACGAGTTCTTCGGCTCGTTCGACGCGTTCCAGAAGCACTTCGCGGCCAACGCGGCCGGCATCCAGGGCTCCGGCTGGTCCATCCTCGGCTGGGACTCGATCGGCCAGAAGCTCGCGATCTTCCAGCTGTACGACCAGCAGAGCAACTTCCCCCTCGGCCTCGTGCCGATCGTGGTCCTCGACATGTGGGAGCACGCCTTCTACCTGGACTACGTCAACGTCAAGGCCGACTACATCAAGGCCTGGTGGAACATCGTGAGCTGGGCCGACGCGTCCGCCCGCTTCGAGCGCGCGCGCACGCAGACCTCCGGTCTCATCGTCCCGGCGGTCTGACCCGGACGGAGCACCGACGCGAGGGCCGTTCTTCCCGAGCTCCGGGAAGGACGGCCCTCGCCGTACGCCGAGGGCCGTGCTCAGGCCTGGTAGAAGCGCAGCGCGTTGCCGAACGGATCGGGGACCTCCATCGTCGCACCGCCCGGCGAGCTCTCGATCCCGGGTCGAACCCGACGGTGGCCGCGCGCCGCCACCTCGTCGTGCAGCGCCCGCAGGTCGCTCACCGGGATCCTGACCACGGTGCCGGGGACGCCGTCGCCGTGATGCTCGGAGAGGTGCAGCACGCTGGCGCCCCGGCGCACCTGCAGGTAGAGGGGCGCCTCCGGGTCGAACCGGTGCTCCCACTCCACCACGAAGCCGAGGTACTCGACGTACAGCTCGCGCGCGAGCGCCTCGTCCTGGATCCGCAGCACCGGTACGACCGGTCCCGTGGACGGCTCGACTGCCCGCGGGGCGCCGAGCCACGCGCTGGCCGTGTTCCAGTCCCGTGCGCCGAGCTGGCGCGCGACCAGCTCGAGCGCGCGGGCGTGGCCGACCTCGACGCCTTCCTCGGCCAGCGCGGTGCGCAGGGCGCGCGCCGCTGCCTTCGCCTGCTGCGTGGTCAGATCCATGACTCCGCCGTCCTCGGCGCCTAGGCGGTCCGGTGCTCGCGTTGCCGACCGTCAGCGCCGCGCGAGCGGGAGCAACGGACGTCGTGACTCGTCATGACGCGTTCACCGTGCCGGAGATCGGCGCGAGCGGCTGGCCGCGTCAGCCTTCGCCGAGGGTACCGACAACCCGTCGGTGACGCCACGAGCCGGGACCGACGCCCTGGAGGCGCCGATCCCGGCTCGCGAAGGTCCTGCTGTCCCGGCGGCGGGACCGGTCTCAGTGGGCGTGCTGCCCGCGGGAGAACTCGAACACCCAGCCGACCAGCCCGACCACGCCGAGCGCGACGCCGATGTAGACCAGCCACCAGCCGATCGCGAGGCCGAGGAACACGACGGCACCCGCGGCACCGATCGCCAGCGGCCACCACGACCACGGCGAGTACACGCCCTGGTCGCCGGCGCCCTGCTCGATCTCGCCGTGCTCGTCGTCCTCGGGACGCGCGTCGATACGGCGGGCGAGCAGCGCGAAGTAGGCGCCGATCATGCCCACCAGGCCGCCCACGAGCGGGATGCCGACGGTGCCGACCGGCTCGCCGTCGCTCCAGAGCGCGTAGATCAGACCGACGGGGACGAAGAAGGCGACCCCGTAGCCGAAGAGCTTGGCCTCGAGCTTCACTTCGAGCCCTCCCCGTCCTGCGTCGTCTGCGTGCCGTCCACCGGCGGATCGTCCGTCACCACGGCCGAGGACTGCTCCGGCTCGCCCGAGCCGTTCACCACGCGCTCGGCTGCGACGTCGGTCTCACCGCGGCGGTCGGCCTCCCAGTCGAGCGGACCCGGGTCCGGCTCCACGAAGTCCATGGCCGCGACCTCGGGGTGGTGCAGGTCGAACGCGGGGCGCTCCGAGCGGATGCGCGGCAGCGACGTGAAGTTGTGGCGCGGGGGCGGGCACGAGGTGGCCCACTCCAGGGAGCCGCCGTAGCCCCACGGGTCGTCGACCGTGACCTTGGGCGCGTTCCGCGCCGTCGTGTACACGTTCCACAGGAACGGGAGCGTCGAGGCCGCCAGGATGACCGCGCCGATGGTCGACAGCTGGTTCATCCAGGTGAAGTCGTCGTCCGGGGAGTAGTCCGCGTAGCGGCGCGGCATGCCGACGACCCCGAGCCAGTGCTGCACCAGGAACGTGGTGTGGAACCCGATGAAGAGCGTCCAGAAGTGGATCTTGCCGAGGCGCTCGTCGAGCATCCGCCCGGTGAACTTGGGCCACCAGAAGTAGAAGCCCGCGAACATCGCGAACACGACCGTGCCGAACACGACGTAGTGGAAGTGCGCCACGACGAAGTAGGTGTCGGAGAGGTGGAAGTCGAGCGCCGGGCTGGACAGGATGATGCCCGTCAGGCCACCGAAGAGGAACGTGATGAGGAACCCGAGGGTCCACAGCATCGGTGTCTCGAAGGTGATCTTCCCCCGCCACATCGTGCCGATCCAGTTGAAGAACTTCACGCCGGTCGGCACCGCGATGAGCATCGTCATGAACGCGAAGAACGGCAGCAGCACCGAGCCGGTGACGTACATGTGGTGCGCCCACACGGTGACCGAGAGCGCCGCGATCGCGATCGTCGCGTAGACGAGGCCCTTGTAGCCGAAGATCGGCTTGCGGCTGAACACCGGCAGGATCTCGGTGACGATGCCGAAGAACGGCAGCGCGATGATGTAGACCTCGGGGTGGCCGAAGAACCAGAACAGGTGCTGCCAGAGGATGGCGCCGCCGTTGTCCGGGTTGAACACCTGTGCGCCCAGGCGGCGGTCCGCGCCGAGCGCGAACAGCGCCGCGGCCAGCGGCGGGAACGCCATCAGCACGAGCAGCGACGTCACCAGGGTGTTCCAGGTGAAGATCGGCATCCGGAACATCGTCATGCCGGGCGCGCGCATCGTGACGATCGTGGTGATGAAGTTGACGCCACCGAGGATCGTGCCGAAGCCGGCGAGCGCCAGGCCGAAGACCCAGAGGTCTCCCCCGACCCCCGGTGAGTAGACCGTGTTGGACAGCGGCGCGTAGGCGAACCAGCCGAACGAGGCGGCGCCCTGCGGCGTGAGGAACCCTCCGGCCGCGATCAGCCCGCCGAAGAAGAAGAGCCAGTACGCGAACATGTTCAGCCGCGGGAACGCGACGTCCGGCGCACCGATCTGCAGCGGCATGATCACGTTGGCGAAGCCGGCGAACAGGGGCGTCGCGAACAGCAGCAGCATGATCGTGCCGTGCATCGTGAACGCCTGGTTGTACTGCTCCTTGGACTGGAACACGTCCATGCCGGGCGTGAACAGCTCCGCACGGATCAGCAGGGCGAGCAGGCCACCGACCATGAACCAGACGAAGCTGGTGATCAGGTACATGTAGCCGATCGTCTTGTGGTCGGTGGAGGTGATCCACTTCACCACGGTGCGACCGAGGGTCTGGCGCGAGGGCGCCAGGCCGGGCACGTGCTCCGCGACGACGGCCATCAGCTCTCGCCCCCCTCGACGGCGCTGTCCAGGTCCTGCTGGCGGCTGTACTCCAGCCCCAGCGAGCCCGTCTGGCCCTTGTCCCGCAGGTCCTGCATGTGCTCGTCGTACTCCTCACGCGTCACGACCTGCACGTTGAAGAGCATCGACGAGTGCTCCTCTCCGCACAGCTCGGCGCACTTGCCGCGGTACAGGCCCGTCTGCTCGGGCGTGACCTGGAAGCTGTTGGTCTTCCCGGGGATCATGTCCAGCTTGTAGAGGAACGCCGGGATCCAGAACGAGTGGATGACGTCGCGCGAGTCGAGCGTGAACTCGACGCTCTCGCCGACCGGCAGGTACAGCGTCACCTGGTCGTCGAGCACGCCGTTCGAGCCGCCCACGTCCTGCGCGTGCTGGCCCGTCTCGTACACGTCGTCGTCGAGGTAGTTGAAGTCCCAGCTCCACTGCTTGCCGATGACCTGGACGTGCAGGTCCGCGTCCGCCGACGTGTCGTTGATCTCCGTCATGTCGCGGTTGGTGAAGAAGAACAGCACGCCCACCATCACGATCGGCAGGATCACGTACATGATCTCGAGCGGCACGTGGTACCGGAGCTGCACCGGCAGGACGTCGTCGTCCTTGCGCTTCCGGTAGACCGCGACGCACCAGAGCATCAGGCCCCACGTGATGATGCCGACGATCAGTGCGGCGACCCACGAGCCGACCCAGAGGTCGGTGATGCGGCCGGTCTGGTTGGTGATCTCGGCGTCCGAGTCGCCAGGCAGCCAGCCGCGCTGGACCTGCTCGGAGCAGCCGCTCAGGGCCACGGCGGCGACGGCCGCGATGCCCGCCCACTTCAGGGCCGGGCGCCGCTTCCGGCGGGGGGTTTCCGGGTGCAACGGGGGACCTCTCGCTCGCGTCCCGGTGCGAGCCGCCCAGTAGGAGCTGCACGCACGTGGGACCTTCGTCCTCGACCCGAGCAGCCTAGCGCGCGATCCGCCCTGGCACGGCGTCGTGACACCCGTTGACGACACGGTGTCAGCACCGTCACACCTGCACGGCGCGCGTACACACCCCGACGGGGGCCGCCACAGCCTCTTCACCACGCACGCAGGGCGGGCGGGGACCGGACGTCCGCGCGGCGCCGGTTACCGTGCCCGTGTGGACGCGCACGAGCCTCACCCCGGTCCCTCCGCCGGACCGGACGCCGGATCCGGCGAGCAGCACGACGAGCAGCACGACGAGCTGCCGGACGAGCCACTGCCCATGACCGGGGCGCAGCCGGCACCCCCGTCCCGGCGCGTGGTGCTCGACGCCGGCGGACGGGCGCCGCTGCTCCCGCAGGCCCGCGCGGCCTACGTGGAGGCGCTCGACCAGGGCTGGGCGGACCCGCGCCGGCTGCACGCGGAGGGCCGGCGCGCCCGGCTGCTCCTGGACGGCGCGCGCGAGGCCCTCGCGGCCGGGCTCGGCGCGCGCCCGCAGGACGTCGACCTCCTGGGCTCGCACACGCTCGCGCTCCACCACGCCGTGCGCTCGGTCGCGCGCGGTCGACGCCGGGCCGGCACCGCCGTCGTGGTGAGCGCGGTCGAGCGCGCGGCGCTGCTCCACGCAACCGACTTCGTCGTGGCCCGCGGCGGGGGCGAGCGCCGCACGATCGCGGTCGACCAGCAGGGTCGCGTCGACCTCGACGCCTTCGTCGCGCAGGTGAGCGGCCCCGGCGTGGCCCTCGCGGCGCTCCAGCACGCCAACGGCGAGGTCGGCACGCTCCAGCCCGTGGCCGAGGCGCACGCCGCGGCCCGCGAGGCCGGGGTGCCGCTGCTCGTCGACGCCGGGGCGAGCATGGGGCACGCGCCGGTCGGCGAGGCGTGGGACGTCCTGGCCGCCGACCCGGGCGACTGGGGCGGGCCCGGCGGCCTCGGGGTGCTGGCGACGCGCGCCGGCGTGCGCCGCTCCCCCGACTGGCCCGACGACGACGACCGCTGGGCGCCCGGTGGCGTCAGCGTCCCGGCGGCGCTCGCCGCGGCGGTCGCCCTGCAGACCGCGGTGACCGAGCGCGACCGCCAGGACGCACGGCTGCGGGCGATGGTCGCCGAGCTGCGCGAGCGCGTCGCGGCGACCGTGCCGGCCGTCCAGGTCGTCGGCGACCCGGACCGCAGGCTCCCCCACGTCGTGACGTTCTCCTGCCTCTACGTCGACGGCGAGGCGATCGTCGGCGAGCTCGACCGGCGGGGGTTCGCGGTCGGCTCCGGCTCCGCGTGCACGTCGAGCACGCTCGAGCCGTCGCACGTGCTCGCCGCCATGGGCGTCCTCACGCAGGGCAACGTCCGGGTCGCGCTGCACCACGGCACCACGCACGACGACGTGCGGGACTTCCTCGCCGTGCTCCCCCGCGCCGTCGCCGACGTCCGGGCCACGCTGGGCGTCACCGACCTCTGAGCCCGGACGGTCGACGACCTCCGGGAGCCGATCGACCCGAGCAGCCGCCGGCCCGCGAGCAGCCACCGGACGCACGACGAGGCCCGGATCCCTGAAGGATCCGGGCCTCGTCCACCGGCGCCACGCGGGACGCGACGGGTTCAGCTGAAGGAGCCGCCGCACGCGCAGGCGCTGCCCGCGTTCGGGTTGTCGATCGTGAAGCCCTGCTTCTCGATCGTGTCGGCGAAGTCGATCGTCGCGCCGTCCAGGTACGGGACGCTCATGCGGTCGACGACGACCTCGACGCCGTCGTAGTCGCGCGTCGCGTCCCCGTCGAGCAGGCGCTCGTCGAAGTAGAGCTGGTAGATCAGGCCGGAGCAGCCGCCCGGCTGCACGGCGACCCGCAGCCGGAGGTCGTCGCGACCCTCCTGCTCGAGCAGGCTGCGAATCTTGCTCGCGGCGACGTCGGTGAGGTTGACGCCGTGCGTGGCGACCTCGGTGGTCTCGCTCATGGGCACTCCCTGACGGATGACGAACGTCTCTCGAACGCCACCAACAGCGGCAGCAGCTCGAATGTTCCCGTCCAGCGTACGACTCCTGCGGGCCGGTGCCGCGCAGGCGAGACCGATGCCACACCGCCGCGCCCGCCAGACGGGCGCGTCAGGCCGGCGACCACGTCCGCGCGACGCGGACGACCCGCGCGGCGAGCGTGCCGGCGGGGTCGGCGAGCGCCCGCGCCACCTCGTCGGGGTGCTCCGCCACGGCGTACGCACCCGCGACGCCGGCGGCCGACTGCTCACGCCGCCCCACCTGCACCTGCCCGGCCACCACGATCGTCGGGACGGCGTGCGGCAGCGCACGCTCGGCGACGAGCGCCGCGACCTTGCCGTGCAGCGACTGCCAGTCGAACCGGCCCTCGCCCGTGACCACGAGGTCCGCCGCCGCGATGCGCTCGTCGAGGCGGACCGCGTCGGCGACGAGGGCGGCGCCGGGGACCGTCCGTCCCCCGAGCAGCGCGAGCCCGAACCCCAGCCCCCCGGCGGCGCCGGCACCGGGCGCGTGCGTCAGGCGCGTCGCCGGCGAGGCCGTCCGGGCGGCGAGCAGGTCCGGCCGGAGCGCGTCGCCGAGGGCGGTGACCGCGGCGCGGGAGAACGACGCGAGCGCACGCTCGAGCTCCTGCGCCTGCGCGGGGGTCGCACCCTTCTGCGCCGCGAAGCCCCCGCTGGCCCCCTGCAGACCGAGCAGCGGGACGTCGACGTCGGAGGCGACCAGCAGCTCGGTGCCCGCCCAGCGCGCGCGCAGCTCGCGCAGGCCCGCGAGGTCGTCGGGCGTCACGGCCGCGAGCGGACCGCCGCCTCCTCCGAGGAGCCCGCGCGGGTCGGGCAGGCCGAGCCCGACGAGCATGCCTGCGCCGGCGTCGTTCGTCGCCGACCCGCCCAGCCCGACGACCACCCGGCGGGCGCCCGTCGCCCGTGCGGCCTCGAGGAGCTCGCCCAGGCCGCGGGTGGTGGTGCGCGTCGGGTCCCGCAGCTCGGGCGGGACGAGCGCCAGGCCGACGGCGTGGGCCGACTCGACGTACGCGGTGCGCCCGCGCTCGTCGTCGACCACCAGGAGACCGGCGGGTACGGGCGTGCCGAGCGGTCCGCCGACCGTCGCTCCGACGAGCTCGCCGCCGAGCGAGGTCCGCAGCGTCTCCACGAAGCCGGGACCGCCGTCGGACAGGGGGCAGCCGTGCACGTCGTCGTGCGGGCAGGCCGAACGCCAGGCGTCGACGATCGTCGTCGTCGCCTGCGCGGACGTCAGGCTCGAGCCGAACCCGTCCGGGGCCACCAGCACACGCACGCCCGCATGCTCCCACGCGAGCGACGCAGGTCACGCCGGGCGCCCGCGGACGGTCCCGAGGCCGGCCGCGCGCGCTGTGCGAGGATCGTGCCGTGAGCCTGACGACCCCCCGGACGTTCGCGGAGCCGGCGCCCTCGGCGCTGCTCCTGCTCGGTCGTGGCGCCGACCTGGCGTCGGAGCGCGGAGTGGAGTGCGTCGGCGACCTGCCGGCGCCCAGCGACCCCGACCTCGTGGAGCGCGCACGCGCCGCCCGGGCCGCCCTGGGCGACCGGGCGTTCGTGCTCGGCCACCACTACCAGCGCGACGAGGTGATCGCGTTCGCCGACGTCACGGGCGACTCGTTCAAGCTCGCGCGCGAGGCGGCGGCGCGTCCCGAGGCCGAGTACGTGGTGTTCTGCGGCGTCCACTTCATGGCGGAGTCGGCCGACATCCTCACGTCCGACGAGCAGCAGGTGGTGCTGCCGGACCTCGCGGCCGGCTGCTCGATGGCCGACATGGCCGCGATCGACCAGGTCGACGACGCGTGGGACGTGCTGGTCGACGCCGGCGTCGCGGACGAGACGGTGCCGGTCACCTACATGAACTCGACCGCTGCGATCAAGGCGTTCACGGGCCGCCACGGCGGCACGGTGTGCACGTCCTCGAACGCCCACGTCGCGCTGCGCTGGGCGTTCGACAAGGTCGGCGGGGTCGACGGCACGGGCAAGGTCCTGTTCATGCCGGACCAGCACCTGGGCCGCAACACCGCGGTGCAGCAGCTCGGCCTCTCGCTCGACGACTGCGTGGTCTTCGACCCGCGGCGCCCCGGTGGCGGGCTCACGGCGGCCCAGCTGCGCGACGCGCGGATGATCCTGTGGCGCGGGCACTGCTCGGTGCACGGCCGGTTCTCCGAGCGCAACGTGGCCGACGTGCGCGCCGCCGACCCCGGCGTCACCGTCCTGGTGCACCCCGAGTGCAAGCACGAGGTGGTCACCGCGGCCGACATGGTGGGCTCGACGGAGTACATCATCAAGGCGCTCGACGCAGCCCCGGCGGGCTCGTCGTGGGCGATCGGCACCGAGCTCAACCTGGTGCGCCGCCTCGCCGCCGCGCACCCCGACAAGTCCGTCCACTACCTGGACTCGACGGTGTGCTTCTGCTCCACCATGAACCGCATCGACCTGCCGCACCTGGTGTGGACGCTCGAGTCGCTCGCGGCCGGGCGGGTGGTCAACCGGATCGTCGTCGACCCTGACGACGCGCACTGGGCCCGCGTCGCGCTCGACCAGATGCTCGCGCTGCCCGGCTACTGAGCGGGCGCGTCGCACCCTGGCAGGTGCGGAGGGACGTGCCCGCCCCTCCGCGGCCCGCAGACGTACCGGCGAGTAACATCGCGCCGTGATCCGCACGATGCAGCTCGCCGCCGCGACCTTCCACCCGCGCCGGGCCGTCCCGGGGCAGCAGCTCCTCGACGTCTCCACGACGCGCATGCGCGTGCACGCGTCGGACCTCGACCTGTACCGGCACATGAACAACGGCATCTACCTGCAGTGCATGGACGTCGCTCGCAGCAACTACCTGGCGGACCTCGGCGCGTTCGGCGAGCTGAACGAGCGCGGCTGGTACCCCGTGGTCGCGGCGCAGACCATCAAGTACCGGCGGTCGCTGACCTACCGGCAGCGGTTCGAGATCGCGACGCGCGTCCTCGGCTGGGACGAGCGCGTGGTCTACCTCGAGCAGTCGTTCTCGCGCAGGTCGCGCGCGGGCGCGCCCGAGCACGTCGCGCGCGGGATCGTCGCCGGCCGGTTCCTGGGCCGCGACGGCACCCGGGTGCCGGCCCCCGACGTGGTCGCGCTCATCGTCGGGGAGCACGTGACGAGCCCGCCCGTCCCCGACGACGTCGCGGCCTGGGCCCGCGCCGTGGACGTCGCCGCGCGCTGATCTCCCCGGCGGCGCGCCTCAGCCCCGGGCGAGCCGCTCGAGCAGGAGCGCCTCGGCCAGCACCACCCGCTCGAGCTCACCGAGGTGGACCGACTCGTCGGCGCCGTGCGCACGGGAGTCCGGGTCCTCGACCCCGGTCACCAGGATCGCCGCGGCGGGGTTGAGCTCCAGCAGGTCGGCGATGAACGGGATGGACCCGCCGATGCCGATGTCGACCGGCTCGGTGCCCCACGCCTGCCCGAACGCCCACCGCGCGGCCTGCATCGCGGCCGAGTCCTGCGGGGCCTGGAACGGCTTGCCCTGCTCGCCGTCCCGCACGGTCACCCGCGCCCCGAACGGTGCGTGCGACTCGAGGTGGGCCCGCAGCGCGGCCGCCGCCTGCGCGGGGTCGCTGCCCGGGGCGATGCGCAGGGAGAGCTTGGCCGTGGCCCGCGGGGTGATCGTGTTCGACGCGCTCGCGACGCGCGGGGCGTCGAACCCGATCACGCTGAGGGCCGGACGCGTCCACATCCGGGCGGTCAACGGGCCGGTGCCCGCGAGCCGGACGCCGTCCAGGACGCCCGCGTCGGCACGCAGCGTCGCCTCGTCGTAGTCGACGGTCGGGTCCGGGGCGCGGTGCAGCCCCGCGACGGCCACGTCGCCGTTCTCGTCGTGCAGCGTCGCGATCAGGCGGGCCAGGAGCGTCGGCGCGTCGAGGACCGGACCGCCGAACATGCCGGAGTGGATCGCGTGGTCGACGACCGCGACCTCGACCTCGCAGTCGACGAGCCCGCGCAGCGACGTGGTCAGGCCAGGCGTCCCGACGGCCCAGTTCGACGAGTCCGCCACGACCATCACGTCGGCCGCGAGCTCCTCGTGGTGCGCGTGCAGGAAGTCCGCGAAGGTCGGGGAGCCGATCTCCTCCTCGCCCTCGACGAACACGACGACACCGACGCCGAGCTCGTCGCCGAGCGCGCGCAGCGCCCCGACGTGGGCGACGATCCCGGCCTTGTCGTCCGCCGCGCCGCGGCCGTACAGGCGGCCGTCGCGCTCGGTGGGCTCGAACGGCGCGCTGGACCAGTCGGCGTCGTCCCCCGGCGGCTGGACATCGTGGTGCGCGTAGAGCAGGACCGTCGGCGCGCCCGCGGGGCCCGGTCGGTGCCCCACGACCGCGGGCCGGCCCACCTGCCCGGCGCCGCCGGTGACCCGCAGCACGCGGACGTCGGCGAGCCCGGCGTCCCGCAGCAGGCCCGCGACGTGCTCGGCGCTCGCCTCGACGTGCGCCTGGTCGAACTCGCCGTTGGACACCGACGGGATGCGCACGAGCGCCTCGAGATCGGCGCGCAGCGCCGGGAACGCGCGCGCGACCCGCTCGCGCAGGACGGTGGTGCGCTCGTCGTCGGGCGCCGCACCGGCGGCCGTCGCGCTCGTCGGGCTCGTCGGGACCGGGTCAGGGGTGTGGTCGTGCGTCACGGACGTCCACGCTACTCGACTACCCTGATGCGGTGTTCGGACGCCAGAAGGACCCCGTGACGCCTGCGAGCCCCGCCGCGGAGGAGCCGCCCGTCGGGATCGTCGAGGACGGCCGCAAGGGCCGCCCCACGCCGAAGCGCAAGGAGGCCGAGGCGGCCAACCGGCGTCCCCTGGTGCCCGCGGACCGTCAGACGGCGGCCAAGGCCGCGCGGCAGGCGCAGCGCGAGCAGCGCGACTGCGAGTACAAGGCCATGCAGGCCGGCGACGAGCGCGCGATGCCCATGCGGGACAGGGGTCCGGTCAAGCGCTACGTGCGCGACTACGTCGACGCGCGGTTCAGCCTCGGCGAGATCTTCCTGCCCGTCGCGGCGCTGTTCCTGGTGCTCCAGCTCACGTTCTCGGCCATCAACCCGTCGGTCGCGCTCGGCGCGCTGTCGGTGCTGTACCTGTACGTCGTCGCGTCGGTGATCGACGGCTTCGTGCTCTGGTGGCGGCTCAAGCGACGGCTGACCGCGAAGTTCGGTGAGGTGCCGCGCGGCACGCTCATGTACTGCGTCATGCGGGCCTTCCAGCTGCGCCGGGCGCGCCTCCCCAAGCCGCAGGTGAAGCGTCGCGCCTACCCGCAGTGAGCCGCGCCTGAGCACGGCGCTTAGGGTGGTTGCATGGTCAACTACCGCCACCTGGGCCGCTCCGGCCTGAAGGTCACCGAGATCATCTACGGCAACTGGCTCACCCACGGCTCGCAGGTCGAGAACGACACCGCCAAGGCGTGCGTGCGTGCGGCCCTCGACGCCGGGATCACCACGTTCGACACCGCCGACGTCTACGCCAACACCGCCGCCGAGACCGTGCTGGGCGAGGCGCTGCAGGGCGAGCGGCGACAGTCGCTCGAGATCCTCACCAAGGTCTACTGGCCCGTCGGCCCCAAGGGCGCCAACGACTCCGGCCTGTCCCGCAAGCACGTCCTCGAGTCGATCGACGGCTCGCTCGAGCGGCTGCGGACCGACTACGTCGACGTCTACCAGGCGCACCGCTACGACCACGAGACGCCGCTCGAGGAGACGATGCAGGCGTTCGCCGACGTCGTCCGGCAGGGCAAGGCCCTCTACATCGGCGTGAGCGAGTGGACCGCGGACCAGATCCGCGCCGGCGCCGCCCTGGCCCGCGAGCTCAAGGTGCCGTTCATCTCGAACCAGCCCCAGTACTCGATGCTGTGGCGGGTCATCGAGGAGGAGGTCCTCCCCGCGTCCCGCGAGGAGGGCCTGTCGCAGGTCGTCTGGTCCCCCGTCGCGCAGGGCGTGCTCACCGGCAAGTACCTGCCGGGCCAGCCGGCGCCCGCCGGGTCGCGCGGCACGGACGACAAGGGCGGCGCCCGCATGATCGGCCGCTTCCTGGAGCAGACCGAGACGCTCGAGCGGGTGCAGCGGCTGCGGCCCGTGGCCGACGAGCTGGGTCTGACGATGGCGCAGCTCGCGGTCGCGTGGGTGCTGCAGAACGACAACGTCGCCGCGGCGATCATCGGCGCCTCGCGGCCGGAGCAGGTCGCGGAGAACGTCAAGGCCTCGGGCGTCGAGATCCCGGCCGAGCTGCTCGCGACGATCGACGAGGTCCTGGGCGACAGCGTCGTGCGCGACCCCGCCGAGACCGCGAAGTCCTCCCCCGCGTCGCGCTGACCCGGTCCCCGTCGTCGTCGGCGTGCGCGCCGACGACGACGGGCCGGTGACCGGGCGATACGGCCGGCTCGGCCCGCGGGGCTGCCGGGCGGGATCGCTCGGCGGGATCGCTGGGCGGGCACCGCGGCGGGACCGGCCGGCGGCAGTGCCCCGTCAGCGGGCGGCGGCCGCGCCCGGCTGCAGCGCCGGGCTCGCGGCGTCGGGCACGTCACGCACGGTGAGGCGCGGGAGCAGGACGTGCACCAGGGGGCCGACGAGCAGCGCGTAGGCGACGGTGGCCACGCCGAAGGTGCCCCCGAGCGCGATGCCCGTCACCACGACCACGACCTCGATCCCGGTGCGCACCAGCGCGACCGGTCGGCCGGTCCGCGCGACCAGGCCGGTCATGAGCCCGTCACGCGGCCCCGGACCCAGGCCCGCTCCGACGTACAGCGCGGTGGCGAGCGCATTCAGCGCGATCCCGCACGCGGCCATCGCCAGACGGGCGGCGAGCGGCTGGTCCCCGGCGGCGTCCAGGAGACGCAGGAACGGGTCCACCAGCAGGCCGATGACCAGCACGTTCGCGACCGTGCCGACGCCGGGCCGCTGGCGCAGCGGGATCCAGCAGGCCAGCACCAGCGCGCTCACGGCGAGCGTCACCGTGCCGAAGGTCGCACCTGTCCGCGCCGCCACGCCCTCGCTGAGGACGTCCCAGGGCATGTTGCCCAGGCCGCTGTCGACCAGCACGGCCATGGAGACCGCGTAGAGCACCAGGCCGACGGCGAGCTGGCTCGTGCGGCGCACGGGGCGCGTCCCCCACGGCCGACGCGGCTGTGGAGCGCGAGCAGACCTGGAGGACCCGGGCCCCGCCGTCGTGCGGCTCACCGCGCCGACCGGACGCTGCGGGGCACCTCGAGGGTCGTGCCCGTCGCCCAGTCCGCCGGGCCCGGCGCAGGCTCGTCCAGCCCGTCCCGCAGGACGGTCCGGACGAGGGCGACGAGATTCACGAGCACCACGCAGACGATAGCCAGGAGGAAGACCATGTCTCCAATCTGGCCCCAGGTGGCTATGCAGACCATAACCACTTCTGCCACAGTGGCGTCGTGAGCATCGTCGACCTCCCGACCGACCGCCGCGTCTCCGGCGCCCGCCTGCGCGCGGTGCTCGGCGCCTGGGAACGCCCGGGGCCGGCGTACGCCGCGCTGGCCGACGCGCTGCGGGCCGCCGTGCTCTCCGGCGCGCTCCCCTTGCGGACGCGCCTGCCCAGCGAGCGCGAGCTCGCGGAGTCCGTCGGCGTGTCCCGGACCACGACCACCGCGGCGTACGACGCGCTGCGCGAGGAGGGGTACCTCGTCAGCCGCCGCGGCTCCGGCACCGTGACGACCCTGCCGGACTCCGGACGCCCCGTCCGCGGCGCCCTCCCGCACGCGGTGCCGGACGACGTCGTCGACCTCACCGTCGCCGCGCCGTCCGCGCCGGCCGAGCTCCACGAGGCCGTCGTCGCGGCGCTCGAGCTGCTGCCGCGCCACCTGCCGGGCACGGGGTACGCACCGGCCGGCCTCCCGGAGCTGCGCCAGGCCGTCGCGGACCGGTACACGGCGCGCGGGACGCCGACGAGCCCCGACCAGGTCCTGGTGACCACCGGCGGTCAGGAGGCGATCCACCTCCTGGTCGCGGCCCACGCCGGCCCCGGCGACCGCGTCGTCGTCGAGCAGCCGACCTACCCGCACGCGCTCGACGCCGTGCGCGCGGCGGCCGCGCGACCGGTCCCCGTCCCGTCCGGTCCGGAAGGCCTCGACGTCGAGCTGTTCGCCTCGACCCTGCGCCAGGCGTCCCCCCGCCTCGCCTACCTCATCCCGGACCACCGCAACCCGACCGGCACGACGATGAGCGCGCAGGACCGCGCCACCGTCCGGGACCTCGCGGTCCGCACGCGCACGCTCGTCGTCGGCGACGAGGCGCTGACCGACCTCACGCTCGACGGCCCCGAGCCGCCCTCGTTCGCGGGCGGCGGGACCGACGCCGCCGTCGCCTGCGTGGGGTCCGCCTCCAAGAGCTTCTGGGGTGGGCTGCGGATCGGCTGGGTGCGGGCGCACCGCGACGTGGTCGGACGGCTGACGACGCAGCGCAACCACGTCGACCTCGGCTCGTCGGTGCTCGACCAGCTCGTCGTGGTGCGGCTGCTCGAGCAGGGCGACGCGCTGCTGCTCGGCCGGCGTGCGCGACTGCGCGAGCAGCGTGACGTGCTGGTCGACGAGCTCGCGCGGCGCCTGCCGTCGTGGCGCGTGGACCCGCCGGCGGGCGGGCTGTCGCTCTGGGTCGACCTCGGGGCGCCCGTCTCCTCGGCGCTCGCCGCGCTCGCGCCGCGGCACGGCGTGCGCGTGGCGCCCGGGCCCACGTTCGGCGTCGACCCCGGGCTGGAGCGCTACCTGCGCGTGCCGTTCACCGAGCCCGCCGAACGCCTGGTGCGCGCGGTGGACGGCCTGGCGCGCGCGTGGGCGGAGCTGGGCATCGAGGCGGACGCGCCCGCGCGGGACCAGGCCGCGTCGTTCGTCGTCTGACGCGTCGGCCTGCCGGCCTCGTCAGGGGGCCGGCAACGGGACGGGCTGCCCGACGAGGACGCCCTCCTGGCGCAACGTCGCGACCTGCACCCCCTGCGCGGCGAGCGCGCGCCAGTGCTCGCCCAGCCACTGCTCGGCGTCGTACCGGTTGCCGAACACGGGGCTCACGGGTCGCTCGAGCGGCCCGGACGCACCGTCGAGCTGCCACTCCCACTGCGGACGCAGCGCCATCACCGGCCGACCTCCCCCGTGCGGACCGGACGGCGCGCGTCGGAGGCCAGCGCGCGGCCGATCCTCGACGCCCACGCCGGACCCTGGTAGATGAAGCCCGTGTAGCCCTGGACCAGGGTCGCGCCCACGGCCAGGTACTCGCGCGCGTCGGCGGGCGTGGTGATGCCGCCCACGCCGACGAGCACCGCGTCGGGGCCCAGTCGGGTCCGCAGGCGGGCGACCACGTCGAGGCCGCGCGCCAGCACCGGCGGGCCGGACAGGCCGCCCGGTCCGAGGTCGTGCCCGATCGTCGTGTTCACGGCGACCACGCCGTCGAGCCCGAGCTCGGCCGCGAGGTCGGCGACCGCGTCCACGTCGTCGTCGGAGAGGTCCGGCGCGATCTTGACGAGCAGCGGCACGGCCCGGACGCCGGCGCGCGCCGTCGCCTCGTCGGCGGCGACGCGGACGGCCTCCAGGATCGGCCGCAGCGCCTCGACCGACTGCAGGTCCCGCAGCCCCGGCGTGTTCGGCGAGGACACGTTGACCACCAGGTAGTCCGCGTACGGCGCGAGCCGCCCCGCGCTCGTCGCGTAGTCCGCCGCGGCCTCGGCCGCGGGCGTCATCTTGGTCTTGCCGATGTTGACGCCGACGACGAGCGCACGTCCGCGGTCCGTCGCGCGCAGCCGCGCCAGCCGCCGGGCGACGGCGAGCGAACCCTCGTTGTTGAAGCCCATCCGGTTGCGCAGCGCGCGCTGGTCGAGCACGCGCCACAGCCGCGGCCGCTCGTTGCCCGGCTGGGGCTGCGCCGTGACGGTGCCGATCTCGACGAAGGAGAACCCGAGCATCGCCAGGCCCTCGACGGCGCGCGCGTCCTTGTCGAACCCCGCCGCGACACCGAACCGACCGGGCAGCGACCGTCCCCACACGCGCACCGCGCCGCCGGACGGCACGGCGAACAGACGCGCGACCAGGCTGCGCAGCACGGGCGTGCGGCCGACCGTCGCGATCAGCCGGAACGCGAGTTCGTGCGCGCGCTCGGGGTCCATGCGCCGGAAGACCAGGTCGAACAGCAGGCGGTACACGCGCTCACCCTACGGGCGGAGGGGCGGGCTCGTCGGACCCGTCTGCGGGGCGGGCGGCCGCCCGGCGCCCGTCCGGCCCGTGCGCCACAGCCACCACAGCCCGACGAACGGCAGCACCAGCGGGACGTAGCCGTAGCCGGCGCCGAACCCGGACCACACGGTCTCGTCGGGGAAGTCGCCCACGTCGACGAGCGACAGCGTGCCCACGACGAGGACGCCGGCGAGCTCGAACCCGACGGTCGCCCACGCGAGCGTGCGGCGGTCCCGCGCGAGCGCGTAGGTGGCGACGACGTAGACGAGCCCGGCGAGCAGCGACAGCGCGTAGGCCAGCGGCGCCTCGGCCCACTTGGTCGTGACCTGGTAGAGGCCGCGCGCGGTCGCGGCCAGCGCGAGCACGCCGTAGACCGCGACCAGGAGCCGGCCGGGCCCGCTGCCGGTGGGGCGCCTCGCGGAGCGCGTCGACGGTGCGGTCACAGGGTCCCCCAGATCTGCAGGAGCCGGAGCTCGAGGAAGGCGACGGTCAGCGCGGCGACCAGCAGGACGACCGAGCTCCAGCGGGAACGCTCGGCGAACGCCCAGGCCGCGGCGAACGGGAGGATGACGAGCTGCGTCACCACGTACCCCCACAGCAGCAGGCCGTCGACCTCCCGGTCACCCGTCGCCTGCGCCACCGCGAGCACCACGGCCTGCACGACGAGCACGGCCTCGACGACCGCCCCGCCCCACAGCTGGCGGAGCACCACCGCGCGGTCCCGCACGACGAACCACAGCGCCCACGCGCCCAGCGCGGCGCAGAGCAGCGCGACGAGGAGCGCCAGAGGCACCAGGGGGTCCACGGGCTCGGTCACGGCTGCACAACCTACCTGGCGTCCTCCGCGGCGTCGCCCAGGGACCTGTGACCGCGTCCCCGCGCCGGCCGCGCGGTTACCATCGAGCGGTGATCGCGCTCACCGCCAAGAACCCCGCCCAGCTCTCCGTCGACGCCGTGGTCGTGGCCGTCCGGCCCCGCGGCACCTCGGTCGCCGCCGTCGGCGCCGACTGGCTGCCGAAGGAGATCGTCCAGACCCTCGCGCGCGACGCGGCACGGCTGGGCATCACGGGCGCGGTCGACGAGGTGCGGCGGCTGCCCGGCACGGGGCTCAAGGCGGCGGCGCTCGTCGTGACCGGTGTCGGCGACAAGCCGCTCGACGCCGGCTCGCCCGCGGGCGCCGAGACCCTCCGCCGCGCGGCCGGCGCCGCGACGCGCGAGCTCGCGGGCCTCGCCTCGGTCGCGCTCGCGCTGCCCGCACCCGACGCGGCCTCGGTCGCCGCCGTCGCCGAGGGCGCGCTGCTCGGCGCGTACACCTACAGCCGCTACCACGCGCTCGCCGAGGCGGCCGTGGCGCAGATCGAGGTCGTGACGGACCGTGCGCGCGACCGCGCGGCGCAGGAGGCGGTGGCGCGCGCCGAGGTCCTCGCGGCCTCGGTCCACGGGACCCGCGACCTGGTGAACGCGGCGCCCAACGACCTGTACCCGGCGGCGTTCGCCGACGAGGCGCGGGCGGCCGTCAAGCAGTCGGGCGCCAAGGGTCTCAAGGTGACGGTGCTCGACGAGAAGGCGCTGGCCTCGGGCGGCTACGGCGGGCTCGTCGGCGTGGGGCAGGGCTCGGCCCGCCCGCCGCGTCTGGTCAAGGTCGCCTACTCCCCCTCGAAGCCGCGAGCCCACGTGGCGCTCGTCGGCAAGGGGATCACGTTCGACTCCGGCGGCATCTCGATCAAGCCCGCCGCCGGCATGGAGGCGATGAAGTCCGACATGGCGGGCGCCGCCGCCGTGCTGCACACCGTGGTCGCCGCCGCGCGCCTGGGCCTGCCGGTCGCGGTGACGGGGTGGCTCTGCCTCGCCGAGAACATGCCGTCCGGCACGGCGCAGCGCCCGTCGGACGTCCTGACCATCCGCGGCGGCAAGACGGTCGAGGTGCTCAACACCGACGCCGAGGGCCGCCTGGTGCTCGCGGACGGCCTGGTCGCCGCCCTCGAGGAGGAGCCGGACGTCGTCGTCGACATCGCCACGCTCACCGGGGCTCAGGTCGTGGCGCTCGGGTACCGCGTCTCCGCGGTCATGGGCACCGACGAGGTGCGGGAGCGCGTGGTGGCGTCCGCGACGTCGAGCGGCGAGCAGTTCTGGCCCATGCCGCTGCCCGAGGAGCTGCGCCCCACGCTCAAGTCGAAGGTCGCGGACATCGCGAACATCGGCGAGCGGTTCGGCGGGATGCTCGCCGCCGGCGTGTTCCTGCGCGAGTTCGTCGGGGACGCCCCGTGGGCGCACCTGGACATCGCCGGCCCGGCGTTCAACGAGAAGGCACCGCACGACTACACGCCGGCCGGCGGCACGGGCGTGGGCGTGCGCACGCTGCTCTCGCTCGTCGAGTCCTACGCCTGACCCGCCCCGGCACCCGCGTCGCGCCCGGTACTGTCCCGGCATGGGTCTGTTCCGCCGCTCGCGCCGCTCCCCGGAGCCGGGCGCTCCCGACGTCTCCCAGAAGGACGCGCGCGACGCGACCGTCGCGCACCTGCAGGAGTTCGTGCGCACGCGGGTGGGGGTCGAGGCGTACGTCGAGCCGCAGACGAACGTCACCCAGACGACCGTGATGCTGGTGGCCACCGACGGCGAGTGGACGCGGCGGCGGGTGCCGGACGCGGCGACCGCCTACCGGCTCGCGCAGGCGATGGGCATCCCGACGTACGACGTGCAGCGGACGGGCTACCCGCAGCGGTGGCGGGACTACAACGCACGCCAGCGGCTGGCCCGGCGGAACGCGTCGTCCTGACCCCGTGGGGCAAGACGTGGGATGACTGTTCCGAGCGTCACACGCGTCCTCGCGCCGTCCGGTTCGTTCGGGGCAGGCCTAGGTGACAAGATGGACGGCGACCCGCGGCGGCAGCACCGTGCGCGTCGCGGTCCACGATCTTGCACCGAGATCTGACGTCCGACCTGAGGAGTCTGCACGTGGCCGAGACCACCGGCACCGCCTTCGACATCGTCGTCCTGGGAGCGGGAAGTGGTGGCTACGCGGCTGCCCTGCGCGCTGCACAGCTGGGCAAGAACGTCGCCCTGGTCGAGGCCGACAAGGTCGGCGGCACCTGCCTGCACAAGGGCTGCATCCCCACCAAGGCGCTCCTGCACGCGGCGGAACTCGCCGACAACGCCCGCGAGGGCGCGCACTACGGGGTGCACACGACGCTCGACCACGTCGACATGGGCGGCGTGAACCAGTACAAGGACACGGTCATCGCCGGCCTCTACAAGGGGCTGCAGGGACTCATCAAGTCCCGCAAGATCACGGTCGTCGAGGGCTACGGACGCCTCACCGGCCCCAACACCGTCGAGGTGGACGGCCAGACCCTCACCGGTGAGCACGTCATCCTCGCCACCGGCTCCTACGCCCGCTCGCTGCCCGGCCTCGAGATCGGCGGCCGCGTCATCACGTCGGACCAGGCGCTGCAGCTGGACTGGATCCCGAAGTCGGCGATCATCCTCGGCGGCGGCGTCATCGGCTCGGAGTTCGCGTCGGTGTGGAAGTCGTTCGGCGCGGACGTCACGATCATCGAGGCGCTCCCCCACCTGGTCCCCAACGAGGACGAGGCGCTGTCCAAGGCGTTCGAGCGTGCGTTCCGCAAGCGCGGGATCGCGTTCAACCTGGGCGTGCGGTTCTCCGGCGTGACGCAGGACGACAACGGCGTCCACGTCTCGCTCGAGGACGGCAAGACGTTCGACGCCGACGTGCTGCTCGTGGCCGTCGGCCGCGGGCCGAGCACGTCGGGCCTCGGCTTCGAGGAGCAGGGCGTCACGCTCGACCGCGGCTTCGTCATCACGGACGAGAAGCTGCACACGGGCGTCGGGAACATCTGGGCCGTCGGCGACATCGTCCCCGGGCTGCAGCTCGCGCACCGCGGGTTCGCGCAGGGCATCTACGTCGCCGAGCAGATCTGCGGGCTCAACCCCGCGCCGATCGTCGAGTCCGGCATCCCCCGCGTCACCTACTCCGAGCCCGAGGTCGCCTCCGTCGGCGTCACCGAGGCCCGGGCGAAGGAGATCTACGGCGACGACGCCGTGGAGACCCTCGAGTACAACCTCGCCGGCAACGGCAAGAGCAAGATCCTGGGCACGCAGGGCTTCGTGAAGCTCGTGCGGCAGAAGGAGGGCCCAGTCGTCGGTGTGCACATGATCGGTGCGCGCGTCGGCGAGCTCATCGGCGAGAGCCAGCTCATCGTGAACTGGGAGGCGTACCCGGAGGACGTCGCCGCCCTGGTCCACGCCCACCCCACGCAGAACGAGGCGCTCGGCGAGGCCCACCTGGCCCTCGCCGGCAAGCCGCTGCACGCCCACAACTGACCTGGAATCGAAGGAGACGACGCGGTCATGTCCGAGAACGTGCAGCTTCCCGCGCTCGGTGAGTCCGTCACCGAGGGCACCGTCACCCGCTGGCTGAAGAACGTCGGCGACACGGTCGAGGTCGACGAGCCCCTGCTCGAGATCTCGACCGACAAGGTCGACACCGAGATCCCGTCGCCGTTCGCCGGCGTGCTCGAGCAGATCCTCGTCCAGGAGGACGAGACGGTGGAGGTCGGGGCCGCCCTCGCGGTGATCGGCTCCGGCGACGGCGCCTCGTCGTCGTCGGCCGAGTCCGACCAGGCGCCCGCCGAGCAGTCCGGCGCGCAGCAGCCCGACGAGCAGCAGCCCGCCGAGCAGGCTCCCGCGGAGGAGTCCGCCGCCGAGGCCCAGCCGCAGCAGCAGTCCCCCGAGGAGCACGAGGAGGCCGCCCCGGCGGAGTCGTCCCAGGCGGCGCCGTCCACGGGCCCGTCCGACGGACAGGGCTCCGGCGACGCGCAGGAGGTCACCCTCCCCGCGCTCGGCGAGTCCGTCACCGAGGGCACCGTCACGCGCTGGCTCAAGGCCGAGGGCGACACGGTCGAGGTCGACGAGCCGCTGCTCGAGATCTCCACGGACAAGGTGGACACCGAGATCCCGTCGCCGGTCGCCGGCACGCTGCAGAAGATCGTGGTGCAGGAGGACGAGACCGTCGAGGTCGGCGCCGTGCTGGCGCTCGTCGGATCCGGCTCCGCGGCCCCCGCCCAGAAGCAGGCTGAGGAGCCGGCGCAGCAGCAGGCGCCCACGCAGGAGTCCGCGCCTGCGCAGGAGTCGGCTGCCCCGGAGCAGGCGCCTGCCGCTGCGACCGCACCCGAGCCGGCCGCCGAGCAGGAGACGCAGGCGCCCGCGCCCGTCCCCGCCTCGCCGGTCCCGGCTCCCGTCGCGGCGCAGTCGCCCGCGCCCGCCGCCGCCTCGGCACCCGCCGCGCCCGCGGCTTCCGGTGGCTACCTGACGCCGCTGGTGCGCAAGCTCGCCGCGGAGAAGGGCGTCGACGTCGCGGGCCTCACCGGCACCGGCGTCGGTGGCCGCATCCGCAAGGAGGACGTCCTCGAGGCGGCAGCGAAGGCGGAGGCGGAGAAGACCGCGGCGGCGCAGGCCGCCGCCGCGCCCAAGGCCGCGGCACCGGCAGCGGCGCCCAAGGCCGCGGCGCCCGCCGTGTCCCCGCTGCGCGGCACCACGGAGAAGGCCAGCCGGCTGCGCCAGATCATCGCCGAGCGGATGGTCGAGGCCCTGCACACGCAGGCCCAGCTGACCACCGTCGTGGAGGTCGACGTCACGCGCATCGCGAAGCTGCGCGCGTCGGCCAAGGAGGACTTCAAGGCGCGCGAGGGCGTGAACCTCACGTTCCTGCCGTTCTTCGTCCTCGCGGCGATCGAGGGCCTGAAGGCCTTCCCGAAGATCAACGGCGTGCTCGAGGGCAACCAGATCACGTACCACGGCCAGGAGAACGTCGGCATCGCGGTGGACACGGAGCGCGGCCTCGTCGTGCCCGTGATCCGCGACGCCGGTGACCTCAACCTGGGCGGGATCGCGCGCAAGATCGCGGACCTCGCTGGCCGCACGCGCAACAACAAGATCGGTCCCGACGAGCTGTCGGGCGCGACCTTCACGGTGACCAACACCGGCTCGGGCGGCGCGATCATCGACACGCCGATCGTCCCCGGCGGCACGTCAGCGATCCTCGGCACCGGCGCGATCGTGAAGCGGCCGGCCGTGGTGAAGGGCCCGGAGGGTGACGACGTCATCGCGATCCGGTCGCTGTGCTACCTCTGCCTGTCGTACGACCACCGGCTGGTGGACGGCGCCGACGCGTCCCGCTACCTGTCCGCGCTCAAGGCGCGCCTCGAGGAGGGCGCCTTCGAGGCCGAGCTCGGCCTCTGAGCACGTCGCCGACGGCCCGGTCCCCGCACGGGACCGGGCCGTCGGCGTCTCCGGGACGTTCGTCCGGCCGCGCGGGGCACGCGCGCCTAGGGTGAGCGGATGCGCATCCTCATCGCGGGCTCTCACGGGTTCATCGGCACGGCTCTGCGCCGTCGGCTCGAGGACGCGGGCCACGACGTGCGGGTCCTGGTGCGCCACGCGGCGGCGCGGCCCGAGGAGACGCGGTGGGACCCGGCCGCCGGTTGGCTGGACGCACGCGCGCTGTCCGGGGTCGACGCGGTGGTCGACCTGGCCGGGGTGAACCCCGGGACGCGGCTCCTGACCGAGTCGCGCAAGCGCGAGGTCCTGGCGTCGCGCGTCGACTCGGCCGGGCTGCTCGCCGAGACGATCGCGACGCTCGACGGCCCGCGCCCGCGCCTGCTGCAGGCGTCGGGCATCGGCGCGTACGGCGACCGCGGCGACACCCCGGTCGACGAGGACGAGCCGCTCGGCACGACCTTCTTCGCCGAGGTGGTCCGCCAGTGGGAGGCGGCCACCCAGCCGGCGACGGAGGCGGGCGGGCGCGTGGTCTTCCTGCGCACCGGGGTGGTCCTGGGTCCGGGCGCCGGGGCGTTGCGCCCGCTCTGGCCGCTGCTGCGGGCCGGGCTCGCCGGGCGGCTCGGCTCGGGCCGCCAGTTCTGGCCGTGGATCACGCTCCACGACGAGGTCCGCGCCATCGAGCACCTCCTAACCGCGGACGTGCACGGGCCGGTCAACCTCGTCGCGCACGCCGACCGGAACGCGGACGTCGTCGCCGCGCTCGCCGCCGCCCTGCACCGCCCGGCCGTGGTGCCCGCGCCCGCGTGGGCGCTGCGCCTGGTGCTGCGCGACTTCGCCTCGGAGGTGCTCGGATCGGTCCGGGCCGTGCCGCGGGTCCTCGAGGCCAGCGGTTTCACCCCGGACCACCCGGACCTGGAGACCGCCGCGCGCTGGCTCGTCGAGCAGTCCTGACACCCGGGCGTGACACCACGGTCCCGACACCACGGTCCGGACGCCACGGTCCTGACGCCACGGTCCAGATAATCCACCCCGACACCCCGGGGCTCGTCACCCGGGCGGCGCAGCGACGTCCCACACGCGCCAGCCGGCGTCGGTCCAGCGCAGGACCAGGACCACGTCCGTCGTCGCCGCCGGGCCGGTGGCGACGACCGTCCCGTCGCCGGCGAGACGCTCGTACGCGCTGGCGCTGCTGCCCACCAGGACACGTGCCTCGTCCGCGGCCTCGGCCGGCAGCGCGGTCACGCGCTCGACGTGCACGCGGAGCCCGTCCAGCCGGTCGCCCGCCAGCTCGCCGAGCAGCGCTGCGTCCGCGGTGTGCGCCGGCCCGTCGACCACCTCGACCTCGGCCAGCCCGGCGACCTCGCCGGCGACGAGCAGCTCCGCGCGCCGCGCGGTGAGCGCCCGCGCCGCCTCCTGCGGGTCGGAGGGCGTGTCGACCGACGACGCCCGGGTCGTCACGGCAGCGGCCGGTTCCGGCACGGCTCGGGCAGGACCCGCCGGCCGGGTGACCGTCAGGAGCCCGACGACCGCCGCCGCGACCAGCACCGTCCCGCCGACACCGAGGAGGGCGAGGCGGCGACCTCCGGGCCCGGGCCGTGCCCGCGCGCGGTCCGGCTCGGTGCGGGGGCGTCGCAGCGCCCCGACGGTCCCCGCGGTCAGGGCGACGCGGCGCAGCTCGTCGCGCGTCGGCAGCCGGACCGGACGCGGCGCGCACGTCCGGAAGCACCGCCCCACGACCCGGTCCGCCGTGACTGGCTCGCCGTCCCGGTCCGCGCGGAGCAGGTCCTCCAGCGCCGCGCCCAACCCGGCGTCCCGCCCCGCCGGGTCCTCCTCCGTCGCTCCCGCTGCCGGGCCGCGGTCCAGGTGCGCCAGCAGGAGCGCGAGCAGCGCCCGCACGTCCTGACGAGGCTCGGCTCCCTGAGCGCCGCGCCCGACGGACGACCCGGCGCACGTCAGGACCGGCCGTCCCGCGGGATCGAGCACGATGGCGCGGGCGCTCACCGCCCCGTGGACGAGCCCCGAGCGGTGCAGCGCGTCGAGCGCCTGGGCGACCGGGATCGCGACCGTCACGCTCTCGCCCGGACCGAGCGGCCCGCGGGCGCCGCAGACCTGCTCCAGCGTCGTCCCGACGACGTGCTCGGTGAACACCGCGAGCTGCTCGTCGTGGAGCTCGACGACCTCGAGCACCCGTGGGAGGTGGTCGTGGTGCAGGTCCCGCAACGCGTGCCACCGGGACCGGACCTCGTCGTCGGCGGCCACGACCTCCAGCTCCACGCGGCGGTCCGACCCGTCGAGCGCGACCCCGAGCGTCGCGCCGGTCGCGCTCCGGCCCGCCGGGCGGTACCCGGCGGCCGCGAGCACGCGCTCGACGTGCGTCGATGACGTCATGGCCCCATCGAACCGAACCTGGCGCGCGCGCGTCGTCGGCTGTCCACAGCCTCCACACCGCGCGACGCTCGTGGGAACCCTGGACGAGGGGACCCGTCAGCCGAGGCGGACGACGCGGCGCTCGGCCGCGCTCACGAGCGCCGCGTCGAGCACCCGGGCGGTCGCGACCGCGTCGGCAGGGTCGACGGGCGGCGCGGCGTCCCCGCGCACCCACGCCGCGAGGAGCGGGTAGATCTCGTGGTGCCCCCCGGCCGGAGCCGGCACGGGCCGTCGTTCGGCGCCGGTCACCAGCCAGCCCTCGTGCGCCGGCTCACCCGGACGGCGGCCCTCCTCGTAGGCGTCGTCGAGCACCTGGAAGGGCGTGGGCTCGTTCTCGAAGCTCGTCACCAGGAACGCGCCGGCGTCGCCGAGGACGCGCGTCCGCGGGCCCGGCGCCCCGGTCAGCCCGCCCGCCTGCAGGTGCGAGGTCACCCCACCCTCGTGCCGCACCGCGAGGAACACGTCGTCGACCGCGGGCGTCGTCAGCGCCGCGAGCTCGGCGTAGACCTCGGTCACGGGCCCGAAGAGCTGGACCGCCGAGTCGACCAGGTGGGCGCCGAGGTCCAGCAGCAACCCGCCGCCGCGCGGGTCGTTCTCCTTCCACCGGTCCTGGGGCTGCGGCCGGAACCTCTCCCAGCGCCGCTCGAACCGGTGCACCCGGCCCAGCGCACCGTCGGCGAGGAGCCCGGCGAGGGCCAGCTGCTCGGGGTCCCACCGCCGGTTCTGGAACACCGTGAGCCGGCCGTCCGCGCGGGCGACCAGCGCCGCGGCCTCGTCGGCGGACGTCGCCAGCGGCTTGTCGACGAGGACGTGCGCGCCGGACCCGAGCGCCTGCGTGACGTGCGCGGCGTGGTCCCCCGTCGGGCTCGCGACCACGACGAGGTCGAGGTCGAGGGCCAGGAGCGCCGTGACGTCGGGCACGACGACCGCATTCGGCCACTCGTCGCGCACCTGCGCGCCACGGCTCCGCGTCACGACGGCGGTGACCGGGAGACCGGCCTCCCGCAGCAACCGGGCGTGGATCCCCCGCCCCGCCCCGCCGTAGCCGACCAGCCCCACCCGCATCACGTCCGCTGCGCTCATGCCCGCCAGTCTGCCCCGACGTGGACCAGGACGTGGAACCTGACGCGGACCCTGACGTGGACCCGGACGTACGACCGGACGGAGCCTCGGGCGGCGGGCCGTACGCTGGCGGCATGCGGTTCGAGGAGCTGGAGCTGGGCACGCGGCTGCTGCCGTACGAGCCGACGTGGCAGCGGCAGCGCGAGGTGCACGCGGAGGTGGTCGCAGGCGAGCGCGAGGACACCGTGCTGCTGTGCGAGCACGAGGACGTGTACACCGCCGGCCGGCGGACGGCGACGTGGGACCGGCCCGTCGACGGCACGCCCGTGGTCGACGTCGACCGCGGGGGTCGCATCACGTGGCACGGGCCGGGCCAGCTGGTCGGGTACCCGATCGTGCGGCTCGGCGAGCCCGTCGACGTCGTGCGCTACGTCCGCGCCCTCGAGGAGGCGCTGATCCGCACCTGCGCCGACCTCGGCCTGGCCGCGATCCGCGTCGAGGGGCGCAGCGGCGTGTGGTTCGACGCGCCGGCCCCCGGGGCCCGGCAGCGCAAGGTCGCCCAGATCGGCGTGCGCGTCTCGCGCGGCGTGACGATGCACGGGTTCGCGCTCAACTGCGAGCCGGACCTGCACGTCTTCGACCGCATCGTGCCGTGCGGGATCCCGGACGCGGACGTCACGTCGCTCAGCGTCGAGCTGGGCCGCCGCGTCCCGATCGCCGAGGTGCTGCCTTCCGTCCGGGCGCACCTCCACGAGACGCTGCCGCCCCTGCTCGCCGCCGGTCGGACCGCGGCCGCCGGGCAGCGTTGACGAGACGTCGCCGACGAGCCGTCGCCGACGGCGAACCCGGCGGGGCGAGGCGCCTCAGGCGGCCGCCGCGAGCTCGTCGGCGACGCCCGCCGCCCAGGCCCGCACCGCGTCGAGGTCGCGGAAGTCACCGTCCTGCGCGTGCACGAGCGAGACCAGCGCGCGCTCGGACAGGTTGAGCGACGACTTGTCGAGCGCGCCGACGAAGCACTTCGCCTCGCGCGCGCCCGTCGCCCGGACCAGCGCGTCGACGTCGTCGGGCACGCTGACCCGCACGGGCGCCGCGCCCACCGGACCGGACCAGAACAGCCACACCGGCCGCAGCCGCAGGTGCGGCGCCTGCCGCTGCACCAGGTCGCGCATCGACGCCGCGAGACGTCCGACGTAGACGGCCGAGCCCAGGACCACGGCGTCGTAGGGCATCACCCGCTCGACCTCGTCGGGCGCGACCACGTCGACCGTGTGACCGGCCTCCCGCAGCGCGTCCGCGACCACTTCCCCCATCTGCGCCGTCGCCCCGTGCCGGGACGCGACGCTCACGAGCACCCGCATCGTCGTGCCTCCCTCCGCGGGCATTCCGCCCGCCTCCCCTCCAGCGTCCCGCCCGGCTCGCGGCCGGTCACGGGACCCTGGTCCCGAGGTGGTCGCCGCGGGCACCTGTGACCACCGCCTCGTCCACCGGTCCCGACGAGCAGGGGCGGCACGGGTCCGAGCGGTTAGGGTGGCTGACGTGACGATCGCACCCGAAGGGCGCCGGATGCTGCGCGTCGAGGCACGCAACGCCGCGACGCCCATCGAGAAGAAGCCCGAGTGGATCCGGACGCGCGCGACCATGGGCCCGGAGTACTCGGAGCTCAAGGGGCTCGTGAAGCGCGAGGGCCTGCACACGGTGTGCGAGGAGGCCGGCTGCCCCAACATCTTCGAGTGCTGGGAGGACCGCGAGGCCACGTTCCTCATCGGCGGCGACCAGTGCACGCGGCGCTGCGACTTCTGCCAGATCGACACCGGCAAGCCCGCGGACTTCGACGCCGACGAGCCGCGTCGCGTCGCGGAGTCCGTCCAGGCGATGGGCCTGAAGTACTCCACCGTGACCGGCGTCGCCCGTGACGACCTGCCGGACGGCGGCGCGTGGCTCTACGCGGAGACGGTGCGCCAGATCCACGCGCTCAACCCGGGCACCGGCGTCGAGCTGCTGATCCCGGACTTCAACGCCGTGCCCGAGCTCCTCGACGTCGTCAACGCGTCGCGGCCCGAGGTGCTGGCGCACAACCTCGAGACGGTCCCGCGCATCTTCAAGCAGATCCGCCCCGGGTTCCGCTACGAGCGCTCGCTCTCCGTCATCACGCGCGCCCGTGAGGCCGGCATGGTCACCAAGTCCAACCTGATCCTCGGGATGGGCGAGACGTTCGACGAGGTCGTGGAGTCGCTCCAGCAGCTGCACGACGCGGGCTGCGACCTGATCACCATCACCCAGTACCTCCGCCCGTCCGTGCGGCACCACCCCGTCGACCGGTGGGTCCGGCCGGAGGAGTTCGTGGAGCTGTCGCAGGCGGCCGAGGAGATGGGTTTCCTGGGCGTCATGTCCGGGCCGCTGGTGCGCTCGTCGTACCGTGCCGGACGGCTGTGGGGACAGGCGATGCGCCGCCGCGGCCTGCCGATCCCCGACGCCCTGGCGCACCTGGGCGAGCCGACGACCGCACGCCAGGAGGCGGCGAGCCTGCTCGCCCGCTGACCCGCGGGCGCCTCGGCCCCGGTGCCGGGCAGCATGCGCGCGGGAGCGCCCCGCGCGCTCGGTAGACTCACGCCCATGGCCCGTGACTCCGCCTCGACCTCCCCTGCGCCGAAGACCAAGAAGGTCCGCTGGTACCACCAGGTGTGGGAAGCGTTCAAGATGACGCGGGAGGTCGACCCGAGCATCACGTGGATCCTGCTGGCCGTCTTCGTGGGGATCCTGGCGCTCGGCGTCGTGCTCGGCGTGGTGTTCGACCACGTCGTGTACTTCCTGTTCCTGGCGCTGCCGTTCGCGCTGCTGGGCGTGATGTTCATCCTGGCCCGGCGCGCGGAGAAGGCGGCGTACTCACGGATCGAGGGGCAGCCCGGAGCGGCCCTGGCGGCCCTGCGCACCATCCGCCGCGGGTGGACCTTCCCCGAGGAGCCGGTCGCGATCGACCCGCGGACCCAGGACATGGTCTTCCGCGGGATCGGGCGGCCCGGTGTGGTCCTCGTCGGCGAGGGCCCCTCGGGCCGGGTGTCGCGGCTGCTCGAGGCCGAGCGCAAGCGCACCGCGCGCGTCATCCCCACCGTCCCGATCACCCTGCTCGTCGTCGGCACCGGTGAGGGTCAGGTCGCGCTCCGCAAGCTGCCCACGGAGCTGCGCAAGCTCAAGCCGAAGCTGACCAAGCAGGAGGTCGCCGAGGTCGCCAAGCGCCTGACCGCGCTGGGCACGGCACGGCCGCCGATCCCCAAGGGCGTCGACCCGATGCGGGCGCGCCCCGACCGCAAGGGGATGCGCGGGCGCTGAGCCGCACCGGCCCGGCGCGCTCGGCGTCGGACCGACCCCTGCGGGTCACGCGGATCGGGTCAACGGCGGATCCGGTGCAAGACGGAGCGGGTCAGCGACGGACGATCGCCGTGCCGGCCAGCCGGTCGTGCAGCCCGCGGCCGTCGGCGTCCCACACCACGGCCGGGATCACCAGGCAGAGCAGGGCGGTGCGCACGAACCCGCGCACCAGACCCGGCGCGCGCGCGTCGTCGGACACCGGCGTGCCACCCGGGGCGTAGCCGGCCGTGCGCACGCGCAGGCCGAGCAGGCGGTGACCCAGCGTGAAGCCCAGGAGCCCGACCAGGAGCAGGTTCTCGAGGGCGAACACGGCGAGCGTCACGATGCTGTCCGCGCGTACCAGGAACGTGGCCGTCTCGTCGGCCGGGAAGAACGTCGCGGAGATCGCGAGGCACACGGTCCAGTCGACGACGAGCGCGACGATGCGCCGCCCGACACCCGCTGCCGAGCCCGGACCCTGCGCGGGCAGCCCCAGCCGGGCGCCGCGCGCCCCCTGGTCACCACCCGGCCCGCCCTCGAGCCACGAGCCCACGTTCTCCCGAGTCGTCACCCCACCAGACTAAGCGGCGAGCCGACCCGTCCCGGCAGGCGGACCGTTCCCACGATCGTTACACCCGGGCGGTGCGCGTAACCTCACGGAAACAATCGGCACACACGAGAGAAACGGCCCCGGCCTAGCGTCGGTCACGCCCGACCCCAGGGCACCATCAACCGAGGAGCAGCGGATGTTCAGCAAGCCAGAGGAAGTCCTGGCGTTCATCAAGAGCGAGGACGTCAAGTTCGTCGACGTGAGGTTCTGCGACCTCCCGGGCGTCATGCAGCACTTCAACGTCCCCGCGCAGTCCCTCGACGCGGACTTCTTCACCGACGGCCAGATGTTCGACGGCTCGTCGATCCGCGGCTTCCAGGCGATCCACGAGTCGGACATGAAGCTCGTGCCGGACGTGACGACCGCCTACGTCGACCCGTTCCGCGCGGAGAAGACGCTCAACATCAACTTCCACATCGTGGACCCGTACACCGACGAGCCCTACAGCCGCGACCCGCGCCAGGTCGCCGCGAAGGCCGAGGCGTACCTGAAGTCGACCGGCATCGCGGACACCGCGTTCTTCGCGCCCGAGGCCGAGTTCTACATCTTCGACGACATCCGGTTCCAGACCCGCCAGGACGCGTCGTTCTACTACATCGACTCCATCGAGGCCGCGTGGAACACGGGCCGCAAGGAGGAGGGTGGCAACCTCGGCCACAAGACGCCCTACAAGGGCGGCTACTTCCCCGTGCCGCCGGTCGACCACTTCGCCGACCTGCGCGACCAGATCTCGCTGCAGCTGGACGCCCTCGGCCTCGGGGTCGAGCGCGCGCACCACGAGGTCGGCACCGCCGGCCAGGCCGAGATCAACTACCGCTTCGACGAGCTCGCCAAGTCCGCCGACAAGGTCCAGCTCTTCAAGTACGTCGTGAAGAACGTCGCGCACGCCGCGGGCAAGACGGCGACGTTCATGCCGAAGCCGCTGTTCGGCGACAACGGCTCGGGCATGCACGTGCACCAGTCCCTCTGGAAGGACGGCGAGCCGCTGTTCTTCGACGAGAAGGGCTACGGCGGCCTGTCCGACATGGCGCGCTGGTACATCGGCGGCCTGCTCAAGCACGCGCCCGCGCTGCTCGCGTTCACGAACCCGACGGTGAACTCCTACCACCGCCTGGTCCCGGGCTTCGAGGCGCCGGTCAACCTGGTCTACTCGGCCCGGAACCGCTCCGCGTGCATCCGCATCCCGGTCACCGGCTCGAACCCGAAGGCCAAGCGCATCGAGTTCCGCGTCCCGGACCCGTCGTCGAACCCGTACCTCGCGTTCGCCGCCATGCTGATGGCCGGCATCGACGGCATCCAGAACCGGATCGAGCCGCCGGAGCCGGTCGACAAGGACCTGTACGAACTGCCCCCCGAGGAGCACGCCCAGATCCAGCAGGTGCCGGGCTCGCTCTCCGAGGTGCTCGACAACCTCGAGGCCGACCACGACTGGCTCACGGCGGGCAACGTCTTCACGCCCGACCTGATCGCCACGTGGATCGACTACAAGCGCACCGCCGAGGTGGACCCGATTCGTCTGCGGCCGCACCCGCACGAGTTCGAGCTCTACTACGACGTGTGAGACGTCCCGGCCCCCGGCTGCTCCCGGGGGCCGGTGACTCGCAGGAACAGCAGCCCGGTCGCCCTCGTGGTGGCCGGGCTGCTGTGTCGTTCCAGCCGCGCCCGTTCGGGGACCGCGGTCAGAGCGTCGTCTCGTCGTCGTCCTTCGTCGTGCTGCCGCTCGCCGCGGCGACGCTCGCGGTCGCGCCCGCGGCCGCGACGTCCTGCACCGCACGGGCGCGGTTCTCGAGGAGCCGGGTGACGGCCTCCTGCGCGAACCCGAAGACGATCGCGTACACCGCGATCTGCTGGGAGTCCGCCAGCCCGACGACGCCCGGCACCGACCCGCTCTGGACCAGCACCACGCCGAGCACCGCGACGATGCCGCCCAGCGGGATGCGCAGGAAGCCGAGTGCCGGCATCAGCCGGTAGGGCGACGTGGACGGGCGGGCGCGCCGGATGGCGAGCACCGCCGTCAGGCCCGCGCCGATCAGGCCGAGGAAGGCGACCGTGCCGACGTCGGCCGGGTCCGGCGCGCCGTGACCCGCCGGGCAGACCGTCTGGTCCTCGGAGCACAGCGGGAAGAGCGACGGCACCCAGGTGCCGGCGGCGACGACGAGCAGGAGCGCCAACGAGGTCAGCCACGCCACCCGCAGCAGCCGGTCCCGCAGGACGCGCAGCTGCTGGTGCTCGCGGTCCGCCGCGCCGTACGCGACGGAGAGCGCGTAGCTCAGGCGCTGCCGGCGCTGCGGGCCGGCGTCCGCCGCGTCGCTCGAGCGGTGACCGAGGCTGGCGAGGAGCCGCGCGTCCCGCGGCCGCATCCGGCCAGCGCGCTCGACCGCGTAGAGGTACTGGGTCTCGAGCGCGTCGTCGGCGACGATCAGCGGCAGCAGCGCGCGTGCTCGGTGGATGCACGTCCAGGCGAACTCGAAGTGCGCGTCCCTCGAGATCCGGGCGCTGCCGGAGTCGATCCGCTCCAGCGCCGCCTGCGCCGCGCGCAGCTCGGCGACGCAGATGATCTTGACCGCCTCGCTGCCGTGGCGCTCCGGTGCGGCAGTCACGCTGTTCTGCACCAGCTGGAGGTCCGCGTACGCCGCGGCGAGACGCACCGACCTGCCCTGACGCAGGCTCGGGGTCACGTGCGGTACGGGAGGCGGCGGCGGGGCGGCCTGCTCCGTCCCACCCACCACCTCGGCATTGACGGGCGTCGGTGGAGGCGGGGCGGCATCCAAGGCCGCGTGGCTCGCGTCAGTCCGCTCGAGGGCCGGCTCGGTGGCCACAGCGACCGGCTCCGGGACCGGGCGGGCCGGCTGGGGTGCGGCGCGGCCGGGAGATCTCGGCGCGGGGGCCCGGCTCGCGCGCCGGGCTCTCGTCGTGCTCGTCGTCGCCATGGGGACCTCCGCCGGGAGGGCCGGTCAGGGCCGGCCCCTTCCTCGCAGGTGCCCGCAGGCTGCCGGTAGATACGGGCGCGTCGGCCGAGCTGCGGGTCTGTCACTATCAGCACATGCGCGTGCCGGAACCGGGATGGACCGAGCGCCGGGTCGTCGTCGGCGGGACCAGCGTGTTCGTCCGCCAGGGGCCCGAGGCGCCGGGGCGGCTGCCGATGGTCCACGTGCACGGCTTCGCGATCTCCGGCTCGTACCTGATGCCCACGGCCCGTCGCCTCACCGACCGCGGGACGCAGCTCGTCCCCGACCTGCCCGGCTACGGGCGCAGCGACGGGCTCGGGCGGGCGCTCGGGATCCCCGCGCTGGCCGACACGCTCGTCGGGCTCCTCGACGCGCTCGAGCTCGAGCGCGTCGTCCTCGTCGGGAACTCGATGGGCTGCCCCGTCAGCCTCGAGGTCGCCCACCTGGTGCCGGACCGCGTCGACAGGATCGTGCTCGTCGCGCCCGCGGGCGGGATCCAGAACCAGCCGCTGAGCCGGGCGCTGGGCCAGATGGCCCGCGACGTCGCGCGGGAGAGCCCGCGGATGTTCCCCGTGGCGATCCCCGACTACCTGCGGTTCGGGCCGGTCAACGCGCTGCACCTGTTCAGCGAGCTCACCCGGTTCCCGTCGCTCGAGCGGCTCCTGAGCACCCCGGTCCCGTCGCTCGCCGTGCTGGGCAGCCGCGACCCGCTCATGCCCGCCCCGTCGCGGGTCCGCGAGGTCGGGCGCCTCGCGCCCGAGCACGTCACGGTGGTGCTCATCGAGGGCGCCGCCCACGCGGTGAACTTCAGCCACCCCGGCGAGCTCGCGCACGTGGTGCGGTCCTGGCTCGACGGCCGCGACATCGTCGACGACCCCGACGAGCCCGGGCTCACGCGCGTGCTGCGGATCGGCCGCTAGCCGCCGTCCAGCACGTGGCGGACGACGAGCTCGACGAGCTCGGGGTCGGCGAGGGGGCGGAAGTGTCCCGGCGTCCGCAGGAGCACGTCCGCTCCCCCGTCCGGCGGCCCCGCGTCCGGGACGTGCGGGTCCCAGAAGCTGCGCACGGCCACGATGCGCTCGTCGACCGACCGCTCGAGCGCCAGCTCCCGGATGACCGCGTCGCCCGGCAGCAGCGCGCGCACGGCGGGCAGCGGGACCCAGCGGGCGTAGCGCGAGCCGGTGAACGGCGTGTTCACCGTGACCATCGAGGCGATGCGAGGGTCGGACGACAGGACGTCCTCGATCATGGCCCGCTTGCCGATCAGGCCGCCCTTGCTGTGCGCGACGAGCACCACGTCCCGGAGCCCCAGCGCCTCGATCCGTTCCCGCACGAGGGCGGCGGACGGCGTGATCACACCGCGGTTGCGGCCGAGCCCGGGCACGGCGTGCACGCGCAGGCCGCGCGCGTGCAGCGCTCGCGCGAGCGGGCGCAGGAAGTGCCACGCCTCGTACACGCCCGGCACCAGCACGACCGGGCGTCCGGCGACGCCCGAGGACGTCCCCGCGAGCTCGTCGGGGTCACCCGGTCGCAACGCGCCGGCGACGATCCAGCGGACCGCGACCGCGTAGTCCCAGGCCCGCCACCACAGACGGCGCGGCGCCGACCCCGACCGCCTCGTCACACCGCGACGGTCTTCTCGTCCGGCTCGACGACCGGCGCGCCCGGCCGCGCCAGGAGCGACAGCAGGAGCAGCACCGCCCCGGCGACGACCGCCGTCCAGAACACCAGTGGTGGCGTGATGGGGTCCGCCAGCACGATTACGAGCGCCGCGATCGCGATGACGACGACGCGCAGCAGGGTGCGCTGCTGGTACAGGAACTCACCGACGGGCCCGGTGGAGACGCCGCGTCGGTCGCCCGCGCCGCGAGCGGCCGCGGTGGCCCGCGACCACGACGAGCGCAGCGAGCGTGCGGCGACCGTCCCACCGACGAGGAACGCGACCGCCGCCACGACGAGCCCGAGGACCAGGCCCGAGCGCAGCGCGATCCGCAGCAGCGACACCGCCTGGTCGTACACGACCAGCGCCGCGTCGTGCCGCTGGATCGTGTCCGGCAGCGACGAGGCGTAGACCGACCGGCCGATCGTCAGACCGAGCCCGAGGACCAGCATCGCCACCGCGAGCGAGAGCCCCGCGACCACGAGCGCGCGCGACCGGCGCTGGGCGGCGATCACGCCACCGGCCAGCAGCAGGATCGACAGCCAGGGCAGCCACGTGCCGAGAGCGTGCAGGAGCCGGTAGCCGGTCTGCAGCTTCACCAGGTCGGAGCTCTGCACCAGAGGGAAGGTCGCGTCGATCGAGGGCAGCCGCTCGACGATCGTGAAGCCACGCTCGACGAGGGTGTCCTTGACGGCGTCGATGACCGTCGTGAGCTTGACGGACAGGGTGCCGTCGGCGTCGATGCTCGCGATCGCGTCCGGGTCGCCCTGCAGCACGGCGACGAGCTGCGCGTGCGCCGTCCGGTTGGCCTCGACCCACGCCGTGGAGAACGCGTCCGAGGTCACGACGTTGGTCACGCCCCGCCGGATGAAGTCGGTGGCGGCGTTGACGAGCGGACCCTGCAGCGACTCGACGGCCGAGGACACCAGCGGCGGCAGACCCAGGTCCGCGACGGCGCCGGTCGCGTCCGCGGCGAGCTGCTCGACGTTGACCGCGTCGACGATCGCGTCCGTGATGCGGTTCGTGACCGCGGCCTGGATCGTCGTGTCGTCGGACAGCGGGCCCACGGTGGCGACCCACCGGTCCGTGTCGTCGACGAGGCCCTGCGCCCACGCCGACACCACGGCGATGGGGGCGAGCAGCGCGCCGAGGAGGATCAGCACGACGGCCGTCGTGGAGCGGCCCCAGCGCCGGCGGCGCGGTGGCGCGACGACGGCGACCGGTGCCGTCGCCGGTGCGGCTGCGGGTGCGGCGCGCAGGCGCGCGTTCTCCGCCTCGAGAGCGGCGAGGCGAGCGAGCAGCTCGTCGCGGTCGGCCGTGCTGTCCGCCGCGGCGGCCGCCTCGAGCTCCTCGACCGCGAGCGGCTCGGTCTGGTGCTCGACCGGGTGCGCGTCGCCGGTCCGCGCGGGCCGGCCCCCCGTCGCGCGTCGCGGCGGCTTCGCCTCGCTCATCGCGGTTCCTCTCCTCGACCACTGACCTGGATGCCTGAAGCATGGCAGGGCGGGTCGCGGCGCGCGAGCATCACCGACCGCGTGCCGAGGCGGACGGACCTCGCAGGTCAGCGGCTTGCCGGTACGGTGCGTGCGTCAGCACCGACGACCCGAGGACGACCATGGCGACCAGCCGACTCGCGCCGCACCCCGAGCGCCGCCCACCCGCGTGGCTGGGCCGGGCCCTGCTGATGGCGGTCGCGGCGGTCTTCCTCGGCATCCTGGCGTGGCGAGCGCTCGCCCAGCTCTCGACCGTCACCACGATCGTCGTGCTGTCCTGGTTCATCGCGCTCGCCATGGAGCCCTCCATCCGCTGGCTCGTGCGCCGCGGCCTGCGCCGCACCCGCGCCACCGGGCTGGTGATGCTCACCGGCATCGCCGGCGGCGTCGTGGTCCTGGCGCTGTTCGGCAACCTCTTCGTCCAGCAGGTGGTGGACTTCGCCGCGCACGTCCCGGAGTACTACGCCCAGCTCGCGGAGTGGCTCGACGAGAGCTTCGACCTGCAGATCCCCACGGCCGACGAGGCGGTCAGCTCGATCGGGGACCACTGGCAGAACTTCGCCCCGAGCATCATCGGCGCGGGCATCTCGATCGTCGGGGCGTTCTTCACCGCGACGTCGATCGGCCTCGTCACCTACTACATGGCCAGCGCCGGGCCGCGGTTCCGCGCGTCGGTGCTGCGCTACCTCGAGCCCGCCCGGCAGCGCGAGGTGCTGCGCGTCTGGGAGGTGTCGCAGGAGAAGGTGGCCGACTTCATCACCTCGCGGCTCGTCCTCGCCGCGCTCTCGGCCGGTTTCACCTGGATCTTCCTCATCATCGTCGACGTGCCCTACGCGCTGGCGCTCGCCGCGTTCACGGGCATCGTCTCGCAGTTCGTGCCGACCATCGGCACGTACATCGGTGGCGCGCTGCCCGTCGCGGTCGCGCTGACCATCTCGCCCGTCAAGGCGCTGATCGTGCTCGCGTGGATCATCGCCTACCAGCAGATCGAGAACCTGATCTTCTCGCCCAAGGTCTCGGCCAAGGCCCTCGAGCTCAACCCCGCGATCTCGTTCCTCGGCGTCATCGCCTTCGGCGCGGTCTTCGGCGCCATGGGCGCCTTCCTGGCGCTGCCCGTGATGGCGACCATCCAGGCCGTGTCCTCGACGTACGTGCGCAGGCACGAGCTCGTCGACGACCCTCTGCTGCACGAGGACGTGGAGGCGCTGCGCCGGCATCGGCACTGGACGGACGTCGAGCAGGCGGACGACGCGCAGGCGGACGACGCGCTGGTGCGCACCGCCGGTGCCGGCGGACCGGGCGGCAGCAGCACCGCGGGCGGCGACGAGCCGGGCGCCCCGACCATCCGCTCCGAGAGCGCACGTCCCGACGAGGACCCGTCGGGCGGCTCACGGCGCGACTGACGGGCGAGGCCTCACCCGTCACGGAGCGCGGGCGCGGTCAGCCGTAGAAGACGCGCTCGACGACGGCCCGCGCCCGACGAGCGGTGCGCAGGTAGTCCTCCTCGAGCTCGCCGCCCGAGCCGGACGGGTACCCGACGACCCGCGCCAGACCGGCGAGCGCCTGCCGGTCGTGCGGCAGCACGTCGACCTGCGTCCCGTCGCTGCGGCCGGTCCACAGGACGTTGGCGTCCCGGAGGCGGGACGCGAGCTCCCACGCCTCGACCAGGGTCTGGGCATCGGCCTCGTCGAGCAGACCCGCCTCGGTCGCCGCCGCCAGCGCGTCCAGCGTGCCCGTCGTGCGCAGCGCCGGCACCGCGTGCGCGTGCTGGAGCTGCAGCAGCTGCGCGGTCCACTCCACGTCCGCGATCCCGCCGCGCCCGAGCTTGAGGTGCCGCGTCGGGTCGGTGCCCCGGGGCAGCCGCTCGGCCTCGACGCGCGCCTTGATCCGGCGGACCTCGCGGACCGTCGCGGCGTCGAGCCCGCCCTCCGGGTAGCGCAGCGGGTCGACGAGCGTGACGAACCGCTCCCCCAGCGCCTCGTCGCCGGCGGCGGGCCGTGCCCGCAGCAGCGCCTGGCTCTCCCACGGGGACGACCAGCGGCCGTAGTACTCCGCGTAGGCCTCGAAGGACCGCACCAGCGGGCCGTTGCGCCCCTCGGGCCGCAGGTCGGCGTCGACGGCGAGCACGGGCTCGGGCCCGACGGACCCGAGCAGCTGCCGCAGCGCCGTCGCGACAGCGACCGCGAACTCCTGCGCCGTGCGGTGGTCGGCACCCTCGGCCGGCTCATGGACGAACAGCACGTCCGCGTCCGACGAGTAGCCCATCTCGCGTCCGCCGAGGCGCCCCATCGCCACGACGAGCATGCTCGTCGGGCTCTGCTCGAGACCGCGCGCCGCGCGCGCCTCCCACTCCGCCACACGCAGCGCGCCCGCGAGCACCACGTCGGCCGAGACCGTCAGGCTCTGCGCCGCCCGGGTCCCCGTGACCACGCCCAGGACGTCCGCCGCCGCGGTGCGCGCCAGCTCGCGGCGGCGCAGCCCGCGCAGCGCCTGCACCGCCGGGACGGGCTCGTGGGCACGGGTCAGGACGGCGTCCGCCTCCGCCCACAGCCGCTCGCGGCCACGGGGCGCCAGCTCGTCGTCGCCCGCCAGCCAGGTGACCGACTCCGGCGAGCGGGTCAGGGCGTCCGCCACATAGCGCGACGTCGAGAGCACGCGCGCAAGGCGCTGCGCGGCCGTCCCCGAGTCGCGCAGCAGCTTGAGGTACCAGTGCGTGGTGCCCAGCGACTCCGAGAGCCGCCGGAACGCCAGCAGCCCGCCGTCCGGGTCCGGGCCGTCGGCGAACCAACCGAGCATCACCGGCAGCAGCTGACGCTGGATGGCCGCGCGCCGGGAGACGCCCTCGGTCAGCGCGGCGATGTGGCGCACCGCACCGGCCGGGTCGCGGTAGCCGATCGCCGCGAGACGGGCGCGCGCGGCCTCGGGCGCGAGGCTCGCCTCCTCGGGCGAGAGCTGCGCCGTCGCCGGCAGCAGCGGCCGGTAGAACAGCTCCTCGTGCAGGTGCCGCACGTCGCGACGGACCTGGCGCCACCGCTCCAGGAGGCCCTCGGCACCCTCCGCGCGCATGCCGACCGAGCGGGCGAGCCGCCGCAGGTCCGCCTCCGCCGTCGGCAGCAGGTGGGTGCGCCGCAGCCGGTGGAGCTGGATGCGGTGCTCGAGGAGCCGCAGGAACCGGTAGCAGACGGCGAGCCGCGCCGCGTGGTCACGGCCCACGTAGCCGCCCGCGGCGAGCGCGGCCAGCGCGGTGAGCGTCGAGCCGGAGCGGATCTCCTCGTCGGACCGGCCGTGCACCAGCTGCAGGAGCTGGACCGTGAACTCGACGTCGCGCAGCCCGCCCACGCCCAGCTTCAGCTGGCGGTCGGCCTCGGCCGCGGGGATGTTGCCCTCGACCCGCCGGCGCATCGCCTGCGAGTCCTCGACGAAGTGCTCGCGCTGCGCCGCCGACCACACGAACGGCTGGGTCATCTCGACGTACGCGCGGCCGAGGTCGCGGTCGCCCGCGAGCGGGCGGGCCTTGAGCAGCGCCTGGAACTCCCACGTCTTGGCCCAGCGCTCGTAGTAGGCCCGGTGGCTCGCGAGCGTGCGGACCAGCGGCCCGTCCTTGCCCTCCGGCCGCAGCGCGGCGTCGACCGGCCAGAGCACGGGCTCCGACGACGGCACCGAGCACGCCCGCGCCAGGCCCGTCGCCAGGCGCGTCCCGACGGCGAGTGCGTCCGACTCGCTCACGCCGCTGCCCTCCGCGGGCTCGGCGACGTAGACGACGTCGACGTCCGAGACGTAGTTGAGCTCGCGGCCGCCGGCCTTGCCCATGCCGATCACCGCGAGCCGCACGCCCGCGCCGTGGTCCGGGAGGTCGGCACGGGCCAGCGCGAGCGCCGTCTCCAGGGCGGCGGACGCCAGGTCGGCCAGCGCGGCGGCGACCCCCGGCATCCGGTTCAGCGGGTCGCTCACCGTCAGGTCGGTCGCGGCGATCCGCAGCAGGCGCGCACGGTACGCGCGGCGCATCGCGTCCGTCCCGGCGGGTCCGACGAGCGTCGCGACGGGCTCGTCGGCGTCGGCGTCCGCGCCGACCGCGTGCAGCAGCTCGGCGCGCACCTCGGCGGCGGGGACGCCGGTGCCCGGCGCGTCGTCGGCGACGACATGCAGGTTCGTCGGGTGCGCGACGAGCGTGTCCCCCAGCGCCACGGACGCACCCGCCACGGCGAGCAGCCGACGACGGGCGGGGCCGTCCTCGGCGAGCGTCCGCGCCAGCAGCCCGGCCAGCGCCTCGTCACCCCGGACCGCTCCGGCGAGCTTGGCGAGCGTGAGCAGCGCCGAGTCCGGGTCCGCGACGTCGGCGAGCTCGCCGACCAGGCCGTCGGGCTCGGGCAGCACCAGCAGGAGCGCGTCGTCGTGCAGCAGGCGCTCCGCGCGCGCGACGTCGTCGACGCCGACGCGCGTCAACCTGCCGGCGAGCGACGCTCCCCGCTCGGGACGTTCGCTCATCGGAGGCTCACAGGACCGGCAGGAACCGCTTCAGCTCGTACGGCGTGACCTGGGCGCGGTACTCGTCCCACTCCGCACGCTTGTTGCGCAGGAAGAAGTCGAAGACGTGCTCGCCCAGCGTCTCCGCGACCAGCTCCGACTTCTCCATCACCGCGATCGCGGCCTCGAGCGACTGCGGCAGCGGCTCGATGCCGAGCGCGCGGCGCTCCGAGTCCGTGAGCTCCCAGACGTCGTCCTCGGCACCCTCGGGGAGCTCGTAGCCCTCCTCGATGCCCTTGAGGCCCGCTGCGAGCAGGACGGCGAACGCGAGGTACGGGTTGGTCGCGCTGTCCACCGCGCGGTACTCGATGCGGCTCGAGTTGCCCTTGCCCGGCTTGTACATCGGCACCCGCACCAGCGCGGACCGGTTGTTGTGACCCCAGCAGACGTAGCTCGGCGCCTCGGCGCCGCCCCACAGCCGCTTGTAGGAGTTGACGAACTGGTTGGTCACCGCCGTGATCTCGGCAGCGTGCGTCAGCAGGCCGGCGATGAACGAACGCGCCGTCGAGGAGAGCTCCAGGTGGCCGCCCGCCTCGTGGAACGCGTTGCGGTCGCCCTCGAACAGCGACAGGTGGGTGTGCATGCCGGACCCGGGCTGGTCCGCCATCGGCTTCGGCATGAAGCTGGCGAACACGCCCTGCTCGAGCGCCACCTCCTTGACCACGGTGCGGAACGTCATGATGTTGTCCGCCGTGGTCAGCGCGTCGGCGTAGCGCAGGTCGATCTCGTTCTGGCCAGGCCCCGCCTCGTGGTGGGAGAACTCGACCGAGATGCCCATGGACTCGAGCATCGTGATCGCGGCGCGCCGGAAGTCGTGCGCCGTGCCGCGCGGGACGTGGTCGAAGTACCCGCCCTGGTCGACCGGGACCAGCGGCTGCGCCGGGTCCGCGGGCGCGTCGAAGAGGTAGAACTCGACCTCGGGGTGCGTGTAGAACGTGAACCCCTTGTCGCTCGCCCGGCTCAGCGCGCGCTTGAGCACGTTGCGCGAGTCCGCGAGGCTCGGCTCGCCGTCGGGCGTCAGCAGGTCGCAGAACATGCGGGCGGTGCCGTGCCGCTCGCCGCGCCACGGCAGCACCTGGAACGTCGACGGGTCGGGACGGGCGATCATGTCCGCCTCGTACACCCGGGTCAGACCCTCGATCGAGCTGCCGTCGAAGCCGATGCCCTCCGCGAAGGCGGCCTCGAGCTCGGCCGGGGCGACCGCCACCGACTTCAGGATCCCGAGCACGTCGGTGAACCAGAGACGGATGAAGCGGATGTCCCGCTCCTCGACCGTACGGAGCACGAACTCCTGCTGCCTGTCCATGCGGTACATCCTGCCTGATCCGGAGCGCGCACGACCCCGCATCCCACCCCTCGGCGCGGCCACCCTCTGATCGCACCGATCGCCGCATCCGACGCGACCGAGAGCGTCGCGCCGGATGCGTCCAAGGCTGCGCCGACGCACGGTCTTTGCCCGTGCGGTCCGTCCACAGCGTCTGGCCCGGCACGATCGAGGGCGCGCCGGTGGGGCATCGTCGGCCCGTGACGCGCATCCCCACGCCCGACGAGGTCCTCGCCCTTGCTGCCGAGCAGGCCGGGCTGGTGACGCGCGCGCAGCTCGAGGCTCACGGCATCACCGCGCGAGCGCTGCGCGCGCGGCTGGTCCACGAGTGGCGCCTCGTGCTGCCCGGTGTCGTCCTGCTGTCCCGGTTGGCACTGCCGACGGAAGCGCGCCCCCTCGCAGCGCAGCTGATGGCGGGACAGGACGCGCGCATCACCGGGCGCGCGGGCGCACGGCTCCTCGGACTCGCGAACGCCGGCGAGGTGCGGCAGGTCGACCTCCTGGTCCCCGCGACGCGCGCGACCCGCACCGTCGCGTTCGTCCGGCTGTCACGTACCGACCGCATGCCCGCAGCCGCCACGCGGTTCGGTCTGCTGGCCGTCGCTCCTCCGGCGCGGGTGGTCGGGGACGCCTGCCGAGCGACGGCCGACCTCCGGTATGCGCGCGCGCTCGTCATCGAGGCGGTGCAGCGGCGCAAGGTGACCGTGGCGACCATGTTCGACGAGCTGTTCGCCGGGCCGACGCGAGGGTCCGCGACGCTTCGCGCTGCGATCGAGGCCGCCGGCTCCGGGGCCTGGTCGGTGGCGGAGCACGACCTGATCCGGGTCGTGCGTCGGAGCCGAGTGCTGCCAGAGCCCTGGCCGAACCCCATGCTGCGTGACCCGTCCGGAGGCGCACTCCCCACGCCCGACCTCTGGTTCGACGACGTGGGCCTCGCTGTCCAGGTCCACTCGCACGCCCACCACGCCGCGGGTGAGCAGTGGACGGCGACGATCCGGGCGGACTCGGCGCTCGCGGAGGCCGGGGTCCTCCGGTTGGCGTTCACCCCGCGAGAGATCCGCCGCGAACCCGACCAGGTCCTGGACCGGATCGAGCGCGCCCACCGTTCGCTCACCGCGGCACGTCGTCCGCAGGTCGTCGCCCTGCGACGCGCATGAGGGGTGACGAACCGCCTCCCGCGCGCCGGCACATCCGTGGTCGCACCGGAAGTGCCCTTCGGGCGTCGTGGTGATGCGGCCATCGCTGCGCCGACCGGTGAGCGGAGCGCGTCCGACGTGCGAGGCGTCGGGCGCGGGTGGGTAGGGTCGGCCAGGTGGGGTTGGTGAGGATTGCGGCGGCGCAGGTCGACACGTGCGTCGGGGATCTCGAGGGGAACGCTCGGGCCGTGCTCGAGTGGACGCGGCGCGCCGCCGACGAGGGCGCGCACCTCGTCGTCTTCCCGGAGATGACGCTCACGGGCTACCCGATCGAGGACCTCGCGCTGCGGGCCTCGTTCCGACGAGCCGCGCAGGCGACCCTCGAGCGGCTCGCCGTCGAGCTCGCGGACGCCGGGCTCGGTGAGGTCGCCGTGCTCGTCGGGTCCGTGGGCGAGCGCCCGGCGGACCGCCGCCGCGAGGACTCGCCGCAGAGCGGGACCACCGAGCACCCCGACCGGCGGCTGGTGGCGTCCGAGGTCGCGGGCGACGTCGTCGCCGGACGACCCGAGGCCGCGGACGCGGTGCGGCCGACCAACGACGCGGTGCTGCTGCGCGGCGGGCGCGTCGAGGCGCGCTACTCCAAGCACCACCTGCCGAACTACGGCGTCTTCGACGAGTTCCGGATCTTCGCGCCGGGCGACGAGATCTGCGTGGTGGACGTCGCGGGACGCCGGGTGGGCGTCGTGATCTGCGAGGACATCTGGCAGGACGGCGGCCCGGTGTCGCTGATGGACGAGAACGAGGTCGCGGCGCTCGTCGTGCTGAACGGCTCGCCGTTCGAGGAGGGCAAGGGCCACGTCCGGGCGCAGCTCGCGGCACGCCGCGCCGCCGAGGTCGACGCGCCCGTGGTTTACGTCAACCTCGTCGGGGGGCAGGACGACCTGGTGTTCGACGGCGGCTCGTTCGTCGTCGACCGGGACGGGACCGAGCTCGCGGGCGCACCCCAGTTCGTCGAGCACCTGCTGGTGTGGGACCTGGCCGACGAGGGCGAGCCGTCCCGGCGCGGTGCGCGCGTGCCCCCGCTGGACGCCGACGAGGAGACCTACCGCGCGGTGGTCACGGGCCTGCGCGGGTACGTCCGCAAGAACGGGTTCCGGTCGGTGGTGCTGGGGCTGTCGGGCGGCATCGACTCCGCGCTCACCGCGGCGATCGCGGCCGACGCGATCGCCGGCGAGAACGTCGTCGGCGTCTCGATGCCGTCGTCGTTCTCCTCGACGCACAGCAAGGACGACGCCGAGGACCTCGCGCGGCGGATCGGCGCGGACTACCGGGTCCAGCCGATCGCGTCGATCGTGGACGCGTACCAGGAGCAGCTCGCGCTGGACGGGGTGGCGGAGGAGAACCTGCAGGCGCGGGTCCGCGGCGTCATCCTCATGGCGATCTCCAACCGTGAGGGTCACCTGGTGATCGCGCCTGGCAACAAGTCCGAGCTCGCGACGGGCTACGCCACGATCTACGACGCCGGCAGCATCGGCGGCTTCGCCCCGCTGAAGGACGTCGACAAGTCGCGCGTGTGGGCACTCGCCCGGTGGCGCAACAACCACGCCGTCGACCGCGGCGAGATCCCGCCGATCCCCGAGTCCTCGATCACCAAGCCGCCCAGCGCCGAGCTGCGGCCGGGCCAGCTGGACCAGGACTCGCTCCCTCCGTACGACCTGCTGGACGAGGTGCTGGACGCCTACGTCGAGCACGCGGAGGGCCGCGCCGAGCTGCTCGAGCGCGGGTTCGACGAGGCCGTCGTCGACCGCGTGCTGCAGCTCGTCGACCGGGCCGAGTGGAAGCGCCGGCAGTACCCGATGGGCCCCAAGGTCACGGCGCTCGCGTTCGGCCGCGACCGACGCCTGCCGGTCACCTCGCGCTGGCGCGAGCCATGACACAGCGCTGGCGCGAGCCGTGACTCGCCGCTGACACCCTCCCGACGAGCACGACGAGCACGACGAGCACGACCACCGAACCCCCGGACAGGAGCCGACGATGAGCGAGACGGTCAAGCGCGTGCGCGTGCACCACCTGCGTGCCGCCAAGGAGCGCGGCGAGAAGCTCACGATGCTGACCGCCTACGACGCGGTCACGGCCCGGATCTTCGACGACGCCGGCGTCGACATGCTGCTGGTCGGCGACTCGATCGGGAACACGATGCACGGGCACGCGACGACGCTCCCCGTCACGATCGACGACATGATCCCCGCGGCGCGGGCCGTGGCGGGTGCCGCCCGGCGGGCCTTCGTCGTCGTGGACCTGCCGTTCGGCAGCTACGAGGCCGGCCCGCAGCAGGCGCTCGAGAGCGCGGTCCGCATCATGAAGTCCACGGGCGCGGACGCGGTCAAGCTCGAGGGCGGCCGACGCAGCGCGGCGCAGATCCGCGCGCTCACCGACGCCGGGATCCCCGTCGTCGCGCACCTGGGGTACACGCCGCAGTCGGAGCACCTGCTGGGCGGACCTCGCGTCCAGGGGCGGGGCGACGAGGCCTCCGAGCACCTCAGCGCGGACGCGGTGGCCGTCACGGAGGCCGGCGCGGTCGCCGTGGTCCTCGAGATGGTGCCCGCGCCGGTCGCCGCCCAGGTCACCGAGATCGTCGCGATCCCGACCATCGGCATCGGCGCCGGGCCCGAGTGCGACGGGCAGGTCCTGGTCTGGGTCGACATGGCCGGCATGGGCGACTGGTCGCCGCGGTTCGCCAAGCGGTTCGGCGAGGTCGGCGCCGCGCTCACGGCCGCGGCGAGCGCGTACGTGGACGAGGTCCGCGGCGGGTCGTTCCCCGACGCGGAGCACAGCTTCGACCACTGAGCGTCAGCGACGCTCCTCGTCCTCGCGGTCCCACGCCTGCGTGCGCGCCTTCGCCTGCTCGATCGCGTGCTGCGCGCCCTCGCGCGAGGGGTACGGGCCCATGACCTTGCTCCAGTCGCTGCGCCGACCCTCCTCGACCTCGCCGGTCTCGGTGTTGTACCAGTACTCCGCCACGCTGCCGCTCCGTCCGTCGTCCACGGGCCGCGTCGCCCGGGATCCGTAGACTGCCAGGCATGCCGCCCGTCCGCTCCGCGCTGTCACCGGGCACGATCAGCCCTCGTCGTGCCGTCCCCGCCACCATCGCCCGGCCCGAGTACGTCGGCAAGCCGGGACCCACGCCGTACCGCGGGCCCGACGTGCTGGACGACGAGACGATCGCGCAGGTCCGCGTCGCGGCACGGGTCGCGGCGCAGGCGCTGGCGGAGGTCGGCCGGCACGTGGCGCCGGGCGTCACGACCGACGAGCTCGACCGCATCGGCCACGAGTTCCTGCTCGACCACGGCGCGTACCCGTCGACGCTCGGCTACCGCGGCTTCCCCAAGTCGCTGTGCACGAGCCTCAACGAGGTGATCTGCCACGGCATCCCCGACTCGACCGTGGTCCAGGACGGCGACATCGTCAACGTCGACATCACCGCGTTCGTCGGCGGCGTGCACGGCGACAACAACGCGACGTTCCTGGCGGGCGAGGTCGACGAGGAGTCGAGGCTGCTCGTCGAGCGGACGCAGGAGGCGCTCGCGCGCGCGATCAAGGCGGTCCGGCCCGGCCGCGAGATCAACGTGATCGGCCGGGTCATCGAGAAGTACGCCGCACGCTTCGGCTACGGGGTGGTGCGCGACTACACGGGTCACGGCGTCGGGCCGGCGTTCCACACGGGCCTCGTCGTGCCGCACTACGACGCGGCGCCCCAGTACGACACCGTGATCGAGCCCGGGATGGTGTTCACGATCGAGCCGATGCTGAACCTCGGCACACCTGATTGGATCATGTGGGACGACGACTGGACGGTGCTGACCGCCGACGGGCGACGCAGTGCCCAGTTCGAGCACACCCTGCTGGTCACCGATGACGGAGCGGAGATCCTGACACTGCCATGAGCCACCACCACAAGCACGAGACCGCGTTCGGCATCGACATCGGCGGCAGCGGCATCAAGGGCGCCCCCGTCGACCTCAAGAAGGGCGAGTTCGCCGACGACCGCCTGCGCATCCCGACGCCGCTGCCTGCCACGCCCGACGCGGTCGCGCAGACCGTCGCCCAGATCGTCGACTCGTTCGACCTGGACAAGAAGGTGCCGATCGGCGTCACGTTCCCGGCGGTCATGCTGCACGGCGTGGCGCAGTCCGCCGCGAACGTCGACGCGTCGTGGATCGGCACCGACGCGCAGAAGCTGTTCTCGAAGGCGACCGGCCGCGACGTCGTCGCGGTGAACGACGCGGACGCGGCGGGGTACGCCGAGACGCGGTACGGCGCCGCCAAGGGCGTGGACGGCGTGGTGCTCGTCGTCACGCTCGGCACGGGCATCGGCTCGGCCCTGGTGGTCGACGGGCAGCTGGTTCCGAACACCGAGCTGGGCCACCTCGAGATCGACGGGCACGACGCCGAGACGCGCGCGTCCGACGCGGCACGCGATCGCGAGGGCCTCGAGTACCCCCAGTGGGCCGAGCGCCTCCAGCGCTACTTCACCGTGGTCGAGAACCTGTTCTGGCCCGACCTGATCGTGGTCGGCGGCGGCGTCTCGAAGCACCACGAGAAGTTCCTGCCGCTGCTCGACCTGCGCACGAAGATCGTGCCGGCCGAGCTGCGCAACGCCGCCGGGATCGTGGGCGCGGCCGCACTGGCGGCCCGCTGACCCCCGGCCCGTTCGTCGAGGTCGCGTCCGGCGTCCACGTCGCGACGAGCAGGGTCTACACGACGACGACGAGCGTGCTCGTCGCCGCGGACGGCACGTGCCTCGTCGTCGACCCCGGCGTCACCCGACGCGAGGTCGCGACGCTCGCCCACACGATCGCAGAGCGCGGCTGGCGACCGCTCGCGGTGTGGTCGACGCACGACCACTGGGACCACCGCCTCGACGGCCCCGGGTTCGCCGGACTCCCCCGCTGGGGCGCGGGTGGCGGTGGGACGCACGACGAGCTGGCGCGCCAGCGCGACGAGGACGACGAGCTCAGACGCGCCCTGGGCGCCGACGACGAGCCCGCCCCGATCGGCCCCCACCCGCTGCCCTACCCCCGCGCGAGGACCACGGCCGACGGCTGGGCCGTGCTCGACTGGCCCGGGCCGCGCGTCCTGGTCGCGCACCACCGCGCGCACGCGCCCGGCCACACCGCGCTGCACCTGCCCGACGTCGGCGTCCTGGTCGCCGGCGACATGCTCTCCGACGTCGAGATCCCGCTGCTCGACGACACCGCCGTGGACCCGGTGGCCGACTACCGCGCCGCGCTCGACCTGCTCGCGCGGGCTGCCGCCACGTTCGTCGTGCCCGGCCACGGCACCGTCGGCCGGGGCTCCCGGGCGAGGGCCGCGGCCGACCGCGCGTACCTCGACGCGCTCGTCGCGGCCTCCCGTCCCGACGACGTCTGCGACACGCGCCTGACGGCCGCCTGGCTCCGCACCACGCACCGCAGACAGCACGCGGTGGCCCGGGCAGGTGTCGGCTAGCCCATCGGGGTGAACGGCGCCCGCGGGGCGACGCAGCGGTGCCATCATTCCCACGACGTGGCGGCAGCGCGTCGTGGCTCGACCAAGGATGTGTCTCATCGTCACCGCCTCCGTGCGTCCCGCGCGCGTCCTCCTCGTCCTCCTGACCGCACTCGCCGTGGGGCTCGCCGGCCTGGCGTCGCCGCCCAGCGCCCACGCCGCGGGATGGTCGCTGCGCGGCACCGTAGTGGCGCCGGCTGACGGAGCCGTGGTCGGCACCGTCTCGGCATGGGCCGATTCGTCGTACTCGGCCGTCGAGGCTGACGTCGCGCCCGACGGCACCTTCGAGCTGCCGGGCCTCAACGGCACGAGCTACTGGATCCTGTTCCGCAGTGCCGACCCGCTGACAGCTGTCTCGGGCTGGTACGCGACCGACGACCGGACGCTGGTGCCGCAAGAGACCATGCTGGACGGCGTGCGCGTCTCCGCCGGCGCGGACATCGTGATGCGGCCGGTCGCGCCACGGGTGGTCTCCGGCACGGTGCAGGCGCCGCCGGCCTGGGACGGCGCGCTCGAGGACCTCGACCTCACGCTGCACGCGACCACCACCGCGGGCCGCACGTCGCGCACGGACGTGCCCGTGGCCTCGGACGGGTCGTTCCGGATCGGCCTCGCGCCTCACCTCACCCACCGGCTGCGGCTCGACTCCGGGACGGACCTGGTCACCGGCTACTGGGACCGGAGCGGCTCGACGGTCCGCACGTTCGGCGAGGCCACGGTCATCGACGACACCGTCGACAGCGTCCTCCTGGCACCCGCGCTCCTGTCGACCCTGCACGGTCGTGTCGCGATGCCATCGGGGTACACGTACGCGAAGGGCACACTCACGGTCCGCGCGTCGACGTGGAACGACGAAAACTGGTACCCGACCGGCGAGACTGCCGCAGTCGCCGCCGACGGCACGTTCTCCCTCGCCGATCTCCCGACCGGCCAAGGCGTGCTGCTGTGGTTCGCCGACAGCCGACGTCAGCTGGTCGGCGGCTATGTCGACGGAGCCACCGGGGCGGTCGGGGCGGACCGCGACTCCCTGGTGACGGTCGTCGGGCACGAGGTCGAGATCCGGACCGTGCTGGCGGCGTCCGTGCGCGGGACGGTGGTCGTCCCCGCCGGCTACGACTGGAGCGACTCGTTCAAGCCCTATGTCGAGCTGCTCGATCCCGACACCGACGAGGAAGTCGGCTCTGTCTCGCTCCGTGACGGGGGCACGGGCTTCACGTTCCGCGGTCTGGCTCCCGGCGCCGAGTACCTCCTGCGCCTCGCTGACGGTAGCGGGCAGCTCGTGGCGGGCTACCTCACCGACGCCGCGACAGGTGCGCTCTCACGAAAGCGGTCGGACGCGGTCGTCGTCCGCGGCGACGGACCCACGCTCACCCTGCGGCCCGCCGTGAACCTGGCGATCTCCGGCCGTCTGGTGCTGCCCGACGGTCCGGCACCCGCCTACGAGAACGTCACGCTGCGGTACGCCGACGACGGAAGCTGGGCCGGCAGCCGGTCGACCGACGCGAACGGACGGTTCCGATTCACCGGCCTCCCGTCGAGCGGGTCGTACCTGCTGGAGTACGGGGCGACGTGGAGCACGACCGCGGTCGGCGGGTACTACAGCGCGACCGAGCCGTACCTCGTCACGTCCGTCGACCGCGCGACCCCTGTGCGCCCCGGGAGCAGCACGGTGACGCTGCGCGCTCGCCCGTCCACGTCCATGTCCGGACGCGTCGTCAAGCCCACCGGTTTCACGGGGAGTCTCGAGTACACGACGGTGACCGCCTACTCCGACGGCGTCGATGACGGGATGCACGACGTATATGCCGAGGTCGAGAAAGACGGCACCTTCCGCATCCGCGGCCTCGATCCGACGAGGTTCTACACCCTCGGATACAACGGATCAGGGCTCGTCAGGGGTTTCCTGGGCGCCGACGGCAGCTGGGAGACGTCGGGCTCGAGGGCCGCGCTGGTCGCACCGCAGTCGGGTGTCACGCTGCGCCCGCCGCTCGCGTCGCGCCTCACCGGCCGGGTCCAGCTGCCGGGAGGCGTGACCTGGAGCGATGTTCAGCTCGAGCTCGGGACCGAGAACGGTAGGTGGATCAACGTCTCGCGGACGGGCGCCTTCGTCGTGCCCGATCTCCAGCCCTACGAGACCGTGCGTCTCACGCTCGAGGACCGATCGGGCGTCGTCGCTGGTGGTTGGTACGTCTCCGACGACACCCCGCTGACACGTGACTCGAGGCGGGCGACCGCCGTTCCCGCGGGCACGGGCGGGCTCGTGCTACGGCCGATCCGCACGACGACGCTGCAGGGGCAGGTCGTGCTGCCGGAGGGGGTCGACGCCGCTTCGGTGCACGTGGAGCTCATCGCGTCCGCGGTCGACGGCGAAGCGAGCGTTCGCGACGCGCGGGCCGAGGTCGGCGCCGACGGCGGATTCGTGCTCCGCGGCCTCGACCCTGACGTCGAGTACGACCTGCACGTCGATGAGGCCTCCGGCACGCTCGCGACGGGCCGGGTCTTCGCGTCGGGCAGGACGGTCCCGTCCCCGACCGACGCCTCGACGATGGCTCCGGCCGAGCTGCCCCGGACGATCCGACTCAGCCGTGCAGGCACCATCGAGGTGCAGGTCACGCTCCCGGGAACAGCGGGGATCACCTACTCGAGCCCGACCGTCCGTGCCTACGACCTGAGCGGCAACGCCGTCGCCTCGTCGACGGCGAGGGCGTCCGGCGTCGCACTGCTCACGAACCTCGCGCAGGACGGCGAGTACCTGGTCCGGCTGAGCGGCACCGGGGTCGGAACCGGCTGGTACCACGGCGAGGGCGCCCCGCTCGTCGCCGGAAGGTCGGTCGCGACGTCGGTCCCAGGTCGGGGCACGATCAGCGTGGTGGCGACGGATGCGGCCTCCGTCACAGGGCGCGTCGCCCCGTCGGCGGTCGACGACGGCTCCTCCTCCGTCGTCGTCGTCGACACCGCGACGGGCGAGATCGTCGCCTCGGACTACGTCGACCCGGGCCACTCGTTCGTCCTCGGCGGGCTGCTCCCGGGCGAGTACCTCATCGGCGCGAACCTCGACGACGCGTGGTCCTGGTACGCCCCGACGTACTACGCGGCAGGGAGCACCGGGACGGTCCCGCGCGACTCCGCGACCGTCGTCAGCCTCGAGCCCCGGGGCAAGGCGGCCGGCGTCGTGCTGGCCGCCGACGCGTGCGTCACGTGGTCGGGGTTCATCGACGAGGTCGTCGATGATGATGAGGTCGCGACGGTCCGGGTGTGGGACGACGGGCTCGTCGTGCGCACGTGGGACGGCGACGAGGGCGAGGACGCGTTCGTCCTCCGCGGTCTCGCACCGGGCACCTACCACGTCGGTCTGGCGATCGACGCGGGACCCGAACGCCGGCTCGACGACGTCACCTTCACGTCGTGCGACGACGTGGCCGGGGCCCGCCTCGGTGCGCACCCCGCTGTTCACGCGATCACCGAACCGAAGGTCACCGGCACCCGGCGCGTCGGTTCGACGTTGAAGGTCACGTCGGGCACCTGGGCGCCCTCGCCGGCCACGGTCGCCTACCAGTGGCTCCGCGGGGGCACGCCGATCCCGGGCGCGACCTCCGCGACCTACCGCCTGACGCCCTCCGACCTCGGCAGATCGGTCAAGGCGCGAGTCACCGCGCGGCTCGTCGGCCTGCGTGAGGGAGTACGCGTGGTCGGGCCGTGGGGCGAGGTGGAGCGCGGCGTTCTCGGGGCCGGTCGCGTCTCGCTGACCGGCAAGGCCGCACTCGGGTCGACGTTGACGGCAGCCGTCACGGGGTGGTCGGGTTCGACGGTCACGTGGCGGTGGGAGCGCGACGGAGCACCGATCAGCGGCGCGTCGAGCGCGCGCTACGCGATCACGAAGGCCGACGTCGGTCACCAGGTCAGGGCGACCGCAACGGCCGTGCGCTACGGGTACACGCCAGCGGTGGCGACATCCGCCGCGCGTACTCCGGTCTTCTCGTTCGTCGCATTGAGCCCGCCGAAGCTCAGCGGGACGGTGGCGGTCGGCTCACGTGTGACGGCGTCACGCGGCACCTGGAGCGCCGCACCGAAGTCCGTCCGGTACACGTGGCTGCGCAGCGGTGCGCCGATCGCGGGCGCGACGCGGGCCACCTACGCTCCCGTCGCCGCCGACGTCGGCAAGAAGCTCGCGGTGCGCGTGACCGCCACCCTCACCGGCTACCCGTCGGCCTCCGCCGTCAGCACGACGAGCACGGTCGTCGCCGGCACGATCAAGAACGTGACGAGGCCGACGGTCACCGGCACGGCGCGCGTCGGAGCGACCGTGCGCGTCTCGCCGGGTCGGTGGTCGGTCCCCGGCGTCACCGTTCGCTACCAGTGGCTACGCGACGGACGTGCGATCGCGGGTGCGACGAAGGCCACGTACACGGCACGGAGCGCGGACGTGCGCACCCGGCTCTCGGTTCGCGTGACGGCGTCCAAGCCCGGGTACCGTTCGGCTGCGACGACCGCGAGCACGAGAGCCGTCACGACGCCGGCGGCGGCGTACCTCTAGTCGTCGCGGGGCAGGTCCAGCTGCACCTGCGCAGCCCCTCCCCCGAACCGTCACACGTCCGGGCCACGCATGCGGCGGCGACCTGGTGGGCTGGGCACGTGCTGTGGCGACGACGACTCACCCGCCCCCCGGGAGCCCGGAGCGCGGCCGAGCGCGGCTTCACGACCGTCGAGCAGCGCGTCGACCGCTGGGCGCTGGCCCAGCTGGCCCGGGTCCGCACCGGCGGCCGCGGTGCGCGCGTCGTCGGGGCGCTCGTCGAGCTCGCGGTCTTCACGCTCAAGCAGGCGTGGGCGTGCCTGTTCGGCGCGCTCCTGCTCGTCGTGATCCTGGCGACCGACGCGTGGTACCCGCCCGACGCGCCGCTGGCCCGCAACGACCTCCTCACGATCGCCGCCGTCGCGCTGCAGGTGCTCATGCTGGCGACGCGGCTCGAGACGGTCCGAGAGATGCGCGTGGTGATCGTGTTCCACGTCGTCGGGACCGTGATGGAGCTGTTCAAGACGGACGTCGGCTCGTGGGCCTACGCGGCGGACGGCGTGCTGCGCATCGGCGCGGTGCCCCTGTTCTCGGGCTTCATGTACGGGGCCGTCGGCTCCTACCTGACCCGCGTGCTGCGCATCTTCGACCTGCGGTTCGACCGCTACCCGCGGCGCTGGGTCACCGCAGTGCTCGCGGCGGCGATCTACGTCAACTTCTTCACGCACCACTGGGTCACGGACGTGCGCTGGGTGCTGGTGGGCGCGGTGCTCGTCGTCTTCGGTCCGTGCGTCATGCACTACCGCGTCCTGACGCGGGTGCACCGGATGCCCGTCGTGGTCGCGTTCCTGCTGGTCTCCAGCGTGATCTGGGTCGCGGAGAACGTCGCCACGTTCGCGGGCGCGTGGCTCTACCCGGACCAGGCCGCCGCGTGGCACCCCGTCGGGGTGAGCAAGCTGGGGTCCTGGTTCCTGCTCATGATCATCTCGGTGGTGCTGGTGACCTGGGTGCACCCGCCGCGGGCGCCCGGACCGGCCGCACCCGCGGCGGCCGGCCCGGGGTGGTCAGTCGCGTTGGGTCCGGTCGCGTCAGGTCCGGTCGGGTCAGGTCCGGCGGGACCGGGCGGCGGAGACGACGACGGCGACCGCACCGACGACGAGCAGCGCGACGAGCCCGCCGACGACCCAGGCGGCCGGTCCGCCACCGGCGGGGCCGGGGTCGATCACGGGTCGCGCCGTCGACGACGCGACCGGCGTGGGGACCGCGTCGGCTGACGTCGTGGGCGCGGCCGTCGTCGGCTCGCCGCCCGGCGTCGGTTCTGCCGTCGTGTCCGCCGTCGGCGTCGGGTCCGAGCCGCTCGCCGCGGTCGCGGTGAACGTGAACGTCCCGTCGATGGGGTGCCCGTCCGACGACGTGACCCGCCACTCGACCGTGTACTCCCCCGCCGGGAGCGGGCCGCCGACCGCCTGCGTGACGGTCGTGTCCACCAGCACGGGGTCGCCGGCCGCGGCGTCGCGCCCGTCGGGCGTCAGCACCACGACCTGCGTGCCGAGCGCGAGCGCCGGCTGGTCGAAGGTCAGCGTGATCTGCTCGGGCGCCACGGCGAGGGTCGATCCGTCCCCCGGGTCCGTCGAGCGCAGCACGTCGTGCGCCTGGGCCGACGAGCCGACGGCGAGCAGACCCGCCGCGGCCAGCAGTGCGACGAACGCTCGCGCCAGGTGGGCGCGCACGTCACTCGCCCCCCGTCGCACGACGACGCCCGGTGACCGCCACGGCGACCGCGGTCCCGCCGAGCAGGACGCCGACGCCGCCGAGCGCGCGCGCCACCCCGTCCGAGCTCGTCGTCTCGCTCGTCGTCTGCTCGCTCGTCGTCGCCTCGGTCGTCACCCCGTCAGCATCCTCCGTGTCGCCGTGCGCCGCGCCGTGCCCTGCCCCGGTGGTGTCCTCGGTCACGACGAGGGCCGGCGCCGGGTGCTCCGGCTCGTCGTCGCCGGTGGCGACGTCGTCCCAGGCCACCACGGACCCGTCGGAGTAGCTCTGCTCGGCCGGGAGCACGAGCGTGGTGCCCGCCGCCGGCAGCGGCCCGACCGAGATCTCGAGCTCCTGGAACTCGCCGTCGCCGATCGCGGCCTTCTCGTCGTCGGCGGTCCACACCACGCGCACCGGCGCGCGCGTGATCGTCGTGCCGTCCACGTCGACGGACTGCGGCAGGTCGCCCTCCTCGACGCTCGCCGTCCACCCGGGGACGGGCTTGGTGGACACGCCCAGGAAAGGGGTGTCGGTGGGCAGGTCGACCGCGACGCTCGTCGTGACCGCGGTCGGGGACTCGTTGGGGACCCGGAAGGTCAGCGTGGTCCACGCCCCTGCCGTCGTGGACTCGGGCACGACTCGCACGTGGGCGGACGCACCGGCGGCGGGGACGACGACGAGCGCCGCGACGGCGACGCCGGCGGCAGCGAGGCGCGCGAGAGCGCGCGGGGACTTCGACATGAGACGACTCCTGGGGGCGTGCCCGGGTGGGGCACCGAGAAGGGACGCGCGGCACACCGCGACCCGGGGGTCGTCAGGCGGCGAGCGCGAAGGGGTAGCGGGGTGCCATGGGCACGGGCGGTCCGCGGCGCGCCGGCGGGACCCGCAGGTGCAGCGCGACGGGCGGCGCCGGGCGGACCGGCACGACCGCCGACGCCGGCCACGCGGGGACGACGACGGGCAGGACCGGCCCCAGGAGCGGCGCCAGGTAGGCGAGCACGCGCCACAGCCCACGCTCCGCACCGGCGACGAGCAGGGCTGTCGCCACGGTCGCCGCGGCGTGCGCCGCCAGCATGGTCGTGCTCGTGTGCGCCCCGACGTGCGCGGCGCAGCCGTGCACGTGCCCGACGGCCGCGTGGCCGGTGTGCGGGCCACCGACGAGAGCCGACGTGGTGAGAGCTGAGCCGGCGAGAGCTGAGCCGGTGGGAGCGGAGCTGGTGAGCGATGCGTCGCATCGCTCCAGCAGCACGAAGCCCTCGTGGAGCACGAGCTGACCGAGGCCCAGCAACGCCAGCGCACCGCACGGCCCGACCCTGCGCCCGGTCACGACGACGGCGACGGGGAGCACGAGCGCGGCCAGGCCCGCGAGCGCGAGTACCGACGGGACCAAGCCGCCAGCGGCGGTGTGCGCAGCAGCGGCGAGCACGACCACGAGGGACGCCAGCAGCGCAGCGCGCAGCAGTCGCGCAGCACCCGAGGTCGGCCGGTCCACGCGACCACCGTAACGACCTGGCGAACACCGACGTACCTGTCCACAGGCCGCCGTGACGAGCGTCTCAGGCGAGGGCGGATGAGTCAGTCGGTACGCCGGGTTCTGTCCCCGTGCGCGGTTGCCCCCGCACGGGTGGCGACCATCCATCTACGACGTACGTTGCCGCACGCCTCCAGCGGCCTACCCGGGAGCTCGGGCGGGCAGCCCTCGAACGCTCCCTGTCTGGCCTTGCTCCGGGTGGGGTTTACCGAGCCGCACCGGTCACCCGGTGCGCTGGTGGTCTCTTGCACCACCGTTTCACCCTTACCGCGTCCTCCCGGCGAACCGGTCGGGCGAGGCGGTCTGTTCTCTGTGGCACTGTCCCGCGGGTCACCCCGGGTGGGCGTTACCCACCACCCTGCCCTACGGAGCCCGGACGTTCCTCGGCGGCACCGCCCCGAGGGAGGTGCCGACGCGGCCGCCTGACTGACTCATCCGCACGGCCGATCCTAGCCGTCCGCGGGCGGGTGTCGGTGTCCGTGGCTAGCGTGGCCGTCATGAGTCTCGTCGTCTCCCAGCTCACGATCGACTGCCCGGACCCGACCACGCTCGCCCGCTGGTGGGCGAGCGTCCTGGGCTGGGTGCAGGTGGAGGACGACGAGCCGGACGACGACGAGGTCGAGATCGCCCCGCCCGCGGGCGACGCGACGCCGTGGCTGTTCATCCGGGTGCCCGAGACCAAGACCGTGAAGAACAGGCTGCACGTGGACGTGCGCCCACCGGACGGCTCGGACCAGCCGACCGAGCTCGCACGCCTGCTGGAGCTCGGCGCGACGCGCGTGGACATCGGCCAGGGCGACGTGCCGTGGATCGTGCTGGCGGACCCGGAGGGCAACGAGTTCTGCCTGCTGCGCTCCACCCCGGCCCAGCTCGCCGCCGCACGGGCCTGACGCGCGACCCGCTCGTCCCCGCAGACCACCACGTGACCACCACGTCCACCTAGACGTCGACGCGGTACCCGAGCGTGAGCTCGTCACCGGAGACCCCGCGGATGCCCCAGTGCTCCGGCGGGCTCTCGAGGATCATGACCTCCAGGTCGTCGGGCGCCAGGCCGAGCGCGGGTGCCACGTCGGCGAAGAACGCGGTCAGCAGCGCCCGCTTCGCCGCGGCGCTGCGGCCGGTGAAGCACACCACCTCGACCACGAGGTAGTCCGACGAGCGCGGTGCCACCAGGTCCTCGTCGTCCAGCAGCAGGAAGCGATGGAAGCGCTTGTCGGCGGGCAGCCCCCACGCGTCGACCAACGCGCCGTGGATCGCGTCCGACACCTCGGCCCGGCGCGGCGCCCACGCCGAGCGCCGCCCGTAGACCTTCACCTGCGCCACGGCGCACTCCCCTCGACCCGTCCGACCTCGGACCCATCGTGGCGCACGCCTCGTCCCGTGGACGCACGCGTCCGGCGCGCGCACGCCCGCGCGCGCCTAGAGTCGTCCGGTGCTCGTGCTGCTCCCCCCGTCCGAGGGCAAGACCGCGCCCCGACGCGGTGCTCCCGTCGACCTCGGCGCGCTGTCCGCCCCCGCGCTGACGCCCGCGCGGGCCGCCGTGCTCGACGCGCTCGTCCGGGTGAGCGCGCGGCCGGACGCCACGGACGTGCTGCACGTCTCGGCCGGGCTGTCCGACGAGGTCGCGCGCAACACCGCGCTGCGCCAGGCGCCGGCCGCCCCGGCGCGCTCGGTCTACACGGGCGTGCTGCACACCGCAGCCGGGCTCGCGCACCTCACGCCCGCGCAGCGTCGGCGCGCCGAGCAGTCCGTGCGGATCTTCTCGGGGCTCTGGGGCGTCGTCACGCCCCAGGACGTGATCCCCGCCTACCGGCTGTCGGGCGGCGTGGACCTGCCGGGGGTCGGCCCGCTGGGCACGGTGTGGCGCGCGCACCTGGGCGCCGTGCTCGACGAGCAGGCGGCGGGCGGGCTCGTCGTCGACGCCCGCTCGGCCGACTACGTCGCGATGTGGCGGCCGGCCGCCGCCGACTGGGTCGCCGTGCGGGTCGAGCGGGAGCTCGCCGGGCGGCGCTCGGTCGTCTCGCACAACGCGAAGCACGCCCGCGGGGTGCTGACCCGCCACCTCCTGACGCGGCGCGCCCAGCCGCCGCGGGACGCCGAGGCCCTCGCCGCGGCGGCAGCGGAGCTCGTCGGGACCGACCTGCTCGCCGTCGAGCTCGCGCCGCGGCCCGCCCGCGGCGCGCGCACGCTCACGCTCGTGGTGGCGTGACCACCCCGCGTCGGGGCCGGCCCTGGTGGGTCGTCGCGCTCGCCGTCTCGCTCCTCGCGCTCGTCACCGGCTGGCTCCCGCGTGCCGACGCCGTGGCGCTGGCGGAGCGCACCGGCCCGGTGCTGCTCTTCGTCGCGGCCCTGACGGTGGTGGCGGAGCTGTGCGCGGGCGCGGGGCTGTTCGCCGCGGCCGCCGCCGGTGCCGCCCGGGTCGCCCGCGGACGCCGCTGGGCGCTGTGGCTGCTCGTCGTGGTGCTCGCGACCGCGAGCACGGCGGTGCTCTCGCTCGACACGACGGCCGTCCTGCTGACCCCCGTCGTCATCGCGCTCGCCCGCCGGACGCACACCCCGCCGCTGCCGTTCGCGCTCGTCGTCCTGGCGCTCGCGAACACCGCGTCGCTGGTGCTGCCGGTCTCCAACCTGACGAACCTGCTCGCCGACCACGCGCTGCGGGAGGCGGGGGCGGGCTTCCTCGCGCTGATGTGGGCACCCGCGCTCGTCTCGGTCCTCGTCACCGTGCTCGTGCTCGGCGTGCGTGACCGGCGCTCGCTCGCCGGGGCCCACGACCCGGTCCCGGCACCCCGCGCCGCGGACCCCGTGCTCCTGCGCACGACCGGCGGGGTCGTCGCGACCATGGCCGTGGCCTTCCTCGTGGGCGTGGTGCCCGCGCTCGCCGCGTGCGTGGCGGCGGTCGTCCTGCTGGTCGCCACGGCGGTCCGACGACGTCCGCTCCCGGTGCCGGCCGCCGACCTGGTGCCCTGGCGCACGCTCGTCGTGGTCGCCGGGCTGTTCGTGGTGGTCGCGACCGCTCACGCCCACGGGCTGGGCGACGCGCTCGCGGCCGCCGCGGGCGACGGCGACGGCCCCCTCGACCTGCTGCGCCTCGCGGCCGTGGGCGCGCTCGCGTCGAACGCCGTGAACAACCTGCCCGCGTACCTGGCGCTCGACCCCGCGACGGCGGGCGAGCCGCTGCGCATCGCCGCCCTGCTGATCGGCACCGGCGTGGCGCCGCTGCTGACGCCGTGGGGCTCCCTCGCGACCGTGCTGTGGTGGCAGCGGTGCCGTCAGGTGCTGCTCGACGTGCCCGCGCGCACGATCGTGCTCCAGGGGCTGCTGGTCGCGCCCCTGACGCTCGTGCTGGCGACGGCCGCGCTCGTCCTCACGTCCTGAGCCCGGCGCGTCAGGCCCAGCCGTCGCTCGGCGCGCCCGCCACCGCGATCTCGTGCCGCTTGTCCGCGAACAGCCGCACGATGCTCACCGACGCCGGTGCCACGCGCAGCTGGCTCCAGGACCCGGGGTTGGCGCCCATCGCGACGCCCAGCGCCGCGCGGATCGCCACCGCGTGCGAGACCACCACGACGGTGCGGCCCCGCTCGGTCGCCAGCAGGTCCTCGAAGACGGCCGACAGCCGCTCGCCCACGTCGACGATCGACTCGCCGTCGGGCGGACGCACGTCCGCGCGCGTGTGCCACGGCTCGAGCAGTCCGGGCCAGCGCTCCTCGATCTGCTCGGCCGTCAGGCCCTGCCACGCCCCGAAGTCGGCCTCCTTGACGCGCTCCTCGGTCTGCACCGGCAGACCGAGGCGCTCGGCGATGATGGCGGCCGTCTCCTGGGTCCGGACCATCGGGGACGCCAGGATCTCGCTGGGGTACTCGATGTCCCCCCACAGGTCGCCGCCGATGCGGTCGACGAGCGCGGCCGCACGGGTCGCCTGCTCGCGTCCGTGCTCGTCGAGCGGCGGGCCCGGCTCGCTCGAGCCCGAGTAGCCGCGGGCGACCGTCATCGCGGTCTCGCCGTGCCGCACGAGCACGACCGTGACGGGGCGCTCGTCGTCGAACCGCACGCCCGCTCCCGACGGGCGCGGCACGCGGCCGGTCCCGGGATCGGCCGCGCTGCGCGGGATGGTGGGCGAGGGGGCGGGCTCGTCGGTCACGCCTCGCAGTCTCGTCGTCCCCCGCGTCAGGCGCGACCCCGGGACCCGGGCGCGGCGGGCCGGCTCACTGCTCGGGCAGGCGCACCAGGATCCGGCCGCACTCCTCGCACCGGACCACCGCGTCCTCCGGCTTGGCCTTGATCCCGTCGAGGTCGAGCGGGTTGAGCTCGAGCCGGCAGCCCTCGCACCGACGACCGCGCAGGGCGGCCGCACCGGTGCCGAGCTGGCCGCGCAGCTTGTCGTAGAGCGCGACCAGCGCGGTGTCCAGGCCCGCGGCGGCGGACGAGCGCTCGGCCTCGACCTGGCCGACCTCGACGTCGAGCTCCGCGAACGCCGCGTCGCGCTGCGCCTCGACGGCGGTGCGCTGCTCGACGAGCGCGGTGTGGGCCGCGGTGACCTCGGTCAGGGCGCCCTCGTGCGCCTCGAGCCGCTCCATCACCTCGATCTCGACCTCCTCGAGGTCGCCCTGGCGCTTGGCCAGGCTCGCGAGCTCGTGCTGGATCGCCTGCAGGTCCTTGGCGCTGCCCTGGCCGCTGTCGAGGCGGGTCTGGTTCCGGGCGGCGCGGTCCCGCACCTGCTGGACGTCCGCCTCCGCCTTGGTGAGCTCGCGCCGCAGGTCCGCGACCGCGGTCTGCGAGGTCACCAGGGCGGTGTGCAGGTCCGCGAGCTGCGTCTCGAGCTCCGCGATGCGCGCGAGCTCCGGGAGCGTGCGGCGACGGTGCGCGAGCTGGGACAGGCGCGTATCGAGCGCCTGCACGTCGAGGAGTCGGCGCTGGTCCGCTGCGGGGGCGTTCGGCACGGGGGTCCTTCCGCACACGCCCGGTCCGGGCGGTGGCTGGCTCGTCTTCAGCTGTCGGCGTCGGCGCGCGCCGCCCGGCCCGTCCAGGGGTCGGTGCTGCGCACGCTCACGCGGGTCTCCACCGTAGTGCCCTCGTCGGCCAGGTCCGCCTCGAGCGCGCGGGCGGCGTGCGCCAGCCAGGGCCACTCCGAGGCGTAGTGCGCCAGGTCGACCAGGTACGGCGTCGTCGCGCCGCCGCGTCGGGCCGCGTCGAAGGCCGCACGCTCCCGCAGCTCCGACGCCGGGTGGTGACGGAGGTCGGCGGTGACGTACGCGTCGACGCCCGCCGCCCGCACGGCGTCGAAGAACGGGTCGCCCGAGCCGCCGACGACGGCGACCCGCTCCACGAGGCCGTCCGGGTCGCCCGCGAACCGCACGCCCTGGGCCGTCGCGGGGGTCGCGTCGGCGACGTGCTGGGCGAGGTCGCGCAACGTCGTCGGGACGACGAGCCGGCCCACCCGGCCCGTGCCGGTCGGGCCGCTGGTGCCTGCCAGCTCGAGCACGTCCGACGCCGGCTCCTCGTACGGGTGGGCCGCGCGCATCGCGGCGACCACCGCGGACCGCAGGCCGCGCGGGGCCACCATCTCGACGCGCGCCTCCACGACGACCGCGCGCTCGCCGACACGGCCGACGGCGGGACGGGCCTCGGGTCCCGGCTCGAACGTGCCCTCACCGGTGGTCGTCCACGCGCACCGGTCGTCGTCGCCGAGTGCGCCCGCGCCCGCGGCGGCCATGGCGTCGACCACCGCGGACGCGTCCGCGACGGGGACGAACACCACGTGCTTGTCCAGCGGCGCGGCGTCGTCGGCGACGAGCGGGGTCAGGTCGACGAGGCCGAGGACCGCGGCGAGCGCGTCGGCGACACCCCCGGCGGCCGCGTCCGCGTTGGTGTGCGCCGTGAACAGCCCGCAGCCGGCGCGGACCAGTCGGTGCAGCAGAGCGCCCTTGAACGTGGTCGCCGCCATCGAGTGCACGCCGCGCAGCAGCAGCGGGTGATGCGTCACGACGAGGTCGGCGCCCCACGCCAGTGCCTCGTCGGCGACCTCCGCGACCGGGTCGACCGCGAAAAGAACCTTCCGGACCGGGACGTCCGGGTCCCCCGCGACCAGCCCGACCGCGTCCCAGGACTCGGCCGTCGCCGGCGGGTAGCGCCGCTCGAGGACACGGACGACGTCGGCCAGGCGGGGTGCGCTCACCCCCGCACGGTACCCAGGCGCGCGCGGCGGCGTGCGCGTGGGAACCGTGCGGGAGCGGGCGTGCCGCCGCCGACGACGAGGGAGACTGGGCGCGATGCCGCGGCGGACGCGGCACGGAGGGTGGGATCGATGAGCCAGACAGACCCGCGAGCGGTCGCGGTCCTCGGCACCGCGGACGGCGCGGCAGCCGTCGCACGCGACCTGGCGCGGGCGGGGCACGAGGTCCGCGCCTGGGACCGGTCGCGCACAGCGCCGGAGCCGTCGGTCGTGGACGGGGTCGCCCTGGTCGGCTCGCCCCCAGCGACGGTCGACGACGCCGAGATCGTGCTGACCCTGCTGGACGGGGACGCGGAGGTGCTGGAGGTGATGGCCGCCGCGGCGCCCGGGCTGCGTGCCGGGATGGCCTGGCTGCAGTCGACGACGGTCCCGCAGGACGCGATCGCGGGCCTCGGCACGTTCGCGCGCCGGTACGGCCTGGTGCTCGTCGACGCGCCGGTGCTGGACGGGCTCGAGGACGACGCCGCCGGGACGCGCACGGTCCTCGCGGCCGGCCCGCCCCAGGTTCGCGGCTTCGTCGCGCCCGTGCTCGACGCGATGGCCGAGCGGACCCTCTGGACGGGTGACGACGCGGAGGCGGGGACGGCGACGCTCCGGGCACGGCGCGGCACCGCCGGCTGACGGGTCACGGCGAGCGGCGACGCGCACGCCCCCGCGGGTCAGCGCTCGGTGCTCAGGGCAGCGGGACGACCTCGTCGCCGACCCGCACGGTGCCGGTGCTGACCGGGACCAGCCGGATGCCGAACCAGACCTTGCCGTCCTCGCGGCGATGCCGCGCGAGCGTGCGTCGGCTCCTTCGTGGTCCGCAGCATGTCGAGGTCGACGGTCGTCATCACGCACCGGTCGCACCGCTCCGAGAACCGCAGCTCGACCTCACCGACGCGCACGCCCGCCCAGCCGTCCTCGGCGAACGGCTCGAGCTCACCGGCGACCACGAGCGACGGCCGGAACCGCTCCATCGGCAGCGGCGGGTGGTCCTGCTCGTCGGCCAACCAGCCGTTGAGCGCCGCGAGCGAGGCCTCCGTCGTCAGGTGCACCGGACCGGCGTCGGACAGGTTCAACGGATCGCCCGGCCGGCCGCCGTGCTGCGCCGAGACCGTCCGCCGCGCGGGGTCGTCCAGCCAGACGAGCCGCAGGGGTCGACCCAGGACGGCGGACACCCACTCGTCGGCGGCGTCCCCGGCGGCCCGCGCCCACCCGACGCGCGACATCGTCACGGTGGCGCGCGACCCCGCGACCGGCTCGGCGACCCGCACCGGCCCGTGCCCCGGCGCGGAGAGCTCGATCCCGTCGCCCGCGGGCACCGCCGTGACCTCCAGCATCCGCGGCAGTTCGCGCGCGGTGACGGTGTCCCCCGCGTCGTCGACGAGCATCCACCGCCGGTCGCCCCGCAGCCCCTGCCGCTCGATGACCGCGGACCGGGCAGCGACCCCTGCGAAGGACTTCACGGGACGGACGCCGACCGCGGACAGGCGCAGCGACGCGCTCGTGCTCGACGACGGGCGCTGCGGCGTGCTCACGCGGTCCATCGACACCTGCCTCCTCGCCGCTCGGGTGGGCCCGGCCGGGTTCGAACCGGCGACCCCCGCGGTGTAAGCGCGGTGCTCTGACCAGCTGAGCTACAGGCCCCGTGCACGGACGCCCTGCGTCCCTGCGACGGGGGCACAGCCTAGCGGCTGGTCGTGCCGCGCCGACCCGTGGCGACCCGCGCCCGGGACGACCTCAGAGCGAGGCGAGCGCCTCGCGGTAGGCGGCGAGCGGCCGGGCCTCGCCGCGCGGGTTGACGACGCTCCAGCGCAGCACGCCCTCGGCGTCGATCAGGAACGATCCGCGCAGCGCGTGTCCGCTCGCCTCGTCGAAGACGCCGTAGGCCCGCGCGACCTCGCCGTGCGGCCAGAAGTCGGAGAGGAGGTCGAACGCGTAGCCCTCCTTCTCCGCCCAGGCGCGCAGGGAGAACATGGGGTCGCAGGAGATGACGGCCAAATGCACACCGGCCTCCTGGAAGTCCGCGATGTTGTCCCGCAGCTCGCACAGCTCGCCCGTGCAGGTCCCCGAGAACGCGAACGGGACGAACACGAGCACGACCGGGCCACCGCGCAGCCCGGCGAGCGAGACCGGGGTCCCGTGCGTGTCCGGGAGCGTCAGGTCGGGAGCGGGCTCGCCGACGACGAGCGCGTGCGACCCCTGGCTCACTTGCCGCGGCCGCGCGTGCCGAGGTGGGTGGCCGACCAGTCGGGAGCGACCGCGAACGTGGTCATGGCGTGCAGGCCGGACGTGGTCGCGGCCTCCTCGATGTCCGAGTGCGTGACGTGGCCCGAGCGGCCGGACTTCGGCGTCAGGACCCAGATCGGCCCGTTGTCCTCCAGCACCGTCATCGCGTCGACCAGGAAGTCGGTGAGGTCGCCGTCGTCGTCGCGGAACCAGATGATGGCCCCGTCGGTCACGTCGTCGTAGTCCTCGTCGACGAGGTCGCTACCCGTGACGCCCTCGATCGCCGCGCGCAGCGCGTCGTCGACGTCGTCGTCGTAGCCGAACTCCTGGATCACCTGTCCCGAGGCGAACCCCAGACGCACCACCGACTGTGCGGCGCCGTCCGTACTGGCTGACACGTCCCGACCGATCCCTTCGTCGTGCCGTCCCCCGTCGGGACGAGCTGCCGATGTCCGCACAACCTAGCCCACCGCACCCGGCGCCACCTGGCAAGAGTGCGGGCACCAGTTCGTCCGACGAGCCCAGCGGGCGGCCCGCAGCGCGGCGGCCGCGCGGGGTCTGGGTCGGGTCCGGGCCACCTCCGGGTCGGCTCGGGACCGCGCGGGGCCGGCCCTCCGAGGGGCCGGTGTCGCCGACGTCACGTGCCCAAGGCATGACCTCCGTGTGACTTTCCGCCCTCGGGGGTCCGAGAATGGGGCGACTACCCGCACCCGGCCCGCGCGGCAACCAGCCGCGCCGGAACCTGGCCGGGCCGACGATGTGCGCCGAGGCCTACCGGGCCCGCGCGCGGACGAGAGGCGAGGAGCACTGGTGGCTCAGATCGACGAGACAGGCCCGCTCATCGGCGGCCTGCTCAGCCAGGTACCGGACATCGACCCCGAGGAGACCGGGGAGTGGGTGGAGTCGCTCGACGGCCTCATCGACGAGAAGGGCGGGCCGCGCGCGCGGTACGTCCTCATGAGCCTCCTGCGCCACGCGCGGGAGAAGAACGTCGCGATCCCCGCGTCGCTGAACACCCCGTACGTCAACACCATCGCGGTGCACAACGAGCCGTACTTCCCCGGCGACGAGGTCATCGAGCGGCGCTACCGCTCCTGGAACCGGTGGAACGCGGCCGTCATGGTCACGCGCGCGCAGCGTCCCGGCATCGGGGTCGGTGGGCACATCTCGTCGTACGCGTCCGTGGCGACGCTGTACGAGGTGGGCCTCAACCACTTCTTCCGCGGCAAGGACCACCCCGGCGGCGGCGACCAGGTCTACTTCCAGGGCCACGCCTCCCCCGGCGTGTACTCCCGCGCCTTCCTCGAGGGCCGGCTCAGCGAGCACCAGCTCGACGGCTTCCGCCAGGAGCTCTCCCACCCCGGGGGCGGCCTGCCGTCCTACCCGCACCCGCGCCTCGCGCCGGACCTGTGGGAGTTCCCGACCGTCTCGATGGGCCTGGGCCCGTCCGGCGCGATCTACCAGGCGTGGACCAACCGCTACCTGCACAACCGCGGCATCAAGGACACGAGCCAGCAGGACGTCTGGGCGTTCCTGGGCGACGGGGAGATGGACGAGCCCGAGTCCCGCGGCCTGATCCACCTCGCGGCGCAGCAGAACCTCGACAACCTGACCTTCGTCGTGAACTGCAACCTGCAGCGGCTCGACGGCCCGGTCCGCGGCAACGGCAAGATCATCCAGGAGCTCGAGGCCGAGTTCCGGGGCGCGGGCTGGAACGTCATCAAGGTCATCTGGGGCCGCGAGTGGGACACCCTGCTCAACGCCGACAAGGACCGCGCGCTGGTGCACCTGATGAACACCACGCCCGACGGCGACTTCCAGACCTACCGCGCCGAGAACGGCGCCTTCATCCGCGAGCACTTCTTCGGCCGGGACCCCCGGACCAAGCAGCTCGTCGAGAAGATGACGGACGACGAGATCTGGGCGCTGAAGCGCGGCGGGCACGACTACCGCAAGATCTACTCCGCCTACAAGAGCGCGCGCGAGCACACCGGGCAGCCGACGATCATCCTGGCGCACACCATCAAGGGCTACGGCCTGGGCTCCGGCTTCGCCGGGCGCAACGCCACGCACCAGATGAAGAAGCTCAAGATCGACGACCTCAAGACGCTGCGCGACACGCTGCACATCCCGTTCACGGACGCGCAGCTCGAGGAGAACCCCTACGTCCCGCCGTACTACCACCCGGGCACGGAGGACGAGGCGATCCAGTACATGCTCGAGCGGCGCCGCCAGCTCGGCGGGTTCGTCCCGGAGCGGCGCGCGACGCACAAGCCCGTGACGACTCCCCCGGCGGAGAAGTACGAAGGCCTCGCGAAGGGCTCGGGCACGCAGGAGGTCGCCACGACGATGGCGCTCGTGCGCCTGTTCAAGGACCTGCTCAAGGACAAGGAGTTCGGCCACCGCCTGGTGCCGATCATCCCCGACGAGGCCCGCACGTTCGGCCTGGACTCGATCTTCCCCTCGGCGAAGATCTTCAACACCGTGGGCCAGCACTACCTCGCGGTCGACCGCGACCTGATGCTGAGCTACAAGGAGTCCGAGTCCGGGCAGATCATGCACACCGGCATCAACGAGGCCGGCTCCGCGTCGGCCTTCCAGGCCGTCGGCACGTCCTACGCGACGCACTCCGAGCCGCTGGTGCCGTTCTACTTCTACTACTCGATGTTCGGGTTCCAGCGCACCGGCGACCAGTTCTGGGCCGCCGGCGACCAGATGGCGCGCGGGTTCCTCATCGGCGCGACGGCCGGGCGGACGACGTTGACGGGCGAGGGCCTGCAGCACGCCGACGGCCACTCGCCGCTGCTGGCGGGCACGATGCCCCACGTCGTGCACTACGACCCGGCGTACGGGTACGAGATCCGGCACATCGTCAAGGACGGCATCGACCGGATGTACGCCGAGGACAACGGCGGGCGCGACCGCGACGTCGTCTACTACCTCACGGTGTACAACGAGCCGATCGTCCAGCCCGTCGAGCCCGAGGGCGTCGACGTCGAGGGCATCCTCAAGGGCATCTACCTGCTCAAGCCGGCCGAGGGCGACGGGCCGCGCGCCCAGATCCTGGCGTCGGGCGTCGCGGTGCCGTGGGCGCTCGAGGCGCAGCAGCTCCTGGCCGAGGACTGGGGCGTGCGCGCCGCGGTCTGGTCCGTCACCTCGTGGAACGAGCTGCGGCGCGACGGTCTGGCGGCCGAGGAGCACGCGTACCTCCACCCGGGCGAGGAGCCGCGCCAGGCCTACCTGACGCAGAAGCTCCAGGGCGCGGAGGGGCCGTTCGTCGCGACGACCGACTACGACCACCTGGTCCCCGACCAGGTGCGGGCGTGGATCCCCGGCACGTACGCGACGCTCGGCGCCGACGGTTTCGGCTTCTCCGACACCCGGGCGGCCGCACGCCGGCACTTCAAGATCGACGGCCCGTCGACCGTGGTGCGCGTGCTGCAGCAGCTGGCCCGCACGGGCGCGGTGGCCCCGGAGGCCCCCGCCCAGGCGATCGAGCGCTACCGCCTGCACGACGTCACGGCCGGCACGTCCGGCAACGCGGGCGGCGAGAGCTGACCCGAGGCGTCGCGCCGACGCGGAAGGGGCCGACGACCGGTGGTCGTCGGCCCCTTCTCCGTCCGGGCTGACTGGCTGCGTGCGGTCCGACGAGCGCGCTCGCCGACTCCGGGCCGGGGTCAGGTCCCGGGCATCGCCTGCTGTGCCTCGGCCACGACGTGCGTCAGCTCGTCCCGCAGGCCGCTGATCGCCGCCTGGTCCGGGTAGAGCTCCAGGTTGGCCACGTACTGCTTGGCCTCGAGCGGGCGGTCGGCCTCGATCGCGGCGAGGACGAGCTGGCGCGCCACCTCCGGGTCGTGCTCGCGCGGGCGCCAGTGGCCCACCCCGAGACCGAGCGCGTCGACGGGCTGGCCCGCCTCGCGCAGCAGCGACAGCGCCTCCACCAGCGCGCTGCCGGAGGGGTCGCGCTCGGCGGCCGTGGTGAGCCGGCGCAGCGTCCCCTCGTGGTCGTCCCGCACCGAGAGCCGGGCGACCTCGATCAGCGGGTACCAGGCGCGGGGGTTGCCGGCGAGCTCCTCGCCCAGCGACCACACGGCCAGGTCAGCGGCTCGCTGACGCTCGTGCTCGTCCTGCGGCGCGGTCAGCGGGTCGCCGTCCGGGCCGGCGTCCGCAGCGCGGCGGCGGACGATCTCCGCGAGGGCCGCGAAGGCGCGCACGTTGTTGGGGTCGTCGCTCAGCATCGACCGCAGGGCGTCCTCGTGCAGCGTGTCTCCGCGCCGAGCCGTGCTGGTCGGTCGGCGCGCTCCGACACGCGACGCGGACGACGGTCGGCGCATGAGCTGTCTCAGGCGGGGCAGCAGAGCCATGCAGCGACCCTAGCCTCTGCGGCGCCGACGCACCCTGCGACGGCGGTCTCGCGGGACCCATCGCGGCCCCGCCGGGGCACCACCGCGCGCCGACGGGGCCCCGTCGCGAGGCCGCTGTCGCCGGCTGGAGCGTCGCCGCGAGCGCGCGCGGACTTTGTCGACTTCCCACAACCGGCCGCCCTATGCTCACCCCATGCCCGCTGCGAACGCCGGTGCCGACGCATCGGGCGCCGTCCCCCCGGCCACCCCCACCTCGTCGGCCGCGCCCTCGTCGGGCACGTCCTCGCGTGCCGCGGGTCGCTCGGTCCGCGCCGGCGCCACCACCGTGCACGGTGGCACCCCCGAGACGCAGCGGCGGGTGCGTGAGGGCGCGGGCCTGCTCGCGGCGGCGGCGATGCGACGGCTCGACGAGGACCTCGACTGGTACCGCGCGCTGCCGGCGGAGGACCGCTCGTGGGTCGGCCTGGTCGCCCAGGCGGGCATCAGCGCGTTCATCGCCTGGTTCGCGGACCCCTCCCGGCCCCCGCACGGGGTGGGCGACATCTTTGCGTCCGCGCCGCCGGAGCTGACCCGGTCGATCTCGCTGCAGCACACGCTCCACCTGGTGCGCGTCGTGGTGGACGTCGTGGAGAGCCACGCGGACCGGCTGGCGGCGCCCGGCGACGAGCGCGAGCTCCGCGAGGCCGTGCTGCTCTACTCGCGCGAGGTCGCGTTCTCGGCCGCGGAGGTCTACGCCCGGGCCGCGGAGGTCCGCGGTGCGTGGGACGCGCGCCTCGAGGCGCTCGTCGTCGACTCCCTGGTGCGCGGCGACGTGGACGACTCGGTGCGCTCCCGCGTCGCGGCGCTCGGCTGGAGCGGTCGCGGCTCGACGCTCGTGCTGGTCGGCACCTCCGCGACCGCGATCGACGAGGTGCGGGCCGCCGACCTGCGGCGCGCGACCCGCCGGGCCGCCGACGACGCGCTGGTCGGGATCCAGGGCGACCGCCTCGTCGTCTTCCTGGGCGGCGAGGGCGACCTGCGCGCCGCCGCGACGTCGCTGATGCCGCGCTTCGGCCCAGGCCCCGTGGTGATCGGGCCCGTGGTGCAGGACCTCACGGACAGCGCACGGTCGGCGCGGGCGGCCCTCGCCGGGCTGCAGGCCGCGGCGGCATGGCCCCAGGCGCCGCGGCCGGTGCTGGCCGACGACCTGCTCCCCGAGCGCGTGCTCGTCGGCGACGCCACGGCGCGCCGCACGCTCGTGGTGCAGGCGTACGAGCCGCTCGCCGCGAGCCAGGGCGCCCTGCTCGAGACGATCTCGGCGTACCTGGGGACCGGGCGCTCCCTGGAGGCCGCGGCCCGCTCGCTGTACGTGCACCCGAACACCGTGCGGTACCGCCTCAAGCGCGTCGCCGACGTCACCGGCTGGGACCCGCTCGACGCCCGGGAGTCCTACGTGCTGCAGACCGCGCTGGCCGTCGGCCGCCTCGACGCGACCTGACGGCGTCCGAGGGCCGCCGCGCGGTCCGGTGCGTTTGTAGGACACGCACAACAGCCCGCGGCGACCTTGGTGCCCGCCGCGACCGGGTCGGGCGCCGCGCGGACGGCAGAGTGGACGCGTGCTCGTCGTCGCCTGCCCCGGTCAGGGTGCCCAGTCCCCCGGCATGCTCAGCCCCTGGCTCGAGCTGCCCGCCGTCGCCGAGTCGATCGGCCGGGCCTCGCAGGCCACGGGCCTCGACCTGGCCGCGCACGGCACCACGTCGGACGCGGACACCATCCGCGACACGGCCGTCGCCCAGCCCCTGCTGGTCGCGTCGGCCCTCGCGAGCCTGCGCGCCGTGCTCGACCTGGCGCCCGACGCGCCGCTGGGCGCGGGCGTGGCGACGAGCGTCGACGTGACCGCCGGGCACTCCGTCGGGGAGCTCGCCGTGGCCGCCGTCGCCGGCGTCCTGTCCGACGAGGAGGCGCTGCAGCTCGTCGCGGTCCGGGGCTCGGCGATGGCCCGAGCGGCGGCCGTCACGCCGACGGGCATGAGCGCGGTCCTGGGCGGCGACCCCGAGGAGGTGCTCGCGGCACTCGCGAGCCACGGCCTGGTGCCCGCCAACGTCAACGGGGGCGGCCAGGTGGTCGCCGCCGGGACGCTCGAGGCGCTGGCCGCGTTCGCCGCCGCGCCGCCGGCCCGTGCGCGCGTGGTGCCCCTGCAGGTCGCCGGTGCGTTCCACACCGAGCACATGGCACCCGCCGTCGCGGAGCTGCGCGCGGCCGCCGCCGGCGTCACGCCGGGCGATCCGGCGGTCCGGCTCCTCACCAACTCCGACGGCTCGGTGGTCCCCTCCGGGGCGCGCGCGCTCGACCTCGTCGTGGCCCAGGTGGCCAACCCCGTGCGCTGGGACCTGTGCTGCGCCACGCTGCTCGAGCTCGGCGTGACGGGGCTGCTCGAGGTCGCGCCCGGTGGTGTGCTCACGGGCCTGGCCCGGCGTACGCTGCCCGGGGTCGAGACGGTCGCCGTCAAGACCCCCGCCGACCTGGACGCCGCGCGCGACCTCGTGCGCCGCCACGCGGGCACACCGGCCGGCGCCGTCCCGTCCGCGAGCAGCCAGGAGCAGTCGTCGTGACCCGTCCCACCCTCACGCAGGCCACCGGGCCCGCCCACACCCGCATCCTCGGGATCGGCGGGGTCCGCGGCGAGAACCTGGTCACCAACGACGAGATCGCGGGCCCGATCGACTCCTCCGACGAGTGGATCCGGCAGCGCACCGGCATCATCACCCGCGCCCGCGCCGGTGCGGACTCCGACGTGCTGGACCTCGCGGAGGCGGCGGCCCGGCAGGCGATCGCGAACGCCGGGCTGACCGCCGCGGACATCGACGCCGTGATCCTGTCCACGGTCACCTACTTCCACCAGACGCCCGCGGGTGCCGCGATCGTCGCCGACCGCATCGGCGCCACGCCGGCGGCCGCGTTCGACATCTCGGCCGCGTGCGCCGGGTACTGCTACGGCATCGGCCAGGCGGACGCGCTCGTCCGGGCCGGCACCGCGCGCCACGTGCTCGTCATCGGCGCCGAGAAGATGAGCGACTTCGTCGACCCGACGGACCGGTCGATCTCCTTCCTGCTCGGCGACGGCGCCGGCGCGGTCGTCGTCGGCCCCTCGGACACACCCGGCATCGGCCCGACGATCTGGGGCTCGGACGGCGGCCAGGCGCAGGCGATCCGGCAGACGCACTCCTGGAAGGAGACGCAGAACGGCGCGGGCTGGCCGACGCTGCGTCAGGAGGGCCAGTCCGTCTTCAAGTGGGCGGTGTGGCAGATGGCTCCCGTCGCGCAGAAGGCGCTCGACGCCGCGGGCGTGACCGCCGACGACATCGAGGCGTTCATCCCCCACCAGGCCAACATGCGGATCATCGACCAGATGATCAAGCAGCTGAAGCTGCCCGAGTCCGTGGTGGTCGGCCGCGACATCGCCGACACCGGCAACACGTCCGCGGCCTCGATCCCCCTGGCCACGGAGCGGCTGCTGCGCGAGGGCCAGGTGCCCTCCGGGGCGCTCGCCCTGCAGATCGGCTTCGGTGCCGGTCTGGTCTACGCGGCCCAGGTCGTCGTGCTCCCCTGACACGACCCCCTACCGCCCGGTGCGGCCGTCCGGCTGTACCGTTCGTCCGACCCCGCACGTCCGACAAAGGAGACACCCATGGCGTACAGCGAGCAGGAGATCCTGGCCGGTCTGGCCGAGATCGTCAGCGAGGAGACCGGTCTGCCGGCCGACGCGGTCCAGCCCGAGAAGTCGTTCACGGACGACCTGGACATCGACTCGCTCTCGATGATGACGATCGTCACGCTCGCCGAGGAGAAGTTCGACGTCCGCATCCCCGACGACGAGGTCAAGAACCTCGCCACGGTCGGCGACGCGGTGAGCTTCATCGCGGGCGCGCAGTCCTGATCCTCACGCCGGCCCGCCCCGTCCGCCCCGCGCGGACGCCGGGGTGGGCCGGCGGGGACCACCGCGTCCCCACCGCACGTCCTGCCCGCACCGACGGCACACCTGACACCGACGGCACCTGACACTGGAGCACCGATGAGCCACACGACCGAGGTCGTCGTCACCGGCCTGGGCGCCACCACCCCGCTCGGTGGCGACGTCACGAGCACCTGGGCCGCCGCGCTCGCCGGCGAGTCCGGCGCCCGCCCGTTCGAGGAGGACTGGTCCGCGCAGTACGGCATCCCCGTCGAGTTCGCGGCCACCATCAAGGTCAAGCCGGCGGACGTCCTCGAGCGTCCGGAGCTCAAGCGCATGGACCCCTCGGCGCAGTACGCGATCATCGCGGCGCGCGAGGCGTGGTCCGACGCGGGCTCGCCCGAGATCGACGGCGAGCGCCTGGGCGCCGTGGTGTCCTCCGGCATCGGCGGCATCTGGACCACGCTCGACGGCTGGGACGTCCTGCGGGAGAAGGGCGCCCGCCGCGTCCTGCCGATGACCGTCCCCATGCTCATGCCCAACTCCCCCGTGGCCTACGTGTCGCTCGAGTTCGGCGCGAAGGCCGGTGCGCACGCGCTGGTGTCCGCGTGCGCCTCCGGCGCCGAGGCGATCGGCTACGGGGTCGACATGATCCGCGCGGGCCGCGCGGACGTGGTGATCGCGGGCGGCACCGAGGCCACGATCCACCCCATGCCCATCGCCGCGTTCGCGGCGTCCCGCACGCTCTCGCTGCGCAACGACGACCCCACGGGCGCCTCGCGTCCCTACGACGTCGACCGCGACGGGTTCGTGATCGGCGAGGGCGCCGGCATCGTCGTGCTCGAGAGCGCCGAGCACGCGGCCGCCCGCGGGGCGCGCGTCTACGCACGGATCGCCGGGGTCGGGCTCTCCGCCGACGGCTACCACATCACCTCGCCGGAGCCGAGCGGCGACGGCCAGATCCGCGCCATGCGGTCCGCGCTGCGCGAGTCGGGCGTCGACGCGACGGACGTGGTCCACGTGAACGCGCACGCGACCTCGACCGTGGTGGGCGACCTCATCGAGGCGCGCTCGGTCCGCGGCGTGCTGGGCGAGGACGCCGACCACGTGGCGCTCTCGGCGACCAAGTCGATGACCGGGCACCTGCTGGGGGGCGCCGGCGCGCTCGAGACCATCTTCACGGTGCTCGCACTGCACGAGCGTCAGGCACCGCCCACCATCAACGTCGCGAACCCGGACCCGGAGCTGGTGCTCGACCTGGTCCGCGACCAGCCGCGCGCGCTGCCCGCGGGCGACGTGGCCGCGATCAACAACTCGTTCGGCTTCGGCGGCCACAACGTGGCCCTGGTGGTCACCTCCGCCTGAGGGGCGACGCCCGCAGGCCCCGCAGCCCGTACCCGCCGACGTCACGAGCACGGTCCCGCGCGCCGAGCGCGGGACCGTGCTCGCGTCAGCGGACCGCCGTCAGCTCGTCTGGTCGAGCTCGTCGACGAGCGCGACCGAGCCGGGGAAGAAGCGCGGCTCACGCACGCGCACCGGCACGTAGTCCTGGTACTCCTCCGGCTGGGCCGCGAGGAACGCGCCGTTCTTGGTGTAGGCGAGCAGCAGCGCGACCGCGCTGGTGTCGGGGTCGCCGTCCTCGTCCAGGGCGTACTCGAGCGCCTGCACCGCGGCCAGGTCGCCGCTCTCGAACGCGGCCGTGAGCTCGTCGATGCTCGACCGGAAGTACCGGTAGCCCTCGACGACCTTCTCGCCCGACGGCTTGTGGATCACGCTCTTGCCGAAGAGCTTCTTCTTGGTCTCGAAGAGCTCGGGCTGCGCCGTGAGCCAGTCGGTGAGCTCGGGGAACTCGGGCATGCGGTGTGTCCCTTCAGTCGCGGCGGGCGCGCGGAAGCGCTCCCACCGATGTGCAGAAGGGGGCAAAATAGCGCAGACCGGGACGCCCTGGTGCGCGCGTCTCGCCTGGTCAGGAGCGCACAGGAGACAAAGGCAGTGCCAGGAGACAACGGCACAGCCGCCGGGGCGTCAGCCGACGCGGTGCAGCCACCGCACGGGAGCCCCCGCGCCGGCGTAGCGGAACGGCTCCAGCTCGTCGTCCCAGGCCTGGCCCAGCGCGAGGTCGAGCTCCTGGCGCAGCCGGACAGCGTCCTCGGCGTGCTCGAGCGCCGCGCGGATGCGGTCCTCGGGGACCACCACGTTGCCGTGGGCGTCCGTGGCGGCGTGGAAGATGCCGAGCTCCGGGGTGTGGCTCCACCGCGCCCCGTCGACGCCCTGGCTGGCCTCCTCCGTGACCTCGTAGCGCAGGTGCGCCCAGCCACGCAGCGCGGACGCGAGCCGCGCCCCCGTGCCCGGGGCGCCCTGCCAGGAGTGCTCCGCGCGGAAGAACGCGGGCCCGGCGGGCTGCTCGGTCCAGTCGAGGCTGAGCCGCTGACCCAGCACGTTGCCTGCCGCCCACTCCACGTGGGGGCACAGCGCGCGGGGTGCAGAGTGCACGAAAAGCACACCGCGGGTGATCGCACCTGCCATGTCGTCCTCCATCAGCGGCTCGAGGTTCGCCTTCCCCAACGACCTCGTCCCACTGCACGGAGCGCACGGTTCTCGCGGCGTACAGGCCCAGCATGCACGACGAGCACGTCGTCCGCCAAGCGTCGCGGCCGGACGGGACGCCGCGTGCCGCCGATCCCCGGGGTCAGAGCTGCTCGCGGATCGCGCGCATCGCCTTCTTGCGCACCGACCGCTCGAGGCGGTCCAGGTAGAGCATGCCGTCCAGGTGGTCGACCTCGTGCTGCAGGCAACGCGCCATGAGCTCGGTGCCCTCGACGACGACCTCCTTGCCGTCCAGGTCCGTGCCGACCACGCGGGCGTACCACGCGCGCTTCGTCGGGAACCACAGGCCCGGGACGGACAGGCAGCCCTCGTCACCGTCCTGGTACTCGTCCTCCGAGAGCTCCACGATGCGGGGGTTGAGGACGTAGCCGATCTCGTCGTCGATGTTCCACGAGAAGGCCCGCAGACCGACGCCGATCTGGTTGGCGGCCAGCCCCGCACGGCCGTCGGTGTCGACCGTCTCGAGCAGGTCCTCGACGAGCGAGCGGACACGCTCGTCGATCGTCGTGATGGGGTCGCACGGGGTGCGCAGCACGGGGTCGCCGACGGTCCGGATCTCTCGCATCGCCATGCCGAGAATCCTCGCACGTCCGGGTCGGGCTCCGCGGCGCGGGCCGCACCTCGGGACACCCGGCCGCGGACGCGCGAAGGGCCGGTGACCTGTGGTCACCGGCCCTTCGTCGAAGGACGCGTGCGGCGGGTGCCGCGATCGGTCACTCGCCGACGCGCTGCTGCGGGACGCCCTGCAGGAGCTGACGGACCTCGGCCTCGTGGAAGCGGCGGTGACCGCCGAGGGTGCGGACCGCCGAGAGCTTGCCGGCCTGGGCCCAGCGCGTGACCGTCTTGGGGTCGACGCGGAAGAGGACCGCGACCTCGCCGGGGGTGAGCAGGGCGCCCTGCTGCAGCGGGGTCTCCGTGTGGGGGGTGGTGATCGCCATGATCGACTCCTGTCGTTCGGTAGCTCGGCTGACCTGCGTGGGTCCCGTGGCTTTGCGTCCCCCCCTTGCGGAGGGTTTGCCGTTGTCGCTGACAAGTCAGAACTATGCCCGAAACTGGACACCTGTGCAAGAAGCAACCCGTGAGAGACCACGGGCATACGGGTGAATTTCGGACGCACCGAACCGGGAGAGATCCGGCACAAGCCCCAGGACCCGCGCTGGGTGCCGTCGGCAACCGCCTCCCCGGGGCGCCCTCGGCCGGCGTTGCGCGACGGGGCCGCGCCGCGGTCGGCGGACGTCCCGGACCGCTACCCTGGGCGGCGCCGAGGGGCAGTAGCTCAGCCGGTCAGAGCAGCGGACTCATAATCCGTCGGTCGTGGGTTCAAGCCCCACCTGCCCCACTCGATGCCGCGGAGACGGCGCGTGACCAGGCGGTCGATCGCGTTGTGCCCGATCCGTCCGTCCATGCCTGGACGGTAGCGACCCTGGGCGCCGGGGTCATCACCCTTGTCCGGGTCCGGCACGGCGCGACCGCTCGCCGGGCCACGGTGTCCCGGTCGCGGGCCGGTACCGTGAGGCGGTGGCCGCTTTCTCCCCCGCCCGTGCGCTGACCGCCGACGACCGCCGACGGCTCGGGCTGCGGCGCGGCGACCGCGTCCTGGTGGCCGCCACGCTCACCGACGGCCGGCGCGTGGCCGCGTCGCGGCTCGCGCTGCACGTGCTGTCCGACGAGGCCGGGGTGCGCACGCCGTGGGCCGACGTCGACCGCGGCTCTCTCGACCCGGAGACCAGGACGCTGACGGTGCGCTGGGTCTGGGGCGCCTCGGACGCGTTCCGGTTCGGCACCGACCGCACGTCCGTCACGTTCTCGCAGACCTTCCGGGAGCGGGTGCAGCAGTCGGTGGTCCACGCCGCGACGGTGAACCTCCCCGCGGGTGGGCAGGCGCGCGTGGCGCTGCGGCGCGACGAGGACGGCGAGCTCTTCACGCAGGTCATCGCCGACGACGGCGTCGACCTCGCCGACCCTGCGGTCGCGCACGCGGTCGACGAGGCCGAGGAGCAGGTCCGCGCCGCGGCGGGGCTGCGCGCCTGACCGTCGCCGCCCGCGGGTCCCGGTGGTCGGGACCACCCCCGATCGGCTGCTAGAGTTCTGCAGCGCGATCCCCCGTAGCTCAATTGGCAGAGCATTCGACTGTTAATCGAAGGGTTACTGGTTCGAGTCCAGTCGGGGGAGCTCCACAAGGCCCTGACCAGCACGTCTGGTCGGGGCCTTCGTCGTGCGGGCGGCGGGGCCGCCCGGGCGTCGTAGGGTGGGTGGACGGTGCTCGTCGTGGGCGCCGGAAGGACGGACCAGCACCCGATGAGCGACCAGCGGCAGCCCGTGCCGTCGTCGTCGCACCGTGCGGTGGTCGTCTACGTGGCCGCCGTCGCGGCCTACTTCGTCGCGGTGCTCCACCGGACCGCGCTCGGGGTCGCCGGCGTCGACGCGATCGAGCGGTTCGGGCTCAGCGCCACCGCGCTGTCCATGTTCTCGGTGGTCCAGCTCGTCGTCTACGCCGCGCTGCAGCTGCCCGCCGGGCGCCTGCTGGACCGGTTCGGCTCCCGCGCCGTGATCGCCGGCGGGTCCGCGGTCATGGCGACCGGTCAGCTGGTCCTGGCGTTCGCCGACTCGGTCCCGGCAGCACTGCTCGCGCGGGTGCTCATCGGGGCCGGCGACGCGGGCATCTTCATCTCGGCGGTGCGGCTGGTCGGGCTGTGGTTCCCGCCGCGCCGGATCCCGGTGCTGGTCCAGCTCACCGGCCTGATCGGCCAGTCCGGCCAGCTCGCGTCGGCCATCCCGCTGGCCTGGCTGCTGCACTCGCACGGCTGGACACCCGCGTTCGGCACGCTCGCCGTCGTGGGTGCGCTCGCGACGTGCGGGGCGTTCCTGGGGGTCCGCGAGCCCGCCGCGGCCGGCCGGACCGCGCCGGGCGAGAGCTCCTTCCTGCGCGCCGTGCGGACCGCCGCGGGGCCGCCGGGGACCCGGCTCGGCTGGTGGAGCCACTTCGCGACGCCGTTCAGCGCCAACGTGGTCTCCCTGCTGTGGGGCGTGCCGTTCTTCGTCACCGCGCAGGGTCGCACGCGGGCGGAGGCCGGGACGCTGCTGACCGTCCTCACCGTGTCCGCGATGGCCGCAGGCCCGCTCGTCGGGCGGTTCACCGGACGCCACCCGCTGCGGCGGTCGTGGGTGGTGCTCGGCTCGTGCACGCTCACCCTCGTCGCGTGGGTCGCGCTCCTGGTGCCCACGACGCCGCGGCCGATGTGGCAGCTCGTCGTGTTCTGCGCCGTCATCGGTGCCGGCGGACCCGTGTCGCTCGTCGGGATGGACTACGCCCGCACGTTCACGCCCGCGGACCGCATCGGGACCGCGTCCGGCTTCGTCAACACCGGCGGGTTCACCTCGACCGTGGTCGCCGTGCTCGTCGTCGGGGTGGTCCTGCAGGCCCTCTCCCCCGCGGGCGCGACGACGTACTCGCTCGACGCGTACCGGGCCGCGTTCGCTTCGCTCCTGGGCCTGTGGGTGCTGGGCGTCGGTGGCGTCCTGACCACCCGCCGGCGCACCCGCGCGGTCATGGCCGACGAGGGCGTCGTGGTCCCGTCGCTGCGCGACGTCCTGCGCCGGGGCCGGTGAGCCCGACCCGACGCAGGAGCGGCTCGACGAGCGTCAGAGGCGCCCGTACCGCGCGCGGACGAAGCAGTAGACGCCGAACGCCATGAGGCCGACGGCGACGAGCGCCAGGAGCACCGGGCCCGCCGGCGACTCCTTCAGCGTGTGCATCGCCCCGTCCAGCCCGGAGGCCTCCGACGCGTCGTGCTGCACGGCCGCGACGACGAACAGGCCGCCGACCACCGCGAGGGCCACACCCTTCGCGACGTAGCCGATCTTCCCGGCCCAGCGCGTCCCGCGGCCGGCCTGGCCGCGCGGGAGGCCCTTGAGGTCCTCGAGGAACTTCTCCCGCCAGCCCTTGACCACGTGGTAGACGCCGACGGCGACCACCGCCACGCCGATCGCGCCGACCAGGAGCTGCCCGCCGGGCATCTTGAGCAGGTCCGAGGTCAGGCCCTGCGTCTGGTTCTTGCTCGAGGAGCCGCCACCGGTCGCCCACCCGAACGCCGCGACGGCGAGGGCGAGGTAGACGACGGCGCGGCCGACCGCCTTGAGCCGGTCCCCGGTCGAGCTCTCGCTCCGGGTGTGACCGACGTGCACGGCCTTCGCGAGCTGCCATGCACCGAGCGCGACGAACCCGACCACGGAGATCCAGAGCACCGCGGCGCCGAACGGCTGCTCCGCAACCGCGGACAGGGCGCCCGACTGGTCCGCGGACTCGCCCGAGTCCCCGAAGGCGAGCTGGAAGGCGAGGACCCCGATGAGCAGGTGCAGCAGCCCGCTCACGGCGAAGCCCACGCGGGCGACCTTCTCCCAGGCGTCCTCGGTGGTGCCGGACACGCTCGCGATGCTCGTCATGGCTCTCCCGTCGGGGGGTTCAGGGGGTGTCGCTGCCGTTCACCAGGGGGGTGGTGGGTGGTGTGGTGCGGGGTGGTTCAGGGTCGTCGGGTGACCGCGGCCGAGGCGGCGCCGGGTGCGCCATCGACCACGATCGTCCGATGGTGGCAGCGGCGCGCCGCGCCCGCGACCGCAGCGCTCGTCGCCGCGACCGTCGTCGACGCCCTCGAAGCTCTTCCGCGGGCCCGCCCGACGGCCCCCGACAGCCCCCTGACCTGCGGGTTCGCACCTGCTCGACGACGGGCTTGTCGAACGGCCGCGCGAGCCTCACACTTGCGCTGCCCCCTCGCGGAAACCGGCCACCGACGGCCGGAGAAATGGACCACCGGCCGTGCTGCGCACCGTCTCCTGCCACCTCTCGCTCGACGTGCGCACCCCGCTCGAGATGTTCCTCGCCGTCGCCGTCGCGGACGGTGCCTACGACCGCACGGAGCAGCTCGTCGTCCGCCACGAGGACGGTCCGCTCGACGTGCTGGAGATCAAGTCCGCGCACGGCGCACGCCTGCACCGCGTGCTCGCCCCCGCCGGTCGCGTCGTCGTCGACTACCAGGCCTCGGTCGCCGGCCTGGCGGACGTCCCGCCGGTCGAGGACATCGACCTCGTCGAGTACCTCCGGCCCAGCCGGTACGCGGACTCCGACCGGCTCCTGGCCTTCGCGCGCGACCAGTTCCGCGGCCTCGACGGCACGGCGCTGATGGACGCGGTCGTCACGTGGGTGGCCTCGCACGTGACCTACCTGTCGGGCGGGAGCCTGCCGACCGACGGCGCGTCCGACACCCTCCTCAAGCGGCGTGGCGTCTGCCGGGACTTCGCGCACCTGGTCGTCGCGCTGCTGCGGGCGTGCGACGTGCCGGCCCGGCTGGTCTCGGTGTACGCGCCGCGGCTCAAGCCGATGGACTTCCACGCGGTCGCCGAGGCGTACGTGGACGGCGCGTGGCACCTGCTCGACGCGACCCGCCTGGCCCCCCGGGACGCGATGCTGCGGATCGCGACCGGCCGGGACGCGACGGACACGGCGTTCCTCTCCCACTACCGGGGCCACCTGACGCTGCGGTCCATGACGGTGACCGCGGCGTCCAGCGAGGTCCTGTCTCCCGACGACGGCAGCGGGACCCGCGTCCTGCGCTGAGTCAGCCCTGGCAGGCGAGCCCGCCGACGAGCGCGTCGAGGTTCGCCCCCATCGCCTCGAGGTAGTCCGGGTCGTCCTCGCCGTGCGACTCCACGGGGTCGATGACGGCCGTGCCGACACCCGCCCGCTCCGCCAGCCAGGACGTGACCCCGGGGCCGGCGGCGCGCTCGAAGTAGAGGGTGCGCACGCCGTGCTGCTCCACCAGCTCGGCGACCTCGCGCAGCCGGGCCGGGCTCGGCTCGACCTCGGGGTCCACGCCCACCACGCCGACCTGGTGCAGGCCGTACCGCTCGGCGAGGTACCCGAACGCCTGGTGCGAGGTCACGAGGGTGGCGCCGGCGCACGGTGCGAGGGCCGCGGCGTACCGCTCGTCGAGCGCGACCAGGTCGGCCGCGAGCACGGCCGCGTCCGCGCGGTAGCCGGGCGCGGCGTCCGGGTCGATCGCCGCGAGCCGGTCGGCGACCGCGTCGCCGACCGCCGCCAGCCGCGTCGGGTCGAGCCAGAAGTGCGGGTCCTCGCCCCGCAGGTCGGCCGCGTCCGTCGCGTCGAGCAGCCGGCCGGGCTCGACGTCCGCCACGGCCGCGTCGGCGGCCGGCTGGAAGCCTCCCGGCAGGTGCACGACGAGATCCGCGGCGGCCAGGTCCGCGGCGTCCCGGACGGTGAGCTCCAGTCCGTGCGGGTCCGACGAGGGCGGGGTCAGGTTCACGACGTCGACACGCGCTCCGCCCACGCGCTCGGCGACGTACTGCAGCGGGTAGGAGGAGACGACGACGTGCACGCGGTCGTCGTCCTGCGCGGACGCCCCACCCGCCGCGCACGCGCCGGCGAGCAGTCCGACGGCCAGCGCGCCGGCCGCGATCGGGGTGGCCGCGCGCGAGCCGCGGCGGATGGGGGTACGCATCGGGGGCCTCTCCGTCAGTCGTTCTCGTGCGCGTGCTCGTCGTGCGCGTGCTCGTCGTGCGCGTGCTCGTCGTGCGCGTGCTCGTCGGGCAGCGCGCCGCCGTGCGCGGACGGCGGGACGTCGCCCGTGACCACGGCGATCTCGTTGGGCACCACGTCGAGCTCGACGGAGCGCCACACCTCACCGGTCTGCACGTCCACGGCGTGCACCGCGCGCGCCGCGGGGTCGGTCACGTACGCGGTGCCCGCGTGCACGCGGACGGCCGGGCGGGGCTGCTGCCAGTCCTCGGGCTCCTGCCACGCGTCGACCACGGGGACCGAGCGCACGATCTCGCCGGTCTCGGGGTCGATCACGTGCAGCGCGCCGTCGGTGCCGAGGACGATCGCCTCGCCGTCGTCGCCGCGCGCGAGCGAGCGGAAGGTGTAGCTCGCGGGCAGGTCCACCAGGCGCAGCGCGGCGTCCCGCGTGTCGACGAGCGCGACGCGCGTCGGCCGCTCGAGCTCGGCGTCGGGGTCGCTCTTGTAGTCGCCGAGGACGATCGGGGAGCTCTCGTGCCCCGCCTGGTTGCCGATCCGGCCGTAGGCGTCGGGGGCGTCGACCTTCGTGACCTGCGCGTCGTGGACCACCAGGACGCCGTCCTCGCACCCGACGACCACCGCGTCGTCCGCCGCGACGGCCTCGCCGTGCACGCCGGGGCACGCGTCGGACGCGGTGAGCTCCGCGCCGTGCGCGTCGAGCACCCGGACGCCGGTGCGCTCGTCGGCGGTGCCGTCGGAGACGACGAGCGTGCCGTCGTCGAGCTCGACCGCGACGCCGTGGTGGGCGGCGGGTGTGGTGTGCTCGCGCAGCACGGCCGCCGGGTCGGCGACGTCCGCGGAGTTCAGCACCGTCACG